>NZ_LMAZ01000004.1:368453-433084 GCF_003444685.1 Pseudomonas abyssi | reverse complement strand
AAACATGCTGCCGTCCTATTTCCCGTCAGCCCTGCGCTACTCGCCCGCGTAAACGGGACAAACCCCAGTGCACACTCGCCCACCCGATTCGCAACGAAGCACTGATCCTGCGCACTGCAGGACCGCGCCATGACAACAGCACTTTTGCGCAACGACCAAAACTCATTCCACAACCCGTATAAACAACTCGCCCGCAAGCCCCGCCAGCCGCGCCTTCACACTCTTGCAACAAAATTTCCTGTGAAATCTTCTGTTGCCAAGCGTATTTGCATCTATCCTGAAGTCAGGCGAATCAAGAAAGAGAACGTCGGTCTGCCGGCTTCCGATAAACACGGGAGCCTGCCGGATCCACCGTCCGACCAGTCACCGATTGGCCGCCCGGCGCCTCCGACAGACTCCTGACCATGCTCGCAGTTGCGTTTTGGGGGATTCACGCATCAGGACATGCCGTCGCCCGGTAAAGCGCGTCGTGCGGGCTGCTGCCCGGAAGCGCCAGACCTCATCCCGGGGGTCTGTACCTACCTGACTTGCGCCACAGGTGGGTGCGACCTCAGCTGCTGCGAGGTCGAGTCATGAGCATTTTCAGTCATTTTCAGAACCGCTTTGAAGCCACCCGGCAGGAAGAGTACAGCCTTCAGGAGTACCTGGAGCTGTGCAAAACCGACCCGACCACTTACGCCACCGCCGCCGAACGCCTGCTGATGGCCATCGGCGAACCCGAACTGATCGACACCTCACTGGACTCGCGCCTGTCGCGGATTTTTTCCAACAAGATCATCAAGCGCTATCCGGCGTTCGCCGACTTTCACGGCATGGAGGACGCCATTGAGCACATTGTCTCCTTCTTCAAACACGCCGCGCAGGGCCTGGAGGAACGCAAACAGATTCTCTACCTGCTGGGCCCGGTCGGTGGCGGCAAGTCCTCGCTGGCCGAAAAGCTCAAGGAGCTGATGCAACAGGTCCCCTTTTACGCCATCAAGGGCTCACCGGTATTCGAGTCGCCGCTGGGCTTGTTCAACGCCAGCGAAGACGGCGCCATTCTGGAAGAAGACTTCGGTATCCCGCAGCGCTACCTCAACAGCATCATGTCGCCGTGGGCGGTCAAGCGCCTGCACGAGTTCAACGGCGATATTTCCCAGTTCCGGGTGGTCAAGCTCTACCCCTCGGTGCTGCAGCAGATCGCCGTCGCCAAGACCGAACCCGGCGATGAGAACAACCAGGACATCTCCTCGCTGGTCGGCAAGGTGGATATTCGCAAGCTGGAAGAGTTTCCGCAGAACGACCCGGACGCCTACAGCTACTCAGGCGGCCTGTGCCGTGCCAACCAGGGTCTGCTGGAGTTTGTCGAAATGTTCAAGGCACCGATCAAGGTGCTGCATCCATTACTCACGGCCACCCAGGAAGGCAACTACAACAGCACCGAGGGCATGGGCGCGATCCCGTTCAACGGCGTGATCCTGGCCCACTCCAACGAGTCCGAATGGCACAGCTTCCGCAACAACAAGAACAACGAGGCGTTCATTGACCGCATTTACATCGTCAAGGTGCCCTATTGCCTGCGGGTCACCGACGAGATCCAGATCTACGAGAAGCTGCTGACCAACAGCTCGCTGGCTAATGCCCACTGCGCGCCCGACACGCTGAAGATGCTGGCCCAGTTCACCGTCCTGTCACGCCTGAAAGAGCCGGAGAACTCCAACATCTACTCGAAGATGCGCATTTATGACGGCGAGAACCTGAAGGATACCGACCCCAAGGCCAAGTCGATCCAGGAATACCGTGACTCGGCTGGCGTCGACGAGGGCATGAACGGTCTGTCGACCCGGTTTGCCTTCAAGATCCTCTCCAAGGTATTCAACTTCGATACCACCGAGGTGGCTGCCAACCCTGTGCATCTGCTGTATGTGCTGGAGCAGCAGATCGAGCAGGAGCAGTTTCCAAACGACGTCAGCGAACGCTATCTGCGCTTTCTCAAGGAATACCTGGCCACACGCTACGTCGAGTTTATCGGCAAGGAAATCCAGACCGCGTACCTGGAGTCCTACAGCGAGTATGGCCAGAACATCTTCGACCGTTACGTGCTTTACGCCGACTTCTGGATTCAGGATCAGGAGTACCGCGACCCGGAAACCGGCGAGATCCTCAACCGCGCCTCGCTCAACGAGGAGCTGGAGAAGATCGAGAAGCCCGCCGGCATCAGCAACCCGAAGGACTTCCGCAACGAGATCGTCAATTTCGTACTGCGCGCGCGGGCCAACAACAACGGCAAGAACCCGAGCTGGTTGTCCTACGAAAAGCTGCGCGTGGTGATCGAGAAGAAAATGTTCTCCAACACCGAAGACCTGCTGCCGGTCATCAGCTTCAACGCCAAGGCTTCGACCGAAGACCAGAAGAAGCACAACGACTTCGTGCATCGGATGGTCGAGCGCGGCTACACCGAGAAGCAGGTGCGCCTGTTGTCGGAATGGTATCTGCGGGTGCGTAAAGCCCAGTGACGGCTGCGCCTTGACTGGGCAGCGACAAGCCGCAAGCCTCAAGCGGCAAGCAGCGCGGCGCCGCCTGAGACTCTGCGCGGCGCCCGATAGCAGCACGGCCAGCTTCAAGCTTGCAGCTTATGGCTTGCGGCTGGCCCGGAGGGCCTTGAATGAGCTACGTGATTGATCGTCGTCTGAACGGCAAGAACAAGAGCACCGTGAACCGTCAGCGGTTTCTGCGGCGCTACAAATCACATATCAAGAAGGCGGTCGAAGACGCCGTCGGGCGGCGCTCGATCACCGATATAGAGCACGGCGAAAGCATCAGCATCCCCAATCGCGATATCGACGAGCCCATCTTTCATCACGGCAAGGGCGGTCGCCAGACCCAGGTACACCCGGGCAACCGCGAGTTCGCCAGCGGCGACCGCATCGCTCGCCCAGAGGGCGGTGGCGGCGGTCAGGGTGGCAGCCAAGCCGGCAACAGCGGCGAGGGGATGGACGAATTTGTCTTTCAGATCACCCAGGACGAATTCCTCGACTTTATGTTCGAAGACCTCGCCCTGCCCAACCTGGTCAAGCGCCAGTTGACCGGTACCGATACCTTCAAGCCGGTGCGCGCGGGCATCAGCCAGCAGGGCAACCCCTCTCGCATCAACATCGTCCGCTCCATGCGCGCCGCCCAGGCCCGCCGCATCGCGTTGGGCGGCGGCAGCCGCAAGCGGCTGCGCGAGGCGCGCGCCGAACTCGAACAGCTCAGGCTTGATCACCCGGATGATCTCAGCGGTATCCAGCGCCTGCAGGAAGAGATTTCCGCGCTGCGCAATCGCATCGAGCGCATCCCCTTCCTCGACACCTTTGATCTGCGCTACAACCTGATCGTCAAGCAGCCCACGCCATCTTCCAAGGCAGTGATGTTCTGCCTCATGGATGTCTCCGGCTCCATGACCCAGGCCACCAAGGATCTGGCCAAACGCTTTTACATCCTGCTCTACCTGTTCCTGCGCCGTAACTACGAGCGCATCGACGTGGTGTTCATCCGTCACCACACCAGCGCCAAGGAGGTGGATGAGGAGGAGTTCTTCTACTCGCGCGAAACCGGCGGCACCATCGTCTCCAGCGCCCTGCGGCTGATGCAACAGATCATCGAGGACCGCTACCCGCCGGGCGAGTGGAACCTGTACTGCGCCCAGGCCTCCGACGGCGACAACTGGAACGACGACTCGCCGATCTGCCGCGACCTGCTGGTGCGCCAGATCATGCCGGCGATGCAGTACTACTGCTACGTGGAAATCACCCCGCGCGAGCATCAGACCCTGTGGCACGAGTACGAAGCGGTCGCCGAGCACTTTGCCGACAGCTTCGCCCAACAGCAGATCGTCGACGCCGGGGACATCTACCCGGTGTTTCGCAAGCTGTTCCAGAAGAGGATGGCGACATGAGCCGCACGCCTATTTCCACCGGTTCAGAGTGGACCTTCGAGCTGATCCGCGAGTACGACCAGGAGATCGGCCGGATTGCCCATGAGGTCTACGGCCTGGATACCTACCCCAATCAGATCGAGGTCATCACCGCCGAGCAGATGATGGATGCCTACGCTTCGGTCGGCATGCCGCTGGGCTATCACCACTGGTCCTACGGCAAGCATTTTCTCGCCACCGAAAAGGGCTACCGTCGCGGCCACATGGGCCTGGCCTACGAGATTGTCATCAACTCCGACCCCTGCATCGCCTACCTGATGGAAGAGAACACCATGTGCATGCAGGCACTGGTGATCGCCCACGCCAGTTACGGGCACAACTCCTTTTTCAAGGGCAACTACCTGTTCCGCAGCTGGACCGACGCCAGCGCCATCATCGATTACCTGGTGTTCGCCAAGCAGTACATCAGCGAGTGCGAGGAGCGCTACGGCATCGACGCCGTCGAGGATCTGCTCGACTCCTGCCACGCGCTGATGAATTACGGCGTTGACCGCTACAAACGCCCCTACCCGATCTCTGCTGCCGAGGAACGCCAGCGCCAGCGCGAGCGCGAAGAACACCTTCAGCGCCAGGTCAACGAGCTATGGCGCACCATTCCGGTCAACCCGCACCATCACACCGAGGCCGATGATGCAGTGCGCTACCCCAGCGAGCCGCAGGAAAACCTGCTGTATTTCATTGAGAAAAACGCGCCGCTGCTGGAGCCCTGGCAGCGCGAGGTCGTGCGTATCGTGCGTAAGATCGCACAGTACTTCTACCCGCAGCGCCAGACCCAGGTGATGAACGAGGGCTGGGCTACCTTCTGGCACTACACCCTGCTCAATCACCTGTACGACGAGGGCAAGGTCACCGACGGTTTCATGATGGAGTTTCTGCAGTCACACACCAGCGTGGTCTATCAACCGCCGTTCGACAGCAACTGGTACAGCGGCATCAACCCCTACGCACTGGGCTTTGCCATGATGCAGGACATTCGCCGCATCTGCGAACACCCGACCGAGGAAGATCGCCGCTGGTTCCCCGACATTGCCGGCAGTGACTGGCTGGAAACGCTGAAGTTCGCCATGCGCACCTTCAAGGACGAGAGCTTTATCCTGCAGTACCTGTCGCCCAAGGTGATTCGCGACTTCAAACTGTTTGCCATCGTCGACGACGAAGCCGACGACCATTTGGAAGTTGCCGCGATTCATGATGACAGCGGCTATCGCGCCGTGCGCGAGTTGCTGGCAGCGCAATACAACCTCGGCAACCGCGAGCCCAATATCCAGGTCTGGTCGGTGGACCGCCGTGGCGACCGCTCGCTATCGCTGCGTCACCAACGACATCAGGGCAAGCCGCTGGGCGAGTCAACCAACGAGATGCTGCGCCACCTGCACCGGCTGTGGGGCTTCGATATCCACCTGCAGAGCCTCGACGGCAACCGCGTGATCAGCGAAGCCCACATTCCCCCACGCCCCGAGCCGGAGGAAGAGCGACTGCCCAAATTTGATCTGAATATACCGCCGATCTGACGGCGCAGAGCGCCGGCTGCAAGCTGCAAGCCTGATCAGGATGAGTTCGGCCGCTAGGCCGCCAAGTGTTTCTCAAGATTCTGCTGCGATACGCAGCCAAAAGAAAACCCGCGCGACTCGACACCGCGCGGGTTTTGCTTGCAGCTTGCAGCTTGAAGCTTGAATCTACCCCCCTTTATCCAGAGATCGTGTCGATGCCTGAGAGTTACTCCACCTACCTGGTCGGCGGCGCCGTCCGCGACCAACTGCTCGGCCTGCCTGTCAGCGAACGCGACTGGGTTGTGGTAGGCGCTACGCCGGAGCAGTTGCAACAGGCGGGGTATAAGCCGGTCGGGCAGGACTTCCCGGTATTCCTGCATCCGCAAACCGGCGAGGAGTACGCGCTGGCCCGCACCGAGCGCAAGAGCGGGGTGGGTTACGGCGGGTTCGTCTTTCACACCAGCCCGGACGTCACCTTGGAAGAAGATCTGGTCCGCCGCGACCTGACGGTCAACGCCATGGCGCAGACCGAAGACGGGCAGATCATCGACCCCTATGGCGGACAGCAGGACCTGCAGGCAAAGACACTACGCCATGTCTCCCCCGCCTTTGCCGAAGACCCGCTGCGCGTACTGCGGGTAGCCCGCTTTGCAGCGCGCTACGCCCATCTGGGCTTCCGCGTGGCCGATGACACCATGGCGCTGATGCGCCAGCTGAGCGAGTCAGGAGAGCTCAGGGAGCTGACTGCCGAGCGCAGCTGGAAGGAAATCAGCCGCGCCCTGATGGAACCCAACCCGGATGTCTTCATCCAGGTGCTGCGTGACTGCGGCGCGCTGGCAGAGCTGCTGCCAGAGGTCGACGCGCTGTTTGGGGTGCCACAACCCGAAGCGCACCACCCGGAGATTGATACCGGCGTGCACGTGCTCCAGGTGCTGCAGATTGCGGCGAGAGAGCACCTGCCGCTGCCAGCCCGCTGGGCTTGCCTGCTGCACGATCTGGGCAAGGGGCTGACGCCACCGCAACATTGGCCGAAACACCACGGACACGAGACTGGCGGCCTGAAGGCTGTGAAAGCGGTCAACAAACGCTGCAAGGCGCCGCGCGACTGCCAAGAGCTGGCGTATCTGGCCTGCGAGTACCACACCCACTGCCATCGCGCACTGGAGCTGCGCCCGCAAACGCTGCTCAAACTGTTCAAGGCGCTGGATATTTACCGCCGAGCGGAGCGCTTCGAGCAGTTTCTGGCGGTATGCATCGCCGACGCGCAAGGTCGCACCGGGTTTGAGACTCGCCCCTACCCGCAGGCGGACTACCTGCGCGGCGCGGCAGGAGCCGCACGCGGCGTGGACATTCAACCGTTGCTGGAAAAGGGACTGCAGGGAGCCGACATGGGCCGCGCGCTGGAGCAGGCACGGCTAGAAGCGTTGAGTGACT
Source organism: Pseudomonas abyssi (assembly GCF_003444685.1). Classification (NCBI taxonomy): domain Bacteria; kingdom Pseudomonadati; phylum Pseudomonadota; class Gammaproteobacteria; order Pseudomonadales; family Pseudomonadaceae; genus Pseudomonas; species Pseudomonas abyssi. Next base: position 426,205 of record NZ_LMAZ01000004.1, on the reverse strand, counting down.
ACAAGGCCTCGCGCGGCTGATGGTCAGCCAGCAGATGCCCAGGCGTCAGCTCGCGATCACGCCAACTGAACGCCACCGGCCACAGTGACTGGCTGCCCTGCCAGTTAGCCCACAGCTGTTCAAACGTCTGCCCAGCGCCCGGCAACCGCTGCTGGGGCGCCAGCAGGGCCAGCGGCCAGAGCACAAAGGCATTGCGGGTGACCTCAGGGCGTGGCAGCACGATGCCGTCATGCACGCCGCTCAGATCGCCATAGCACAGCACGTCGATATCCAGGGTGATGCGGCCCGGCAACGGTGACTCACGGCGACCACACGCGGCTTCAATCGCCTTGAGCGCCGCGTTCAGGTCAGCCAGGTTCAGGTGCGTTTCTACCCCCACCACCATGTTGTAAAAACGCTTGCCCAGCACACCAACCGCATCACTCTCGAACAGCGGCGACAACTGCAGCTCACCGCACAGCTCGCTCAGTGCATCCAGCCCGCGCAGCAGGTGATATTCACGGCCGGTATTGCTGCCGATGCCCAGATAAACCCTGGTCACGCGGTTTTGACTCCCCGTTCGATGATTACGCCGACCCCGCCGGCAGCTGCCGGCACGGCGCCCGGCTTGGTTACCTGCAAGCGCAACCAGGGGATACCGAACTCGCGCATCAGCGTTGCTGCCAGCTCTTCGGCCAAGGTTTCTACCAGCAGATAGCGGCTCTGCTCGACAAACGCCTGCAGCCGCTCGCTGATGGCAGCATAGTTGAGCGTATGCGCCAGCTCATCCTCGGCGGCCGCCGGGCGAATATTCCAGCCCATGTCGAGATCAAAGACCAACTGCTGGGTGATGGTGCGTTCCCAGTCGTAGACACCGATCACCGTGTCCACCGCCAGCCCTCTGATAAAAACCTGATCCACAGCACGCTCCCGTGTCGACTACAATCAAACGTCATTTTGCCCGGGGCAGCTGCATGCATACCCACTTTCTATTCTGGCTGATCATCGCCTACCTGCTCGGCTCGGTCTCCTTCGCCGTGCTGATCAGCCGTGTGCGCCACCTGCCCGATCCGCGCAAGCTGGGCTCGGGCAACCCCGGCGCCAGCAACATGCTGCGTTTGGGCAACCGCTCCCTGGCGCTGGCCACCCTGGCTGGCGACCTGGGCAAAGGCGCGCTGGCAGTCGCGCTGGCCCGCTACGCCGAGCTGTCCAGCCTGCAGCAGGGCTGGGTCGGACTCGCCGCCGTATGCGGCCACATTCTGCCCATCTTCCATCGCCTGCAAGGCGGCAAAGGTGTCGCCACCGCCGCCGGTGTCACACTGATGCTCTGCTGGCCTGCCGCGCTGATCGCCGCCACGCTCTGGTTACTGACCTTCTACTGGCAACGCATCGCCTCGCTGGCGTCCCTGCTGGCGGCGCTGTCCTTGCCGCCGTCACTGGCATGGCTGGCACCCAGCCTGCTACTGCCGGTGACCTTGATGGTACTGTTGATCCTGCTGCGCCATCGCCTCAATATCGGCCGCCTGCTGGCGGGTGTAGAAAACCGCTTCAGGCCTTGACGGCAATCGGCGGCAACTGCTCCATCGGCCAGCGCGCGCGGGTTTCGATCCCGCCGTCGTCCTGCTGACCGGCCAGTAGCCGCTGGCAACCGGCATAGGCAATCATCGCGCCGTTGTCGGTGCAGTAGGCCGGCCGCGCGTAGTACACATTGCCCTTGAGCTCGGCGGTCATGCTTTCGAGCTGCTGACGCAGGCGACGGTTTGCACTCACGCCCCCCGCAATCACCAACCGCTTGAGTCCCGTCTGCTTGAGTGCCCGACGGCACTTGATGGTCAGCGTCTCGACCACCGCCGTCTCAAAGCCCAGGGCTACGTCAGCCAAGGTCTGAGCATCCGGTTCACCTTGCTCGGAACACGCCTGCCAGGCTGTCAGCACAGCGGTTTTCAAACCACTGAAACTGAAGGTCAAGCCTGGCCGGTCGGTCATCGGACGCGGAAAAACAAAGGCACCGGGACGGCCCTGCTCGGCCAGCCGGGCAATCTCCGGACCGCCGGGGTACGGCAACCCCATCAACTTGGCGGTTTTGTCGAATGCCTCGCCAGCAGCGTCGTCCAGCGACTCGCCCAGCAGCTCATACTCGCCAATGCCATCCACCCGCACCAGTTGCGTATGACCACCGGAGACCAGCAGCGCAACAAAGGGGAAGGCCGGCGGCGTTTCTTCCAGCATCGGTGCCAGCAGATGCCCTTCCATGTGGTGCACGCCCAGCGCCGGCACACCCCAGGCGAAGGCCAGGGCTCGGGCGCAGGCGCCGCCGACCAGCAGCGCGCCGACCAGCCCCGGGCCGGCCGTGTAGGCGACAGCGTCCACCTCGCCCGGCTGCAGCCCGGCGTTGGCAAAGACCTCGCGCATCAGCGGCACCAGGCGCTTGACGTGATCACGCGAGGCCAGCTCGGGCACCACACCGCCGTACACACGGTGCAGATCGATCTGGCTGAACAACGCATCGGCCAGCAGGCCGCGCTCGCTGTCATACAGTGCGATACCGGTTTCATCGCAGGAGGTTTCAATACCCAAGACGCGCATGACTTAACCTGTGCCTCGTTTCACATCGATGTCATAAGCCGCGCATCATAATCAGCCCAGCGCCCACAGGCCAGTTTTTTGCCTTTATGGGCATCATAGCCTTTGCATTTATCCAATGAAGGCGGTAACATCCGCGTCCCTTGAAATGCAATCGCCGCAGGCCAGCTGCCTGGGGCAAGATTACCAACGTTTGAGAAAGGTACGACATGCCTGCCGTCAAAGTTAAAGAGAACGAACCCTTCGACGTGGCCCTGCGTCGTTTCAAGCGCTCCTGCGAAAAAGCCGGTGTTTTGGCTGAAGTACGCCGTCGTGAGTTTTATGAAAAACCCACTACCGAGCGCAAGCGCAAGGCTGCTGCCGCTGTTAAGCGTCACGCCAAGAAGATCCAGCGCGAGCAACGTCGCCGCGAGCGTCTGTACTGAGTTCCACGCCTCAGTTCTGCCGGGCCTGATCGCAGGCCCACCGATAGTCAACAGGGCGTATCGCGCAGACTGATATTCGACTGGAACACGCATCTGTCCGGCCTTCCGCAAGGAACTGGCTGGATTTTTGCGTTTATGGTCCACTTGAGCGTCGTGCGCCTGCCAGGCCGCGCTGCCGCACAGGACAGACAGGTAGATGGCCGGACTTATTCCTCAGAGCTTCATTGACGACCTGCTCGCCCGTACCGACATTGTCGAGACGGTCGGCTCGCGCCTGAAACTGAAGAAGACCGGCAAGAACTACTCCGCCCTATGCCCGTTCCATAACGAAAAATCGCCCTCGTTCAGCGTCAGCCCGGACAAGCAGTTTTACTACTGCTTTGGCTGTGGCGCTGGCGGAAACGCGCTCGGCTTCGTGATGGACTTTGATCGCCTGGAGTTTCCCCAGGCGGTGGAAGAGCTTGCACGCCAGGCCGGCGTAGAGGTGCAGTACGAGGAGCGCAGCGACAAGCGCCAGGGCCCACGGGCGCCGCGCAAGGACAACCCGCTCTACGCCCTGCTTGAACAGGCCGCCGCCTATTACCGACAGCAACTGCGCCAGCACCCCCAACGCCAGCGCGCTGTGGGCTACCTGAAGGGCCGAGGCCTGTCCGGTCAGATCGCCAAGCTGTATGACCTGGGCCTGGCACCTCCGGGCTGGGACAACCTGATGTCGCACCTCAGCCGCGACACCAGCGAGCAAAAGGCGCTGATCGAAGCCGGCCTGGTGGTCGAGAATCCGGATAGCGGCAAGCGCTACGACCGCTTCCGCGATCGCATCATGTTTCCGATCCGCGACAGCCGCGGCCGCGTCATCGGCTTTGGTGGCCGGGTACTGGGTGACGAAAAACCCAAGTACCTGAACTCCCCCGAGACCCCGGTCTTTCACAAGGGCCAGGAGCTGTACGGGCTGTATGAGGCCAAGCAGCAGAACCGCCAGCTTGAGGAAATCCTGGTAGTCGAAGGCTACATGGACGTCATCGCCCTGGCACAACACGGCGTCACCAATGCCGTCGCCACCCTGGGCACCGCCACCAGCGAAGACCATCTGAAGCGACTGTTCCGCCTGGTACACAGCGTGGTGTTCTGTTTCGACGGTGACCGCGCCGGCCGCCAAGCAGCCTGGCGCGCACTGAACGCAGCACTGCCAGTACTGGAAGACGGCCGCCACGTGCGCTTTCTGTTCCTGCCCGACGGACAGGACCCGGACAGCATGATTCGCGAGGAAGGCACGGACGCTTTCCGGCGCCGCCTCAGTCGCGACGCCCAACCGCTGACCGACTACCTGTTTCGACACCTGGCCGAGGAAGCCGGGGCCGACAGCCTGGAAGGCAAGGCACATATGGCCGCTCTGGCGCTGCCACTGATCGAGCAGGTGCCAGGCAGCCTGTTGCGCCGCCTGCTACGCCAGTCGCTGCAGCAGCAGACCGGCGTCGATCTGGATGAGGTCGTACCCGCCAGCCTGCCGGATGAAACACCGGCCGCACCAGAGCACGGCCCCAGCTACGACGACCTGCCCGCCGGCGCCTGGGATGACTGGAGCGAACGCGAGGCACCGGACCAGGATTACTACCTGCCCGAAGGTATGGACAGCCCGCCACCACCACAGCAGGGCAAAGGCAAGAACAAGGACTGGGGTGAAGGCCGACAGAAATGGCGCAAAGACCGTCCGCGCGACGCCCGTCCGGCAGGCCACAAGGGGCCACGACGCGCGGTCGACAGTCCACTACTGCAGGCAGTGCGCACCCTGCTGCACCACCCGCACCTGGCGGCGCATGTGCAGCAGGCCAATCAGCTGGCAGACGAGAACGAAGATGAAGCGCGGCTATTGGTCGCACTGATCGAGGCGGCGCAGAAACAGCCGGGGCTGACTACAATTGAGCTACTGGCACGTTGGCATGGCACCGCCCTCGGCGAGCAGCTCAACCGCCTGGCTGAACAGGAGTGGCTGCTGAATATTCCCAGCGCCAACCTTGAACAACAGTTTTTCGACACCATAAACAAGTTATCCGCTCGTCAATCCGAGCGTCGCATCGAACAGCTCCTCGACAAATCGGTCAAAGAACCACTCTCCAGCGAGGAGAAGCAACAGCTACGGGACCTTCTGAATAGCCGCAACATGGCGAAAGGCGACAGCTGACAGCCTCTTCAAGTGGCGTCGGCAGCTGAAATCAGGGTATAATCCGCAGCTCACTTTTTTGCACACCAAGGCATCCACAAGGGTTGTTATGTCCGGAAAAGCGCAACAGCAATCCCGTCTCAAAGAGCTCATCGCACGTGGTCGCGAACAGGGCTATCTGACCTATGCGGAGGTCAACGATCACCTGCCCGAGGATATCTCCGATCCGGAGCAGGTGGAAGACATTATCCGCATGATCAACGACATGGGCATCACGGTGTTCGAAGCAGCACCTGACGCCGACGCGCTGTTGCTGGCTGACAACGACGCCGACGAAGCCGCTGCCGAAGAGGCTGCCGCTGCCCTCGCCGCCGTTGAAACCGACATTGGTCGTACCACCGACCCGGTGCGCATGTACATGCGCGAAATGGGTACCGTCGAACTGCTGACCCGCGAAGGCGAGATCGAAATCGCCAAGCGTATCGAGGAAGGCATTCGCGAGGTCATGGCGGCCATTTCGATGTTCCCCGGCACCGTTGACGGCATCCTCGCCGACTACGCTCGCGTAGTCGAAGAAGGTGGCCGCCTGTCCGACATCTTCAGCGGTTACATCGACCCTGATGACGACGGCATGTCCGGCGCCGACAACGCTGACATTCCCGCCGCCAAGGCCAAGGACCAGAAAAAGTCCGAGGACGACGACGAGGAAGAAGATGACAGCGATGACGACAGCGATGATGACAACGAGGGCGACGGCGGTCCGGATCCGGAAGTAGCCCGTCTGCGCTTTGGCGCCATTGCAGAACAACTGCAAAAGCTGCAAAAGGCACTGAAGAAGCATCCGCGCAACAACCCGAAGGTTGTCGCCGAGCAGGAGGCTCTGGCCACCCTGTTCATGCCGATCAAGCTGATCCCCAAACAGTACGAAGCGCTGGTTACCCGCGTGCGTGGTGCCCAGGACCAGATTCGTCAGCAAGAACGCGCCATCATGCAGCTGTGCGTGCGTGACGCTCGCATGCCGCGCGCCGACTTCCTGCGCAGCTTCCCTGGCAACGAGATCAATGAAGGCTGGGTTGACGAGCTGCTGGCCGACAAGCCGCGTTACAGCGAAGGCCTCGAAGCGCTCAAGGGCGACATCCTGCGCGCCCAGAAGAAGCTGGCCGAGCTGGAAGAAGCCTCGCGCCTGACTATCTCCGAGATCAAGGACATCAACCGTCGCATGTCCATCGGCGAGGCCCGTGCCCGCCGCGCCAAGAAGGAAATGGTCGAGGCCAACCTGCGTCTGGTGATCTCCATCGCCAAGAAGTACACCAACCGTGGCCTGCAGTTCCTTGACCTGATCCAGGAAGGCAACATCGGTCTGATGAAGGCGGTGGACAAGTTCGAATACCGTCGCGGCTACAAGTTCTCGACCTATGCCACCTGGTGGATTCGTCAGGCGATCACCCGCTCCATCGCGGACCAAGCGCGCACCATCCGCATTCCGGTGCACATGATCGAGACGATCAACAAGCTCAACCGTATCTCCCGCCAGATGCTGCAGGAGATGGGTCGCGAGCCGACACCGGAAGAGCTGGGCGAGCGCATGGAAATGCCTGAGGACAAGATCCGCAAGGTATTGAAGATCGCCAAGGAACCGATCTCGATGGAAACCCCCATCGGTGATGATGAAGACTCGCATCTGGGCGACTTCATCGAAGACGGCACCATGGAGTCACCGATCGATTCGGCTACCGTGGAGAACCTCAAGGAAGCGACCCGCGACGTCCTGTCCGGCCTCACTGCCCGTGAAGCCAAGGTCCTGCGTATGCGCTTCGGCATCGACATGAACACCGACCACACGCTGGAAGAGGTTGGTAAACAGTTCGATGTTACCCGTGAGCGGATTCGTCAGATCGAAGCCAAGGCGCTGCGCAAGCTGCGCCATCCGACCCGCAGCGATCACCTGCGCAGCTTCCTCGACGAGTAAGCACGCAGTATGCGGCTACAACGCCCGGCCTTGAGCCGGGCGTTTTGTTTCTGCTTTCTGCTACAGTCGCACAGCCAATAACGATAAAACCGGCTTGTGAGCATCAGGATATGCAGCATCAGAACCATCTGTACGTCTGGGACGACCGCTTTCTCTACATCACAGCGGGCATGGCGTCAGACCTGACCCAGCGTCACACCGTGACACTGCTAATCGCCCTCGACGCGGCCGGCTTTGCGCTCGGCGACGCCAGCGGCCGACGTCAGCGCTATCAGGCCGCACTGGTCGCCCGGCAAACCTCGCGCTCGCTGGAGACCCCCGACTCCGGCTTGCTGTCGCTGAACTACGACCCGCAAAGCTATGAATTTCACGCCCTGTCGCACTTTCTTGGCAAGCAGCCGGTCAAGCCGGTGATCCTGCAGCCCGGTAGCCTGCAAGAAGATGAGTTGCGCCGAATCGGCCAAGGCACCTGCAGCCGCGACCTGCTGTTCCGTCTGACCACCCGCATGCCCAGGGCTATCAGCGGCTACCAGCCCATCAACCTGAACATGGACATCCGTGCGCTGCATATTGCCCAGAAGATCAAGCGCGAATTGCCGCTGACCAGCACCGTAGCCGAGCTGGCAGACGAAGTCGGCCTGTCTGCCGACCGCCTCTCTCACCTGTTCTCCGAAAAGCTGGGGCTGTCGATCAAAAGCTACATCCTCTGGGCGCGCATGCGCCGAGCAGTCGAGTTGATCGCCCAGGGCGAGAGCCTGTCCGCCGTGGCCTACGACGTCGGCTTTGCCGACTCCGCGCACCTGACCCGCACCATCAAACAGTTCTTTGGCCTGACGCCTTCCTACGTCGCCAAGTCTGTGCAGGTGCACATGCTGTGACGGCTGCGCGCCTCAACTACCCTCTTCTGCCATCCTTTGCCCCGGCAAATAGCCGCTGCGTTCAAGTCCCGCGCCAGTAACTGCCCTAGTCTGGTGCGCAGGCATCTGCCTGAACCAATAAAAACAAGAGGACGTGACTATGCAGTACACCCGACCGGCCTGCCTATTGGCGGCCGCCCTGCTTGTGTCTGGCTGCAAGATTGGAGGGAGTGGCGGAGGCAGTGACAACGACACCAGCCCGTCGTACAGCGCTACCATCGAACGCACCACCTATGGCATCCCACACATCAGCGCCGACACCATTGGCGGCGCCGGCTACGGCCATGGCTACGCGATTGCCGAAGACAACCTCTGCGTACTGGCCGACGCCTATGTGACCTTCAATGGCGAGCGCTCGCGCTATTTCGGACCAGACGAACAGGCTGCCATCATGGGCACCTTCGGCACACCGACCAACCTGGAAGCCGACTTTTTCTTCCGCTTCTTGCTCGACGAGCAGCAGCTGGACAACTTCACCACCGCGCAACCCGACGATCTACTCGAGCTGAGCGCAGGCTTTGCCGCCGGCTACAGCCGTTACGTCGAGGAGATTCAGGACGGACAACACCCCGACCGTCATCTGGATTGCCGCAACGCCGAGTGGCTGACCACCATCACCGAAGCCGACGTACTGCGCCGCCTGGTAGCGCTCAACCTGGCCGCCAGCAGCGCCAACTGGGTGGAAGAAATCGCCGCCGCCCAGCCGCCGTCCGCCAACGCTCGCATGTTGCGCAGCCTGCCCAGCGAGGAGCCGGAAATCGATTCGGACCGCTTCCTGCTTGGCCGCGAAGCCGGTATCGGCAGCAACACCTTTGCCTTTGGCGCAGACGCCACCGAGTCTGGCGGCGGCCTGCTGTTTGCCAACCCGCACTGGTATCTGCTGGGCGTTGACCGCTTCTATCAGGTACACATGACCGTGCCCGGCGTCATGGACATTTCCGGCGCCGCCATCATGGGCGCGCCCATGGTACTGATGGGCTTCAACGACAACGTTGCCTGGGCACACACCGTATCGACCGCTCGGCGCTTTACGCTGTACCAGCTGCAGCTGGTAAGCGGCGACCCGACCAGCTACGTGCAGGACGGCCAAAACGTTGCCATGACACCGGTCGAAATCACCGTGCAGGTGCAACAGGGTGACGGCAACCTGCAACCGGTCACACGCACCATGTACCGCTCCGAGTACGGCCCCATGATCAACCTGAGCGGACTGGGTCTGCCCGCCTGGGGCAATCAGGTCGCCTATACCCTGCGTGACGCCAATCTGGAAAACACTCGCGCCTTCCAGAACTTCTTCGCCTGGGACCAGGCCAAGTCGCTGGACGACTTCTACAACATTACCCGCGAGTACGTTGGCATTCCCTGGGTCAATACCACGGCCATTGGTCGCGGCGACCCGCGGGCGCTGTATTCGGATATCACCGTGGTACCCAACGTACCGGACAGCATGCTGGCTACCTGCCTGGTGCCCGGCGCGGGTGAGGCGGTCATGGCAGTGGCACCTGGACTGCCCCTGCTGGACGGCAGCCGCGCTGCATGTGACTGGCAAACCGATGCAGACGCGGCACAGCCCGGCGCCTTCGGCCCCGGTAACCTGCCCAGCCTGTTCAGCCGCGACTACGTCGCCAACATGAACGACAGCTACTGGCTCAGCAACCCGGAGAATCCGCTGACCGGCTACGCCGGCATCATCGGCCGCGAGGATTACGAGCAGAGCCTGCGTACCCGCATGGGCCACACCCTGGTGCGTGACCGCCTGAACGCCAGCGACGGCCTGAACGGGTTCCTGGCCTCCAGCGACAACCTGCGCGAGATCGTGCTCAACAGCCGGGTCTACAGCGCCGAACGCCTGAAGGACAGCGTGCTTGGCGTGGTGTGTGATGCCAATGGTCCAGAGCGTGAACAACAGGCTTGCCAGATCCTCGGCAGCTGGAACGATACCGGTAACCTCGACACCGTGGGCGCCCACATCTGGACTGCGCTGTGGAATCGCATTGAAGACCTCGACCTGTACGCCACTGCGTTTGACGCCGACGATCCGGTCAACACGCCGGACGGCCTGAGTGCCGACAGCAGCCTGCATGATCAGCTCAAGGTCGCCTTCACCGAGACCCTGGCCGATCTTGAGAACCGCAACATTGCGCTCAACGCGCCGCTGCGCGAGGTGCAGTTCTACCTCAAGCCCGGCGAGCAGATCCCGCAGTATGGCGGCGAAGGCAACGAGGGGTACTTCACCGTGCTGCGCAACTCCTACATGCACATTGTGGAGTTTCCGGACGGCGAGCCGGTCAGGGCCTTCACCCTGCTGAGCCACTCCCAGTCCACCGATCCCACCAGTCCGTACTACGCGGACTACACCCAGGCCTATTCCGACAAGCAGTGGCTGGCCTTCCCCTACACCGCCGAGGATATCGCTGCCAATCTGGAGAGCAGCATCCAGATCAGCGAGTAACCCACCCTGCGACCGGATGCAGTGCCATGCGCTGCATCCGGCGCGCCCTGCGGCATTGCTGCTGGGCATCGCCCCTTGCATCGGACTAAACTGGCACAATACTATCGTCACGCCATGGATGCAGGGTGTTGTCTTGATGAAAGCCGCCACAGGGAGTATTGCTGCTCTGGCAATCATTGGCGCAGGGTGTCAAACCGCTGTCGCCGCGCCACTCAAGGATGTACCTGTCTCTCAGGTCGGCATGCTGCTGCTCTCGTGCGCACTGCTGCTGGCCGCGCACGGCCTGAACCAGCTGCGTCGCCGGGCCCAGCGACGCCACAAGGCCACCCTGGCCCTGCTTGACCACCAGCAAAACCGCTATCGCAGCCTGGTCGAGAATCTGCATGTCGTGAGCTGGGAAATGACCTACCCCTCACTGCGCTTCACCTACGTTTCCCCCCATGCAGCCGACCTGCTGGGCCTCCCCATCAGTGACTGGCTAGCACCGGATTTTTTGCTTGCACGCTTGCACCCCCGCGACAGCGTGCGGGTACAGGAGCAGCTCAGGCAGCAGGCTGATGGTGGCCAGGGTCGCAGTTTCGACTTTCGGCTACAGCACCCCTGCGGCAAGGCCACCTGGGTACGCGCCGTGATCAACAGTGTCAGCGCTGAGCAATACGAGGCGGTCGCCCTGCAGGGGCTGCTGATCGATATTCAGGAGCAAAAGCTGGTTGAGCAGGCGCTACGCACTTCGCAGCAGAAGTTTGCCTCGGTGTTTCACAATTGCCCCGACGTCATTGTGCTGGCGAGCGCTGACGACGGACGGCTGCTGTCGGTCAATAACACCTTTGAGGATCAGTTTGGCATTCCTGCCGCAGCCGCCCTCGGCCGAACCGCTACCGAGCTAACCATCTGGGCCGACCCCAGCTCCGGCCCCGCGCTGCTCAAGCGCCTGAATACCCAGGCTGAAAGCAACGTGGAGGTTCAGTTCCGCCGCCCCGACGACAGCCAGTTCACTGGTTTGCTGTCCTCCCGTGCGGTGACGCTGGAGGAACGCGCCATCCTGATGGTCGTGATTCGCGACATCTCCGCGCTCAAGGTCACCCAGGAACAACTACGCCTGTCGGAACAGAAGTTCTCCCGAGCCTTTCACGCCTCTCCCGACGGCTTGCTGATTACCCGCGCCAGCGACGGCATGCTGCTCGACGTCAACGACGGTTTCACGCAAATCACCGGCTACAGCCGGCAGCAGGCGGTCGGCAACACTACCCTGGCACTGCACCTGTGGAGCATCGCCGAGGACCGTGACCGCATGATCGAGACACTGCAGCGCGAAGGTCGCGTACGCAACATGCTGTCTCAGGTAACCAATGCCAACGGCGAGGTGCGCCAGGTCGAAATCAGCACCGAAGCGATCAACGTTGATAATCAGGACTGCATGCTGAGCATCGCCCGCGATGTCACCGAGCGCATCGCCATGGAGCGCTCACTGCGGCAGGCCGCTACCGTCTTCGAGAACACCAACGAAGGTGTGCTGATTACCGATGCCAACAGCCGTGTGGTTGCTGTCAACCAGGCGTTCACCCGCATTACCGGCTACCCGGAGAGGCTGCTGATCGGCAAGCCCTTGGGCTTTCTGAGCAGCCAGACGGAAGACCGACACATCCTGGAACAGGCCTCCGCCGCCGTGGCCGAGCACGGACAATGGCAGGGCGAAACATGGAACCGCCGAGCCAACGGCGACCTGTATGCCGCCTGGATCAACATCAGCCAGGTGCTCAACGTCGACGGCAGCCTCAACCACCTGGTCGCGGTATTCAGCGACATCACGCCACTCAAGCAGACCCAGGCCAGACTGGATCACCAGGCCCACCACGACCCGCTCACCGGACTGCCCAACCGTATCCTGTTCGAAACACGGTTGCGCGATGCGCTGCACACCAGTCAGCTCAACCCGCAGCCAGATCTGATCGGCGCGCTGTTGTTCATCGACCTTGATCGCTTCAAGCAGATCAACGACAGTCTTGGCCACTCGGTTGGCGACAGCCTGCTGCAGTCGGTCAGCAAGCGGCTGTGTTCGGTCCTGCGTGAGGTCGACACCGTAGCCAGACATGGCGGCGACGAATTCATCGTGCTGTTACCCGGCCTGCACAGCGACGGCGACGCCGCTGCGGTGGCCGACAAGCTGCTGGCCTTGTTCCGCCGCTCGTTTATTTGCGCCGGCCACGAATTCTTTGTCAGCGCCAGCATCGGCATCAGCCTGTTCCCGCGTGACGCTGAGGATGTAGACAGCCTGATCAAGCACGCCGACGCCGCCATGTACCGGGCCAAGAATCAGGGCCGCAACCGCTATGCCTTTTACACCAGCGACCTGACCGTCAGCGCCCAGCATCGCATGGAGATGGAAAACGACATGCGCCGCGGATTGGAGCGCAACGAATTTATCCTGTACTACCAGCCCAAGCAGGATCTGGCCTCCGGCCACCTCAACGGTGTCGAGGCACTGGTGCGCTGGCAGCACCCGCAGCGCGGGCTGGTTGACCCTGACCAATTCATTCCGCTGGCGGAGGAAACCGGGTTGATTGTCGACCTGGGCCGCCGCATCATCGACCTCACCTGCGCCCAGATCGCCGCCTGGCGCCAGGCGGGCCTGGCACTGCCGCGCGTCGCCATCAACGTCTCCGGGGTACAACTGGTCGGCACCCAACTGGTCACCGACCTGCGGCGCGCCCTGAGTGAACACCAGGTTCCAGCCAAGCTGCTGGAGCTGGAGATTACCGAAGACTTTGTGATGAACCAGAACCGCGAAGCCATTCATCTGCTTGAGTTGTTCCGCGATATGAACATTCAGCTGGCCATCGACGACTTTGGCACCGGTTACTCCTCGCTGGCCTACCTCAAGGAACTGCCGCTGGACACCCTGAAGATCGACCGCAGCTTTGTCTCCGGCCTGCCAGGCAGCCACCACGACGCTGCCATTAGCCAGACCATTATCGTGCTGGCGCACAACCTGGGCATGAACGTCGTCGCCGAAGGCGTAGAAACGCCCGAGCAGCGGCAGCTGTTGCTGGAGCAAGGCTGCGACAGCGTGCAGGGCTACCTCATCAGCTCGCCACTGCCACCCGCCCAATTCGCCGCCGCCTTCCTCAAGGCAGTGCCTAGTCACCAGAGCTCGCACCCCGTATAATCCACCGCGTTATAAAAGCAAGGGCCTATAGCTCAGTTGGTTAGAGCAGGCGACTCATAATCGCTTGGTCCCAGGTTCAAGTCCTGGTGGGCCCACCATGCTTCCCTCCCTCGGCAGTTCTGCCCCATCGCCTCAGCCAGCGTCTATGCTATACAGAGCAACTCCCAACGCCAGCCGTCGCAGCAGGAGAGCCTTGTGAAATACGCGCGCCTGTGTGCAGCCCTGTTAGCGCTGACACTTGCCCCAGCCGCCCTCGCCCAGCCATACCGCGTGGTGACCGAAGAGTGGGCACCCTACAACTTCCAGCGAAACGGCGAGATCGTCGGCATCGCCACCGACATTATCAGGGCCATCATGACGCGGACCGGCGACCGCTTTCCGCTGGTAATGCTGCCCAGCATGCGTACCAGCCGAGAGCTGCAGCAGCGTCCTCATACCATCATGTTCTCGATGTTTCGCACCGCCGAGCGCGAGCCGCTGTACAAGTGGGTAGGGCCGCTGCTGGACGAGGCCATCTATCCTTACCAGAGGGCTGATGCAAAGCCCGTCAACTCCCTCGAGCAGCTGTATGCGGCGCCGCGCATCACCACCCGGCACGCCGGCCTGGTGCCGACCAGCCTCGAAGGCATGGGCTTTAGCAACCTCGACAAAAGCGCGGTTGGCACCCAACAGCTCTATCAGATGCTGCTGGCCGGGCGCACCGATATCATTGTGGGCGACACGGACATTGGCGTCGCGCATTACAGCAGACAGTTTGATATTGCGCCGGGCACCCTGCGGCGCATCCCCATCCAGCTATTGCACGCGCCGCTCTATATCGCCTTCAGCCTGGACAGCGAAGACCGGGTGGTCGACGCCTGGAGCGCTGCGCTGGAGCAACTGCGCAGCGACGGCGAGCTGCAGCGTATCGTCGACCGTTACCAGTCTGCGGCCCAGGCTCCGGCCCCGACAGACTGAACACAGCCGCCTCAGGCAGCACGCAGCCAGCGGGCCAAGCCAATCACCGCCTGCTCCGCGGACCTGCTGACACCGGCCCAACTGCACGCCAGCATCAGGTTGCGCGGCAAGCCAAAGTCCTCTACCTGAAAGCCATCAGCGCAGCGCCCCTGGCTATCATGCGGGATCTGCTCGATCAGCGGTTGCTGCTCGGGGAAATAGGCCCATACCGGCTTACCCAGCGCGCAGGCAAAACCCACCTCAAACACCGTGCCCGAATCAGGCTCGGCGCCGCGGAAGCAGGCCAGATTGGCGAGGACCGCATCGGCGCTGCGCAGCGCCTGCAGGTTGGCATCGCAAATCCATTGCGCCGGCTGGGTTTCCGTGGCCGGCACTTGCGCATCCAGTGGATAAAGCCCGCGCAGGCCATGCTCGGCGCACAGCTGTTTAAGATAAGCGCCGCGCGCCAGCGCGTCGGGGTGAAATACATCGAATCCGGCCAGGTACACCGAAGGCACAGGCTTCTCCTGCAAGATCAAATCGAAGGGGTCAGGGTGGCCAACACGGCGGGCTCGTCGACATCCAGACAGACGCCAGCATCAGCCACCGCCAGCACCTTAACGCAATCGGCATGGGCCCGCACAACCGCGCGGGCGCCGACGTCGCCCTGCAGCGCCAGCAGCTGCGGCCAGAAACGCCGCCCAAAGAGCACCGGGTGCCCCGCTTGCCCCTGCCAGTGCGGCTGCACAATCAGGCCCGAGTCGCTCGCCGCGATCAGCGCCTGCAGCGTGCTGTCCTGCAGGCAGGGCATATCCGCCAACAGCACGGCCACACTCGCGGCGCCGCCTTGCTGCAAGTGCTGCACGCCCAGCACCAGCGAGCTGGCCATGCCTTGCGCGCTGTGGGGGTTGAACAGGACATCGACGCCTTCAGGCACGCCCAGGGCAAGCGGGTCATCGCCCTCGCGTAGCACCAGCGTGAGCTGACCGAATGCACTCAGTGCTCGCTCTACGGCGGTCTGCAGCAGGCTCTGGCCGCTGGCCAACGGCGCCCGGCGCTTGTCGCTACCAAAACGCTGGCTACTACCGGCAGCCAGCATCAGTGCCGCCACGCGGGTAGTCAGGGCACTGCATCCAGCAGCATGACTTCGCGCTCGGCGATCAGACCGTCCAGCGCCTTGCCCATCGCCAGATAGTGCGGCGCCTGGCGGTGTGCCTCAATGGCCGCCATGTCGGCCCACTGTTCAACAAACACAAAGCGCTGATGATCGCTGCGGTCATGGTGCAGCACATAGCCCCGGCAACCGGCTTCGGCACGGGAGGGGGCAACGGCGCGGTGCAGAATACCCGCAACCTTCTCTGCGGCGCCGTCAGCAGCGCGCAGTACGGCAACAATGGTGATGGTGTCAGACATCTAGCTATTCTCGTTCAAGGAAAGGGAAGCAACCCGGGCGTGCCGTTCAACGGTGACCGGGTCATGAATGGCCGAACGCCGCGCTTGCAGCTTACCGCCCTGGCGCTGGTGCAGCACCGCGGTGATCTCGGCCAGCACCGACAGGGCAACGGCCTCCGGGGTATCGCCGCCCAGATCAAGCCCAACCGGATAGTGCAACTGCCTTGGCAGCGGCCGTTCGACGCCGGCCAGCAGCCGCTCGGTACGCTCGCGCGGCCCCAGCTGACCGATGTAACAGGCCGATGAACGTAGCGCGAGCGCCAGCCAGCAGGCATCCTGCTGCAGGCTATGGGTCATGATGACCACGGCGGCGTCTTCCAGCAGTGGCATCAGGTGCTCCGCCGTCGCCAGGTCCTGGTGCAGGACCACATGGGCATCAGCAAAGCGAGAGGCTCGCGCAAAGTGGGCACGGCTATCGACCACGGTTACATGCAGGCCCTGCAGCCGCGCCATGCGCACCAGCGGCTGCGCGTCATGACCGCCGCCAAAGATCACCAGGCGCAGAGCGGGCCGCAGCGGCTCAACCAGCACGTCCAGCGACGTGCCGTCAGGCAGTTCAAAGGCATGCAGACTGGCCCGCCGGGCATGCCACGCCTGCTCCAGCACCGGCAGCAGTAGCGCCCGCACCGACGCCGGCAGATTGCCGCGCAAGCCACCGTCGCGCTCCAGCAGCAGGCGCTGGCCAAGCCACTCCGGTTGCCCCCCGTTGACCACGGTGGCCAGCAGCTTGGGCACGGACAGGTCGCGACAGGCCTCCAGCAACAACTGACATGCAGGCGAGTGCACGCGCTCGAACAACAGGTGCACGGTACCGTTGCAGCCCAGACCAAAGCGCACTGCCGCGTCGCCGTCCTCGGCATCCTCGGCGGTGCTGTAGCTGCGCAGCGCCGGGCCACGCTCGGTCAGCCACCAGGCGGTGCGCGCCACTTCGCTCTCCAGACAGCCGCCACTGACCGTGCCAGCGGTCTGCCCAAGCGCGTTGATCAGCATGCGCGCGCCAGGCCGGCGATAGGCGGAGCCCTCTACCTTGACCACAGTGGCCAGCACGGCCTCCTCGCCCAGCGCCTGGGCCGAGTCGACCGCCTCCAGCAATTGCTCCAGCCCACTCATACCCGCTCTCCAAACTGGCTCAATGGCCTGTGTTGCCGCGCCGCGCGGCGACGTCGTCAGCACTCAGGCTGGCGCCAGTCTGGCCAAAATGCTGCAGCACAAAACTGCCGACGGCAGCCAGTTCGGCATCCTGATAGGCCTTGGCAAAGTTGGGCATCTGCTGGTCCACCCGCAGCTCAGGCGCCGTATGCCCGCGCAGCAGGATATTCAGCAGGTTGGTGCCGGCCGGGTCGTTCACGGTCTTCAGGCCGGACAGGGTCGCCACCGGGCTCTGCGTGCCGCTGCCGTCCCAGCTGTGACAGCCCGCACAGGCACCGGCAAACAACTGGCCACCCAAACCGGCATCACTCACCGGTTCAGCACTGGCCGACACCGGGTCAGGACGCTTCACGCCCTCGCTCTGCGGCTCGGTGGTGAGCAGGTAGGTCGCGATGGCCGACAAATCGTCGTCACTCAAGTGACGCAAGCTGTGACTGACCACATCACCCATCGGCCCACTCGCTACACCTTTGCCCGGGGCATAGCCCTTGCCAAGGTAGCTGACCAGCTCGGCGGGCGACCAGGCACCAATACCATGAGCCGGGTCGCTGCTGATGTTGTAGGCCTGCCAGCCCTGCACCAGATTGCCGGCCAACGGCTGGCTGCTGCTCAGCGCCTGGGCAAAATTGCGCGGCGTATGGCACTCACCGCAATGGCCAGGGCCCTCTACCAGGTAGGCGCCGCGGTTCCACGCCTCGGACTGAGACGGATCAGGCTCAAAGCGCTCGTTGTCGTGGAATACCAGGTTCCAGAAGAACATGCCCCAGCGCTGGTTGTAGGGGAAACTCAAGGTGTTCTCCGGCACTGTATTGCTGACCGGCTCCAGGCTGAACAGATAGGCCTTGATCGCCTGCACCTCGTCATCCGGCATCAGCGTGTAGGAGGTATAGGGAAACGCCGGGTAGTAGCGCTTGCCGTCCTTGCCGACACCCTCGTGCAGGGCACTGAGGAACTCGGCATCACTCCAGTCGCCGATTCCGGTTTGCTGATCCGGCGTAATGTTGGGCGAATACAGCGAGCCGAACGGCAGCTTGAACTCGACACCACCGGCAAAGGGCTCGCCGCCGGGTACCGTGTGGCAGGCCACACAGTCAGCGGCTGCCGCCAGATACTTGCCGCGCTCGATCAGCGCCTGATCATCGGCCTGTACGTGCAGACTCAGGGCGGCCAGAGCCAGCCCGCCAAACAGGGTTTTGCTCGAATGCATGGCTCAGGCTCCTTTTACCGGGAAGTATCCAGCGCGGCTCAGCGGCAGACGGCGCAGGCGCTCGCCACTGGCAGCCGCCAGTGCATTGAGCAATGCCGGGCCGATCAGCGCAGTGCCGGTCTCACCGACCCCGCCCGGGTCCTCGCTGCTGGGCACGATATGCACCTCGACGCCAGGCGCTTCATTGATGCGCAGTTGCCGGTAGTTGTGGAAGTTGCTCTGCTGCACCTGCCCCTGCTCAAGGGTAATCTCGTTGAACAGCGACGCTGACAGGCCAAACAGGGTGCCGCCCTCAATCTGCGCCAGCACCGAGGTGGGGTTGGTCACCAGGCCGCAGTCGATGGCGCTGACCAGGCGCTTGATGCGAACGCCCTTGTCCGCTTGCACTTCCAGCTCGACCACGGTCGCAACGAAACTGCCGAATACCGCGCTCACCGCGATGCCTCGGCCCTGCCCGGCAGGCAACGGCGTCTGCCAGTCGGCTTTTTCGGCGGCCAGTTTGAGCACCGCCTGAGCACGCGGATGCTGGCCCATCAGCGCCAGTCGATAGTCAACCGGGTCCTTGCCCGTCTTGTGCGCCAGCTCGTCGATAAAGCACTCCAGCGCCAGCGTGCTGCGCAGCGGCCCAACGCCCCGCCACCAGGACACCGGGATCGCCTTGGGCTCCTCGCGGATGTAGTTGACCTGCAGGCTGTCCAGCGCATAAATCGGGTCGATCGCCACTTCCACCGCATCGCTGTCCACGCCGCTCTCCGGCAGGCTGCCGATGTAGCGCGCCAGCACCGAGGCACCGGCGATGCGATGCTGCCAGCCCTGCAGTTTGCCCTCGGCATCGATTGCCGCGGTCAGGCGATCGACATAGTGCGGGCGATACATATCGTGAGTCATGTCTTCTTCGCGGCTCCAGATCAGCTTGATCGGATAATCAACCTGCTTGGCAATCGCTACCGCCTGGGTAATGAAGTCAAAGTCCAGCCGCCGGCCGAACGCGCCGCCGATCAACTGGTTGTGCACCTGCACACGTTCCAGCGGCAGACCACTCACCGCTGCAGCGGTCTGCTGGGCGAACGCTGGCACCTGGGTGCCCACCCACAGCTCGCAGGCATCGGCGCGCACCTGCGCCACGCAGGTCATGGGCTCCAACGGTGAGTGCGACAGGAAAGGTTGCTCGTACACCGCCTCGAAAGTGCTGGCCGCGCCACTCAGCGCCGCGTCGATGTCGCCACTGCTGTGCGCGACCACACCATCCTTGCTGCTGGCGCTGTGCAGCGCCGCATCCAGCTGCTCGGAGTCGATGCCCGCGTGCTCGCCCAGATCCCACTCCACGGTCAGCGCCTTGAGTCCTTGCTGGCAGGCCCAATAGTTGGTCGCGGTGACCGCCACGGCGTTTTCCAGGGTGACAACGTCACGCACGCCCGGCACCTGCCGCGCTGCGCTGGCATCAACCGCTTTGAGCTTGCCGCCGTACACCGGGCAGGTCAGCGTGGAGGCCACCAGCATGCCCGGCACCTGCAGATCGATGGTGAACTGCGCCTTGCCGCTGACCTTGTTCGGGGTATCCAAACGGGGCGCCGGCGTGCCCAGCAGACGGAACTGTTCCGGCGTCTTGAGCACAACCGACTCCGGCAGCGGCAATGCACTGGCGGCATCCACCAGCTCGCCGTAGGGCAATTGCTGGCCAGCAGGGCCGTGCACCACGCCTTCACGCGCCTCACACTGCGCGGCATCCACACCCCAGCGCGCCGCCGCAGCCTGAATCAGCAGTAGCCGCGCAGTTGCCCCGGCCTCACGCAGCGGTTGCCAGGAATGCCGGGTGGAGGTGGAGCCACCAGTGGCCTGAAACTGCATCAGCGAGTCGGCATACAGGTCGCTGTCCGGCGGCGCATCCTCGACACTGACCGACGACAGCGGCACCTCCAGCTCCTCGGCCACCATCATCGCGATGCCAGTATGCGCGCCCTGCCCCATTTCGATCTTGGGCGAAATAACCGTCACCAGGCCGTCATGCCCAACCCGTACATAGGCGCCGTAGCCCCGCGGCGCCTGATCCCCCAGGCGCCCGGCGGCGGTCACCTCGGCCGCTACGCTGTGCGGGGTAAAGCCCGGCAGCCAGGTGCTGAGCACCAGCCCGCCCAATGCGGCACCTGAGCCTTGCAGAAACCGCCGGCGTGATACGCCATTGTCTGACGGGCTCATGCGGCACCTCCGGCATCCACGTCCTTGATCGCCGCGCGGATGCGCGTGTAGGTGGCGCAGCGGCACAGGTTGCCCGCCATGCCCGCGTCAATTTCGGCGTCGCTCGGCGCGGGCTGGCGCTGCAACAGCGCGGTAGCCGACATGATCTGCCCCGACTGGCAGTAGCCGCACTGCACCACCTCATGGTCCAGCCAGGCCTGCTGCACCTGGGCGCCGAGCGCAGACTGACCAACAGCCTCGATGGTGGTAACTGCCCGGCCAGCAGCCGCGCTGACCGGCAGCACGCAGGAACGTACCGCCTCGCCGTCCAGGTGCACGGTACAGGCACCGCACTGAGCGATGCCGCAACCGAACTTGGTGCCGGTCAACCCCAGCACGTCACGCACCACCCAGAGCAGCGGCATATCATCAGGCACGTCCAGCTGATGCTGGGCACCGTTCACGGATAACTGAATCATTGGAACCTCGTCAGGCTACGGGTTTCTTGGTTTTTTCTAATCAATCTAGCAGCTGTGGCAGGTGTGACACAGATAAAGGCCAGCCTCAGGAAATGAGACACTCAGCGACGCTAAAGCCGCGTCCCGCCACTGCGCAATCTACAGACAGATGGGAACAAGGATAACCAGCGCGCCGCGCCAGCCGATAGCCCAATACCACGGCAGCCTTGCACGATCAGGCAATAGCGCCGTCCGACTGACCGCCGGCCTGCAGGATCATCGCCAGTGCGCGTTGCGCTGGCGGCGAGAGCGTGCGGTTGGTCAGTTGAATGAGGTGGCTGCGCAGTTGATAGCTCCGCGCGGGCAGTTCCGGGGCAAGCCGCTCCGTCAGATCCAGCAGGCGACCGGACTGCACCTCTTCGCCCAGCCAGCCCTCCCAGGTGTACAGCAGACAATCGCTGTGCAAGACCGTTTCACGCAGCAGGTGCAGATTGTTGCAGCTCATCAGCGCCGGAGGGCGAGTCTCGGCCGGCAAGCCCAGCAAGGCAAACAACTGCAGCACCGAGGTATCGTCCAGCAACGCCGCCGACCAGGGATACCCCAGCAGGCGTTGAGGCTGAACCGGTGAGTCTGCCACCAGCAACGGATGCCCGCGCCGACAGTAGATGGCCGTCTGTCTGGAGGGCAATGCCGTGACCTGCAGGCGCGGATCCTGCAAGCGCAGGTCTTCGTGCCGTTCGCCAGTCCCGCCCACCAGAAACTCGATACGCTCCTGCTCCAGGTGGCGCAGCAGGTTTTGCCAATGGTCGACCTCCACATTCAGGCGCAGGCCGGGGCACTCCCGACGCAGCCTCGGCAGCACCGTCTGCATGAAGCTGTGTGCAGCCATCAGCCCTACGCCAAGGTTGAGCTCGCCGCCTTCGGCATTAGCCAGGTACTGGGCAGACGCGTTGAGATTGTCAGCACGTCGCAGCAGGTCGCGGGCCTGAGTCAGCAGCTGCCGGCCCGCCGCCGTCAGCTGCACGCTGCGCGTGCCCCGATCAAACAAACGCAATTGCAGGTCACTCTCCAGCGACTGGATGCTGCGGCTGAACGCCGTCTGGGACAGGTGCGCACGCTTGGCGGCACGCGAGAAGTGCAACTCCTCGCTGAGCAGTACCAGATGACCGAGACGCCGCAGGTCTATTGATGAACTCATCGCATTAATAACCAACTATAGATGCATTGGACTATCCATATAGCACCAACCGATACTGAAAGAACAACAAGAGCAAAGGAATCCATCGCATGAAACCAGCGACACGCCGGCAGCTCGGCTGCCTTACCCTGCTACTCGGCAGCCTGATGACCGGCCCCGCCAGCGCACAAACGCCGCTGGATGCCAAGGCCAGCGACCCGCAGGTCATGGGCTGGATGCAAGGCTTTCCGCCGGCCGCCGACAAACAGGTGACCTTCAACAACTATCTGCGTTTCCCGCACACCCGCTGGGCCTTCTCGCACATTCGTGAACTACTGCCGACCGCTACGGTGGGCCGCACGGGCACGGCCGCCAGCCCGCTGCCGCAGGCGCCACGCACGGATATCGACGCACTTGAATTCCAACTGGCCGACGGCACCTCCATGACCTGGGCCCAGTCGCTGGACGCCAACTACACCGACGGCATCATCGTGCTGCATCGCGGCAAGGTGGTGTACGAACGCTACATGGGTGCATTACAGGCCGATCGCCCGCATATGGCCTTTTCAGTCACCAAATCGTTCATCGGCACCCTGGCCGCGATGCTGGTCGAAGAAGGCGTGCTGGATGAACAGGCGAGCGTCGCCAGCTATGTACCGGAGCTGGCAGACAGCGGCTTTGGCGATGCCAGCGTGCGTCAGGTAATGGACATGACCACCGCCATTCGCTACTCGGAAACCTACACCGATCCCGGTGCAGAGATCTGGGAGTACTCCCGTGCCGGCAATCTGATCCCGCGTCCGGCCGACTACAAGGGGGCAACCTCGCTGTACGCCTTCCTGCAGAAGGTCCAACCCGAGGGGCAGCACGGCGACGCCTTCGCCTACAGAACGGTCAACTCGGACGTCCTGGCCTGGGTGGTACAGCGGGCCACCGGCACCTCCTTTGCCGAGCTGCTGGCGCAGCGCATCTGGAGCAAGCTGGGTGCGGAACAGGATGCCTATATCGTGGTGGATCAGCTGGGCACCCAGTTTGCCGGCGGCGGCATGAATGCCAGCCTGCGTGACATGGCGCGCTTTGGCGAAGCGATGCGCAACAACGGGCGCTTCAACGGCCAGCAGATCGTGCCCGAGGCGGTGGTGGCCGACATCCGCGGCGGTGGCGATCCGGGCAAGTTTGCCAGCGCCGGCTACACCACGCTGCCCGGCTGGAGCTACCGCAACATGTGGTGGGTGGCCGATGCCGAACAAGGCATGTTTGCCGCACGCGGCATCCACGGGCAAACCATCTATGTCGATCCCAGGGCCGAGATGGTGATCGCCCGCTTTGCCTCCAACCCGGTCGCCGCCAACGGCGCCAACGACCCTGTCTCCCTGCCCGCCTACGCCGCCTTGGCTAAATACCTGAACGCGCGCTAGCGCGCCAGGCGGTAGAACAGATTGGGTTCGCTGACCACAAACAGCTCGCCGCGATCATCCAGGATCACGCCCTCGGGCTGGGGCATGGGCTCTTGCAGGCCCACGCCCCGCCCGAGCGAGCGCTGACTCAGCAGTTGGCCCTGCGGGCCGAGTTCGAACAGCAGGCGCGACTCATCACTGAGCAGCACCAGATGACCGCTGCGCGGCTCAACCGTGATGGCCGACAGGTCGCTGGACACCCCGGCGTCATCAATCCAGGCGGTCAGGTCCTGCACATCCAGCTGCAAGTCGCCCTGTAGTGTGCTGCGCAGCCCGGCAACCCGATACAGCCGCTGCGGGTCGCGCTCCTTGACCAGATACAGCAGATCGCGGCTACGGTCGTAGGCGATGCCCTCGAAACCCTTGTTGTCGTCTGACACGCCGATACCCAGCGTCAGCTGCCGGGCATCGGCACGGCGCAAGGGCGCATCACCGCTCGGCAGCGGCAGAATGCTGATGCGATGAACCCGTTCCTCGACAATCGCCAGCAGGCCATCGCCCAGCCAGGCCAGGTCTTCGGTGTCCTTGAAGCCGATCAGCGCGTGTTGCGCCAGCAGACTGCCCTGACGGTCGAGCACCAGCAACTGCTCAGGGCCGGAGTTGGTAATCGCCAGCAGACGATCATGGTCGCCGTCGTGGGTAATCCCCGATAGATCATCACCGATGCCGGCCACCACCACGGCGGGCAGGGTGACACGGAAGTCCTGCAGTGACAGCGCCGAAGGCGGCAGTGGCGTAGCGGGCCGCAGCCAGCCAATCATAAACACCGCCAGCATCAGTAATACTGCCAGCAGCGTCAGTGCGCGCATGCGCAAGCGCCAGCGCGGTGCGGACGCTACCAGGCGCTCAGATCTAGTGTGCATATCCACTCCCGGTCTTCAGACCGGGCATGATGCGCCACCCGCATGACAGCCGTGTGAACGTCCGGGGGGGGATCAGCGGAACGGCGGCTCGTCGAAACTGCGCAGCTTGCGCGAGTGCAGCGAGTCAAGCTGACTGCGCATCAACTCCAGCGCGTGAATACCGATATGCAAGTGCTGGGTCACCGCGCGCTCGTAGAACACACCCGCCGCGCCCGGCAGCTTGATCTCACTGTGCAGCGGCTTGTCCGAAACGCACAGCAGCGTGCCATAGGGCACGCGCAGTCGATAGCCCTGGGCGGCGATGGTGCCGCTTTCCATGTCCACCGCGATGGCGCGCGCCTGGTTGATCAGCGGGCGTTCCTGGGCCCAGCGCAGCTCCCAGTTGCGGTCATCGTAGGTCAGCACGGTACCGGTACGCAGGCGGCGCTTGAGGTCGTCTCCCTGCTCGCCGGTGACCTCTGCCGCGGCCTGTTGCAGCGCCTGCTGCACTTCAGCCAGCGCCGGCAGCGGAATGTTGGGCGGCAGTACCCGGTCAAGGATGCCGTCACGGCGCATGTAGGCGTGCGCCAGCACATAGTCGCCAATGGTCTGCGACTGGCGCAGGCCACCGCAGTGGCCAATCATCAGCCAGCAATGCGGCCGCAGCACCGCCAGGTGGTCGGTGATGTTCTTGGCGTTGGACGGGCCAACACCGATGTTGACCAGCGTGATGCCTTCACCTGGAGTGGCACCCTGCAGGTGATAGGCCGGCATCTGAAAGCGGTGCCAGACCACCGACTCGATGATCGCATGCATCTCGCCCTCGGACATGCCGCGCTCCACCACCACATTGCCCGGCAGCACCATGCGCTGGAAGCGCGAGTCGCTCAGCAGCATGTCCAGACCGTGACGAATGAACTGGTCAACGTAGCGGTGGTAGTTGGTCAGCAGAATCCAGGGCTGCACGTGCCGCCAGTCGCTGCCGGTGTAGTGCACCAGTCGGCGCAGGGAGAAGTCGGTACGCGCTGCATCAAACAGCGACAGTGGCAGCGGGTCTCGGCCTTCCCAGTCGTAGAGACCGTCGGCCGTACTGTCGTTGGCGGCGGACAGGTCGGTGCTCGGGAACACCCGCGCCAGCTCGGCAGCCGTCACGCCAGAAGAGCCCAGCTCATCGCCCTGCTCCACCACGTAGGGGTAGGGAATGTTGGCCTGGCTCGGCCCCACTTCCACGGTGACGGTAAAGTCGGACATCAACGGCGTCAGTTGATCCAGCAGATAGCTGCGAAACGCCTCGGGCTGGGTCACGGTGATCGCATAGGTACCGGGCACCTGCACCTTGGCATAGGCGCGCACACTGCTGGGCACCTCACCCTGACAGTGATAGGTCAGGCGCAGCTCCGGATAGCGGAAGGCGCAGCGGTCGGCTCCGGGGCTGGTGCGATCCTTGAGGTATTGCTTGAGCGCGCTGCGCAGCGCACTGGTGGCTTGCTGGTGCAGTGCAGCCAGGCGGTCGACAGCGGCCTCGGCAGAGTCGACCTTTACAAAATCATCGGGGCAAGCTGGGTTCACGGAAAACCTCTGTTCGGGTGTTCAGGGCAGACAACAAGGCACTCGGCAACCCGTCTTAGCTCAATGGGCGCAAGTGCCTGTGTCGCGAGCTATGGTCGTGACCGACGTGCTGATGCTCGTGGTCATCTTCTGTCAGAGACACCTGATTTAACTGTCCGTGCCGCACGCCGCTCTCGGCCATGATGCGCTCGGCCAGTTGGCGCACCTGCCGGGTTGGCCCGCGCAGGATCGAACTGGCCAGGCAGTGGTCGTGGTCGATGTAGGAGAGCAGCGTGGAGACGCTCAGGTCATGGTGCTCATGATGATGCCGGGCCAGGCGTTCGGCCAGCTCGCGCTGATGGTGATGGTAGACGTAACTGAGCGAGGCAACGCAGTATTCGCTCGGCTCCTGCGCCTGGCGGGCGCTTTCCAGTTCGGCGCGCAACAGGTCACGCATGGCTTCTGAGCGACTGCGATAGCCGCGCTCGGCGATCAGCGCGTCAAAAGCTTCGGCCAGTTCGCTTTCCAGGGAAATGGTGATGCGCTCCATGGGGTCCTCATGCGGGCAACGTCAGAATCCGGGTTCCCAGACGTTGTACCAGTGTCTGATCGTGGCTGGCAATCAGCATCGGCAAGTCGGTCTCAAGCAGACAGGCAAACAAGCGCTCGCAACCGGCCTGGTCCAGACCATTGCTCGGTTCATCCAGCAGCAGCACGCGCGGGTTCATCGCCAGCACCCCGGCCAGCGCCACCAGCCGCTGTTCACCGCCAGAGAGCTGCTGCACCGGCCGCTCCGCCAGATGCTCCAGCTGCAGCGAAGCCAGGGTACGCAGCGCCAGCTGGCCGGCCCGCTGGCGATCCAGTCCCTGATTGCGCGGCCCAAAGGCCACGTCATCAACCACCGTCGGGCCAAACAGCTGATCAACCGGATCCTGAAACAGCAACCCCAAGGGACCACGCAGCGGGACAAAGTCGGCTTCGACAGAGCGCTCGCAGCCAAATACCTGCAGGCGGCCGGCCTGCAGCGGAACAAACCCCAGCAACGCGTGCAGCAGACTGGTCTTGCCGCGCCCGCTGGGCCCAAGCAGACACAGCCGCTCACCTTCATGCAAGGCAAAATCGGGCAACCCGAGCTGGCGCTGCGGTCCGCGCGCCAGACGCAGGCCGCTGGCCTGAATCAGCACGCTCATAGCGACTCCTGCCCTGTAGCCACACCCACCAGGTCTGCCTTGCGGGCTGGCGCGCGCACGCGTTGCGCGAGGCCGCGGGCCTGCATCGCCTGCGCCACCCGCTCGGCACGCAGTAACGCATGCACCAGAATCAGCGCGACCTGCAGAGCCAGCACTTCCAGCGTGCGCCAGTTGCAGCGGGGGCGGAACCCCCGCGCCTGCATTGCCCGCTGCACCTGCTGGCGCGTCTGCTGCATGACACCGAGGTAGCGCACCGTCAGCAGCAGCAACTGCGCCAGCCGTGCGGGCATGCCCAGGCGCGCTGCCGCTGCCGCCACATCAAAGGCGTTCATCCCCGCCAGCAGGGCAATGCACAGCAGACCGGCAATGTTGCTGCGCAAGCTGATATGCACAGCCGCCTCGACACCTGCCGGATTCCACGCCAGGCCGCCACCCGTCCAATGCCAGGGCAACGTCAGCCAGACCAGCAGCACGAAGAGGTTCAGCAGCGCCACCCGACGCAGCAGCCAGCGGACTGAAGCCAGCCGCAGCACCGCCGCCACCAGCACGGCAACCCCGGCCACCAGCAGCAGCGCCAGCAATTGCCAGGTCTGCTGCAACAGGGCGGCCCCCAGTGCCCCGGCCAGCGCCAGCAACAACCGTTGCGGCGCGGTCATGGGCACAGCTCGCGGGTCATGTCGGGCAACATGCGCCACAACAGATTGAGGGCCAGCGCGCTGATCAACGCATCGACCACAAACACCGGCGCATGAGTCAGCACCAGCATGCCGATCAGATGGTCAAACAGCCGGCCACCACTCAGATTCAGCACCAGCGCGGCCACCACGGCAGCACCACCGACGCCGATCAGCCCGCAGCCGGCACCAACCAAAAGCAACCGGCGACGGCTCGGCTCACCGCGTAGCAGGGGCGCCAGCAGCACATGACACAGCAGCGCCGGCGCGGCCATGATCAGCAGGTTGGCGCCCAGCACGGTAAAGCCACCAAAGGAAAACAGCGCGGCCTGCAGCAGCAGCGCAACGAAGAACAACGGAAAAACCGCCCAACCCAGCAGCAAACCGGCCAGACCATTGAGAATCAGATGCACACTGCCCACACCCACCGGCATGTGCAGCGTACTGGCGACCATAAAGGCCGCCCCCAGCAGTGCCGCCAACGGCATGCGCGCCTCATCCAGACGGCGCACACCCAGTGCGATACCGCCCGCCGACAACGCCGCGCAGCTGGCCAGCACCGGCAGACTGAGCACCCCTTCGGCGATATGCATCAGAGTCCTCGACCGGATTGACGGCTGCGCCACAGCGCCCAGAGGCCGAGCACGCCGACCAGATAGCCGATGCCGCCCAACACGTCTCGCCACCACAGATGCTGCTCCAGGCGAGCGATATCCTCACGCAGCAGCAACAGGCTTTGATTACTGCCGCTGCTGCTCGGCACCTCACTGACCAGCGCCTGGGCGCGGTGCCCCTCCTCGCCCTCGGCAATAACCCGCATGCCACCGTCCTCGCGGGCGGCGAAGGTGAAACGGCCGTCCTCGCCGGTCTTGCTTTGCGCCAGCACCCTGCTGGCGTCTTCCGACGCCACCAGGGCCACGTAGATCGCAGCGGCCGGCGTGCCGTCGGAGTACAGCGCCAGACCGGACACCTGCCCCTCACTGTGCTGGGCGATCACATCCAGACCATGCGCCTGCACTGCTGCGGACGCCAGCCAGAGCAGCAACAGCAGCGCGGCACGCGTGAGCTCAGTCCTGGGCATGGAACACCAGGCTGTATTCCGTGCTGAGCTGGGTGTACGCCGGATTGTCGGCCACCGCCAGCCGTTGACCGGACCAGATGCGATTGACGCCACTGCGGGCGATCAGCACCGCGACACCCTTGGCGTCACTGACGGCATCGCCACCTTCCTCACCAAACGCCAGGGCAATGCCCTGCGCCGGCTGGCCGTCGATCAGCACTTTGAGCCGCACCGGCTGACCGGCGGCCGGAGCCTCGGCATCCAGCGGCAGCAGCTCGAAGGCCTGACCCTGTGGCTGGGTTGCCTGCGCGTCCCAGCGCGCAATGTATTTGTGATACTTGACCGCGTTGACCGCCGACTCGGCACCCTCGACCTGGTCCATCGGCAAGTTCTCGCTGCGGCCATCCGGCAGTCGGCTCCAGATGCCGTTGTTGAAATACAGCGTCAGCACCGACGCCGGCTCGGCGGTTTGCAACCGCACACCGGCTGCCAGGTCCTCGCGGGCGACAGCGACCGGCTCACCGGCAGCATCGATGGCGCTGACCTGTTCCAGCTTGGCCGGCGGAAAGTCTTCCAGCACGCCGGCATGCCCGCCAAAGCGGACAGCATAGCCGTTCGCACTGTCGGTCGACTCAAGCCACACGGTATGCGCACTCACCAACGGGCTGAGCAACGTCAGAGCGGTTGCCGCAAGCAGGCTGCGTAGGGGATAAGACATGGTAAAACTCCTTGTGCGCTAGGGTCAGAAACTCGCCTGGATGCCCAGGCTGACGCGGCGGGGCGCGCCGGTAGCATACCCGATGGTGGAGACGGTGGAGGCATAGACCTTGTCCGTCAGGTTCTCCACCGCCAGATAGGCGCGGTAGCCCGGGGTACCCGGAACCAAATAGGACAGCGTGAAGTCGGTCACCCGGTAGCCGCCATCGACCAGTTGATTGCTGGCGTTGACTGCATAATCACCGATATCGCGCAGTACCAGCGAGCCTTCCCAATCCGGCAGCGGGCGCCAGTTTACCTGCGCGGTGGTGGTGTGGCTGGGCACACCGGTCACCCGGTTGCCTTCCAGGGAAGCATCACGGTGCTTGCGAATCTCCGACTGCGCCGTCGCCCAGGCCAGCGACACATCCAGGCTGTCTGTCAGATACCAGTAGCCGGCCACCTCCACGCCCTGGCGGCGAGTCTCGCCAAAGTTCTCATAATCGCCAGCCGGGTTGCGGCCGATCTCATCACTGGAGTCGATGCGGTAGGTCGCCAGATCCAAGCCCAGATCGCGCCATGTCAGCGTGACACCCAGTTCAATCTGCCGGAACACGTTGGGCGACACACTGCCCGCGCCCAGCTCGTACTTGGCGGTATCCGGCGCAATGGCAAAGCCTTCGGCCCAGCTGCCACGCAGCTCCAGCCAATCCAGCGGCTGCGAGCGAATGCCCAGTTTGGGGCTGGTGTGGCTGACCGACGACATGCGCTCACACGCCGCCGTCGAGGTTTGCGCGCCTTGCAGATCGCAGTCGCCGGTAAACCGATCCCAGCGCAGGCCCAGGCTGGGCATGAACAGTGGGTGCAATTGCCACTGCATCTCGCCAAAAGCCGCCAGGTTGTTCAGGCTGAAGCGACGATCCAGCTCCGGCAGCCCGACCCGCTGGCGGTATTGGGTGTCTTCGTACTTCAGGTAGTCGGTGCGTTCACGATAGGTCTCGATGCCGCTTACCCAGGTCAGCGCCCTGCCCGCCAGCTGGCTGTCCCCGTTGAGGTTGAAGCCGCCGCCCAGCACATCGCGGTCGTAGGATTCTTCACGCTGGGTCCAAACACCGCTGACCGGGCGGGTAAACCAGCGGCTGAAGTCTTGGTTGGTGTGGTAGACAAAACTCAGCAGGCGCACATCGTCAGCCAGCTGGTAGTTGGTATCTAGCCGCAGGGTTCTGAACTCTTTCTCGCTGCCGTCGTTCTGCACGTCGCGGTAGACGCCATAGGGATCATGCCGGTAATCGGCGTAAGGCAAATAAGAGGGGTTGTCTGCCTCGGCCTGATGCAGGCGGGTCGACAGGGCCACTTCCAGATCAGGGCTCAGATCCAGCGCCCAGCGCCCGGCCAGGGTCTGACGCTCGGCCTGCGACTGATCGCGAAAACCATCATCATGGACCGCCTGCACAGCCAGGTTAAAACGCTGACGCTCGGCCTCAACGCCAGCGGCGGCCTGCAGGTCCAGCTTGCCGAACTCCGCCGCACTGACGTCCAGATCGCGGTAGTTACCGCCCCGGCGGCTCTGCAGCGTGACCGTGCCGGCCCGGTTGTAGTTGCCATACAGCGCCGATACCGGGCCACGCAGCACATCGATGCGCTCCAGTTCCAACGGAATGACGACGTTCAAATCGCCGTAACCATCGGCGTGGGACATGGCCTCGTTGAGCGGAATGCCATCGACGACAAAGCCGATGTCTCCGCCGTGCCCGCCGGCCCCAAAGCCGCGCAGCGAGATATTGTCCGCCACGCCCGGCAGCCCCAGCGTGCTGACATTCATACCCGGCACCTTGCGCAGCAGGTTTTGCACCTGATCAACATGCGCTTCACGAATATCGTCAGCGTACAGACGGGTGACGGAATAGGCTTGATCGGTGGTATCGGCCATGGCCTGGCCCTTGACGGTGATACTGGCCAGCGACACGGGTTCAATAGAGGCCAACGCGGGCAGCGGCAACAACAGGGCAGCCGCTAGCGGCGTAAGACGGGGGAACATCATCAGGCATCCTTATGCGAGGGTCGACCACTGCACCACTCGACCGCCCCGATAGGAGCAAGCCGAGCGCAAGTATGAACAAATTAGCAAAGTTCACACCAGGTTCCCCGTTGACGATTTTCAGGGGCCTGCAGACGCACCGCCACCCAGCACGCAGACGCGCCACGCACCACAAACACACACAAGGTGATCTTTTTGCACCAATATCGTGCACCGATTAGAGAAAACGCCGGACCTGTTGTGGCGTAGTACCAAAGGCGCGGCGGAAGGCGGTCGCAAAGTTGGCCGCGCTGGTATAGCCGGCCAGCGCGGCGGCCTCCTCGATGGACAGCCTGCCGGTGGCCAGCGCATCGAACGCCTGCTGCAACTTGCGCTGGCGCTGCCAGGCAAACAGCGACATGCCCTGCGCCGCCTTGAACTGCCGCTGCAGGGTACTGGCGCTGGTACCGACCTCTTGGGCGATCTGCTCCAGCGACCAGCCATCGGCTGTGTCGTTGATCAGCAGGTCCTGAACCCGGGCAATCAGCCGCTGCTCGTGCGGACGCAGGCTGCCCGGCACGGCAACGCCCTCGCCGGTCAACCCGGCGATCACTTCATGAGCCAACTCCAGCGCGCGGCTCTCCTGCTGCAAGTGCGCCAGCAACGGATTGTCGGTCTGCTGATGCATACAGGCTTCAGCCAGCGCCAGCGCCCGCGGCGAAGGCAACCAGCGCTGAACACGCAGATGACTGTTGGCCCCACCCAGCAGCCCTTGCAGGCTGCGCTGGGCATCAAATCCGCCACCTTCGAACCAGTCGGGCGTCATGCTGATCGACAACTTGCGGATATGCTGGCCGCGACGCGCGCGGCGACTGAAGGTGGCCCGCTCGGTCAGGGTGACCGCCATGCCCTCGGGGCGGCGAGCGTCGTGATCAAAGCACGGCGCGCGGTCGTCATAGCTGACATCGCTACGACCCTGCAGAAACAGCACCAGAATAAGCTTGGGATCCACCTCGACGCTGGTCGAAAAGTCTTCCAGCTCGACGCAATCCGAGCAGTGCAGCGCCAGCCCGGAGCGCAGCCGCTGCCAGCTCAGGCGCCCCCGAAACAGCGGCTTGCCTGCCTGCTGCGCCGACACCTGCACCTGTGCTCCAATACGCTGCACCAGTTCGCTGGCGCCGACCGTGTCCTGACGTTGACCCACCTGCTACCCCCTGGCATCGCGCAAAGATGACTGCCGGACAAAGAAAGCTGACGCCAGCGCAAAGCGCACCAGCATCGCGCTGTGGCAGACTACCCGCCGCATACAGCAAACGCAAATAGTTCGCATTAATGGTCGTCAGCCGGTCAGACGTTGCATCCAGCCGTCCGCCCCCAACCTTCTCCGCGCACCCAAAGAGGAATCTGCCGATGATTCAGGCACGCCACCTTTCCTGCTTCCGTTACAGCCAACTCACCGCTGCGGTGGTTCTGGCCCTGGGCCTGCCCGCAGCGCAAGCACAGACCGGCGAAGCCCTGGAACTGGACACCCTGGACGTGATTGCCACCGCCCAGGAAGAACTGAAGCAGGCGCCCGGCGTCTCCATCATCAACGCCGAGGACATCGCCCGCCAGCCGCCGGCCAACGACATCGCCGAGCTGCTGCGCAAACAGCCTGGTGTCAACCTGACGGGCAACAGCGGCTCCGGCGCACGTGGCAACAACCGGCAGATCGACATCCGCGGCATGGGCCCGGAGAACACCCTGATTCTGGTCGACGGCAAACCGGTTACCTCGCGCAACTCGGTACGCTACGGCTGGCGCGGTGACCGCGATACCCGTGGAGACAGCAACTGGGTACCCGCCGAACAGATTGAACGCATTGAAGTACTGCGCGGCCCGGCAGCGGCGCGCTATGGCAACGGTGCCGCTGGTGGCGTGGTCAACATCATCACCAAGGGCCCGCAGGCCGAACATCACGGCAACCTGACACTCTACAAGAGCATCGCCCAGCATGATGAAGAGGGCGGCAGCGAACGCGCCAACTTTGGCCTCAGCGGCCCGCTGACCGACAACCTCTCATACCGTGTGTACGGCAACGTCGCCAAGTCGGAGATGGATGACCCGGACATCAACGACGGCCACACCGTCCCCAACCAGGCCACCGCAGGCCGTGAAGGCGTGCGCAACAAGGACATCAACGGCCTGCTCAGCTGGGCGCTGACCGATCGCCAGACGCTGGACCTGGAAGCCGGCTACAGCCGCCAGGGCAACATTTATGCTGGCGACAGCATGAACAACGTCGACTCAGCCGCATTGGAAGCTCGACGCTCGCCCTGGCTTGGCCGCGAAACCAACATCATCTATCGCCAGACCTACGCCGTCACCCACCACGGCGACTGGGACATCGGCAGCACGCTGAACTATCTGCAGTACGAAAACACCCGCAACCGCCGCCTGCAGGAGGGCCTGGCCGGCGGACCGGAAGGCAGCATCACCAGTACCGATTTCGGCACCATCGAGCTGGATACCCTGACCGCCCACAGCGAGATCAACCTGCCGCTCAACGGCTGGCTCGACCAGATGCTGACACTGGGTGCCGAATGGGTTGACCAGCGCATGGACGACCCCTTCTCCAACACCCAGACCACCACCGAAGCGGGTGAGGTGCCCGGCCTCTCCGGTACTGATCGCGACACCAAGACCGACGCGCAGATTGCCTCGCTCTTCGTCGAGAGCAACGTCGAGCTGCGCCCCGGTACTACCCTGACGCCCGGCCTGCGTTTCGACCATCACAGTCTGACCGGCAGCAACTGGAGCCCCTCGCTGAACCTGTCCCAGGCCCTCAACGACGAGTTCACCCTGAAGGCCGGCATCGCCCGCGCCTACAAGGCGCCCAACCTGTATCAGAGCAACCCCAACTACCTGCTCTACAGCCGCGGCAATGGCTGCTGGGGTGGTGGCGGGGCATGCTATCTGATGGGCAACGAGGATCTGGATGCGGAAACCAGCATCAACAAGGAGATCGGCATCGAGTTCCGCCGGGGCGAATGGCTCGCCGGCGTTACCTGGTTCCGCAACGACTACAAGGACAAGATCGAATCCGGCCGTAGCGCGGTAACCACCGCCACCGGCGGCAGCAATCCGGCCTACGCCGATGCCGACGTATTCCAGTGGAGCAACGTGCCTGAGGCCCTGGTCGAGGGGCTGGAAGGCACCCTGAACGTACCGGTCAGTCAGCAGCTCAGCTGGAATACCAACTTCACCTGGATGCTGCGCTCCGAGAACCGCGAAACCGGCGAGCCGCTGTCGATCATCCCCGAGTACACCATCAACTCAACGCTGGACTGGCAGGTCAGCCAGCCGCTATCGACCCAGGCCACCGTCACCTGGTACGGCAAGCAGAGCCCGGGCAAGCTCGACTATCAGGGTAATGTGCTGACCGGCGACGCGCGCCGCGAGATCTCGCCCTATGCGCTGGTCGGCGTCAGTGGCCGCTACGCCTTCAGCGACAGCCTGAGCGTGAGCGCCGGCATCAGCAACCTGCTCGACAAGCGCCTGTATCGCGAGGGCAACAGCAACGTCGCCGGCGCCTACACCTACAACGAGCCGGGCCGGGCCTTCTACACCAGCCTGAGCACCTCGTTCTAGGGCGCACGGCTCCCGTCAGCGATGATGCGCTGACGGGAGCGGCAGCCGGCTCAGGAGTCGGTCTTGTCCTTTACCTTGGTGCTGCTGCCATTGTGCTTCACCGATTCGATACCCTTCTCGCAACTGGCCGCCGAGGCATACATCTGACTGCTGCCGATCACCTGATGGTTGGCGGCCTTGAGGTTGAAGTAGTGCCGGCCGTCACGCGCTTCCTTGCGCTCATATCGCGTGTCGTCTGCGCAATTCTTCTGCACCGAGGCGATGCCGTTCTCGGCGCTGGCGCGCACCGTGTAGAGCTCACTGGTCAAAATCGTTTCGGCGTTGCCGGCCTTGAGGACAAAGCGAAACTGCCCGTCCGTACTCTTGCTCAGTTCATACCAACCAGCCATAGAAACACTCCTTATCCAACGTCGGTGGACTACCTGAGGCGCCTGCGCCCATGCAGGCGACCAGACCAGTATAGACGTGGATATGTGACTGTCTCAGCATCGAGCCAATCAGTCGCCAGGAGACAACGTATTTATGATCGCAGGCGCACCGAAGCTCGACGCCCCCTCACGTTGCGCGGTGCGCCAGCGTGAGGGGGCAAGGCCAGTCCAGCGCTTGAACGCACGCGAGAAACTGGCGGCCTCGCTGTAGCCCAGCTGCGCGGCAATCGCATCCAGCCCCAGATCACTGTCGCCAAGCAGGCGCTCGGCCAGACGCCCGCGGACGCGCTCATCCAGTTGACGAAAGGGCTGCCCTTCGGCCGCCAGCCGCCGGTGCAAGGAGCGCTCCGATATGCCCAAGGTCGCCGCCACCGCTACCGCCGTCGGTGGCTCGCCCGAGTGACTGATCAGCACCTGCAACACCTGACGCGCCAGCGGCGACACCACATCTTCCAACCCCTCGCACAACTGACGGCACAGAGCCGCGCAGGCGTTGCGGGTGAGCGCATTGGCGAGCGGCAGCTCACTGACCAGATCCGCGTCGCCAATCAACACCGCGTTGCTGGCAGCGCCGCTGACGACGGGGCACTCGAAGTAATCTTCATACAGCTCGATGGCGGCCGGCCGCGATAACACCAACTCGACGCGCAGCGGGACAAACGGACGCTGCAGCAGCTCGCCGAAGATACGCTTCCAGACTGCCAGACCGCGCTCGGCAACCATGTCCTGTGCATCCGGCGGCAGCACACTGTGGTCCAGGCTCATGCGCACGCCGCCGTCGAACGGCAGCACCTGCACCGGGCAAATCGACAGTGTCAGTTCCCGAAACTGCGTGCTGACCAGCAAGGCTTCGTGCAGATTGCGGCAGGCCAGCATGGTGTAGCCCAATATTCCCAGGCTGGTCAGCTGATAGCAGCCGCCGACCCGAATGCCCAGCCCCGGCTCCGGGTGCTGCGCCACCAGATTGCGGATGACCGCAAGCTCTTGCCAGCGCTGGACTCTGACCCTGCCGCCGGCACCCAGCATCGCCTCGTCCAGCCCGCTGCCCTGCAGGCAGGCCTGCACCGAGCAACCCAGCGTACGCGCGGTGCTCAGCAGGTAGCGCACGTTGGTGGCATCGCGTACCTCACGCCAATTCATGCAGACCTCGTGGCAGTTATTGTCATGTCATGGCAGAAACTATCATGGATAGCTGCCGCACACAGAGGCAATCTTGCCTGGCAGAACACGAACAACAACAAGACAGACGATTGCAGGTAAACGCCATGCCCGAGTTCTTCTTTACCACCGCCAAAAACAACCAGGCCCGCCCCAGCGAGTACTTCCGCAGCGTACCGGTGGCCGGCTCTCTGGGAGCCGATATCCACGACATCGACCTCAACACCTTAAGCGACGCAGGCCAGGCCGATCTGCGCCGGGCGCTGATGGACCATGGCGTGCTCTTTATTCGAGACCAGAACCTGAGCGTCGAACAGCTCGAAGCCGTCACCCAACGCTTCGGCGCATTCGGCAAGGAACCTTATGTACAGCCGATGGCCGATCATCCGCATGTGGTGCATGTGCTCAAGGAAGCCGGCGAAGGCAGCCCTTTCGTGTTTGGCGGTGCCTGGCACAGCGACTGGTCATTTCAGGAGCGCCCGCCAGCCTTCACCCTGCTGTACGGTCATGACGTACCTGAAAGCGGCGGCGACACCCTGTTCAACAATATGTACCTGGCCTGCGAGTGGCTGTCTCCCACCCTGCGCGACCTGCTGCGTCAGCTCGACGGCATTCACACTCCGGAGTTTGGCTATGGCCCCAAAGCCGCCCACAACGCGGGCATCGAGAACATGCAGATCCGCTTTGGCGACAACGTCGACGACGATGTGCGCACCCATCCGATGATCACTCGCCATCCGGAAACCGGCCGCGAGGTGCTGTTCGCCAACCCGGCCTACACCCTCGGCATCGCCGGCATGAAGCCGGAGGAGTCACGTCCGCTGCTGGACTACCTGTTCAGCGTGGCGGCCGCCCCGGCCTTTACCTGCCGCATGCGCTGGACGCCAGGTACACTGGCGATCTGGGACAACCGCTGCGTCTGGCATCAACCGATCTCCGATTATTTTGGCAAGCGCCGCGAGATGTTCCGTACCACTGTTGTCGGCGAACAGCCGAGTCGAGGAGACACTGTATGAGCAACATCGAACAGGCCGCACAGGCGCTGCTGGACGCACGCGCCAGCCACACGCCACGCGGCCCGGTCGCTAGCGAGTACGCGCTGACCGACCTGGCGTCCGCCTACGCGGTACAACACGCGCTGATTACCCGGCAGCTTCAGGGCGAGCGCCCCGGCGGTTACAAGCTTGGGCTGACCGATGCCCGCGCCCGTCAGGCCCTCGGCGTAGCAGAGCCGCTGCGCGGCGTACTGCTGACAGCCAACGAATATCAGACCGGAACAACACTGCAGCACGCAGACTTTATCGCGCCGCGACTGGAGATCGAGGTTGCGATGCGCCTGTCGCGCGATATCGAAGACCCGCTGGCCGATCGCGCCGATCTGATCGCGGCGCTCGAAGGCGTGATGCCCGCGCTGGAGGTTTGCGACTCAGCCTATGAGGGCTGGCCGAAGTCGCTGGCGGATGCGGTCGCTGACAACCTGTCCTTTGGCGCCCACGTAGTGGGCCAGTGCGTTGCGGCCGACAGCGTGCAGCTGGATGACCTGCCGGTAGCACTGAAGCTCAACGGCGAACAGGTAGCCAGCGGAAACACCGGCAGCAGCATGGGTAACCCGCTGGATGCGGCGCTCTGGCTGATCAATCAAATGGTCACTGCCGGACAGCAACTGCGCAGCGGGGACGTGATCATGACCGGCGCGCTGGCAGGCATGCAGCCGGTTGCCGCTGGCGATCTGGCTGAGGTGGAGATGGGCGCGCTGGGCAGCCTGAGCTGTCGCTTCAGCGGCTGAGCAGTGGGCAAGCACTGATTCATTGCGCATGCCCCGGGGAGACGCAACGCCGTCTCCCCGCATAAATCGCAGGCAAGAAAAAACCTCGCCGGGGCGAGGTTTTGCAGAATGGTCCTGATCATCCCTAATGCGTGGTGCCTCCAAGGCACTGTCCCTGTTCCCTGTTGTTATGGTCGCTTCCTGCGATGCTCCTAGCGCGTTTGATACTACGCAGCATCGCAGGGTCTGCCCATAGGCCAACGCCAGCACAACACGTAAGCAAATGCTTACACCAGGTCAAAAGACCACGGACAGGAGTGCGGCTTTTGCCCCACTCAGCCCTGGTGATAACCGGTGACGCGCTCGACCTCTTCCTTCGAGCCCAGGAACACGGCAACACGCTGGTGCAGCGATTCGGGCTGGATATCGAGAATGCGCTGACTGCCGTTGGTGGCGGCGCCGCCAGCCTGCTCGATCAGCATCGACATCGGATTGGCCTCGTACATCAGACGCAGCTTGCCCGGCTTTTCGGGTTCACGAGCGTCACGCGGATACATGAACAGCCCGCCACGGGTCAGGATGCGATGCACATCGGCCACCATGGAGGCGATCCAGCGCATGTTGTAGTTCTTCTCCAGTGGCCCTTCTTCACCAGCCAGCAGCTCAGACACGTAGCGCTTGACCGGCTCTTCCCAGTGGCGCTGGTTGGACATATTGATGGCGAACTCGGCGGTGCTGGTCGGCACTTTCATGTTCTCGTGGGTCAGCACAAAGCTGCCCATTTCACGGTCCAGGGTAAAGCCCATGACGCCGTCACCCAGGGTCAGAATCAGCATGGTTTGCGGACCGTAAATGGCGTAACCGGCGGCCACCTGCTCGGTACCCGGCTGCAGGAAGGCATGCTCGTCCAGGCTGCCGGACTGCTCTACATACTTGTCGGGACAACGCAGCACCGAGAAGATGGTGCCGACGGAGACGTTGACATCGATGTTGCTGGAGCCATCCAGCGGATCGAATACCAGCAGATAGGCACCCTTGGGGTACTGGCCAGGAATCTGGTAGGCATGATCCATCTCTTCGGAGGCCATGCCGGCCAGGTGGCCGCCCCACTCGTTGGCTTCCAGCAGGATCTCGTTGGAAATCACATCCAGCTTTTTCTGCACTTCACCCTGCACGTTCTCGGTGCCCATGCTGCCAAGGACGCCACCAAGCGCGCCCTTGGAGACGGCATGGTTGATTTCCTTACAGGCGCGCGCCACCACCTCGATAAGAAAGCGCAAATCGGCAGGGGTGTTGTGGCTGCGCGTCTGTTCGATCAGGTAACGGCTGAGAGATACACGGGACATGAGCAAGCTCCGGAGGGAAAAGTAAAATCGCGCACAGTTTACCCGCTCCGGCTGCGCTTCGCCTCCCGAATAGTCCCGGCAATGCCAACAATGCGACCTGACAACGAAAAAGCCCCGCCGAAGCGGGGCTTTTTACGGCCGTTTCAGACTCAGAACTGCGCTTCGTCGAGCAGGTAGAGCGATTCGCTACCGGCCTTGACCGATGCCGTCAGCGAGTGGATACGCGGCAACAGGCGGGCAAAGTAGAAACGCGCAGTGCCCAGCTTGCTGACGTAAAACTCGTCTTCCGCCTGCTTGGCCAGGGCGGCACGCGCCATCAGCGCCCAGACGTAGGCATAGGCGGTGTAACCAAAGACCTGCAGGTACTCGACCGAGGCTGCGCCAATTTCATTCGGATTGCTCTTGGCTTGCTCGATAACCCAGGCGGTCAGCTCGTCGAGGTTGCCGATGGCCGCTTCCAGCGGACCGGTGAACTCGGCCAGCGAGGCATCGGCGCTGGCGATGAAGGCTTTGACTTCGTCGCTGAAGTGCTTGTAGAACGCACCACCGCTGCCCACGATCTTGCGGCCCATCAGATCCAGCGACTGAATGCCGTTGGTCCCTTCATAGATCTGGGTGATACGGCAGTCACGGATCAACTGCTCCTGGCCCCATTCACGGACAAAGCCATGGCCACCGAAGATCTGCTGGCCGTGCACAGTGGTCTCCAGCCCCATGTCGGTCAGGAAGGCCTTGGCAACCGGCGTCAGCAGCGCGACCAGGTCCTGGGCACGGGCGCGGGTTTCCTTGTCTTCGCTGTACTTGGCGGTATCCAGCTGCATGGCGACATAGCTGGAGAAGGCACGACCGCCCTCGTTCAGCGCTTTCATGGTCAGCAGCATGCGGCGTACGTCCGGGTGGACGATGATGGGGTCCGCCGCCTTGTCCTTGTTGACCGGACCGGTCGGTGCGCGGCTCTGGATACGGTCACGGGCGTATTCGATGGCGCTCTGGTAGGAGCGCTCGCCCAGCGACAGCCCCTGGATGCCGACACCCAGACGCTCGTAGTTCATCATGGTGAACATGGCGTTAAGGCCCTTGTTCGGCTCGTCGACAATCCAGCCGGTGGCACCGTCAAAGTTCATGACGCAGGTGGCGGAGGCCTTGATGCCCATCT
Source organism: Pseudomonas abyssi (assembly GCF_003444685.1). Classification (NCBI taxonomy): domain Bacteria; kingdom Pseudomonadati; phylum Pseudomonadota; class Gammaproteobacteria; order Pseudomonadales; family Pseudomonadaceae; genus Pseudomonas; species Pseudomonas abyssi. The sequence goes on along the minus strand of NZ_LMAZ01000004.1, from coordinate 385,035 downwards.
TGTGCTCGATCGAGCCGCAGGACAGGGAGTTCTTCTCGCCCAGCGAACCGTCCGCGTTGACCATCACCTTGGGCACCAGGAACAGGGAAATACCCTTGGGGCCAGCCGGGGCGTCAGGCAGCTTGGCCAGCACCAGGTGAATGATGTTCTCGGTCAGGTCGTGCTCACCACCGGTGATGAAGATCTTGGTGCCGGTGATCTTGTAGCTGCCGTCAGCCTGCGGCTCGGCCTTGGTGCGGATGATGCCCAGGTCGGTGCCGGCGTGCGGCTCGGTCAGACACATGGAGCCAGCCCAGGTGCCGGCGTACATGTTCGGCAGGTACTTTTCCTTCAGCTCTTCGCTGGCGTGGTTGAGAATCGACAGGCAGGCGCCGGAGGTCAGCATCGGATACAGGCCGAAGGACAGGCTGGCGGAGTTGACCATTTCTTCAACCTGGGCACCGATCACTTTCGGCATGCCCATGCCACCAAACTCGGGATCACCGCCCACGCCCACCCAGCCGCCTTCGGCGTAGGTGCGATAGGCCTCGGGGAAGCCGGCTGGCGTTTTCACCACGCCGTTATCCCAAGAGCAACCCTCTTCGTCACCGCTGCGGTTCAGCGGAGCGACCACACCACCGGTCACCTTGCCGGCTTCTTCCAGAATGGCGACCGCGGTCTCCTCATCAACCACCTCGGCCAGGCCGGGCAGCTGGGCCCAGAGCTTGGATACCTCGAAGACTTCATTGAGCACAAAGCGCATATCGCGAAGGGGGGCGTTGTAGTCGGCCATGGTGATCTCCTCGTTGTTCAGTGGGCCGGTCTAGGCCGGCACAGGCGCACGATTGTATATCGACAACGAAAAAACCTGTAGCGTCTCTTTATGACTTTTTATTATTGATCGGTCACCATAAACAACATTGTTTGTGATCGGTCAGCGCCTTGCGCGCCACCTTGCGGCACCCTGCAGGCATAAAAAACCCCGGCGAGCCGGGGTTTTCGTTCACATCAGCAGACTGATCAGAACTGCTCGACAGCGATGTCCATCAGGCTGGAAGCACCGGCAGTCAGCGCTTCGGCGTGAGCCTGGGCGCGCGGCAGCAGACGCTGATAGAAGAACGCCTGAGTCGCCAGCTTGCCTTTGTAGAAGTCACCTTCAGTACTGCCGGCATCCAGCTTGGTCTGCGCAACCAGCGCCATCTTCAGCCAGAAGTAGGCGTGCACGACGTAGCCGGAGAAGGCTAGGTAATCAACCGCGGCAGCGCCGACTTCTTCCGGGTTCTGCATGGCTTTCATGCCAACAGAGGTGGTCAGCTCGCCCCACTGGGCGTTCAGCTGGGCCAGCTTCTTGGCGTGGTCGCCAAACTTGGCGTTGCCATCCAGTTCCTTGCACAGCAGGTGAACCTGCTTGGTAAAGGCCTTCAGCAGTTTGCCCTGGCTACCCAGCACCTTGCGACCCAGCAGGTCGAGCGCCTGAATGCCGTTGGTGCCTTCGTAGATCGGCGCAATGCGACAGTCGCGTACCTGCTGCTCCTGACCCCACTCTCGGATAAAGCCGTGACCACCAAACACCTGCTGCCCCAGCAGGGTCGCTTCCAGACCGGTGTCGGTCATGAAGGCCTTACAGATCGGCGTCAGGAAGGCCAGCTGGGCTTCAGCGTCAGCGCGAGCCTCTTCGTCGGACGCGTAGTGCGCCTGATCCAGCAGGCTGGCGGTGTAGTAAGCCAGCGCACGGTTACCCTCGTTGAAGGCCTTCATGGTCAGCAGCATACGACGCACGTCTGGATGAACGATGATCGGGTCAGCCGCCTTCTCGGGCTCCGCCGGACCTTTCAGCGAACGCATCTGCAGGCGGTCCTTGGCGTAGGCCAGTGCACTCTGGTAGGACGCTTCACCGTGACACAGGCCCTGCATGCCGGTACCCAGGCGCGCGTGGTTCATCATGGTGAACATGCAGTTCAGGCCCTTGTTGACCTCGCCGATCAGGAAACCGGTGGCATCATCAAAGTTCATCACGCAGGTGGCGGAGGCCTTGATCCCCATCTTGTGCTCGATGGAGCCACAGACCAGGCTGTTGCGCTCGCCCACTTCACCGTTCGCATCCGGCAGGAACTTCGGCACGATGAACAGGGAAATACCCTTGGTACCAGCCGGCGCGTCGGGCAGCTTGGCCAGCACCAGGTGAACGATATTTTCAGACATGTCGTGCTCACCGCACGAGATGAAGATCTTGGTGCCGGTCACCTTGTAGGTGCCGTCGGCCTGCGGTACGGCGCGGGTCTTGACCAGGCCCAGGTCGGTACCACAATGCGGCTCGGTCAGGCACATGGTGCCGGTCCAGGTGCCGGGGGTCAGCTTGTTCAGGTACAGGTCTTTCTGCTCGGTGGTACCGTGCGCAGCAATGGCCGCAGCACAACCGTGGGACAGACCCGGGTACATGCTGAAGGAGTAGTTTGCGGAGGCAACCATCTCGGCGATGATCAGGCCCAAGGATGACGGCAGGCCCTGTCCGCCATACTCCGGCGAGGCAGTCATGGAGCCCCAGCCGTTCTCGCAGTAGGCCTGGTAGGCTTCCTTGAAGCCCTTGGGTGTGGTGACGACGCCGTTGTCGATGTGACAGCCTTCTTCGTCACCGGTGCGGTTCAGCGGAGACAGCACCTGATTGGTGAACTTGGCACCCTCTTCCAGGATCGCGCTGACCAGATCCGGGGTGGCGTCTTCCAGACCGTACGCAGCGTAGCTGCCAGTCATGTCCAGCAGCTCGTCCATGACAAAGCGCATATCGCGCAAGGGGGCGTTATATTCAGGCATGTTGACTCTCCAAAGGGCGGCCAGTCACCACCGGCAGCATGATTTCATACAGGTGTTTGAACACTAAGGACCGACGCCTCTGCGGTCAAGAAATTGGACCGTGCATTACCTCTCCTGATACAGCGCTATAACGCAGCGCTGCCAGCGGCGCGGCGCTGCTGTAGCATGGTGAGTCAGACCCAAACAAGGAGCCAATTGTGCCCACCCTGGCCGACCTGCAGTTCGACAATCGCTTTGCCCGTCTGGGAGACACCTTCTCCAGCCGCGTGCTGCCCGAGCCACTGAGTAACCCGCGCCTGGTGGTGTGCAGCGAGGACGCTTTGGCCCTGCTCGATCTGGACCGGGACCAGGCCGCAGACCCGCTGCTGGTGGACCTGTTTGCCGGTCACAAGGTGTGGAGCGACGCCGAGCCTCGCGCCATGGTGTACTCCGGGCACCAGTTCGGCGCCTACAACCCGCAGCTGGGCGACGGCCGTGGCCTGCTGCTGGGTGAGGTGGTCAATCGCGCTGGCGAGCACTGGGACCTGCACCTCAAGGGCGCCGGCAGTACGCCTTACTCGCGCATGGGCGACGGTCGCGCCGTATTGCGCTCGTCGATCCGCGAATTCCTTGCCAGCGAAGCGCTGCACGCGCTGGGCATCCCCAGCAGTCGCGCCCTCTGCGTGACCATCGGCGACAACCCGGTGTATCGCGAACGCGAAGAACGTGCCGCCATGCTGATGCGTCTGGCGCCCTCGCATATCCGCTTTGGTCACTTCGAGTATTTCTACTACACCCGCCAGCATGATGCGCTGCGCCAGTTGCTGGAGTTCACCCTGGACACCTGCTACCCCGACTGCCACAACGCAGAAAATCCCGCGCTGGCCATGCTCAGTCAGGTGTTGCAGCGTACCGCCGAGATGATCGCGCGCTGGCAGGCGTACGGCTTCTGCCACGGAGTCATGAACACCGACAACATGTCGATACTGGGCATCACCTTCGACTTTGGCCCCTACGCCTTCCTTGATGCCTTTGACGCTCGACACGTCTGCAACCATTCCGACCACGAGGGGCGCTACGCCTTTCACCGCCAGCCCGTGATTGCGCAGTGGAACCTGGCCTGCCTGGCCCAGGCCCTGACGCCCTTTGTCGGCGTGGACGAGCTCAAAGCCGAACTGGCCAACTTCATGCCGCTGTTCGAGCAGCACTATCTGGCATTGATGCGTCAGCGCCTGGGCTGGGGCTGCGAGCGAGAGGATGACGCCGAGCAGATTGACGCTCTGCTGCAGTTGATGCAGGCCGGTGGTGTCGACTACAACCTGACCCTGCGCCAACTGGCCGAAGACCATCCACTGGTGCGGGACCAGTTTATCGACCGTGAGGCCTTCGATGCCTGGCAGCGCACGCACCAGCAGCGCTGTGATGCCTCCGTTGCCAGCCGCCAGGCGGTCAACCCGCTGTACGTATTGCGCAACTATCTGGCGCAGAACGCCATCGCCGCCGCCGAGCAAGGCGACTTCAACGAGGTGCGCAGACTGCACCAGATCCTGCGCCAGCCATTCAGCCCGCAGTCCGGCGCCGAGGCCTACGCCGCTGCGCCGCCGGACTGGGGCCGGCGCCTGGAAATAAGCTGCTCGTCGTAAAGACGCTTTATTCCGTTTAAGAATATAAAAATCAGTTTTTGTGCTTGGACAAATATAGCGCCGACTCTTAATGTGACGCCCAGCGTGGGTCCGACTGCGGGCCCGACACCTCAAGAGAGTTCGGTAACCGATGAGCTGGGATTCACTGCCACTGATTGGCGTGGCACTGCTGCTGTGCTGGGTGTTCTACGCCTTCGCGCGGGAAAAATTCAGTCCCGACGTGGTGGTCGGCATCGCCGTTGCCGTGCTGCTGGTCAGCCAGTTGCTGACACCGTCCGACGTACTGGGCGTGCTGTCCAACAGCGCGCCGATCACCATTGCCTGCATGTTCATCCTTTCAGCCGCGCTGGAGCGCACCGGCTGCGTCGAAACCCTGGGCAACTGGCTGGCACGCATGGGCGGCGGCAGCCAATGGCGCACCCTGTTCAGCCTGATGATCACCGCCTTGCTGCTGTCGACCTTTATCAACAATACCCCGGTCGTCGCCATTCTTACGCCGGTCGCCATCGCCCTAGCCACCAGCATCGGCAGCAAGCCCTCGAAGATGCTGATCCCGCTGTCCTACGCCACCATCTTTGGCGGCACCATGACGATGATCGGCACCTCGACCAACATCCTGGTCGATGGCGTGGCCCGACAGATGGGCATGGAGCCGTTCGGCATGTTCGAGATCACCCTGCCCGGCCTGGTGCTGGCCGGCATCGGCATGGCCTTTGTGCTGCTGATCGGTCACCGCCTGCTGCCGGAGCGCGAAAGCCTGTCGCGCCAGCTGCGCCCGGATCAGGCGCGTACCTTCATGACCGAACTGCTGGTGCCGCACGATTCGCCGGTCATCAACCAGACCATCAGCCAGGCCAACCTGAACGGCAATAGCGGCATTCGCGTACTGAAAATCTTCCGCGGCGACGACGAGCTGTCAACGCCGCTGAACGACACCCGGCTGCTGGCCGGGGATCGGCTGGTACTGCACACCAGCATGCGCGACTTTGTCGAGTTGCGGCACAACGGCCTGCTGGCCATCAACCGCGCCGACAGTTTCGAAACCATCTCGACCCGCGACGTGATGCTGGCCGAAGCCATCGTCGGGCGCAATTCGCGCTACAGTCACCGGCCCATGCGCGACCTCAACCTGACCGCGCGCTACGGCATTCACGTACTGGCAATCCATCGCCACAACGAGAACATCCAGGACAACCTGGATGACTTTGAACTGCAGTTCGGCGATGTGATGCTGGTCGAGGGCACAGCCTCGCAGATCAAGAAGTTCGCCGACAACGGCGAGCTGATCAGCCTCAACTCGGTACAGGAGCGCGCCTACCGCCGCGACAAGGCGCCGATTGCCATCGCCGCCGTGCTGGCGGTCATGGTGCTGGCGGCGTTCAAGGTCATGCCGATCGAGGGGCTGGCGATGATCGCCGCAGCGCTGGTCGTCGCCACCGGCTGCCTGGATACCGAAGACGCCTACAAGGCCATCGACTGGCGCATCCTGACGCTGATCTTCGGCATGCTGGCGATCAGTATCGCGATGAACAAGGTCGGCCTGGTGGATACCGTGGTCAGCCACGTGATGACGCTGTCGCCGCTGCTGGGCCCGCTGTTCATGCTGTCGTTCATCTACCTGCTGACCTCCGTCCTCACCGAGGTGGTCAGCAACAACGCGGTCGCGGTGCTGGTCACACCCATCGCCATCGGCGTAGCCCAGCAACTTGGCGCCGACCCGCGCCCGTTCGTGGTCGCGGTGATGTTCGCCGCCAGTGCCAGCTTCGCCACCCCGATCGGCTACCAGACCAACACCTTCGTCTACAGCGCCGGCGGCTACCGCTTTTCGGATTTCATGCGCATCGGCGTGCCGCTGAACCTGATCATGTGGGCAGCCGGGTCACTGATCATTCCATTGATCTGGCCGCTGTTTCCCTGAAACGCGCGCTGGCGCGCGCGAGCTGGAAGCTGGAAGCTGGAAGCGTAGTCAGGATGAGTTCGACGACAAGACCGCCAAGCGCGCCTGCCATAAGCTGTCCAAAAGAAAACCCGCGCGATTCGACACCGCGCGGGTTTTGCTTGCAGCTTATGGCTTGCCGCTTGCGGCTCAGCTCCCGCAAAGCGGGAGCTGACTAAAGCGAAGCGTCGAGCGCCTGCGACAGGTCGGCGAGGATGTCGTCGATGTGCTCGATACCGATCGACAGGCGCACCATGTCACGCGGCACGCCGGCCTTGGCCAGTTCCTCGTCGTTCAGCTGACGGTGAGTGGTCGAGGCCGGGTGACAGGCGAGTGACTTGGCGTCGCCGATGTTGACCAGTCGCACCACCAGGTTGAGCGCGTCGATAAAGCGCGCGCCGGCTTCCTGTCCGCCCTTGATCCCGAACGACAGTACCGATGCCGGCTTGCCGCCCATATAGCGCTTGGCGAGGGCGTGCTCGGGGTGATCTTCCAGTCCGGCGTACTGCACCCAGGCGACCTGCGAGTGACTCTTCAGGAACGCTGCAACCGCCATGGCGTTGTCACAGTGCCGCTCCATGCGCAGCGCCAGCGTCTCCAACCCCTGCAGAATCATGAAGGCGTTGAACGGCGACAGCGCCGCGCCCATGTTACGCAGCGGTACGACGCGGCAACGACCAATAAAAGCCGCCGGGCCAAAGGCCTCGGTATAAACCACACCGTGGTAGGACGGGTCTGCGGTATTGAGCAGCGGGAAGCGCTCGGCGTTCTCCGCCCAGGGGAAGCAGCCGCCATCCACCACGATGCCGCCCAGAGTGGTGCCGTGGCCACCCATGTACTTGGTCAGCGAGTGCACCACAATATCGGCACCATGCTCAAAGGGTCGGCACAGCGCCGGAGTGGCGACGGTGTTATCGACAATCAACGGCACGCCATGACGATGCGCAGCATCGGCCAGCGCCTGAATGTCGATCACGTTACCGGCCGGGTTGCCGATGGACTCACAGAACACCGCCTTGGTGCGCGCATCGATCAGGTTTTCCAGCGCGGCAATGTCGTCATGGGCGGCAAAGCGGGTTTCGATACCCTGACGCGGCAAGGTGTGGGCCAGCAGGTTGTAGGTACCGCCATAGAGCTTGGCCACGGAAACGATGTTATCGCCCGCTTCGGCCAGGGTCTGAATCGCGTAGGTGATAGCCGCCATGCCCGAGGCCACCGCCAGCGCACCGACGCCGCCCTCGAGCGCGGCAACCCGTTGCTCCAGCACGTCGTTGGTGGGGTTCATGATGCGCGTGTAGATGTTGCCCGGCACCTTCAGATCAAACAGATCGGCACCGTGCTGGGTGTCATCAAAGGCGTAGGAGGTGGTCTGGTAGATCGGCACGGCAACGGCGTGCGTGTTGGGGTCGGGGGTGTAGCCGGCATGGATGGCAAGCGTTTCAAGCTTCATGGCGCTGTCCTTGTTGTTGATGTCCAGCGCCGAGCATGCAGAAGGAAACCCGGTCGGTCAATCTAACCAGGCGCGACCTATTGACTCTCGATATGGTCGTGCAGGGCCATGAACTGCTGGGTCAGCTTGTGCCGACCATCAAGGAAGATCAGCGGTGTAGCCGCTTCATGCGACTCACGCATGCGCACCGAGCTGTTAAGATGTACCGGCAATACCGGCAGTCCCTCGGCAACCAGCTCGTCCAGCATCTTCTGCGGCAAGGCTGCGCGCGGCTGGAACTGGTTGACCACGATGCCCTCGACCATGAGATCCTCGTTGTGCTCTTCACGCACATCTTCCAGCTCGGTCAGCAAACCGTACAGCGCCTGCCGCGAGAAGCTGTCGCAGTCGAAGGGAATCAGCACACGGTCGGCGGCAATCAGCGCCGACATGGTGTAGAAGTTGAAGGCGGGCGCGGTGTCGATATAGATCCGCTCGTAGTTATCCTTCAAGTCCTTGAGCAGCTTGCGCAGCTTCTGGATTTTGTAGCGCGACTCCAGCTTGTGCTGCAGCTCGGCCAGCTCGGGGCTGGCCGGCATCAGCCAGAGGTTCTCGAACGGCGTTTCGGTAACGAAGTTCTCGGCCTTTTTGCTGAACAATCCGCTGGACAGGGTCTGCGAGAAGAAATCAGCGATAGTAGTATCCACATCCTTCATCCGCTCACCGAGCAGGTAATGGCTGGAGTTCGCCTGCGGGTCCAGATCAATCACCAGCGTTTTATAGCCCGCTGCCGCACTGACCGCAGCCAGATTGCAGGCGATGCTCGACTTGCCGACACCGCCCTTCTGGTTGAACACTACCCTACGCATACGCCCTCTCCTTGTTCAGAAATCAACAGCCCTGCCCTTTGCCAGCGCAGACGGCATCAGACCACGATAGCATTCGGATCGTGATAAACCGCTGACAGCTCATGCACCGCCTCGATAAAGGCTCCGGCGTGGGCCGGGTCTACCTCGGGCGTGATGCCGTGGCCCAAGTTGAATACGTGGCCGCTGCCCTTGCCGTAGCTCGCCAGAATACGCGCTACCTCGGCACGAATGGCTTCCGGTTTTGCGTACAGAACCGTCGGGTCCATGTTGCCTTGCAATGCAACCTTTGCACCAACCCGTGAACGGGCAACGCCGATATCCATGGTCCAGTCCAGCCCGAGCGCATCAGCACCGGCATCGGCAATACTTTCCAGCCACAGGCCACCGTTCTTGGTGAACAGGATAACCGGCACTTTGCGGCCATCGTGCTCACGGATCAGACCGGAGACGATCTTGCGCATGTAGGCCAGCGAGAACTTTTGGTAGGCATCGGCAGACAGGTTACCGCCCCAGGTATCAAAAATCTGCACGGCCTGGGCACCGGCCTTGATCTGACCGTTCAGATAGCTGGTGACCGACTGCGCCAGCTTGTCGAGCAGCAGGTGCATGGCTTCGGGCTGGTCATAGAGCATCGCCTTGGTCTTGCGGAAATCCTTGGAAGAGCCGCCTTCGACCATATAGGTCGCCAGCGTCCAGGGACTGCCGGAGAAGCCGATCAGCGGCACCCGGCCGTTCAGCTCGCGGCGAATGGTACGCACCGCGTCCATCACGTAGCCCAGATCCTGGTCGGGATCGGGCACCGGCAGCGCCTCGATGTCCGCCAGGCTGTCGATCACCTTGCGAAAACGGGGGCCTTCACCGGTTTCAAAATACAGACCTTGGCCCATGGCATCGGGAATGGTCAGAATGTCGGAGAACAGAATGGCGGCATCCAGCGGGTAGCGATCCAGCGGCTGCAGGGTGACTTCACAGGCCATCTCCGGATTCATGCACAGGCCCATGAAATCGCCAGCGCGGGCCCGCGATGCCCGATATTCAGGCAGGTAGCGGCCGGCCTGACGCATCATCCACACCGGGGTGACATCCACCGGCTGACGTGCCAGTGCGCGCAGGAAACGGTCGTTCTTGAGTTCAGTCATGGGGCCATCCAGTCAAAAAAGGTCAGCGGCCATTGTAGCGGCAATTGCACACAAACATCAGGCCACAACGCAACAAGGGCGCCCGCAGGCGCCCTTGTTGTTAACAGACAGGCCGTGACCCGTTGTCACACCTCGAGGTAATCGAGGATACCTTCGGCCGCCTGGCGACCTTCCCAGATGGCGGTGACCACCAGGTCCGAGCCACGCACCATGTCGCCACCGGCAAACACCTTGGGGTTGCTGGTCTGGAACTTGTACTGGGCCTGCTCCGGCGCCACCACGCGACCCTGGCTGTCGGTGTCGATCTGCTTGTCGGCAAACCAGTCTGCCGGGCTGGGACGGAAACCGAAGGCGATGATCACCGCATCGGCGGCCAATACCTGCTCGGAACCGGGGATCGGCTCGGGGCTACGACGCCCGCGTGCGTCGGGTTCGCCCAGACGGGTTTCAACGACCTTGACGCCCTCAACCTTGTCTTCACCGACAATGGCGATCGGCTGGCGGTTGAACAGGAACTTCACACCCTCGTCCTTGGCGTTCTTCACTTCCTTGCGCGAGCCCGGCATGTTCGCCTCGTCGCGGCGGTAGGCGCAGGTCACGGCATTGGCGCCCTGACGGATGGAGGTACGGTTACAGTCCATCGCGGTATCACCGCCGCCCAGCACCACAACGGTCTTGCCCTTCATGTCGATGAAGTCGTCGGCCGACTTCTCGAAGCCCAGGTTGCGATTGACGTTGGCAATCAGGAAGTCCAGCGCATCGTAGACGCCCGGCAGATCCTCACCGGGGAAGCCGCCCTTCATGTAGGTGTAGGTACCCATGCCCATGAAGACCGCGTCGTACTCGGACAGCAGATCGTCGATCATCACGTCCTTGCCGATCTCGGTGTTCAGGCGGAACTCGATGCCCATGCCTTCAAACACCTCTCGGCGACGGGACATTACTGTCTTTTCCAGTTTGAACTCGGGAATACCGAAGGTCAGCAGGCCACCAATTTCCGGGTTGCGATCAAACACCACAGGCGAAACACCGGCTCGCGCCAGTACATCGGCGCAGCCCAGGCCGGCCGGACCGGCGCCGATAATGGCCACACGCTTGCCGGTCGGCACTACGCCGGACATATCCGGACGCCAGCCCATGGCGAAGGCGGTATCGGTGATGTACTTCTCGACCGAACCGATGGTCACTGCGCCAAAGCCGTCGTTCAGGGTACAGGCCCCTTCACACAGACGGTCCTGCGGGCAAACGCGGCCGCAGACTTCCGGCAGGGTGTTGGTCTGGTGCGACAACTCGGCCGCCTCCAGGATGTTGCCTTCGGAGACCAGCTTCAGCCAGTTGGGAATGAAGTTGTGCACGGGGCACTTCCACTCGCAATAGGGGTTGCCGCAACCGAGGCAGCGATGCGCCTGCTCGGAGGCCGCGTCCGGCTTGAACTGCTCGTTGATCTCAACGAACTGGGTCTTGCGCGCGCGCAGCGGGCGCTTCTTCGGATCTTCACGACCTACATCGATAAACTGGAAGTCGTTATTCAAACGGTCTGCCATATCTAAACCTCTACACTGCAGCGGCGATCACGTCACGCCACTGCCAGACTCATCAGGGCCGGCAGGCCGCCGTGGCGGCCCGCCTCGGGCGGCTTATTGTGGGTTCGCTCGGGTACTGGTCAGCAGCGCGCGCAGGCTCGCGGCCTTAGGCTTGACCAACCAGAAGCGGCGGATGTAGTCGTCCAGGTTGTCCAGCACCTCTGCACCCCAGGCACTACCGGTCTCGGTCACGTACTCGGTCAGCACCTGAGTCAGGTGGCTGCGGTACATCTCCATCGACTCGTTGCTGATGCGATGCAGCTCGACCAGCTCGTGATTGAGCTTGTCGAAGAAAGTGTTGTCCATGTCCAGCACATAGGCAAAACCACCGGTCATACCCGCACCGAAGTTGTGGCCGGTGCTGCCCAGTACGCAGACCATACCGCCGGTCATGTACTCACAGCAGTGATCACCCGCGCCTTCGATGATGGCATGGGCACCCGAGTTGCGGACCGCGAAACGCTCACCGGCGATACCCGCGGCGAACAGCTTGCCGCCAGTGGCACCGTACAGGCAGGTGTTGCCGATGATCGAGGTCTGCTCGGAACGGAACGGGCTGCCCTTGGGCGGCACGATGGTCAGCTTGCCACCGGTCATCCCCTTGCCGACGTAGTCGTTGGCGTCGCCTTCCAGATACATATGCAGGCCACCGGCGTTCCACACGCCGAAGCTTTGGCCGGCAGTGCCGGTCATACGGAAGGTGATCGGCGCACTGACCATGCCCTGGTTGCCATGCACCTTGGCGATCTCGCCCGACACGCGGGCGCCGATGGAGCGGTCACAGTTGGTCAGCGACAGCTGGTACTCGCCGCCGGTGCGGCCGTCGATGGCAGCGCGCGCCATCTCGACCATCTTCTCGGCGGTCAGGCCCTTGTCGAACGGCTCGTTACGTGGCGACTCGCAGAACTGCGGCTTGTCAGCCGGCACCAGATCACTGCCCAGCAGCGGGCGCAGATCCAGGTTCTGCTGCTTGCCGGTTGCACCCGGCAGGATATCCAGCAGGTCGGTACGGCCAATCAGGTCCTGCAGGGTACGTACGCCCAGCTTGGCCAGCCACTCACGGGTTTCCATGGCGACGTAGGTGAAGAAGTTCATCACCATCTGCACAGTGCCGATGTAGTGGTTGTCACGCAGATGCTCGTTCTGCGTTGCCACGCCGGTCGCACAGTTGTTCAGGTGGCAGATACGCAGGTATTTGCAACCCAGGGCGATCATCGGCGCGGTACCAAAGCCAAAGCTCTCGGCACCAAGGATGGCCGCCTTGATCACGTCCAGACCGGTCTTCAGACCACCGTCAGTCTGTACCCGGACCTTGCCCCGCAGATCATTGCCGCGCAAGGTCTGGTGCGCTTCGGACAGACCCAGCTCCCACGGAGAACCAGCGTAACGGATAGACGTCAGCGGCGATGCGCCGGTACCACCGTCGTAACCGGAAATGGTGATCAGGTCAGCGTAAGCCTTGGCCACGCCGGCAGCGATAGTGCCAACGCCCGGCTCGGACACCAGCTTGACCGAGACCAGCGCCTGCGGGTTGACCTGCTTGAGGTCGAAGATCAGCTGCGACAGATCCTCAATCGAGTAGATGTCGTGGTGCGGCGGCGGTGAAATCAGGGTGACCCCCGGGACCGCGTAGCGCAGACGGGCAATCAGTTCGTTGACCTTGCCGCCAGGCAGCTGGCCACCTTCGCCGGGCTTGGCACCCTGGGCAACCTTGATCTGCAACACGTCGGCGTTAACCAGATACTCTGGGGTAACGCCAAAGCGACCGGAGGCGATCTGCTTGATCTTGGAGGTACGCACGGTGCCGTAGCGGGCCGGATCTTCTCCGCCCTCACCGGAGTTGGAGCGCGCGCCCAGGCGGTTCATCGCCTCGGCAATGGCCTCATGCGCCTCGGGTGACAACGCACCGAGCGAGATACCCGCCGAGTCGAAGCGCTTGAAGATCGACTCCAGCGGCTCAACGTCATCCAGCGAGATGGCCTGCTGGTCGTCGCGCACCTTCAGCAGGTCGCGCAGCGCGGCAACCGGGCGGCTGTTCACCAGCGCGGCGTATTCCTGATACTTGTCGTAGCTGTCACCCTGCACGGCGTCCTGCAGCGCGCGAACCACATCCGGGTTGTAGGCGTGATACTCGCCGCCAAACACGAACTTGAGCAGGCCGCCTTGCTGGATCGACTTGCGCGGGTTCCAGGCTTCCTTGGCCAGCAGCGCCTGTTCGGCCTGCAGGTCCTCAAAGCGAGCACCCTGGATACGGCTGACCACGCCGGTAAAGCAGAGATCGACCACTTCATCTGCCAGACCGACCGCCTCAAACAGCTGCGCACCACGATAGGACGCAATGGTGGAGATACCCATCTTCGACAGGATCTTCAACAGGCCCTTGGAGATACCCTTGCGGTAGTACTTGAAGGTCTCGAACAGGTCACCAATCACTTCACCCGTACGGATCAGATCACCCAGTACTTCGTAAGCAAGGTAGGGGTAAACCGCGGTCGCGCCGAAACCGATCAGCACCGCATAGTGGTGCGGGTCACGGGTGGTGGCGGTTTCAACCAGGATGTTGCACTCCGAACGCAGACCGACAGCGGTCAGGTGGTGGTGCACTGCGCCCACGGCAAGCGCAGCGTGGACCGGCAGTTTGCCCTGCTCGATGGCACGGTCGCTGAGCACGATGATGGTCTTGCCTTCGCGCACAGCCGCTTCAGCCTGCGCTGTGATGTCCTTCACGGCATCGCGCAGCAGGGTGCCTTCAGCGACGTTCAGGTCAATCAGGTGGCGCGCAAAACCGGGACGCTCGTCCAGATTCATGATGGTGCGCCACTTGGCCGGCGAAATGACTGGCGAGCTGAGGATCGCGCGATTGGCGTGGTCCGCCGTCTCTTCGAAGACGTTACGTTCGGCACCCAGGCAGGTTTCCAGCGACATGACAATGGCTTCACGCAGCGGGTCGATGGCCGGGTTGGTCACCTGAGCGAACTGCTGACGGAAGTAGTCATACACCGAACGGACACGACCGGAGAGCACTGCCATGGGCGTGTCATCGCCCATCGAACCAACGGCCTCCTGACCGTTCTCGGCCAGCGGACGCAGCACCTGATCACGCTCTTCGAAGGTGACCTGGAACATCTTCATGTACTGCTTGAGCGCCTCGGCCGACAGGAAGTCAGAGCCGTGATCGCGATCGTCCAGGGTCGCCTGAATGCGCAGGGCGTTCTCTTTCAGCCACTTGCGGTAAGGGTGACGGGACTTCAGACGGTTGGCCACATCATCGGTGTGCAGCACTTCGCCGGTCTGGGTGTCGACCGCCAGGATCTGACCCGGACCAACACGGCCCTTGCTGACGACGTCCTCGGGCTGGTAATCCCAGACGCCGATCTCGGAGGCCAGGGTGATATAGCCGTTCTTGGTGATGACGTAACGCGCCGGACGCAGGCCGTTACGGTCGAGCAGACAGACCGCGTAGCGACCTTCGGTCAGTACGATACCGGCCGGGCCGTCCCAGGCCTCCATGTGCATGGAGTTGTATTCATAGAAGGCGCGCAGGTCCGCGTCCATGGTCTCAACATTCTGCCAGGCCGGCGGCACAACCATGCGGATCGCACGGAACAGGTCCATGCCACCACACAGCAGCAGTTCCAGCATGTTGTCCATGCTGGAGGAGTCGGAGCCGGTGGTGTTGACCAGCGGTGCCAGGCTGTCCAGATCGGGCATCAGGTCGTTGGTGAACTTGTTGCGACGCGCGTGGGCCCAGTTGCGGTTGGCGGTAATGGTGTTGATCTCGCCATTGTGGGCAACTAGGCGGAACGGCTGGGCGAGCGGCCACTTGGGCAGGGTATTGGTGGAGAAACGCTGGTGGAACACGCTGATCGCGGTTTCCATGCGCTCGTCCCCCAGATCCGGATAGAACTTGTCCAGATCGGCCGGCATCATCAGGCCTTTGTAGGAGATGACCTTGTGCGACAGGCTGCAGACATAAAAGCTGCTGTCTGCCTGCATGGCGATTTCAGCCTTGCGGCGCACATAAAAGAGCTTCACGCCAAACTGCTGCTCGTCCAGACCTTCGCCAGAGACAAACACCTGCTCGATACGCGGCAGGCTGCTGCGGGCCAGCGGGCCGAGTTTGCTCGGATCCACCGGCACCGGACGCCAGCCAAGGCCGGTCAGCCCCTGATCAGCCAGCGCATCGGCAAAGGCCTGCTTGGCCGCAGCGGCAGCCGGCTCATCGGTGCCCATGAATACCATACCGACGGCGTACTGCTCTGGCAGCTCGACAGACAGCGTTTCGCGAGCGACGTCGCGCAGGAAGCGATCCGGCTTTTGAATGAGCAGGCCGCAACCGTCGCCAGTCTTGCCGTCGGCATTAATACCACCACGGTGCGTCATGCAGGTGAGGGCTTCGATGGCCGTCTGCAGCAGGTGATGACTGGGCTGGCCTTCCATGTGGGCAATCAAACCAAAGCCACAGTTATCCTTGAACTGATCAGGCTGGTATAGACCTGCTTTCATAGGCACTCTCTCAAAAAGCTAATAAATTCAAGCACTTAAAAAACCAGATCACGGATAAATCTGGCTCTGCGCCGGGCAAAAGGGGAGTAATTGTACACAGCGCCAAGCACGCTCACAATTTTTTTTGGCGCAACAATGCCGCTTGGGCGTATTCAAATGTCGTAAATCGGAAACTTTACAGTCCGACTATAGCGCCACCGACAGGCATCGGCCACGCCTTTTTGGGTCAGCAAGCCCGCCTCCCGGCGGGCCCGGCAACTCAGCGCAGAGCGCTCTGGATATCCGCCATGCCACGCGGCCAGGGCTTGCTGTCGCGCAGCGCTGCCGGCAGCTTGGCAACGCCAGCCTGCGCCGCCTGACGTGAAGCATAGGCCCCCTGGGTTACAACAAACCAAGGTTCACCTTGATGCGTTGTCTCAAAGTAGCCCAGATCAGAGACGTCGGCATGGCGTGCGATGAAGGCTCTGGCAGCAGCCTCCGAGCGCGAACCGAGCAGCTGTACAACGTACTCCGAGCCCGGGCGTTGCCGATACCAGCTGGCATCGTGATACCCCGAAGCCTGCCGCGGCGCTGCCGC
Source organism: Pseudomonas abyssi (assembly GCF_003444685.1). Lineage (NCBI taxonomy): Bacteria > Pseudomonadati > Pseudomonadota > Gammaproteobacteria > Pseudomonadales > Pseudomonadaceae > Pseudomonas > Pseudomonas abyssi. The sequence continues at coordinate 368,584 of NZ_LMAZ01000004.1, read as the reverse complement.
TGGCGCAGCCGGTTGAGCGACCTCGCGTCGCTCGGCCTCAACCTTCTCCACTGCGGGCTCGGGAGCCGGAGCCGGAGCCGGAGCCGGAGCCGGAGCCGGAGCCGGAGCCGGAGCCGGAGCCGGAGCCGGAG
>NZ_LMAZ01000004.1:289961-368428 GCF_003444685.1 Pseudomonas abyssi | reverse complement strand
CCGGAGCCGGAGCCGGAGCCGGAGCCGGAGCCGGAGCCGGAGCCGGAGCCGGAGCCGGAGCCGGAGCCGGAGCCGGAGCCGGAGCCGTCAAGGCTGGCGCGGAGTCGGGCTCTGTGTCCAGCGCCGGCGTTTCAATCTGCGCCGGTGCCGACTCAGGCACCGAGGAGGCCTGCGCATCAACCAGCGTCGGCACAGTGTCCACTGTCGGTGCGTCTACCGCGTCCACACTCCGGGTATCGCTCGCGGCACTGACTGACTCCCCAGGCAACGGAGCCGATACCGGCGCCTGACTCTGCGCCTCGACTACAGGCGCAGGCAGCTGCAGGACCGTTCGCTCCGGCTCCTGCGGCTGATCGCCCATATACCAGGCGACGCCAATTCCCGCAGCGATCAGCACCAGCGCGGCCAGCACCTTGACCGAAAAGGGGCTACCGCCGGCCCGACGCATGGCGACGGGCGCCTCCTGCATGGCAGCGAGCAATGCCTGCCGCGCAGCGTGGTTGATCGCACCAGGCCAGCCGCCGCTGCGTTGATGCACCCACTCGACTTGCGCGTCATCCAGCAGCTCAATTCCCTGCCCAGCCCCCTCAAGGCGCTGAGCCATATATTCTCGAGTTTCGGCAACATCCAGTGGCTGCAGGCCGATCATGTGCACCGCAGGCGCGTCATCCGACTTACGAATGACCGAGAGCGCAGCTTCTGCCTCAGTGTCGGCGAACAGAAACACGCGTGGTGCCGCCGGCCCGGCCTCAGCAATCTCGCTCAACATGCTGACGGCAGACGACTCCAGGCACTCCGCGTCGTCGATCACCAGATACAACTGAATACCGACCGTTTCACTCTGCTGCGCCTTGCGCAGCAAGCTGGCGACGTCGCGCTGCTCGGCACTGACCGCCTGACATAGCCCCGCAAGCAGAGCGCTTTCGGCAGGCATCTCGCGCGCGGACAACACGACACACTGAATGCTGTCCTTGTTGCTGCTGGCTACCAATGCCTGGCGCAGCAGGGTCTTGCCGCTGCCCTGAGGGCCCGTAACCGCCAAGACCTGATCACCGTAGCGAGCCAGGTGGTGCAGCTCGGCCAGCACGCTTTTGCGCTTCGGGGTAAAAAAGCGGAAACCAGGCGTGCGCGGAGCAAAGGGATCATGCGTGAACTGGTAATGATCCAGCAGATCATCGGCGCCACTCACTGCCGTGAAGACCTCATCAAAGCCCTTGCTCATTGTTCAAACCCCACGAGACACTGACGCAACGCATCAGCCGTAAATTCAGCCGTGACAACGGCCTCACCCATGCCACGTAACAGCACAAGGCGCAGCTGACCATCCAGCACCTTCTTGTCAACCGACATGAGACGTTCGAAATCAGCAGCAACCATACCGCTCGGCGGCACCGTCGGCAGCCCTGCCGCACTGATCAGCGCAACGCCACGATTTCGCTCTGCATCCGTAATCCAGCCAAGCCGGCAAGACAGGTCCAGAGCCATCGCCATGCCGGCGCCAACCGCTTCGCCATGCAGCCAGCTGCCATAACCTTGATGCGCTTCGATCGCGTGGCCAAAGGTGTGCCCAAGGTTGAGGATCGCACGCACGCCCCCCTCCCGCTCATCCGCCGCCACTACTTCAGCCTTGATGGAACAGGAGCGCTCTATCGCGTAGGTGACGAGACTGGCGTCCAGCGCGCGCAGAGCCGCCATGTTCCGCTCAAGCCAGGCAAGAAAGTCTGCGTCCCGGATCAACCCGTACTTGATGATTTCAGCCAGCCCGGCGCTGACCTCGCGCTCGGGCAATGTGCGCAGGCTATCGGTGTCGATCAACACCGCCTTGGGCTGATAAAACGCACCCAGCATGTTCTTGCCTGCCGGATGATTGATACCGGTCTTGCCGCCAACAGAAGAGTCGACCTGAGAAAGCAGCGTCGTCGGCACCTGAATGAAATCGACACCGCGCTGGTAGCACGCGGCAGCAAAGCCGGTCATATCCCCGATGACACCACCACCCAGCGCAATCAGCGTGGTACGACGGTCATGGCGCTCAGCAAGCAATGCATCAAACACCTGCTGCAGCGTCGACCAGTTCTTGTAGGCCTCGCCGGTTGGCAACACCACACTGGTCGCGCGATAGCCCGACAGCTTTTGCAGCAGCGACTCAAGATAAAGGGGAGCAACGGTATCGTCAGTAACAACACAGACTTGGCGGCCGACGATATGACGCTGCAGCAAGGCCTCGTCAGACAGAATGCCGGCACCAATATAGATAGGATAACTGCGATCAGCCAGATCGACTTTAAGACACTGCATCAGGACACTCCCCGTTTTAAGCGGGCACAGCATACAACAGTCACCTGAGACCCGGATATACGGCCCGGACTCAGTCTTCCTGAAGCTTGCCGAGAATGGTATTCACCACGACCTTGGGGCCGCGCTGATCGGTCTCGATAATAAGGTCGGCGATTTCACGATATAGCGGGTCACGTCGTGCCATCAGATCACGAAGCACCGCTTCAGGGTCAGCGGTTTGCAGGAGAGGCCGCTGGCGATCCTTTGCGGTACGCTGCAGCTGCTGCTCCACACTGGTACACAGATAAACAACCAGACCGTTTGCCGCCAGAGCCGCCCGATTCGCCGGGCGCATCACGACACCACCGCCGGTCGCAAGCACGATACCGCGCTCCTGAACCAGTTCAGCGATCATCGCCTCCTCTCGCTGCCGAAAACCCTCTTCCCCCTCGACATCAAAAATCCAGGGGATATCAGCCCCCGTACGGACCTCAATCTCGCGATCAGAATCCTTGAAAGGAAATTTCAGCTCTTTGGCAAGCAAACGCCCGATGGTGCTCTTTCCAGCTCCCATCGGGCCAATTAGAAAAACGTTACGCAACAGACTTACCTGGCAAGCGTAATAGCTCCGTTATTGATGATGCGCGGTGTCAGGAAGATCAGCAGCTCGTTCTTGACTTCCGAATTAACATCACGACGGAAAGCCTTGCCAAGAATCGGCAGGTCACCAAGGAACGGTACCTTCTCTTGAGCACTCTGCGACTCACTTGAGAATACGCCACCAATTACGATTGTCTCACCATCTGCCACCAGGATATTCGCGTTGACCTCATTCTTGCGAATGGTCGGCACACCATTTACCTCATTGGTGAAATCCGGCTCATCCTTGGTGACGATGACCTCCATAATCACCTGGTTATCCGGGGTGATCTGGGGGGTCACTTCCAAAGACAGCACAGCCTCTGCGAATGCGGTGGTGGTTGCCCCACTGGAGCTGGCTTCCTGATAAGGAATCTCGGAGCCCTTCAGAATCTTCGCGGTTTCCTTGTCAGAGGTAACGACCTTTGGCTGGGAAATAATCTCACCGTTACCAGTGCTTTCCATGGCTGACAGCTGCAGATCCAGAATGGTGTTGTCGGTGATAAAGCCGATGCCGATACCCGAGGTTGCGTTAGCTACACCCATGTCTATAAAGGGGGAATTCACCGGACGCTCTGCCACACCATAGAACCCGCCAGTGCTAGTTCCGTCAGGCAAGAAATCTGGCGCTTCTCCAATCTCGGTCCGGCCATCTTTGCCGAAGGCAGAGAAGTTGCCGCCCAGGTTTAGGTTCCCGCCCCAACGCACCCCCAAAGCCTTATCAAAACCCACGTTGGCTTCAACAATGCGCGCTTCAATCATCACCTGACGCACCGGAATGTCCAGCTGGGTAACGATTCGACGCAGCTCATCGAGCTTATCCTGGGTTTCCAGAGCGATGATGCTGTTGGTGCGCTCATCGACAGTAAGCGAACCACGCTGACTATCGGCATCAGCAGAGGTTACCGATGCGAACAGCTGAGCAATATCGCTTGCCTTGGCGTAGTTAACCTGAATCAGCTCCCGACGCAGCGGAGCCAGTTCGGCAATCTGCTTCTGTGATTCCAGCTCCTGACGCTCGCGGGCAGCAATTTCCTCTGCCGGAGCGACCAGCAACACGTTGCCAATCTGACGCTTGTCCAGGCCCTTGGTCTTCAGTACCAGATCCAGCGCCTGATCCCACGGCACGTTTTGCAAACGCAGAGTAATGCTGCCTTGAACGGTATCGCTGGCAACCAGGTTGAGATCCGTGAAGTCGGCGATCAACTGCAGCACCGAGCGCACTTCGATATCCTGGAAGTTGAGCGAAAGCTTCTCGCCGGAGTAGGTAAAGGCATCGGCACGACGCTGTTCCACTTCAGCCCGCGTCAGCGGCTTGAAGCTGACGGTCAGGCGGCTGTCAGCCTGATAAACCAGGTGCTCGTAGCTGCCAGTAGGCTCAATGACGATGGTCGCATTGTTGCCACTACCGGTTGCGTTGACGAAGTTGACCGGTGTTGCGAAATCCTTGACGTCGAGCTGAACTCGCAGCTCATCAGGCAGGCGCGTATTGGGGAAGTTAAGGCGAACACGCCCTCCTCGCTCCTCAACATCTACCTTGATGCTGGGGTCGCTCAAATCGATGATGACATTACCTGCTCCATCTGACCCACGCTGAAAATCGAGGCTGCTGATCGCTCGCCCGCCAGCTGCTACAGCGCCAGATACAGCGGGTTCATCACCAGCCCGCCAGTTATTGTCACTGGCAACCGCTGCTGGCGCCGGAGCGGCAGCGGCCTGAGCACTAGCCTCTGCCCCAACAGTGACGTATAGGTCATTACCCTGAACACGAGTGCTGTAAGGTGCCAGCGACGTCAGATTAATGATCAGCCGCGTCCGATCACCAGCCTCGACAACGGTAACGCTGCGTGCGTTACCAAGCCCAAGCTCACGAGACCTTTCGCCCAGTTTGTTCTGCACACCTGGTAGATCCAAGGCGATACGGGCAGGCTGATCTATGGTGTAGCCTTTGGGAGCGGCACTGACCGGCTCGTCAAAGCTCAACTTCAGCTCAACGCGGTCACCAGGCAGCGAAGCCACATCCATGTTTTGCAGGTCGGCAGCAAGGGCTAGCGGGCTCATCAGCGCCATCAGCGCCGCAAGCGGAAGTTTTCTGGTAAGAAGCATTTTTTTGCGTTCCACGCGTGACTGTTTGCAGTTCATGTTATCTCTCCCTGGTTGTCCTACCCGCGCTCAGCGAGGCTGAGGGTACGCGGACGCTCCAACCACCCGCCTTCACCATCCGGCACGATTTCCACTACATCGACGCGATTCTCTTCAATACCGGTAATCCGTCCATGGTTGCGTCCCAAATAGTCACCCACATGAACACGATGGACGCTGCCAGCCCCCTGAATCAGAGCTTGCATGCCACTCGCGTTGCTCAGGGTACCAACCATCTCGAAGCTTTCGATATTGAAGCCTTCAAGGAACTGTTTGACCCGGTTCTCGTCCGGCTTGATATCCTGAGACCCTTTTTGCCGTTGGCTCAGATCGATCTTGATCGGCGGCTGGAAAGGGCTACGCAGGGACGAAGCGCTGTAAGTAAATGCTTCATAAGGCTCAAAGCGAGGCAACGGCTCGATGGTGCCCGATGGTCGCGCTCTGGTTTCATCCATAAATCGTTGCAAGTCAGCGAACTCACCGCTACTGCAGCCGACGATCAATAGAGAGGCCGCAAGAACACCTAAAAGCCTGGGGCTGATCACGCTCATTGCTGCCCCTCCTCTGCCGCGTCATTGTAACGATAGGTTTTAGCAATAATCTCCATGCCCAGCAGATCAGGATTGCTTTCACTAACCGGCGCAATTTCGAAATCACCCAACGTTACGATTCTAGGCAGGCCTGCGACACTGCTTACGAACGTAGCAAGATCGTGGTAACTACCCCGGACATTGATCTGAATAGGCAGCTCAACATAAAACTGCTGAGCCACCTCGGGTTGCAGAGTGATGGACTCGAACTCTAGCCCACTGTTGAGGCCCATCTGGGTAATATCCTCCAGCAGACCCGGAACCTCGCTATCCTTTGGCAGTTGTTTCAGCAGCCCGCTGAAACGCTCCTCAATCTCTTGCAGCTGCTCTCGATAAGCTTCCAGGTTTGCCGCACGAAAGGATTTGTCTTGAAACTCCTTACGCAATTCAATTTCCTGCTGCTCAGCCCGCTCAAGGCTGACCTTGAGATCCTTGAGATGGAACTGATACCCCAGAACAGCAAGTACAACAAAAACAACTGCACACACAATGACCTTTAGCGCCGCAGGCCAAGAACCAATGTTGTTGAAATCCAGGTCGTCCGCCTGGACCTTTTTCAAACTTTCCATTTGTTGAGCGAAACTCATGGCTGCTGTTCTCCCTCAGCGGCACCAGCACGCGGCGCGGTCTGTTTGACGGTAAGCTCGAACACATTAGCCTGGTCCAGCGCGCCAGACGTCACCGCTTTCACCGCCGTCAGATTGGGTGCTGTCAGCCACTCAGAGCCGTCCATCTGACGCATCAGATTCGACACTCGGCTATTCGATTCAGCGCCACCCTTGACCGACAATTCCGCCCCCTTCATCGCCAATTCGGAGAAATACACTCCGTCGGGCAACGTACGCGCAAGCTCATCAAACACTCGCACAATAATCGGACGCTTACCCTGCAGGTCCTCGATAATTTTCATACGATCAAGCAGTTGAGCTCGGCGCGCCTGCAGCTCCTCGATCTCCTTGATTCGAGCATCCAGCAGAGTGATTTCCTTCTTCAGGAAAGCATTTCGCTCATTTTGGTGGTCAATTCGTCCGTTGATGTAGCGGTCACCCAAAAAGACCAGCGCCCCTGCAAACAGGACAACCAGTGCCAGAATCGTCAGGAATTCCTTTTTTCGTTCTTCCCTTAGCTGCTCGCGCCAAGGCAACAGGTTAATGCGAGCCATCAGTCAAAACTCCTCATTGCCAGACCACAGGCGATCATCAATGCCGGCGCATCATTGCTCAGGGCAACCGCGTCAACCTTGTTCGACAGGGTCATATTTGCAAAGGGGTTGGCAACCAGGGTGGTGGTTCCGATCTTCTGCTGCACCAGTTGGTCCAGCCCGGGAATCGAAGCCGTGCCGCCAGCCAGCAGAATGTAGTCGACGTCGTTGTACTGACCGCCTGCAAAGAAGAACTGCAGCGACCGGGACACCTGCTGCACGACGGCGTCCTTGAACGGAGCCAACACCTCAGACTCGTAGTCGTCAGGCAGGCCGCCCTGCTTCTTGGCAAGCCCTGCTTCTTCCTGGGACAGGCCGTAGCGGCGCTGAATCTCGTCGGTCAGTTGCTTGCCACCGAACAGCTGTTCGCGCGTGTAAATCGTGCGTCCGCCACTCAGGACACTCAGCGTCATCATGGTGGCGCCGATATCGATGACCGCGATGGTCAGTCCGGCATCATCCGCATCCAGCTGACCGACCACCAACTCGCACGCCCGCTCCATCGAGTAGGCCTCGACCTCGACGATTTTTGCCGTCAGGCCCGCCAGCGCCAGCGCTGCTTCGCGAATGTCGACATTCTCGCGTCGACAGGCCGCCAACAGCACTTCTTCTCGCTCTGGATTGCGGGGGGATGGACCCTGCACCTCGAAGTCGATGGCTACTTCATCGAGGGGGTAGGGAATGTATTGGTCGGCTTCGAGCTTGATCTGCTCTTCCATCTCGTCAGGATCAAGACCGGCATCCATTTCGATGGTCTTGGTGATCACTGCAGATCCAGCGACGGCGACAGCAGCCTGCTTGAGTGACGATCTGGAGCGCGCGAGCACTTTTTCGAGTGCCTGGCCCACACCTTCAAGCTCGACGATGTTTTTCTCAACCACCGCTCCGGGTGGCAAGGGTTCGACCGCATAGGCTTCAACCTTGTAGCGGCCTCCGGCGCGACTAAGCTCAAGCAGCTTCACCGTGGTGGAGCTGACATCGATGCCCAGCAACGTGTTCGCTTTTTTCTTTAGGAGCCCTAGCACAGCCAATTTCCTATCAGCATCCGACACTTACGGACGGTTTGTGTTTTCCTACATTAAATAACAGTCCTTGTACAAGCGCAAATGGCTAAATCAAAAAAAATACGCTTATAATGCAGACTGCTACGCCGTTCTCAATTAGCAATCCAGCTAACTTTCTAATTATTCAGGGAATTCCCCATCCCTTATGCGCTTACTGAGATTTCTCTTCTGGTCTGCCTTCGCGCTGGCATGTGCACCCATCATGGTTCTGAGCGGTGTCGCGCTCTATCTTAGCCCCGCCCTGCCTGATGTTGAAACCCTGCGTGATGTCGAACTGCAAACCCCATTGCGGATATATAGCACAGATAATCGACTGATAGCAGAGTTCGGTGAAATGCGACGTTTCCCGATCAGCTACGACCAGGTCCCGGGCGACTTCGTGCATGCCCTGCTGGCAGCCGAGGACGACAACTTCCTCAACCACCACGGGGTCGACCCGATGGGGCTGTTGCGTGCAGCCAGCGAGCTGCTGCAGACGGGCCACATTCAGACCGGCGGTAGCACCATCACCATGCAGGTGGCGAAAAACTACTTCCTCAGCAGCGACCGGGTTTTCTCGCGCAAGCTGAATGAAATACTGCTGGCCCTGCAGATCGAGCGCAACCTCGACAAGCACGAAATTTTCGAGCTGTACGTCAACAAGATCTACCTGGGCAACCGCGCCTACGGTATCGAGGCGGCCGCGCAGGTGTACTACGGCAAATCGATCAACGAGCTGCCACTGGCCGACCTGGCCATGATCGCCGGCCTGCCCAAGGCGCCGTCACGCTATAACCCGATCGCCAACCCTGAGCGCACCAAGGTCCGTCGCGACTGGATTCTGGATCGCATGCTGACCCTGGGATACATCGACGAGGCCAGCTACCGCGAGGCCGTCAACACGCCCATCACCGCGCGCAACCACGGCGCGAACCCGGAGATGGAGGCGCCTTACATTGCCGAAATGGCGCGTCTGGAAATGGTCGAGCGCTTTGGCGACCAAGCCTACACACAGGGCTTCAACGTCTACACCACCGTGGACAGCGGCCTTCAGGACATGGCCAACCGGGCTCTGCGCGATGGCTTGCAGGAGTACGACCGTCGCCACGGCTACCGGGGGCCGGAAGCACGCAACCCGGATATCACCCTGGAACAGGGCCTTGAGCTGCTGAAGGGTTATAAAAGCCTGGGCGGCCTGGAGCCTGCTCTCGTCGCAGCGGTCAACGGCGACCAGGTGGAGATCCGGCTGCGCCGCGATCAGCAGGGCGTCATCAAGTGGGACGATATGAAATGGGCCCGCCCCTATCTGAGCGCCAATGGCATGGGGCCACGCCCCGGCAAGCCGATGGATGTGCTCCAGCCGGGCGACATTATCCGTGTCAGCCGTATCGAAGATGATACTTGGCGCCTGGCGCAGGTGCCCGAGGCGCAAAGTGCGCTCGTCGTATTGGGTCCGCAGGATGGCGCCATCAAGGCGCTGATCGGCGGCTTCTCGTTCCTGCAGAGCAACTACAATCGCGCCACCCAGGCACGCCGTCAGCCCGGCTCCAGCTTCAAGCCCTTCCTGTATTGCGCGGCGCTGGACAAGGGCTACACGCCGGCCAGCCTGGTCAACGATGCACCGCTGATCTTTGTGGACGACTATCTCGACTCCATCTGGCGCCCGAAGAACTCCGGCGGAGACTTCCTCGGCCCCATTCGCCTGCGCGAGGCGCTGTACCGCTCGCGCAACCTGGTATCGATCAGACTGATGCAAGACCTTGGCGTCGACAACGCGCTGAGCTACATCGAACGCTTCGGCTTCGAACGCAAGGAGCTGCCGCGCAACCTGTCCGCCTCCCTCGGCACCTCAGAGCTGACCCCTCTGCAGATAGCCCAGGGCTATGCGACCTTTGCTAACGGCGGCTACGCAGTCAAGCCCTACCTGATCGACCGCATCGAGAACCGCTACGGCCAGCTGATCGACTACAGCAAGCCGCCAGTGACACCGGAGCTGACGGAGCAGCAGCAAGCCCGCCTGAACGCCTACGTGGAACGCCAGGGCAGCGGCATCAGTGAGCAACCAGCAGAGGCCGAGCGCGTAGTCGACGAGCGCACCATCTACCAGCTCAACAGCATGCTGCGCGATGTGGTACGTCGCGGCACAGCAGTGCGCGCCCGTGCACTCAACCGCAACGATCTCGCAGGCAAGACCGGTACCACCAACGACCAGAAAGACGCCTGGTTCTCCGGCTTCAACCCAGACCTGGTGGCCACCGTATGGGTCGGCTTTGATCAGCCCAGCACCCTGGGGCGACGCGAGTTCGGCGGTACCGCCGCACTGCCTATCTGGATGAACTTCATGGGCGCCGCGCTCGAAGGCGTGCCGGACCGCGAGCCACGCATGCCCAGGGGTCTGGTGACCGCCCGTATCGACCCGACCACCGGGCGCAGTGCCCCCCCCGGCACCGACGGCGCCTTCATGGAGATCTTCAAGCAGGAAGACGCACCGCCGCCTTACAGCGAGTTGGAGATGGGCGGCTACGACAGCGGTGGCGCGGTTACACCACTCGAACTGTTCTGAGCCAACGCATGGACCTGGCGCCGCAACCAGCGGTTGACCGGGTCATGCTCCATGCCCTTGTGCCAGTAAAGGGTCAGACCGATCTCCGGTAGTGGTAATGGCATGTTCAGCAGCCGGTTGCCCAGCGGCCGGTTGATCAACTCGGCGTGACGCCGCGACATGGTCAGCAGCAATGGCGTCTGCGCGACCACCAGACTCGCCGCCTGATAACTCTGGCATTGCTGCACCACATTGCGCATCAGCCCCAGATGCCCCAGCGCCAGATCCTCATAGGACAGCCCGCGCCGCCACGACGCCACCGCGATATGCTCCGCGGCCATATAGCTATCCGCCGTCAGCTCCGCGTCAAACAGTGGGCCGGCGACCACGCAGAGTGGCTCCCTGACCAGTTGCATCTGCCGCAGACTGGCATCGGCAGGCCGCGCGATCTGCACCGCCAGATCGATTCGCCCGGCCGCCAATTCCAGCTTCAGCTCTGACCACCGGACACCCACGGTGCGCACTCGGCTGCGCGGCGCCAATTCACGCAACCGGGTCAGCAGCGGCGGAATCAGCACCGGCTCCAGTTGCTCCGGCAGGCTGATGGTGAAGGTGCGTGCATCCTCCTGCGGATCAAACTGCTGCAGATAGCCGAGGCTCTGCTGCAGCCGACTCAGACTATCGATAATCCCGGGGGCCAGCCGCATTGCCGCGGCGGTCGGGGTCACGCCCCTGCCCTCACGCACGAACAGCGGGTCGGAAAAGTGCTCACGCAGCCGTGCCAGCGAGTGGCTGACCGCGGACTGGCTGACATGAAGCACCGCCGCCGCACGGGTCAGGTTACGCTCGCGGTACACCACCTCGAACACCCGAAACAGGTTAAGGTCGATCCGGGCCAATGATGGGGAATCATTCTTTTCACTCATCAACAAACACCTCCGCCATGGGCTATACGCCCGAGATTACGCGCCTGCAGTCAAACCATGAATAGAAATCATGGTTCTGAATGAATATTGATCGCTTCTTATCCGCCGCGACAGCTCCTAAGCTTGAGCGATAAAAACAGCAAGAGGCACGGACATGCACGAGCAGGACTATCTCGATACCCTCAAGGCGATTCAGGCCAAGGTCTGGCCGGCAGGCAAACCGACCACAACGGTCTACCCGCAGGGCGAACGTCCGCTGACCGAGTACCTCTCCCACTGGGCGCGCACTGCTCCCGACCGGGTTGCCGTGCACTTCTACGGCCATCAACTGACCTACGCCGAGCTGGACGACCTGAGCAACCGTTGCGCCGCCCTGTTGCAGGCCCAAGGCATCAAGCCGGGTGACCGGGTCGCGGTGTTCATGCCCAACTGTCCGCAGCTGCATATCGCTTTCTACGGCATTCTCAAGATGGGCGCGATCCACGCCCCGGTCAGCCCGATGGCCAAGGGCATGGAGCTGAGCTATCAGCTCGACGACTGCGGCGCCCGTGCCATCATCTGCTTCGACCAGTTGCTGCCGGTAGTGCGTGAGGTTCGCGAGCAAACTGCGCTGGAATACGTTTTCAGCACCAGCTTGTCCGAGCTCTGCCCGGCGCAGCCACCAATTCCGGTGCCAGACCTGCTGCAGGCACCCAAGCTGCCGATCACCGACAGCATCGACCTGATGCCCGCACTGGCTACCACCACGCCCGCACCGCACAACCTGCCTAAGCTCAACCTGGACGACACCGCCGCGCTCAACTACACCGGCGGCACCACCGGCCTGCCGAAGGGCTGCATTCACACCCACGGCGACATGCTCTACACCTGCGCCAGCTTCGTCCCGGCGGCCATGGGCTTTGACGAGGGGCGCATCGGCCTGAACTTCATGCCCGAGTTCTGGATTGCCGGCGAAAACTCCGGCCTGCTGTTCCCGGTGTTCGCCGGCACCCCGCTGGTGCTGCTGGCCCGCTGGGACGCGCTGACCTTTATGAGCGCCGTTCAGCATTATCGCGTCACCCAGACCGGCCTGCTGGTCGACAGCGCCTCCGAGGTGCTCGATCACCCTCAGGTCGGCGAGTTTGACTTCAGCTCGCTCGAGACCACCAGCTGCGTCTCCTTTATCAAGAAGCTGACCCCGGAATACCGCCGCCGCTGGCGCGAGCTGACCGGCTGCACTCTGTTCGAAACCAGCTTCGGCATGACCGAAACCCACACCTGCGACACCTTTACCGCCGGCCTGCAGGACGATGATTTCGATCTGAAATCCGAGCCCACCTTCGTAGGCCTGCCGGTACCCGGCACCGAGTTCAAGGTCTGCGACTTCGACACCGGCGCGCTGCTGCCGCTGGGCAGCGAGGGCGAGCTGTGCCTGCGCAGTCCGTCGCTGCTCAAGGGCTACTGGAACAAACCCGACGCCAGCGCCGAAGCACTGCGCGACGGCGGCTGGCTACATACCGGCGACAGCGGCGTGATCACCGAGCAGGGCTTTATCCGTTACCTCGGCCGGCGCAAGGAAATGCTCAAGGTCAACGGCATGAGTGTGTTTCCCAGCGAGCTGGAAGCCATGCTCGGCCAGCACCCGGACATTCTCGCCTCAGCGGTCATCGGCAAGCCCGACCCGCAGCGCGGCCAGACGCCGCTCGCCTTCATCATTACCAAGCCCGGCAGCCACGCCAGTGCCGAGTCGCTTCGCGACTGGTGCAAGCAGGCGATGGCAATCTACAAGGTGCCGGAGATCCGGCTGGTCGATACACTGCCGATGACTGCGACCGGCAAGGTCAAAAAACAGGAACTACAGGACTGGATCAACTAACCCATGGCATTCAACCGCATTCTCATCGCCAACCGTGGCGAAATCGCCATTCGCCTCGCGCGCGCCATCGCTGACTGCGGCGCCGAGAGCGTCGCCGTGTACGCCGAAGACGACGCCCAGTCGCTGCACGTGCGCAGCGCCGATCAGGCCATCGCCCTGCAGGGCCAGGGTGTTGCCGCCTATCTGGACGCCGCCCAGCTGATTCGCATCGCCAAGGAGCAAAATTGCGATGCGATCCACCCCGGTTACGGTTTCCTCAGCGAAAACGCCGACTTCGCCCGCGCCTGTGAGCAGGCCAGCATCACCTTTATCGGCCCCGCGCCTGAGGTGCTCGACACCTTTGGCGACAAGGCCAGCGCGCGTCGACTGGCGCAGCAGCAGGGTGTGCCCCTGACCCAGGGCACCAACGAGCCGACCACGCTGGAGCAGGCCCGCGACTTTATGCAGTCGCTCGGCGACGGCGCAGCGGTGATGCTGAAAGCCTTGGCTGGCGGCGGCGGGCGCGGCATGCGCGCGGTGCACGATCTTGCCGAGCTGGACGACGCCTTCGCCCGCTGCAGCTCCGAGGCCACCGCCGCGTTTGGCCGTGGCGATCTGTATGTCGAACGACTGATCCGCCGTGCTCGACATATCGAGGTGCAGATCATCGGCGACGGCGCCGAGGTTGCCCACGCCTGGGAGCGTGACTGCACCCTGCAGCGCCGTAATCAGAAGCTGCTGGAAGTGGCCCCGGCGCCAAGCCTTGATCCGGCTGTGCGCGAGCAACTGCACACCGCCGCCTGCACCCTGACCCGCGCGGTTGGCTACCGCGGCCTGTGTACCGTCGAGTTTCTGCTCGACGAGGAGCGCGGGGATTTTGTCTTTATGGAAGCCAACCCGCGTATTCAGGTCGAACACACGGTAACCGAAGCGGTGACCGGCCTGGATCTGGCGGTAACGCAGATTCAGCTCGCCGCCGGCGAGACGCTGGCCGAACTGGGCCTGACCCAGGCCGACATTCCCGCCGCCCGCGGCTTTGCCGTACAGTTGCGCATCAATCTGGAAAGCATGGCCGCCGACGGCAGCACCCGCCCGGCCGGTGGCACGCTCAGCGCCTATCAGCCACCGAGCGGCCCGGGCATCCGCGTCGACGGTTACGGCTACGCCGGCTACACCACCAGCCCGCGCTACGACTCGCTGCTGGCCAAACTGATCGTGCACGCAAACGGTGACTACCCGAACACACTGCGCCGCGCCTACCGCGCGCTGTGCGAATTCCGTCTGGAAGGCGCCGCCAGCAACCTGCATCTGCTGCAGAACCTGCTGCAGCACCCGCAGGTACAAAGCAACTTGGTATCCACTGCCTTCATCGAAGCCGAAGCCGCCAGCCTGACCGCCGCCCACGCCAGCGCCCACCCGCACCGTTTCTTCCAAGGCAGCGCAAGTAGCGCCGCCACCAGCAGCGCGCAGACCGACGCCCCGGCCGGCACCGAGCCACTGAACGCGCCGGTACAGGGCGTGCTGGTCAGCCTGGATGTACAGGTTGGCGACAGCGTCGCCGTTGGCCAGCAGGTCGCGATCATGGAAGCCATGAAGATGGAATTCGTGGTCAAGGCGACCCAGAGCGGCATCGTCCGCGCGTTGGCCGCCAGCCCCGGCGATAGCCTGTTCGAGGGTAGCGCCCTGCTCTATCTGGAGCCGGCCGAGGTCGCGGGCAACGCCCAGCAGGACGAAGAGACCGTCGCCATCGACCATATCCGCGCCGACCTGCAGGAAGTGCTCGAGCGCCGCGCCGAGCTGACCGACGAGCGCCGCCCGGAGGCCGTCGCCAAGCGCCGCAAGACCGGCCAGCGCACCGCCCGCGAGAACCTCGCCGACCTGCTCGACGACGGCAGTTTTATCGAGTACGGCGGCTTTGCCCTCGCCGCCCAGCGCTCGCGCCGCACGCACGAAGAGCTGCTGAAAATGAGCCCGGCGGATGGCCTGATCAACGGCATCGGTACCATCAATGCCGACAAGTTCGGCGAACACGCCGCCCGCTGCATGGCGCTGTCCTACGACTACACCGTGTTCGCCGGCACCCAGGGCGTCACCAACCACAAGAAAACCGACCGCATGCTGGAGCTGGCCGAGCAGTGGAAGCTGCCGCTGGTGTTCTTCACCGAAGGCGGCGGCGGTCGCCCGGGCGACATCGACAAGGTTGGCGTGGCCGGACTGGACTGCACCACCTTCATGCGCATGGCGCGGCTGTCCGGCATGGTGCCCACCGTCGGCATCGTTTCCGGCCGCTGCTTCGCCGGTAACGCCGCGCTGCTCGGCTGCTGCGACGTGATCATCGCCACCGAGAACGCCACCATTGGCATGGCCGGGCCGGCAATGATCGAGGGCGGCGGCCTCGGCCGCTTTACCCCGGAGCAGGTTGGCCCGACCAGCATGCACGGCCCGAACGGGGTGATCGACGTGCGGGTGCAGGACGAAGCCGAGGCCACCGCGGTGGCCAAGCAGTACCTGTCCTACTTCCAGGGTGATCTGACGGACTGGGAAGCAGCGGACCAGCGCGAGCTGCGCCACCTGATTCCGGAAAACCGCCTGCGCGTGTACGACATTCGCAAGGTCATCGAAACCCTCGCCGACCGCAACTCAGTACTCGAACTGCGCCGCGAGTTTGCGCCGGGGCTGATCACCGCGCTGATTCGTATCGAGGGCCGCGCCTTCGGCCTGATCGCCAACAACCCGATGCATCTGGGCGGCGCCATTGATGCCGTCTCCGGTGACAAGGCGGCGCGATTCATGCAGCTGTGTCAGGCCCACGGTTTACCGATGGTTTCGCTGTGCGATACCCCCGGCTTTATGGTCGGCCCGGACGCCGAGCAGCAGGGCACCGTGCGCCATGTCTCGCGCATGTTTGTCACCGCCGCCAGCCTGAGTATCCCGTTCTTTACCGTGGTGCTGCGCAAGGGCTACGGCCTGGGCGCGCAGGCAATGGCTGCGGGCAGCTTCCACGCACCGATGTTCACCATCGGCTGGCCGAGCAGTGAGTTCGGGGCGATGGGTCTGGAAGGTGCGGTGCGCCTCGGCTACTCGAAGGAGCTGGCCGCCATCGAGGACGAGGGCGAGCGTCAGGCGACCTTCGAGAAACTGGTCGCCGAGCTGTACCAGCGCGGCAAGGGCATCAGCATGGCCAGCTTCCTCGAGATCGACGCGGTGATCGACCCGCTGGAAACCCGCGACTGGCTGATGCGTGGCCTGCACTCGGCTCCGGACGAGTCGCTGAAGAAGGGCACCCGGCCGTTCGTCGACACCTGGTAATCAGCCAATCCGCAGGTGGCGAGCCTCCGGGACCGCCACCTGCTGGTGGCTGACAATGACGATAATGCCCTGCTCGCGCCGACGCAGCAGGGACGCCAGCACCCGCTCGCGGGTATCAAAATCCAGCCCGGCAAAGGGCTCATCCAGCAGCAGCACGGGGCGTTTGGTCAGCAGCAGACGGGCCAGGGCAATACGCCGCGCCTGCCCACCGGAGACCTTGGCACCGAACTCGCCCAGCGTAGTATTCAGGCCATGCTTGCGCCCGCACACCCAATCAGCCAGCGCGACATCATCCAACACCTGCCAGAGGGCCTCGTCACTGGCCTTTGGATCAGCCAAGCGCAGATTCTGCGCCAGTGTCATGTCGAAGATATCCAGCTGCTGCGGCAGGTAGCCGATCAGCCCACGCAGATTCCAATGCTCAAAGCCTTGCCCGTTGATCAGCCGTTCCCCCGTGAACGCCAGCGGCTCGCCCGCCAGCACCTGCAGCAGGGTGCTCTTGCCGCCGCCGGACGGCCCCTCGATCAGCAGCACGTCGCCCTGTTGCAGGCCGATGGACACGTTTTCCGGGCCGTTCAGCGCGCCGGGCATTCTGGCGCTCAGGCCAGACAGCACTAGGTTAAGTGGCTGCTCAGGCAGCGCGGTTGCGGTGCCGGCAAGGTCGGTCTCGGCGGCGGTCAGCTGATTCAACCGATCCCGCGCCGCCTGGCTGAAGCCCAGCGAAATAAAGCTCGCTGACAGCGGCAGCAGGGCTTCGGCCAGCCCCATTACCGACAGCAACGCGGCCAGCAGCCAGGGCACCGACAACGCCCCCTGCTGCAACAGCGCATGCCCCTGCCAGAGCACCGCAAGCAACGCCAGCGCCAGGCCCAGTTGCTGCCCCAGCGCCGTCAAACTGACCAGTTTCTGCTGTCGCAGGCGCTGTTGCAGCCAGGCATCATCCTGCTGCAGAAACGCGGCCTGCTGATCGTCCCAGCGCTGCCACAGCAGCAGGGAGGTCAGCAGCTGCAGACGGTCGAGCAGAAACTCGCGGCGCTGTTCGGCCAGTTCGGCATCACGGCGGGCCAGGCGGGCAGCCAGCCGTCCACCGAGCATCGGCACCACCAGCCAGGCCAGCAGCAACCCCGGCAGCGCGGCAACCGCCAGCGAGGTGTCGAGCAGCGCCAGCCAGCCGAGCACCAGCAGCGTCAGCACCGATGCCCAGAACCAGGGCGCGACAAAGCGCAGCGGGAAAAAGTCGAGCAGATCGATATCGGCTACCAGCCGGTGCATGGCAATCGCCGAGCGCGCCGCCGGAGTGAGCCGGCGCTGCCCCGCAACGCGGGCAAACAGGCGCGTACGCAGATCCTTGAGCAGGGCCAGTGCGGCGTTGTGCGAGGCCAGCCGTTCGGCGTAGCGGCCGGCAGTACGAACGATGGCGAAGAAGCGGATGATCGCCGCCGGGCGGAAGTAATCGAAGCCGTAGGCCGCGACCGTCGCCAGTCCGGCCAGCGCCGCCGCGCTGATAAACCAGCCGGAGGTGGCCAGCAGGCCAATGGCCGACAACAGCGTCACCGCGCCGAGAAACAGCGCCAGACTCCACTGCCCGAGGCGGCTGCGCAGCAAGGTCCGCAGACGAATGGGTTGCTCAGACATCGGCAGCCTCCAGGCGTTGCTCTGACTGGCCGAGCGTCACCACCCGGTCAGCCCAGTCCAGTCCCTGCAGATCGTGGCTGACCAGCAGCAGTGTGCGCCCCTGACTCAGGCGCTCCAGTAGCGCATGGATCAACTCGGCGGTATCCGCATCCAGATGGGCTGTCGGCTCATCCAGCAGCCAGACCGGGGTATCGCGCAGCAGCAGCCGCGCCAGCGCCAGCCGGCTCAGCTGCCCGCCCGACAGCCCAAGCCCGCGCTCGCCCAGCTCGGTCTCCAGCCCCTTGGGCAGTTGGCGAATCAGCGGCCAGAGCGCGACCTGCTCCAGCACCGCGATCAGCTCGGCGTCAGTGGCCGTGGGCGCGGCAAGGCGCAGATTATCGGCGATGCTGCCGAGCAGGATCGGTACCTGCTGGGCCAGATAACCAACATGCCGCAGCCAGTCCGGTCGCGACAGATCCAGCAGCGAGTGACCATTGATCAGCAGCTCACCCTGCCAGGGCACAAAGCCCAGCAGCGCTTCGAGCAGACTGGACTTGCCGCTGCCGCTGGCGCCCTGCAGCACCACCCGCTCGGCCGCCTGCACACGCAGATCGAGCGGCGCCAGGCGACCCTCAATTGCCAGTTGATGACAGTCGATACGCGGCGCGGCGCTGAGCGTCACCGGCTCGCGCCCCGGGTGCTCCCACACCTGTTGATTGAGCAGCGGCAGCAGCTCGGTCATCGCCCCTTCGGCTTCCGCCTTGGCGTGGTAATCCGCGCCGAGCTGACGCAGCGGCGCATAGAACTCCGGTGCCAGCAGCAGGATAAACAGCGCGCCCAGATAGGGAACCGGTATCTCGCCCTTGGCCCAGGGCAAAATGCCAAGCAGGCCAAGCCCCAGGTAGAGCGCCACCAGCGCAATCGCCAATGAGGCAAACAACTCGAGCACCGCACCGGAAAGAAAGGCCATACGCAGCACCCGCATGGTACCGGCGCGGTAGTGTTCGGCGGCGGTTCCAACCTCAGCTTCGGCGGCGGGCAACGCGCCCAGATGGCGCAGCGTCCAGCTGCCGCGCAGCAGGTCACTGAAGCGCCCGCTCATCCGCGCCAGCGCAACGAACTGGCGCTGACTGGCCGAGGCCGCGGCCTTGCCCAGCAGAATCATGAACACCGGCACCAGCGGTGCCGTCAGCAGCAACAACACCGCCGCCAACGGGCTGAAAAGAGCGGTACAAACCACCAGCAGCAGCGGCACCAGCAGCACCAGCTGGCGCTGCACTCGATAACGGCTGATGTAGCCGTCCAGCGCCTCGACCTGCTCCAGCAGGCGGCTGCCGAGTTCCGCGTCGGCGCCCAGTTGCGCCCGCGCAGGCCCCAGCGCCGCCAGACGCTGCAACAAGGTGCGGCGCAACTCGCCACGGGCGCGCAGGCTGGCCAATTGGCTGGCTTGCTCGCGGCCGTATTGCAACAACGGCCGCAGAACAAGACAGAGCGCCAACCAGGGCAACAGACTGCCCAGCAGCTGCGCCTGTGCCTCGCCCAAGCCGCCCTGCTGCCAGGCCACCAGCCAGCCGGAAAACAGCTGCGCCAGCAGCCAGCACTGCCAGACAAAAAGCCCCGCCGCCGCCAACGCGAACAGCAGGGCCAGATTGAGCAGGGAAGCCTGCGGCGCCAGCAGCCGGGTCAGCCAACTGCTGGCACTACGCGGATCAATCTCAGTCGACTTGATCTTCTTCTCCTACATAGCCGTTGAGTTCCAGCCACATGGCATTGACGATGCCAAACGCAGAGGCCAGCAGTACGCCGAGAATCCAGGTGAAATACCACATAGTCTTCTCCTTCCGTTAATACATGCTGTGAGTGTTGTCGCGGATATGCTGCTCGTTCAGGCGGCCGCGCATCACGAAGTAGCCCCAGGCGGTGTAACCAAGGATGATCGGGACGAACAGACAAGCCACACAGAACATGATGAACAGCGTGGTTTCACTGGCGGTCGCATCCCACATCGTCAAGCTGTGGTTTGGCATGCTGGAAGACGGCATGACAAAGGGGAACATGCTCAGACCCGCCGTGATCAGCACCATGGCCATGGCCAGCGCCGAGCTGACAAACGCCAGCGCGTGCTTACGCGCCTTGCTGAACAGGGCACAGAACACAAAGCAGATGACCCCCAGCGCGGGCACAGCCCATAGCAGCGGCAGTTTGGCGTAGTTGCCGAACCAGGCTGCAGAACTGATTTCGACCACCTTGTCGATGGTGCGATTATCACCGTTGGTATCAATGACGCTGACTACCTGATAGCCATCAATGCCCAGCCATAGCCAGACCCCGGCCATGACGAATACCACCGCGCAGACCAGCGCCAGCAGTGAGGAGATCGCCTCGGCGCGGGCCTTGATCTGCCCCTCGGTCTTGAGCTGCAGGTAGGTGGCACCGTGATTGACGATCATCAGCAGGCTCAGCACGCCAGCCAGCAGCGCAAAGGGGTTGAGCAGCGCCCAGAAACTGCCGGTGTACTGAAACCGCAGCAGCTCGTCGAACTGGAAGGGCACGCCCTGCAGCAGGTTGCCAAAGGCCACCCCGAAGATCAGCGCCGGTATCGCCGAACCGGCAGTCAGCGCCCAGTCCCAGCGACTGCGCCAGACTTCGCTGTCGATCTTGGAGCGATACTCGAAGGCCAGCGGACGCAGGAACAAGGCAAACAACGTGAGCATCATGGCCAGGTAGAACCCGCTGAATGATGCCGCGTAGACCGTCGGCCAGGCTGCGAACAGCGCGCCGCCGGCGGTCACCAGCCAGACCTGGTTGCCGTCCCAGTGGGGCGCGATCGAGTTGATCATCACGCGCCGCTCATAGTTGTTCTTGCCGATCACTTTCAGCAGCGCGGCAACGCCCATGTCAAAGCCGTCGGTGACCACAAAGCCAATCAGCAGAACCCCGATCAGCACCCACCAGATGAACCGTAATGCTTCGTAATCCATGATCAGGCCTCCTGTGCTTCGGCAGTTTCCAGGTCATAGCGACCGGTGTGCAGGCTCGACGGCCCCTTGCGCGCATACTTGGTCATCAACCAGATCTCGATGATCACGAAGATGCTATAGAGCACGGCGATGGAGATCAGGGTAAACAGCACATCGCCCGGGCTCAGCTGCGAGACCGCCAGATGGGTCGGCAGAATTTCACCGATGGCCCAGGGCTGCCGCCCATACTCGGCCACAAACCAGCCCATTTCACTGGCGATCCATGGCAAGGGCAGACTGAAGATGGCGAACTTGAGCAACCATTTTGGCTTGTCGACCGTACGACGAGCGCTGTGCCAGAAGGCGCAGGCAAACAGCAGCAACATCAGAAGACCGCAGGCAACCATGACGCGGAAGCTCCAGAACAGCGGCCAGACCTTGGGCACAGTGGCTTCTACCGCATTGGCTATTTCTTCAGGCGTCGCATTCAGTACGTCATCGGTGTAGCCACTGAGCAACAGACCGAAGCCCAGGTCATCGCGCACAGCGTTGAACTGTTCCACGGTCGCGGACGACTTGTCCCCGGCGCGGATGCGCTGCATCAGGTCATAGGCCTCCTGGCCGCGGATGATGCGCCCAAGGTTCTCTTCCTTGATCTGTTGCAGCCCCTGGACTTCCTCATCCAGCGAACGGGTTGCGATCAACCCGAGTACCGCCGGCACCTTGATCGCATAGTCGGTGTGCTGAGCCTGCTCGTTGGGAAAACCGATCAGGGTAAAGGCCGCCGGTGGTGGCTGGGTTTCCCACTCGGCCTCTACCGCCGCCAGCTTGACCTTTTGCACCTCGCCCAACTCGTAACCGGACTCGTCGCCCAGCACGATGACCGACAGCGCGCTAGCCAGACCAAACGCGGAGGCGATGGCGAAGCTGCGGCGAGCAAAGGCCAGATCGCGGCCCTTGAGCAGATAGTAGCTGGAAATCGCCAGCACGAAGATGGAGCCGGTGACGTAGCCCGCCGACACGGTGTGGACAAACTTGACCTGAGCCACCGGGTTGAGCAGCACCTCGGCGAAGTTGGTCAGCTCCATGCGCATGGTCTCGATGTTGAATTCCGAGCCCACCGGGTGCTGCATCCAGCCATTGGCAACCAGAATCCACAACGCCGAAAAATTGGTCGCCAGCGCCATCAGCCAGGTCACCGCCAGGTGCTTGACCTTGCTCATGCGGTCCCAGCCGAAGAAGAACAGGCCGAACAGCGTTGACTCGAGGAAGAAGGCCATCAGGGCTTCGATCGCCAGCGGCGCGCCGAAGATGTCGCCGACGTAGTGCGAGTAGTAGGACCAGTTGGTACCAAACTGGAACTCCATCGCCAGGCCGGTAGTCACCCCCAGGGCGAAGTTGATACCGAACAGCTTGCCCCAGAACTGGGTCATGTCACGGTAGATGGTCTTGCCGGTCATCACATAGACCGACTCCATGATCGCCAGCAGGAAAGCCAGGCCCAGCGTCAGGGGTACAAACAAGAAGTGAATCATCGCCGTCAAGGCGAACTGCATTCGTGAGAGCTCTACGATATCCATCTGCGTACTCCGCTCGGAGGAATCATCAGGTCAATTCGGTCACCGCCGACAAACACTACGGAACAATGTTTGCCGAATTAGTATGGCTCAGCCCCCGGCAAGCGGGGACTGGGCGAATTGACGCACGTCAAATATGACGCACAGATGTGGAAAATACTCCCGAGCGAAGAAAATTCAGCCCTGAAATACCATCCAGAGCGATACCGCGAGCGGCAGCAACAACGCCGTAGCGGTGCCCATCAGACTCATGGCCAGGGCAGAAAAAGCACCCGCCTCCTCCCCCTCTTCCAGCGCCCGCGAGGTACCCACCGCATGCGCGGTCAGGCCCATGGCCATACCCCAGGCGGCCGGATGGTCCACGCCGCACAGGCGCAGCAGCATCGGACCGAAGATGGCTCCCAGCACGCCGGTGAACATCACAAATACCGCCGCCAGCGCCGCAACGCCGCCGATTTGCTCGGCCACCAGCATGGCAATCGGCGAGGTCACCGATTTAGGTGCCAAGGTCATCATGATCATCGGCTCGGCGCCCAGCAGCCAAGCCAGCAGCACCGCCAGCACGGTCGCCAGCGTGCCGCCGACCAGCAGGCAGACCAGCACCGGCCAGAAATAGCTGCGAATGCGCCGGAAGTTCATGTACAGCGGCACCGCCAGTGCCACCGTGGCCGGTCCCAACAGCACCTGCAGCGGCTGCACGGCTTCGCGATAATGCGCGTAGTCCTGTCCGACGGCGAGAATGACCAGCACCAGCACGGCGGTGGATACCAGCACCGGGTGAAATACCGCCAGCTTGGTACGCTGGTAGAGCGCCACGCCCAACTGATAGGCGGCCAGAGTCATGCCGACCCAGAACAGCGGGTGATCGACGACAGCCTGCCAGGCTTGCAACAGCGTCCCGCTCATGGTGCCTTCCTCCGTTCCTGGCGCTCGATCAGCTTCTGCATCAGCCAGCCACAGAACGGCATGCTCAGCGCCAGCGACAAGGCCAGGGTGACCAGGATGGCCGTGGCATCAGCAAGAATCTCGCTGCCGTACACCATGATGCCAACCGCTGGCGGCACCAGAATCAGCGGCAGGTAGGTCAGCAAACCACTGGAGGCCAGACTGATCGACTCACTGACGCCACCGCGCAGGCACAGATACACGACCATCAGCAGCATGCCGATGATCGGCCCCGGCAGGAACGGCAGCACCAGCACATTCAAACCGGTACCCAGCAACTGGAAGAACACCAGCCAGGTCAGTCCACGTAGCAACATTGATCTAGGGCCTCTCGCCACGACAGCAAACCGGCAAGGGTAAACACTCGCTCCGAGGGTGCCTAGCCCTACTATGGTGAAATAGCGTTTCCCATCTGGAAACACCGCCGTTCTCCGACGGGCGTCAGCTGCGCCAGCCAAGGTTTTGCTATACCATTCGCGCCGGCGTTACACCCCTCTACACCCCCCCTATAAATGGAGAAACATCCATGAACCGCCTGACCCGCGCTGCACTGGGTAGCACCCTGATGCTGGCCAGCAGCCTTGCACACGCCTATCCCCTGCTGTGGCAGAACAACAGCATTACCTATCTGTACGGCACCGATTTCCAGGTTGACCCTGACACCCAGCAAACCGTGACCTTCGAGCACGCCAGCGGCTGGACCAAGGGTGACCTGTTCATCTTCTTCGACAGCATCCACTACAACGGTGGTACCAACAGCGAAGATCAGAACAGCAGCTACTACGGTGAAATCTCCCCGCGCCTGTCACTGGGCAAGATCACCGGCCAGAGCTTTGCCTTCGGCCCGATCACCGACGTGCTGTTGGCCGGCACCTACGAGTTCGGCCGTAACGACGTCAAAAATTACCTGCTCGGCCCGGCCGTTGACCTGAATATCCCCGGCTTCGACTACTTCCAGCTGAACACCTACTATCGCCACGCCGACGAGGCATCTGGCGGCCGCGGCGTATGGCAGATCACCCCGGTGTGGGCCTACACCGTCCCGGTCGGCAACTCCGACGTGCTGATCGACGGCTTTATCGACTGGGTAGTCGATAACGACGACGACAACTACCACGCCAACCTGCACATCAACCCGCAGATCAAATACGACCTGGGCAAGGCCCTGGGCTGGTCCGAGAAGCAGCTGTACACCGGTATCGAGTACGACTACTGGAAGCACAAGTACGGCATCCCGAACGGCACCTTCGGGCTGGATACCCACCAGAGCGCAACCAACCTGATCGCCAAGTACCACTTCTGATCAGGGCATAAAAAAACCGCAGCCAAGGCTGCGGTTTTTTTATGTGCGGCGCCCGTAATACCAACGGCCACGGCATGCCGTGGCCCTAGGACAGTGAAGTTGCGCTTTTGCCGTAGGGACGCGACATGTCGCGTCCGACCGTGCCATCGGTGCAGCCGCATACCTGAAGCGCGAGCGCTCTCCAGCATTCGCCGCGCCATCCGGTGGAAAAGCCTACGGCTTTCTCCACCAAGTACTCAGTACCCCCGCAACGCCGCAAAGCGGTTGGCGTGATAGCGGTAATCGCCAAACAACGCCTGCACACTGCGCGCACGCTTCATAAACAGGCCGATATCAAACTCGTCGGTCATGCCCATGCCGCCGTGCATCTGCACCGCTTCGTTGGTCGCCAGCTCGGCTACTTCGCAGGCCTTGGCCTTGGCCAGACTGACCCACTGCGCCGCCTCGGCATCACCCGCATCCAGCGCCATCTGCGCCTTCAACACCGCCGACTTGACCAGTTCCAGCTCACTGAACAGATGCGCGCAGCGGTGCTGCAGGGCCTGGAAGGTGCTCAGCGCAACCCCAAACTGCTTACGCTCCTGCAGGTAGGCAACGGTGCGCTCGAACACCTCCAGCGAAATGCCCAGCAGCTCGCCAGCCAGCTGCGCATTAACCACATCCAGCGTCAATTCCAGCGCAGCCCAGGCGTTGCCCGCCTCACCCAGCAGATCACCGGCTGCGACCTTGACGTCCTCAAGGCTGACAATCGCCGCATTGCGGCTGTCAGCCATGATGGTGCGCTCGACACTCACGCCAGGGGCGTTGCGGTCCACCAGCAGCAGGCTGATACCGGCGTGGTCGCCCTCGGCACCCTCGCTGCGCGCTGACACGATCAGCTTGTCGGCAACATGGCCGTCGACCACAAAGGTCTTACGGCCATTGAGCAGATACCCGCCATCGGCCACCTGCAGCCGGGTTGCCACCCGATTCGGCGCGTGACGCGGCGCTTCATCAACGGCCAGCGCCAGCAACAGGCCGCCCTCGGCAACCTGCGGCAGCAGCGCCTTCTGCTGTTCGCTGGAGCCTGCCAGCAGCAGCGCAGCCACACCGCCAATGGCAGTCGAGATCAAGGGTGAGGCGCTGAGGTTGCGGCCGGCCTGTTCGCTGACCTGGCCCATACCGACGTAGCCGAACTGGGCACCGCCCAGCGCTTCCGGGATCAGGGTGCCGACAAAGCCCATCTCGACCATGCTCTGCCACAGCTCGCGGGAAAAGCCGATTTCGTCGCGGTTGTCGCGCAGCGCACGCAGCTGACTGACCGGTGCACTTTCACTCATGAAACGCTTGGCCGCGTCCTTGAGCATCTGTTGTTCTTCGTTAAGTACCAAAGCTGACATGACAGTGTCCCCTTACTGAAGGCCGAGAATGTTGCGGGCGATGACGTTGAGCTGCACCTCGGTGGTACCGCCCTCGATCGAGTTGCCCTTGGAGCGCAGCCAGGTGCGAGGAATGACACCTTCGCGTGACGCCTCTCCTTCCCAGACCATGGCATCGCTGCCATGCAGGGCGACCATCAGTTCCTGCCGCCGCTTGTTCAGCTCGGTACCGTAATACTTGAGCATGGCCGAAGCCGCGCCGACGCCCTGCCCAGCCTTGGCTTCATCCAGCACCCGCTCGGCGGTCAGTGCAAAGGCTGCCGCGTCCAGATCCCATGTCGCCAGCTCACCGCGCAGCATGCCATCGGCCAGCTTGCCGTCTTCCAGCCCAACGGCATCCACCGCAATCTGCGGCAGGGTCTTCTGGCCAGCCGCGGTGCGGCCCATGCCACCGATCATTTCCCGCTCGTGGGTCAGCAGGTACTTGGCGATGGTCCAGCCGGCGTTGATCTCGCCGACCACCTGATTTTTCTCTACCCGGACGTTGTCCAGGAAGGTTTCGCAGAACGGCGAGCTGCCGGAAATCAGCTTGATCGGGCGGGTGCTTACGCCGGGGGTGGTCATGTCGAATAGCACCAGACTGATGCCCAGCTGCTTCTTGGCATCGGGGTTGGTACGCACCAGACAGAACATCCAGTCAGCCTTGTCGGCGTAGGAGGTCCAGATCTTCTGGCCATTGACGATAAAGTGGTCGCCGTGGTCTTCGGCACGGGTCTGCAGGCCGGCCAGGTCAGAACCGGCGCCGGGCTCACTGTAGCCCTGACACCAGCGGATTTCACCGCGGACAATCGGCGGCAGATGTTGACGCTTGAGCTCTTCGGAGCCGAATTTGAGAATCGCCGGGCCGATCATCCATATCCCGAAACTGGACAGCGGCGGACGGGCGTTGATGCGCGCCATTTCTTCGCGCAGCACCTTATGCTCCTGCTGGCTGAGGCCACCGCCACCATACTCGGTCGGCCACTCGGGCGCGGTCCAGCCGCGCGCCGCCATGCGCTCGAGCCAGAGTTTCTGATCTTCACTGGCGAACGTGAACTTACGCCCACCCCAGCAGGCGTCGTTGTCCGAGCGTTGCGGTGTGCGCATGCTCTGCGGGCAGTTCTCTTCCAGCCAGGCGCGGGTTTGCTGGCGAAATACGTCCAGATCGGCCACGGGCATTCTCCTTTGTTGTGATTTATCTGCAGGAAACGCTGAATCGGTCAGCCCACAAAGATACTCCGGCCGGCGCCGCACGGAAGCGGCTCTTGACTGACCGAATAGTCACCCATCATTCAGGCTGATGCGTCAGGCCCGGGCGCTACGGCAAAACTGCCGTGGAGTCATTCCCTTCCAGCGCCGAAACGCATGGACAAAGTTAGAGACCTCGCCGTAACCCAGTCGCTGCGCCACCTCCTCGAGCGACAACCCCGGCACCCGCAGCAGCTCTTCTGCCAACGCCTCACGGGTTTCCTCCTGTAGCTGCCGAAAGCTGGTCCGCTCGCCATCAAGACGGCGACGCAAGGTGCGCTCAGTCAGATGCAGCCGGGCAGCGACCGTGGGCATGTCCGGCAGGGTTGCACCACCGTCCAGCAACAATTCCCGCACCCGCCCGGCCAGGCCATCGCGCGCCCGGTAGCGCTGCAATAGTTGATGGCACTGCTGCTCGCAGGCCTGCCGAATCGCCGGATTGTCGCCAGGCAAACCACGGGCCAGCAGCGCCGGGTCGAGTTCAAGCATGGTTTCGGCAGCATCGAACTGCGGGGTGCAACCATAGGCTTCAGTGTAGGCATTCAACTGAGCATCCGGCGGCGCAGGCAGGGTCAGCCGAACTGATTTGAAGGGCTGCCTCAGCCCGGTCAGTTCACGCTGAATTCGCGCGGTTGCGGCGCTGTCACGCAGCAACAGAAAGCGCCGCAGAGACGGCTCAATCCAGCGGTCATCGATGACCAGCCAACGACCGCTGGCGTCCTCACGGGCATGGATACGGCAAAAGGCGAAGGTCAGGTCGAGATAGCGCAGCCCCATCTCCAGCGCCTCGCCCAGCGAAGCACTGCTAAGCAGCGCATAACCCCAGATGCCGTACCGGCTGAGCTGGTAACGACGCCCGGCCAACAGGCCGAGCAGCGGCTGACCAGGCAGGCCAGCGAGCAGGTTGCTGACCACCTGCAGCTCCTGCGCCGCCTCGACCTTGGCTTGACCATCGGCCAGCGCCATGACATCCAGTCCGGTGCCCTGCAGGCACTGCGGAACGGTGAGGCCCAGCTCGGTGCCCAGCTGGGTCAGCAACTGAACGCTGCCGATATTGCGCAGGCGCGGCCAGGGAGGAGCAGTAGCAGTCATGACGTGTCCGAAACTCACAATTTTTTGACCGACTATGCCATACCCCCAGTGATAGACAAGGCCTAATATCAGTCGCACAGGAGGAAGCACACAATGACTAAAAAAAGCTCACCTGCCGCACCACTCGACGCCATCATCATCGGCAGCGGGTTTGGCGGCCTTGGCATGGCCATCCAGCTCGACCGCGCCGGCATCAGCCATTTTCTGCTACTGGAAAAGGCCGCCGACATCGGCGGCACCTGGCGCGACAACCATTATCCCGGCTCAGGTTGCGACGTGCCCTCGCACCTGTACTCCTACTCGTTTGAGCCGCGCACCACCTGGCCGCACAAGTACGCCCGCCAGGACGAAATTCACGCCTACATCCGCCACTGCGCCGACAAATACCACCTGCGCCAGCGCATTCGCCTCAATTGCGAAGTCAGCGAAGCCCGCTTTGACGCCGACAGCGGCTGTTGGCAGGTCACTACCAGCAGCGGAGAAACCCTAGTCGCGCGCAATTTAATCGCCGCCACCGGCCAGCTCAACCGCCCGCTGATGCCGAACATCGAAGGCCTCGGCAACTTTACCGGCCCGGCCTTCCACTCGGCCGAGTGGCAGCACGACGTTGACCTCAAGGGCAAGCGGGTCGCGGTCATCGGTACGGGCGCCTCGGCGATCCAGTTCGTACCGCAGATCGTGCCCGAGGTGGCTCAGCTTGACCTGTACCAGCGCAACGCCGCCTGGGTGCTGCCCAAGGATGATTGCGAATACAGCGATTCACGCCGCCGCTGGCTAAGCCGCCTGCCGCTGCTGCACCAGCTGGACCGGCTCTGGCAGTACCTGACCCACGAAGTGCGCGCGCTGGCTTTCGTGCATTTCCCGGCGCTGGTCAAAAGCAGCGAAAAGGCCGCGCTGCGCCACCTGCAGCGCAACATCAGCGACCCAGCCAAGCGCGCGGCCCTGACCCCGGATTACCCACTCGGCTGCAAGCGTATCCTGATCAGCAACAACTACTATCCGGCGCTGAATCAGCCTCACGTCAATGTCGTCACCGACGGTATCGAGAAGGTCGTGCCAGAGGGTGTAATCACCCAGGACGGCACCCTGCACCCGGCCGACGTGCTGATCTATGGCACCGGCTTTGCCGCCACCGAATTCCTCGCGCCGATACGCATCACCGGGCTCAACGGCAGCGAGCTGAATGAAGCCTGGCGCGACGGTGCCGACGCTTACAAAGGCATCTCGGTCGCCGGCTTCCCCAACCTGTACGTGCTCTACGGGCCCAATACCAACCTCGGCCACAACTCGATCATCTATATGCTGGAAAGCCAGTTCCGCTACGTCATCGCCTGCGTGAAGGCCGTGCGCGACCGTGGCCTGCGCTACCTTGATCTGCAGCCCGAAGTGCAGGCGCGCTACAACCGGCAGCTGCAGGATGACGCCCGCGGCACAATCTGGGCTCAGGGTTGCCAGAGCTGGTATCTGACCGCCGACGGCAAACAGACCGTCAACTGGCCCGGTTTTACCTTCACCTATCGATACATGACCCGCAAACCGACATGGAGCGATTATGTCCAGGTACGTTGATGAGCTGTATCGCAATCCAGGGCAGCCCGGGTTGCGCGCCTTTCTGCGCGGCATGCTGAAACTGCTGTTTCGCGGTCTAGTGCGGCCACCCATTCCGTTTTCCCTGCAGGCGATAATCCTGCGCCTGCTGACCCTCGGCATGCCGCTGGCCAAAGGCGTCAGCCGCAGCGCAGAGCAGATCGCCGGACGGCCCTGTATGTGGCACCGCCCGGCCGCTGGGGGCAACGGTCGCGTGCTGCTGTACCTGCATGGCGGCGCCTTCGTCATCGGCTCCCCGCAGACCCATCGGGGCATCTGCTCGGCGCTCGCCAGCCGTGGTCAGTTTGATGTCTGCGCACTCGATTACCGACTGGCCCCGGCGTATCCGGCACCAGCGGCCTGTGACGATGCGGTCGCCGCCTATCAGGCGCTGCTGCAGCGAGGCTATACGCCCGCGCAGATCACCCTGATCGGCGATTCGGCAGGCGGCAACCTGGTACTGGTGACGGCGCAAAAGCTGGCCGCGCTCAAGCTGCCGCTGCCCGCCTCGCTGGTCTGCTTTTCACCGGTCACCGATATGACTGCCGAGCAGCTGCACGCGCCTGCGGCCGGCGACCCACTGCTGCATCCGTCCTGGCTCGACAGCGCCCGCGACGCCTACTGCCCGGCCGGGCTGGACCGCGCCGATCCGATGGTGTCGCCGCTGTTCGGCCAGCTCAAGGGCTTGCCGCCATTGCTGCTGCAGGTCGGTGAAGATGAGGTGCTGCTGAACGACAGCCTGCGGCTGGCCGAAGCCGCGCGCGCAGCCGACGTCGCCGTACGGCTGGAGCGCTACGAGGACCTGTGGCATGTATTTCAGGCCCACGCCGGGCTGCTGCACAGCGCTGATGCGGCACTGCAGCGGGTGGTGGACTTTGTGAACAGCGCTCAGGCCGACTCGGTGAGCTGATCCCGGTGAATCGCGTAAGGCCCCCAGGCCTGACGCACCGGCACCACTTCCAGTCGATTGATGTTCATGTGCGCAGGCAGCGCGGCGATGTAGCCCACCTGTGCGGCTACATCGTCGGCGGTGAGCGGTACTGTGCCCCGATAGACCTTGTCCGCGGCACCCGAGTCCCCGGCATTGCGCACCAGACTGAACTCGGTCTCGGCAATACCCGGAGCCAGATCAGTCACCCGCACGCCGGTGCCCTGCAGGTCACAGCGCAAGTTATAGGAAAACTGCTGCACGAACGCCTTGCTGGCGCCGTAGACATGACTGCCCGGATAGGGGTTGCCGGCGGCGGTGGAGCCAATGTTGATAACGGTCGCGCCGCTGCCCCAGGCAATCAGCCTGGGCAACACCGCGTGTGTCATGTTGACCAGCCCGGTGATGTTGGTGTCGATCATGGTGTGCAGGTCGCTCAGCTCGACCGCCTGCGCCGGCCCCGGCGCCAGCGCCAGCCCGGCGTTGTTGACCAGCACCTGAATCCCGGAGAACGGCTCCGGCAGCTCATCAATGGCGCGCTGCACGGCGATGGCATCGCGCACATCCAGCTGCAGCGGCAACACCGCCGTCAGCTCACTCAATTCATCGGCCAGCGCCTGCAGGCGCTCCAGACGGCGACCACAGAGAATCAGCGGCCAGCCCTGCCGCGCCAGACAGCGCGCGCTGGCGGCGCCAAACCCGGAGGTCGCGCCGGTAATCAATACTGCACCTTGCATGAATATGTCCTGTTTTCAGTTCCGGGCTAGCGGTGCTGAAAGCGTCGGCGAGGCAGTCAGCGCAAGGCAAAAATTGGCGAAACAGCGCAGTTTACGAACAGTAAATGAGCATGTTGAGCCGACTCTTAGCGCTGCGATGGCCACGTAGCCAGCTTTCAACGCGGCTAGCGGCGTTCTTCTCGAATAAAGGGTTCTCCCAACGCCCCGGGCTGGCTGCTGCTATCGCGGCTGGCCAGGGCTACCCAGATCATCACCCCGAGGGTGACGGCGTAGGGGGTCATAAATACGAAGTACTGCGGCAGACGAATACCGGAGGCGGCCATCTGCGGAATCAGCGCCTCGATACAGCCAAACAGCACGGCACCGGCCAGCGCCTTCCACGGCGACCAGCGGGCGAAAATCACCAGCGCCACGGCAATCCAGCCGCGCCCGCCGACCATGTCGGCGATCCACATCTTGGTGCTCAGTACCGAGATATAGGCACCGGCCAGACCGATCAGCATGGAGCCGGCGACGATGGCCGCGCAGCGATAACCCAGTACCGGAATACCGGCGGCATCGGCGGCCTGCGGGTTCTCACCGACCGCGCGCAGGCGCAGGCCGAGCACACTGCGATTGAGCACCAGAACCACCACGACGAAAATCAGCGGCGTGATGAATACCAGCGGGTTCTGCACAAACAGCTTGCCCACTACCGGCAGCTCCGAGAACGGCCAGAGCGATACCGCGTGCAGCCCGGCGACCGGCTTGTTGGTCCAGTCCAGCAGGGTGCCAAGCAACCCGGTCAGGCCCTGACAGAAGAACACCAGCGCAAGACCGGCGATCACCTGATTGATGCGCATCACCAGCACCATCAGGGCAAACAGCAGCGAGACAACCCCGGCCGCGCACATGGCCAGAATCAGCGCCCAGACAGTCGCGCCACCGGTCATCAGTGACGCGCCGATACCCGCCAGCGCACCGACCAGCATCAAGCCTTCGGCGCCCAGTGCCAGCACCCCGGAGCGCTCTATGACGATCAACCCGAGCGCCGCCAGCGCAAAGGGCACGGCAAAGTCGGGAATGTTGCCGATCCAGCTTGCAATCATGTCCATCAGACCTGCCCTCCCTGAATGCGGCGAATACGGTGACGGATAAAGAACTCGGACGACGCCACGCAGATCACCAGAATCGCCTGGATCAACTGCACCATCGAGAACGGGATCTGATAGAACACCTGCAGGCTGCGCCCGGCGACAAACAGGGTCGCTACCAGCACCGCCACCACGGTCGCGGCAATCGGTTGATTGCGCGCCAGGAAGGCGATCAAAATCCCGGAGAAACCGTACCCGGCATAGAACGAGTGGGTCAGCCGCCCTTCCTGTCCAGCGGTAATCATCAGCCCGGCCAGACCTGCCAGCGCACCGGATAGCAGCACAGTGCCGAGGATCACCCGCTTGACCGGCACACCGACCGCCCGCGCCACACCCGGGCTACTGTCGACAAAGCGCAGGTACAGGCCAGCGCGTGAAATGCCGGTGAACCAGAGCACGAACAGTGCGACCACCAGCGCCAGCACGACCGCCAGACTGACGCCATCGAACAGCTCGGGCAGACGCTCGAACACCTTGTACTGCGGCGAATAGGGGAAGGAATCACGCGGGTCCTTCCAGCTGCCGTAGACCAGATGCAGCAGGAAGTTGAGCGCGATGTAGTTGAGCATCAGCGTGGAGATGATCTCGTTGACCTTCAGGTGCAGCTTGAGCAGCACCGGCGCCAGCGCCCAGAGCAGGCCGCAGGCCATGGCACAGGCCATCATCAGCGGCAGGCGCAGCGACGGCGGTCCGATCTCGAACAGCGAGATTGCGGTGGCTCCAATCGCGCCCCAGATCATCTGCCCCTCAAGGCCGAGGTTCCAGAAGCGCGCGCGGAAGGCCAGACAACCGGCCAGACCGACCATGATCAGCGGTGCGGCCTGAAACAGCACCGCACGCAGGCTCTGGCTGTCGAACAGCGTGAGGATCACAAACTCGTTGAGCAGCTCACCCGCCGGCACCCCGGCGGCGACCAGAATGGCTGCCGAAATCAGCATCCCGACCAGCAGCGCCAGCGCGATGACCAGCGCCTGCCAGTACCAGGCCATCTGCTGGCGTACTTCCAGGGTGTAACGGCGCGCCAGCAGCGGTTGAAAATTCGTTGTATCAAACATGATTCACCATGGCCTGCCCGATTGCCTGGCGGTCTGCCGGTTGGGCAAACTCGCCGATGATACGTCCTGCCGACATCACGCCAATGCGGTCTGCCAGCGCCATCACTTCGTCGAGGTCTTCGCTGATCAGCAGCACCGCAGCGCCGGCATCACGCGCGCTGCGCAGCCGCTCGTGCACCGCCAGGGTGGCGCGCACATCCAGCCCGCGACTGGGGCTGTGGACGATGACCAGTTGCGGGGCACGGGCGAATTCGCGGGCAATCACCAGCTTCTGCGCGTTGCCGCCAGACAGCAGCGCTGCCTTCTGTTGCAGCGAGCGCACACCCTGCACATCAAACTCGGCGACCGCGGCGGCGGTGTCGGCTTCGATCCGCTTGCGGCGCAGGAACCAGAACGGCCCGTAGCGACCGCTGTGCACATCGCCCATGGCAAAGTTGTCGCTGATCGACAGCGGTGCGGCGAGCGCCGAGCTGTAGCGGTCGGCCGGGATGCAGGCGATGCCCAGCTCGCGGCGACGGGCCGCACTGAGGCTGTTGAGATCACCTTCACCGACCAGTTCCATCTCGCCGGACACCGGCTCGGGCAGGCCCATCAGCGCGCCGGCCAGTTCACTCTGACCATTGCCACCAACCCCGGCGATGCCGTAAATCTCGCCAGCGCGCAGCTCAAGATTGACGCCGCGCAGCACCGGCGCGTCGCTGCTGGAGCGCAGATCACGCACCGCCAGCTTGACCTCGCCCGCGTCTCGGCTGGATGGAATCTGCGGTGGAGTCGGCGCATCGCCAACGGTCAATTTGACCAGCTCACCTACCGACACGGTCTGCGGCTTGAGGCTGGCAACCGTTGAGCCTGTGCGCATCACCGTCACCTGATCGGCGTAGCGCATGACATCATTCATTTTGTGGGTCACCAGGATGACGGCAGCACCTTCCTGATGCGCGAAATTCTGGACCGTGGTCAGCAGGTTTTCTGCTTCCGCATCGGTCAGTACCGCGGTGGGTTCATCGAGAATCAGAATGCGGGCACCGGCCAGCAGCACCTTGAGAATCTCGACCCGCTGCTGCTCGGCCACCGACAGTTGATCCACCCGCGCGTGGGGTTCGATGCTGAACCCCAGGCTGGCGGCCATGGCGGTGATCTGCTCGGCGGTCTGCGCCAGCCGCTGCCGGTAGGTACCGGCCTGCAGGTGACGAAGACCGAGCAGAATGTTTTCTGCCACGGTGAAGGGTTTCACCAGCTTGAAATGCTGGTGCACCATGCCGATGCCCTGTGCTGCGGCATCGAGCGGCCCCTTCAGACGAACCGGGTTGTCGTCGATGAACAGCGATCCGGTTTCCGGCGCATACAGCCCTGCGGCGATGTTCATCAGGGACGACTTGCCCGCTCCGTTCTCGCCCAGCAGGGCATGCACTTCGCCCCAGCGTGCGGTGAAGGAGGCTTCGGACAGCGCCTTGAAGCCGTCAAACGACTTGCTTACGCTGTCCAGCCGGATCGCGTTCGGGTTACTCATTGCTGGGTAATCACTCCCTTGACGAACCAGTCCATGGACCAGAGTTCACCGTCGGACAGCGCTTCACCTTCCGCCGCTTTGACGTTGCCGTCACGGTCAGAGATCGGGCCGGCGTAGATCAGTTTCTCGCCATTCAGCAGCTCCTCACGGGCGGCCATGATCTTGGCTTTCTCTTCCTCGTCGATACCCTTGCCGCAGCAGGAGACGTCGGTGCCGCCCTGCTCCATCGACAGCAGCGCACCGTGTTCAGCCGGTACCCAGTTGCCGGCCATGATTTTCTTCAGCTCCGGTGCCAGGAAGCGATCCCAGACCCAGACCGAGGAACAGACGGTGGCTTCGGGGGCGAACTCGCTCATATCACGGTGGTGGCCGGTGCCATAGACGCCGCGCTCCTGGGCAACGATCTGCGGGGTCGGGCTATCCACGTGCTGGCCGATGACGTCAGCGCCCTGGTCGATCAGTGCGGTGGCTGCCGCGCGCTCCTTGACCGGGTCGTTCCAGGCGCCGGTGTAGATCACGGTGACGGTCGCATCCGGATTCATCTGCTGGGCGCCCATGGCGAAGGCGTTGACGGTCCAGTTCACCTGACCGAAGGGGTTGGCGGCAACGAAGCCCAGCTTGCCGGTTTCAGAAGCGGCGCCCGCAGCCATGCCGCACAGGTACTGGCTCTCGTAGGTGCGACCGTAGAAGGATTCCAGGTTGTGCGAATTGGTGGTGCCGGAGCCATTCAGGAAGGCCACTTCCGGGTACTTGTCGGCCAGCTCCTTGAAGGTGTCGGAGTAACCGAAGGCGGTACCGATGATGATGTTGGCGCCACGCTGAATCAGTCGTTCAACGGTCGGTTTGATCGCCGAGGCGGTTTCCGGCACGCTTTCCACGTACTGAATCTTCTGGCCGATCTCGCCTTCCAGACGCTGACGCGCCTCGTCGAACGCCTGGGTCCAGCCACCGTCGTTGCGCGGGCTGATGTAGAGCATGGCGATCTTCGCCGGGCCGGTCAGGGTAAATCCGCCTTCCTCGGCAGCAGCCAGGGTCGGCAGGCCGCAGGCGGCCAGGGCGCATACGGCGCCCGCAATCAGTTTTTTCATTGCCAAAGTCCTTCTTGCGATCAGGTGGTGTGACTACATCATGTGGTTGATACGGAACACGTTGCCTTCCGGATCCATCAGCACCGCCTGATACCAGTTGTAATAGGTGGTATACGGCGGCTTGATCAGGGTGGCGCCCGCCTCGACGGCGATCGGCACCATGCGGTCGACCTCGGCGGGGCTGTCGACGTCGATGTTGAGCAGAAACTTGCAACCGCGGGTGTCGGAGTGCTCGGCCAGATGCAGCAGCTCGTAGGCA
This sequence comes from Pseudomonas abyssi, assembly GCF_003444685.1. NCBI lineage: Bacteria > Pseudomonadati > Pseudomonadota > Gammaproteobacteria > Pseudomonadales > Pseudomonadaceae > Pseudomonas > Pseudomonas abyssi. The sequence goes on along the minus strand of NZ_LMAZ01000004.1, from coordinate 331,492 downwards.
TCCGGCGCGTTGAAGCCGATGCAGCAGGTGCCCGCATCCAGACCGACAAAGATCGGCGAGCGAATCGCCTCCACTTCCGGAAAGTCGAACACCCGCTGGTAGAACCCGCTGAGCGCTTCGATGTCGCGGGCGAATACGTTGACGTAGGAGAGTTTGCTCATATCAGGCCACCTTGCTGCCGCCAAAGGTCGTCTGACGGACGAACTTGGACTTAAGGTGATCGCCGGAGCTGACCGGTGCATACCGCGGCGTCTCGCCCTCGGCCAGGCAGCTCGGCAGACACTCAACCATCACGTCGTAGTTGGGCTGATGGAAGAACACCAGCGACTGGCGCTGCTGATCACCGGCAGCGTCTTCCGGCGGATTGATCACCCGGTGCAGGGTCGAGATCCACTGGTCGTTGGTCCACTGCATCATCAGGTCACCGATGTTGACCACGAAGCCGTCTTCCACATAAGGCACATCGACCCACTCGCCGTCGCGGTTGCAGACCTGCAGGCCACCCTGCGCGCCGTCGGGTTTGACGATGGTCAGGCTGCCGTAATCGGTGTGCGCACCGGCGCGCAGCTGGCCTTCCTCGATACCCTCTTTCAGGTGCGGATAACGCAGGCTGCGGAACATGCTGATGTGCTTGTCGATCTTGTCGTCGAAGAAGGTTTCCGGCAGTTCCAGCGCCAGCGCGAAGATGCGCATCAGCGTGCGGGCCAGATCGCCCATGGCCTCGAAATACTCGGCATAGGCCTGCTGAAATCCGGGCAGGTCAGCGGGCCAGACATTCGGCGCGAAGTGCGGGCCGGCCATGGCTTCGGAGTAGTAGGGCTCGGCCGGTACATCGGTCGGGCCGATCGAGAAGGATTCCTTGAGATCGCCCGGCGCCGCCTCTTCCATCGAGTAGGACAGGCTTTCTTCGGCAACCGCGCTGTAACCGCGGACCATGTCCGGACGCGGACGGTCCGCCTTGCGCTTTTCGGCCATCGGCAGATCAAAGAATTGTGAAGTCAAGGCATAGACCCGCTCGATCAATTCCTTGGGAATCTGGTGCTCGGTAATCACCAGAAAGCCGATGTCGCGACAGGCCTGGTTGACCGCTTTGGCCACCTCAGCTTTACCCTCGGCAGTCCCGCCGAAATAGGGGCCAAGGTCGATAATGGGAACGTATTGAAGCGTCATACAACCGTTTCCTCCAAATGGAGCTCAGCGAGAGCACTGAGCAGAAGAAGCGACGCGAGAAGTATTCAACGCGCCATTTTCCAATCAGCGGAGACGTTTGCAGCAACTATGCCAAAAAGTGTTTTTTCTTAAAAAACAGATAGATAATGAAAACCGACCGCTTATTTTGGAACAAACGGTCTGATCTAGAGCACTCGGTTTGTGCGTTTAGCCCAAAAAAGGGGCGGAGATATTGATCTACATCAAGAACGCGGACAGACGCCCTGCAACACCAATGCCTTGAGATTGGTCAGCGTCTCGGCAAAGAAGGCCGGGTCTTCCAAGGTACGATCAGAGACGGCCTCAACCTGGGTACGAAAGTCGGCATAGTGCTGGGTCATGGCCCAGAGCGAAAAGATCAGATGATGCGGCTCGACCGGTGCCAGCTTACCGGCCTCGATCCAGGCATTGATGACGCTGACCTTGGATTCGACGATATCACGCAACGAGCCCTGCAGCTCGCCCAACAACAGCGGCGCACCCTGAATGACCTCCAGACAGAACAGCCGGGACTCAGCTGGATGATCACGTGACAGTTCCAGCTTCACGCGCAGGTAATCGCCAATCGCCTCGGCCGGGTCCTGCTCGACGCTGAACGCCTTGAGCGGGCTCAGCCAGACATCCATCAACTGACGCAGCACATTGATGTACAGGTCTTCTTTGGAAGCAAAGTAATACAGCAGGTTGGTCTTGGATACATCGGCCTGACTGGCAACCTGATCAAGACTGGTGCCGTGCAGCCCATAGCGCGAGAACACATCCAGCGCCGCCTCCATGATAGCGCTGCGCTTGGTCTCCATCAGCCGCTTGCGGCGGTTCAGCGTCGCCTCGCTGGGCACCCGACTGCGCGCCTTGGGCTTCTTTGCAGGTGTTGCGGGACGCTGTATTTGTTTGCTCACTGGAGGGGCAGCCTTAATCCTTGGTGGTCGCATTCTACCCTTGGTAACACAGTCCAACTCAAGCCCCAAAATGGACCCCAAAACCGAGTCGCATGCACAAACCAAGTGCTCTAATTCGGACTAAATGGTCTAACTTAAACCAATCAAACCACACAAACCATTGATTTAAATCAACAAAAAAAACATGGCCTGGATTGTGCTTTTTCCAGTTCAGCGGCCGGCCGTATACGCCGACCTTCTGAACAAATGGACCACGGAGTGCAATCCAATGAATGTAGGTATCTTCATCCCGATCGGTAACAACGGCTGGCTGATCTCCAAGAACGCGCCGCAGTACATGCCGACCTTTGATCTGAACAAAGCCATCGTGCAACGCGCCGAGCACTACGGCTTCGAATTCGCACTGTCGATGATCAAGCTGCGCGGCTTCGGCGGCGAGACCGAGTTCTGGGAACACAACCTCGAGTCCTTCACCCTGATGGCCGGCCTGGCCGCCGTGACCGAGCGCATCCAGCTGTTCGCCACCGCCGCCACCCTGACCCTGCCGCCAGCGATCGTCGCGCGCATGGCCTCTACCATCGATTCGATCTCCAACGGCCGCTTCGGCGTCAACCTGGTGACCGGCTGGCAGAAGCCGGAATACAGCCAGATGGGCCTGTGGCCGGGTGATGAGTTCTTTGCCAACCGCTACGACTATCTCGGTGAGTACGCCACCGTGCTGCGCGACCTGTGGACCACCGGTCGCAGCGACTTCAAGGGCGAACACTTCCAGATGGACGACTGCCGCGTCAGCCCGAAACCCCAGGCCGACATGAAGGTCATCTGCGCCGGGCAGAGCGAGGCCGGCATGGCCTTCACCGCCAAGTACGCCGACTACAACTTCTGCTTCGGCAAGGGCGTCAACACGCCAACTGCCTTCGCGCCGACCGTCGAACGACTGGTCAAGGCCACCGCAGAAAGCGGCCGCGACGTCACCTCCTGTGCGCTGTTCATGATCATCGCCGATGAAACCGACGAAGCCGCCCGCGCCCGCTGGGAGCACTACAAGGACGGCGCCGACCACGAAGCCATCGCCTGGCTGGGCGAACAGGGCGCCGCCGACACCAAGTCCAAGGGTGACACCAACATCCGCCAGATGGCCGATCCGACCTCTGCGGTGAACATCAACATGGGCACCCTGGTGGGCTCCTATGAAAACGTTGCGCGCATGCTCGACGAAGTCGCCACCGTGCCCGGCAACAGCGGCGTGATGCTGACCTTCGACGACTTCATCAAGGGCATCGAAGACTTCGGCAGCAAGATCCAGCCGCTGATGAAGAGCCGCCAACACGTTAACGAGATGCTGGAGACTGCGTGATGAACAGCCTGACCAAACCTGTTGTCGGTCATGCACCGGTACGCAACAACCCGACCGATGTGATTCTGCCCGCGCGCCCCGAGTCACTGGCGATCAACAGCGGCGAGACCGCACTGATCGTGGTCGACATGCAGAACGCCTACTCGACCAAGGGCGGCTATCTGGATCTGGCGGGCTTTGATGTCTCAAGCACCGGGCCGGTGATCGAACAGATCGCCCGCGCCATCGAAGCGGCCCGCGCCGCCGGCGTGCAGGTCATCTTCTTCCAGAACGGCTGGGACAGCGAGTACGCCGAAGCCGGCGGCCCCGGCTCGCCGAACTGGCACAAGTCCAACGCGCTGAAGACCATGCGCAAGAACCCGGAGCTGCAGGGCAAGCTGCTGGCCAAGGGCACCTGGGACTACGATCTGGTCGACGCCCTGCAACCGCAACCGGGCGACCTTGTGGTGCCGAAACCGCGCTACAGCGGCTTCTTCAACACCGCCTTCGACAGCCTGCTGCGCGCCCGTGGCATCCGCAATCTGGTGTTTACCGGCATCGCCACCAACGTCTGCGTGGAATCCACCCTGCGCGACGGCTTCTTCCTCGAATACTTCGGCGTGGTACTGGCCGACGCCACCCATCAGGCCGGCCCGGAATTCGTCCAGCAGGCCTCGCTGTACAACATCGAAACCTTCTTTGGCTGGGTCAGCACCGTCGACGACTTCTGTAATGCCCTGACCAAGCCCGTTACTCAAGGAGCAACTGCATGAGCAAGCAAACCGTACTCCCTGCCGGCACCGGCAAACCGCTGGCCCCCTATGTTCCGGGCTCGATGGCCGATGGCATTGTGTATGTTTCCGGCACCCTGCCCTTCGACAAGGACAACAACGTGGTGCACGTTGGCGATGCGGCAGCGCAAACCCGTCACGTGCTGGAAACCATCAAGGGTGTGGTCGAGGAAGCCGGCGGCACCATGGATGACGTCACCTTCAACATGATCATGCTGCGCGACTGGAGCGATTACGCCGCCATCAACACCGTCTACGCCGAGTACTTCCCGGGCGAAAAGCCGGCGCGTTACTGCATCCAGTGCGGTCTGGTAAAACCGGACGCGCTGATCGAAATCGCCAGCATTGCCCACGTCGGCTGAGGCCGCGGCCGTGATGCATATCGAAATCCACGGCCGGCGTGATGCCGACGCCCCGACGCTGGTATTCAGCTCGGGGCTCGGTGGCGCGGCGCACTTCTGGATGCCGCAACTGGACGCACTGACCAGCGACTACCGCGTCGTGCTGTACGACCAGCTCGGCACCGGCAAGAGCCCCGCCACGCTACCCGCCGACTACAGCATCGACGCCATGGCCAGCGAGTTGCGCATGCTGCTCGCCAGCCACGGCATCGGCGACTATCACCTGATCGGTCACGCCCTCGGCGGTCTGGTCGGGCTGGCGCTGGCCATCCAGCAGGCACCGGGGCTGCGTAGCCTGACGCTGATGAACGCCTGGTCGCGGGTAAGCCCGCATACCGCGCGCTGTTTCTCGGTACGCAAGCAATTGCTGGCCGGCAGCGGGCCGGCTGCCTATGTCGAGGCGCAGGCGCTGTTTCTCTACCCGCCGGACTGGATTGCCGCCAACATCGAGCAGTTGCAAATCGACGACCGCAGGCACGTGGCGGGCTTTCCGCCGACCGACAACCTGCTGCGCCGCATTGCCGCTCTGCAGGCGTTTGGGCCGGACGCACAGGCGCTGGCCGGGGTCCGTCAGCCAACGCTGCTGATCGCCAACCGCGACGACATGCTGGTGCCCTGGCAGTGCTCGCGAGAGCTTGCCGAGCAACTGCCGAACGCCCGCCTGGAATGCTTTGACTATGGCGGCCACGCCTCAAGCGTGACCTGCCCGGACACCATCAATACGACGCTCAAGTGCTTTCTTGCCAGCGTCATTCACGACACCGAATACGCCGCCTGAGTGAGGGCAACCATGTACGAACCATTGGATCAAACCGCCTTGGCACAGCTGTTCACCGAGGCCCGCAGCCACAACGGCTGGCTCGACCAGCCGGTGCCCGACAGCCTGCTGGAAACCATCTACAACCTGACCAAAATGGGTCCGACCTCGGCCAACTGCAGCCCGGCACGCTTTGTATTTGTGCGCACCCGCCAGGGCAAGGAGCTGCTCAAGCCGTGCCTGTCATCCGGCAACCTGGAGAAGACCATGAGCGCGCCGGTCACCGTGATCGTCGCGTATGACTCGCGCTTCTACGACGCCCTGCCCGAGCTGTTCCCGCATGCGGACGCACGCAGCTGGTTCACCGGCAGCCCGGAGATGATTTACGAAACCGCGTTTCGTAACAGCTCGATGCAGGCCGCCTACTTCATCATGGCCGCCCGCAGCCTGGGGCTGGATACCGGGCCGATGTCCGGCTTTGACGCCAAGGCGCTGGACGCCGCGTTTTTCAGCGACAGCCACTGGAAGTCCAATCTGTTGATCAACCTCGGCTACGGCGACAGCAGCAAGGTGTTCGACCGTTTGCCGCGCCTGGCCTATTCCAAGGCCTGCATTCTCACCTGAAGGAGCCCATCATGCTCGCAGCCAAGATAGTGGAACCCATGCCCGCCCCGGTCACTAAGGATGCCTTCCGCAACGCCATGTCGGTGCTGGCATCAGCCGTCAACGTGGTCACCACCGATGGCCCTGCCGGCCGCGCCGGCTTCACCGCCACCGCCGTGTGCAGCGTGTCGGACGAGCCGCCAAGCCTGCTGGTCTGCCTCAACCGCAGCGCATCGGTGTACGACATCTTTCAGACCAACGACCATCTGTGCGTCAACACGCTGACCTGCGATCAGCAGGCGCTGTCCAACCTGTTCGGCGGCAAGACGGCAATGGATGAACGCTTCGCCAGCGCCGACTGGAGCACCGACATCAGCGGTGCCCCGATGCTGGACGACGCGCTGATCAACTTCGATTGCCGCATCAGCAACCGGGTCTCGGCCGGCAGCCACGACGTTCTGATCTGCGAGATTCTGGCGATCCGTCAACGCGACAGCGGCGACGGCCTGGTGTACTTCCAGCGTCGCTATTGTCAGCCGGTCTGACACCGGGTGCCTCGCCGCATTAACGGCGAGGCACCTCCTGCTTCAGCTGACCACGCGGTAACACGGCTCGTAGTCGGCACCGCCGGGCAGCTTCATCCGGTGCTGATCGACAAAGGCCTGCAGCAGCGCATCCAGCGGCTGCATGATGCGCGGGTCGCCGTGAATGCGGTACGGCCCGTGCTCCTCGATCAGACGAATACCCTTGTCCTTGACGTTGCCCGCAACGATCCCGGAAAACGCCCGGCGCAGATTCGCTGCCAGTTCGTGCGGCGGCACATCCAGCGTCAGCTGCAGCGCCTCCATGTTGGCGTGGGTCGGGTCGAACGGACGCTGGAAACTTTCCTCAATGTGCAGCAGCCAGTTGAAGTGGAAGGCGTCGTTGCGCTCGCGCCGGAACCGTTCCACCTCCTTGAGACCGGCGGCCATGCAGCGCGCGACCTCGGTCGGGTCGTCAATGATGATGCGGTAGTGCTGCTGCGCCTGCGCACCGAGGGTTTCACCGACAAAGGCATGCAGTTGCTGCAGATAGGCCTCGGCACTGCGCGGCCCGGTGAGAATCACCGGGAACGGCAAATCACGGTTGTCCGGGTGCATCAGGATGCCCAGCAGGTAGAGAAACTCCTCCGCCGTGCCGGCGCCGCCCGGGAAGATGATGATGCCGTGGCCAACCCGCACGAAGGCCTCCAGGCGCTTCTCGATGTCGGGCATGATGACCAGTTCGTTGACGATCGGGTTGGGCGCTTCGGCGGCGATGATACCGGGCTCGGTGATGCCGAGATAGCGTCCCTCGAGGACGCGCTGCTTGGCATGGGCAATGGTCGCGCCCTTCATCGGACCTTTCATCACCCCCGGCCCGCAACCGGTACAGATGTCCAAATTGCGCAGGCCCAGTTCGTGGCCCACCTTCTTGGTGTACTTGTATTCCTCGATGCTGATCGAGTGCCCGCCCCAGCACACCACCATCTTCGGCTCCAGCCCGGGGCGCAGGGTGCGGGCGTTGCGCAGTAGATGGAAGACGTAATCAGTGATCCCGGCGGAGCTGTCCAAATCCACGCGCTGACCACCCAACTCGCTTTCGGTGTAGACGATGTCGCGCAGCGCACTGAACAGCATTTCCCGGGTGCTGGCAATCATCTCACCATCGACAAAAGCATCGGCCGGCGCGTTGATCAGCTCCAGCCGGACGCCACGATCCTGCTGGTGAATCTGCACTTCAAAATCGGCGTAAGCCTCAAGAATGGTCTTGGCGTTATCGACCCGCGCGCCGGTGTTGAGAATCGCCAGCGCACACTGGCGAAACAGCTGATGCAGGCCACCGGAGCCGACCTTGCCGAGTTGCTGTACTTCACGTTGAGAGAGGGTTTCCAGGCTGCCTTTGGGGCTGACCGATGCATTGATTACGTTGGGTCTTGTCATGCGAGGCTTCCTTGGCAAACGCCGACCAGACAAACGTCGGCGTTGGGATAGATACGACCAGTCCGGTCGCAACGGCTGACTCCATTCTTGCGCCGAGCGCACAGGCTTGGCAATCACCAGGCGGCTCAACGCCTCACACAGGCACCCAGACGGCAAAACCTGCTAACGTGGCCACCTGCCGCAACAGACACAGAGTACTCAGCCGTATGCCCCTGTCCAGCCGCCAGTTCATCCAAGCTCTGCTCGCCACCAGCGCCCTGCCCGGCCTCGCCCAGGCTCGCCCGGATCTGACCCGCACCATGGGCAATACCCTGGCCGATCGCGACTCGAGCCTGTACCGCTTTGAGGATTTTCGCCTGGACTCGGCAGACGGCGAGCGTCATTACCGCATCTGGCTGGGCATACCACGCAGCCCGGCGCCAGCCGGCGGCTACCCGTCGCTGACCCTGCTGGATGGCAACGCCGCTCTGCACCACCTGCGTGAAGACTGGCTCAGCGCGCTGCCCGCCGAGCACAGACCGGTGCTGGTAATGGTCGGCTACGACACCGACCTGCTATTCGACGTAGTCGCCCGCCAGCGCGACTACACCCCGGCCGGGCCGGGCGAAGGCCTGATTGCCGACCCGCTGCGCCCCGACCGGCTGGGCGGCGGCGCCGAGGCCTTTCTCCGTTTGCTGGAGCAGCGCATCAAGCCCGAAGTGGCTCGCCGCGTCAGCCTCGACAGCAGACAACAAAGCCTCTGGGGCCACTCCTTTGGCGGCCTGCTCGCACTCTACGCCATGACCCAGCCAAGCAGCAGCTTCACCCGCTACATCCCGATCAGCCCGGCGGTGTACTGGCATGACGGCGTGCTGCAACAGTACCTGACAAACAGCAACCCAGAGGCCGATATCTGGTTGGCACGGGGCAGCAACGAGGTACGCATCACCGAGCAGATGGACGCCGCCGAGGTCGCCCGCCTCAAGCAGCAAGGCAGCCACGCCTTTATGGCCACTGTAAAAAGCCTGGCCGACCAGCCCGGCCTCAGTGTGCACTGGAAGCAATTCCCCGAGCTTGGCCACGGCCCCATGCTTCCCGCCTCGCTACCGGAGGCCCTGGCGATTGCCAGCGGGCAGACGCCGGCGGGGTGGCATCGGGGCTGAGGACAGCGACCACACCGCTTTATTGATAATGATTCTTGTTTGTGCTACTTTGCCGGCTCTTTCCTCTCCGCCGTTCGCACACCGTGTCCGACTCGCAACATCGCCTGACTCTCTACCTCGCGCAGCGCGGCGCCCTGGTTGACTACGCCACGCCGATGCTCGGCAGCCGCGCCAGCGCCGAAGACGTGGTGCAAGAGGCTTGGCTGCGCTTTATTGCCGTACAGGGCGCGATCAATGAACCGGCGGCCTACCTGCGCCGTATCGTGCGCAACCTCGCGATGGATCACTTGCGCCGCGACCGTGGCGAGCAAAGCAGTGACGATGACACCTGGCTCGACAGCGTTGCCGATCAGGCCCCGGGCCCCGAGGCGCATGCCGTCAGCAGCCATGAACTGCGCGCCGTGAATGCGGCCCTGGCGCGACTGCCCACGCGCACCCGCCGGGCCTTTGAACTGTATCGCCTGCAGGGCTATACGCTGCAACAGGTAGCAGACAGCATGGGGCTTTCGGTCGGCACCGTGCACCAGCTGGTGCACGCGGGGTTGCGCTGCTGCGCCAAGGCACTGGAGCGCTGAAATGCTGAAAAAAAACCGGCCCGACAACGTCTGTTGGTTATCCGCAGAGTCCTATGCGAGCCTGTGCCCCCGTTTTTGGAGCCACCCGCCTTGCTGACCACAGACCCGCGCGACCCGCTGGATACTGCCCTCGACTGGCTGCTGCAGATCCAGCAGCACCCCGAGGATGAGGCCCTGCGCGAACAGCTGGCCGTCTGGCTGGCCAGCGATGCAGCCCACCCGGACGCCTTTCGTCAGGCTCAGCGCGCCTGGCAGGTCAGTGGCGCGCTGACGCCGCAGGCAACAGCCGGGCGACCGGCCACCGTTACCCCGCTGCGCCCGCGCCGCACTCTGCGCCGGACGCTGCAGGCTGCCAGCGCCATTGCTGCCTGCTGCCTGCTGGTGCTGCTGGTACAAACCCTGTATCCGGCCTGGCATGCCGACCTGTCCACCGCCAAGGCCGAGCGCAAGCAGCTGCAGTTGCCCGACGGCAGCCAGTTGACCCTGGACGCGCAATCCGCCGTGCGTCTGGATTTCAGCGAGGGCCGCCGCACTGTGCAGCTGATACAGGGACAAGCCTATTTCGAGGTGGTCAAGAACAGCGCCCACCCCTTTCAGGTCTCCACCGACGATCTGACCATCACCGTGACCGGCACGGCTTTCAACGTCGACCAGCTGCATCAACGCGTCAACGTCGCCGAAGGCTCGGTGCAGGTGAGTACCGCAGCCGGCGCCAGCGCCAGCCTTGCCCCCGGTCAGGGTGCGGTCCTGTCAGCCGACACCTTGCAACCCCACCATCAGCCCGCCACCCAGGTTGCCGCCTGGCGCGACGACAAGCTGATCCTGCGGCAGGAGCGGCTGGCTGATGTGATAGACAGCCTGCGCCCCTACTGCGACCAGCGCCTGCTGCTGCGCGATAGCCAACTGGGCGAGCAACTCGTTACCGGCGTATACGACCTGAGCGCGCCTGAAGAGGCTCTGCGCGCCATCATTGGCCTGCATGGCGGCACCCTGCGCCAGCTCGGCCCGCTGCTGCTGATCGAGCGTGGCTGACACTTTTCGAAAAAAATTTTGAAAATTCTTTGAGCTCACTGCGTCTTTGCTTCCGAGCAATTCAATTGATACGGATTCGCATTCACAGGAGCTTCGCAGTACATGCCCACTCTCAATGGATCTGACCGGCCGCGCCTGTCGCTACTCGCACTGGCACTGGCACTCGGTGGCCTGCTGAGCGCCATACCACTGGCAGCCACCGCCCAGGACAGCCCCGGCCTGTCTCAGGTGCATCACTTTGCTATCGATGCCCAACCGCTCAGCGAGGCGCTGATCGAGTTTGCCCGCCAGAGCGGCATGCAGGTCAACCTGGACCCGGCACTACTGGCTGGCGTGCAGAGCAATTCAGTCAGCGGCCAATTGAGCGGCGTTGATGCACTGCAACAGCTATTGCGCGGCAAAGGCATCGACTGGCGTCTGGAGCAGAACGTACTCAGCTTTGAGGCGCGACCGGACAGCGCTAATCTGAACCTGGAGACCATCCACGTGCTGGGTCGCACCGACAGCCTGTATCAGGGCAGCGAGCGCATTGACCGCACCGCCATCGAGACCTTCCCCGGCGCCAACGGCGACCTGACCACCCTGCTGGAAATGCACCCCAACGTGCAATTCGACACCACCCAGCAAAGCTCCCACACCCCTGGTGAGCTGAACCCGGCGGACATCAGCATCAACGGCGCCAAGTTCTACCAGAACAACTTTATGGTCGACGGCATCAGTATCAACAATGACCTCGACCCGGCCGCCAGCAGCGCCAGCCGCAATAACTACAACGGTATTTACGACATCCCCAGCAACGCCTTCGGCGTCGCCCTGGATGCCGACCTGCTGGAAGAGGTGCGGGTTTACGACAGCAACATCTCCGCCGAGTACGGCCGCTTCAACGGCGGTGTGGTCGATGCCATCACCCGTAACCCGCGCGAGGGTTTTCACGGCAAGGCCTCGGTCAGCATGACCCGCTCGGAATGGACCGAGTATCACCTCAACAACGACGAGATCAGCGACGAGGAGTTCGAGCTCTCCAGCGATCAGACCTACCAGCCGGAGTTTGAAAAGACCACCCAGCGGCTGATGCTGGAAGGCATGCTGACCGACACCTTTGGCCTGATCGGCAACATCGTGCGCAAGCGCTCGGAAATCCCGGTCTATTCCTACGACAATGGCTTCCAGAGCGCCGGCGACTCACTCAAGCGCGAGCAGACCCGTGAGATCAACAACTACATGCTCAAGGGCTTCTGGATGCCGAGCGAGCAGCTCGACCTGACCTTCAGCCTGATCCACGCCCCCGCCGGCGGCCAGTACTACAAGGCCAACCAGAAGAACTCCGGCTTTACCATCGACCAGGGCGGCCAGGCCGCCTCGCTGCAGGCGGTGTGGCTGGGCGACAACGTGACCTACACCAACAAGCTGTCCTACAAGATGGTGCAGACCTCCCGTGATGCCGACAGCAATGTGAATAAGCAGTGGCGCTGGTCTGAGGAGAAGAACTGGGGCAACCCCTACCGCAATGGCGTGCTGTCCAACAACGCCACCAGCATCGAAGGCGGCATGGGCGACCTGGAGCAAAGCCAGACTGGCGGTGAATACAGCTTCAAGGCCGAGCTGCAGGAGTTCGACTTTCTGGGCGCGGGTCATCGCATCAACGCCGGCCTGCAACTGGGTTACCAAAAGGCACGCTACGAGGTGATGGAGGACAGCTGGACTGCCACCACACCCTACCTGACCACCGACATCGGCAGCACATCCTGTATCACCGCAAGCGGTGCGTTGGACAGCGACTACTGCTCGGTCAGCGTCAACGCGACCGGGACTGCCCAGCGTCAGTACTTCCGTTTTCTCAATTACTACCGCGCCGGCGAGATCGAGCTGGAGCAGACCGACTACGCGCTGTTTATCGAAGACGACATTCGGGTCGGCAACCTGACCCTGCGCCCCGGTCTGCGCTTTGACGGCGACGACTACATGGATAAGACCACCCTCGCGCCGCGCTTTGCCGTTAGCTACGACCTGTTCGGCGACCGCACCAGCGTGCTGAGTGGCGGCCTTAACCGCTATTACGGCCGTAATCTGTTCAAGTATCGCCTGGCCGATGGCCGTGAATCCCTGCGCTGGCGCGCCACCCGCGGCATCTCACGCGATGACACCATCACTGACTTCAGCGACCTGGTGAACTACGGCGTGGACGAGTCCAGCTTCCGCAGCCTGGATATCCCCTACGACGACGAATGGACCATTGGCCTGGCCCAGCAGATCGGCAACCTCGCCTTTGACCTGAAATACGTCCACCGCGAAGGCCGCGATCAGGTGGTGCGCTCACGCGCCCGTTACCTGGGCCTGGAAGACGGCGACGGCAGTAGCAGCATTGCCAACTACTACACCTACACCAATGCTGGCGAAAGCCGCAGCCAGACCGTGACGCTAAGCGTCACGCCACTGCAGAACCTGCACTTTGCCGGCACCCAGACGACCTGGCAGCTGGCCCTGAGCTGGAATGAAACCCAGAGCAACAACGCCAGCTACGAAAACACCTTCGACGACGCCCTGCTGGCCGATGAAGACGTTTACTACGACGGCAGCCTGATGCCCTACAGCGAACTGCCCACCGACAACTTCAACCGCCCCTGGACCGCCCGTCTGAACACCGTCACCAGCATCCCGCAGTGGAACCTGACCTGGAGCAATTTCTTCCGCTACCGCGGCTCCTACGAGCAGATTTACCAGACCACCCCAAGCACCATCGATATCGACGGCACCAGCTACGACTACTACCAGAACGGCCGCGTCCGCGCCGCGCCCACCTGGGACACCCGCGTCAAATGGGAGATCCCCACCGGGCAGGACCAGGCCCTGTACGTCGCCGTGGACGTGACCAACGTGGCCGACAAGGTCAACGATGTGCTCAGCGACAAAGGTGTGCTGAGTTATGAGACCGGCCGGCAGTATTGGCTGGAAGTCGGTTACAGCTTCTAACCCAAAGAAAAACGCCTGATGAAAATTCTCCGCACGGGGCTACTGGCCGCGCTGGCGCTGCTTGCCAGCGCTTGCAGCCATCTGCCCGACAGCACTGCACAGCTGACCAGACAACCCGACACCCGGGTTATTGAAGGACAACTAACCAACGGCCTGCGCTACCGACTGCTGCCAACCAGCGAGCAGCCGGGCCGACTCGATATCCGCCTGCGCGTCAACGCCGGCGCGGTGGATGAAACCGCCGACCAGGTGGGCGTCGCGCACCTGCTTGAACATCTGCTGTTCTACAATCGCGACGCCACCGGACAGACGGTACGCCAGCGCCTGCTGGCGGCGGGTTGGCAACAGGGCCGCCATTTCAACGCCATGACCAACGCCGAACGCACCCAGTACCTGTTCAGCCCGCCCGCCGGCAACCGGAACAGCGAGCTTGCCCTGCAGGTATTGGCGCAGCTGGTGTTGCAGCAGGACTTTGCCGCAGACGACCTGGAGCAGGAGCGCCCTATCGTCATCGAGGAGTGGCGCGGCGGGCTGGGCGTGGCCCAGCGCATGAATGCCCAGCGCCGTGACAGCCAACGCATCGGCTCAGGCTACGCCGGGCACCCGACCATTGGCTCGGAAGCCGCTATCCGGCAGACACCCGTCACGCAACTATGGGATTTTCATCAGCGCTGGTACGCCCCCAACAACATGCAGCTGAACATCGTTGGCGACTTTGATCCGGCGCAGTTGCAGCAACAGCTCGCCCGCACCCTGGGTACCGCCAGAGCACGACCGGTACCCAAGCGCAATCTCGAGTTGCCGTATCTGCCGGGACTGAAAGCCTTCCACCTGCACGATAGCGAAAGCGGCAGCCATCAGCTCAGCCTGCTGTTTCGCGGACACTACGCTGCCAACCGCGAGGATTCGCTGCGGGGCCAGCGCGAGCGTCTGCTCGACCGTGTCGCCGGCCGCCTGCTGCTGAGGCAATTGCAACGCCAGCCGCTGCCAGACGGCGTGCGCGCCTTCAGCGCCCAGCGCGCGCTGATCGGCGAGCAGTCGGAGGTCACCGCGCTGTCGACCTCGCTGGAGCAATCAGTCCACCGCGACGCGCTGGGCGCACTGCTGACAGAGGTACAGCGCCTGCGCCGCTTTGGTTTCTACGCCGCCGACCTGGAGGCCGAAAAGGCCAGCTTGCGCGAGGTGGCCGAGCGCATGCTGGAGCGTGGCGACGAACGCGACTTCACCGACTGGGTACAACTGCTGAACGATCCGAGTCAGGCAGACCGCACCATCCAGACCCGCAGCACCATCGCCACCAACAGCCTGCCGCTGATCGACACCATCACCCTGGAAGAGATCAACCAGCGCTTTATCCGCTGGACCGACAGTGACGATCTGGTACTGCAGATGAGCGCCCCGCGCAGCCGGCCACTGACCCTGCTGACCGAGGCTGACTATCAGCAGTTGCTCAACGCTATCGACATTGCCGCCCTCGACGCCCCCGCGCCTGAGCAGCGCACCGTCGAGATTGTCATACCGGCGCTGCCGGCCAGCGAGCACACCGGAACAATCGCCGCTGTACAGCAATACCCCGCCGAACAGGTGCAGTACTGGACACTCAGCAACGGCGACCGGCTGGTCTGGCTTAACCAGGCAAGTGATGATGGCGAGGCGCATCTGCAGATTGAATCCAGCAGCGGCTACCGCCAGCCAGACTCCCCGCACTGGCTGGAGCAAAGCGCCAGCCAGCTAGTCTGGCAAACCCCGCCACAGGGCTTTGACGAGGCCCAGTGGGACGCCTGGCAACAGCGGGAAAAACTCTACCTCAGCCAGGACCAGCAGCAGACCGCTACCCACTACAGCCTCAGGGTCGAACCCGCTCGCCTGGGCGAAGCCTTTGCCCTGTACCGCAGCCGGATCACCCGTGGCACGCTGGCAGACGAAGCGCTAGAACAGCTGCGCGAAGACCTGGGCAAACGCCTTCAGCAACCCGAACCGACCACCCGCCAGCAACAGGATCAGCGCCTGGCTCAGCTACGCTACGGCCCCCAGCCCAGCAGCTTGCCTAGCGCCGACGAGCTGCACGCCCTGACCCGCACCGCGCTGCTTGAGCGCTGGCAACGGCAGGCCGCCGCACCGGTCACCTACTATCTGGTCGCCGATGTGGAGGAGGCGCAACTGCGCGAATGGGTCAGCGCTGAACTGGCCGGCATCGTCCGTACCCCCGCAGCGCCAACCACGCCCTTGCTGCAGCAGCCCGGCGCGCACCAAACCCGGCTGGCCAACAGTATTGAGCCGCGTGCCAGCCTGAAAGTGTACGGCTACGCCGAGCACCCCTGGTCACCGGCAGACGCGGTGCGCGTTGCCAGCCTGCGCCAGCTCGCCAGCGACGCCCTGAAAGCGCGCCTGCGCGCAGAGGCCCGCGGCCTCTACCAGCTGACCTTCGACAGCGAGCTGAACCCGGCTACCAACCGGCTGGAAAGCCGCCTGCTGTTCACCTGCGACCCGCAGCGCATCGACGAGCTATGGCAAGAGGCCGAGGCCGTATTGGCAGAGCTGCCCGCCCACATCGATGCCGAGCGCATTGCGCAACTACGCACCAAGCTGCGTCGCGACGAACAAGCGCGCCTGCGCGACGGCGCCACCCAGCTGCGCCGCCTGATGCTCAGCGACCAGCGCTGGGGAGACCCGCGCTACCTGTCCAGCCAGCAGGATCTGCCCGACGCACTTCAGGTGGACGCCTTGCGTGAGCTGGCCGGCCATCTGCTGCCGGCTGATAACCGCGTGCGCCTGGACGTCATGCCACACAAAGAGCCCGACGCATGAGGCTGCTGCGCATCTTTTGGCGCCTGATCGCCCCGTTCTGGCTGGACAAACGCAACTGGCAGGCCTGGGTGTTGCTGGCCAGCACTATCGGCCTGGGCCTGGGTATCGTGCAGATCAACGTGCTGATCAACGCCTGGAGCAAGACCTTCTACGACACCCTGGGCGAGTTTGACACCACGGCCCTGTACGGCTTGATGGGGCAGTATTCGCTGTACATCGGCATCTTTGTGCTGATCGTGGTGTACAAGGCCTGGCTGCGCAAAGCCTTGCTACTGCGCTGGCGACAAAGCATGAGCGAGCGGCTGATCGGCGAATGGCTGGGCGGCCAGGCGTTTTATCGTCTGGGCCTCGAAGGCGAGCCGGACAACCCCGATCAGCGGATCGCCGAAGACGTCAATCTGCTGGTCAGCCACAGCGTCGACCTGCTGGTGTCCTTCATAACCAACTTCGCCCAGGTAACCGCCTTTGTGGGCATCCTCTGGGCGCTGTCCGGCAGCCACGAGTTCACCCTGTTCGGCTACAGCCTGCAGGTAGAAGGTTATCTGGTGTGGATAGCCGTGCTCTACACCGTGATCGGCACCCTGGTCACGCACTGGCTGGGCCGCCCGCTGCACCGTCTGAACTACAACCAGCAAAGCCGGGAGGCAGACTTCCGTGCCGACCTGCTGCGCAAGCGCGACCACGCCGAGCAGATTGCCCTGTACCGCGGCGAACAGGCCGAGCGCCAGCAACTGAGCACGCGCTTTCGCGCAATTGCCGACAACTGGTGGCAACTGATGGCCCGTGAACGCAATCTGGGGTTCTTTGTGGTCGGCTACGACCGGGTCAGCAATATCGTGCCGGTATTTGCCGCACTGCCCTTATTCCTGACCAAGGCCATTACCCTCGGCGGACTGATGCAGGTGCGCACCGCCTTCTCGGCAGTGCAGGGCTCACTGAGCTGGTTTATCAGCGCCTACCAGACGCTGGCCGAATGGAGCGCCACGGTCGAGCGTCTCGGCCAGTTTGAGCAGGCCATTGCCCGCACCCGCACGCAGGTGCGCGAGGCGCCCTGCGGCGACTGTCTGCGGCTGGACCAGCTGGATGTCCTGCTGCCCAACGGCGAGCCCTTGCTGAGCGGCCTGCAGGCCCGGGTGGCCAGTGGCGAGTGGGTACGGCTGGCTGGCCCCAGCGGCCTCGGCAAGTCCACCCTGCTGCGTACCCTGCAGGGCCTGTGGCCCTACTGCCGGGGCAGCTGGCAACTGCCGGGCGGGCGCAGCCTGCCGCTCCGCCCCGACACCACAACCAGCAGCGCAACACCAGCGCCCTGCCCCACCCCCGCCTGAAGCCCAGCGTCTCACCTGCCCGCAGCGTCGGGCGGGTTGGGGCGCGGCGAGCGCCCTTGTCTGTTCGAGACATTCAACGGCCGCGCACGCTGCTCCCACCCAGGCCACTAGCCTCGGTCAGCATCTTGAGAATCACCAGCGCAAACGCCCGGCTCTTGGTCTCGTTATCCAGCACTTCCAGCGACATTTTTTCGTTGTCAGTCATGGCATCCAGCACAGTATCCAGCACTCGCTTAGGGAACAGGCCGTGCATCACCTGCTCGACCGAGTGGTTGTTGACCTGGGCCATCACGTCCTCCTGGCGGCTGATGCGTTGGGCTATGCCAGTAAGAAATTGCAACTGGTCCTCGTCACTCACCTCCGCGCCAAAGATGTCGTTGAGCGCCTCAATGATCTCAGACAGCCGTTTCTTGTCAGGGTCGTGCGGCTGTCCTGTGCCTATCCCTGTACCGGGTTGGAGCAGGTACTCCCCGCGCTCTTCGCCCAACCGCAACTGCTGCTCGGCCCGCTTGCGCAAACGATAGTGAGTCAGTTGCAACTCCCCCACGTCCACCTCGTCCTGCTCCAACCGATCCACCCTCAGCAGCGGGTGCAGCAACTTGGCGTATACGCAGAGCTGCTCCAGCTCTGCGTCCTCGTAAGGAACGATCTGCGACAGAAACTCGTACAAACGCACAAAGCTCTGCAGGTTCTTCTTGAACAAATCAAGCTGATCAACCTGCTCACCGGCTTCCTGAACGGCAGCTTCGGCCTTCTTCAGGCCAACACTGTCGCCGTTCTGCTCGGCTGAGCGCTTGAAGTCCAGCGCATGCCGGCGGGCCTCCTGAGCCAACTTGTAGCGCTTGGCAAAGCGCTCTTTCGCCGGGGCACAGTAATAACTGAGCTTGCTGGCAGCGGCCTTGGGGTCGAAGAAGGCCAACGCAAAGGCCGTCACCTCCTCCCAGTGGTAAATGCCCTCGGCATCCAGCTTTTTCTGCAAGTCATAGATGAGCTGCGGATCGGTAACATCCTGCAGCTCAGCCTTGGTGTAGTACGGCAGAAAGGCGTCGAGAATGTCCTTAGCATCGTTGAAGAAGTCGAGGATGAAGGTCGGTTTGCTGTCGCCAAAGGTACGATTCAGCCGCGACAGGGTCTGCACGCAGTCCACGCCCTGCAGCTTCTTGTCCACGTACATGGCGCACAGCTTGGGCTGATCGAAGCCAGTCTGGTACTTGTTGGCGGCGATCATCACGTTGAAGTCCTGGGTGTCGAAGGCTTCCGCCAGATCACGCCCGTTCAGGCCGGGGTTGAGCAGGCTGCTGCTTTCGGTTACTTCTTCAGGAATCACCTCGTCCGGCAGCACACTGCCGGAGAAGGCCACCAGCGGGTGCACATCGGTGTAGCCCATCTGCTGCACATAGGCCTGCATCGCCAACTGGTAGCGCACCGCCTCCTGCCGGCTGCTGGTGACTACCATGGCCTTGGCCTGGCCGCCCAGCAGGTGGCGGATATTGGCGCGGAAGTGTTCGACGATCACCTCCACCTTCTGGCTGATGTTGTAGGGATGCAGGCGCACCCACCGCGCCAGCTTCATGCGTGCCTTCTTCGAGTCCACTTCCTCGTCGTCACCGTCCGGGTGGGCGATCTTCCAGGCGGTGCTGTAGGTGGTGTAGTTCTGCAGCACATCGAGGATGAAACCTTCCTCAATTGCCTGGCGCATGGAATACAGGTGGAACGCCTCGGGCTTGTTGTCGGCGCTGGGCGGCAGCGTCGGGTCGGGTACGCGACCGAACAGCTCCAGGGTCTTGGCCTTGGGCGTGGCGGTAAAGGCGTAGTAGCTGATGCGCTCGTTGGGCGCGCGGGCGGCCACGGCGGCGTCCAGCAGCTCTTCGGCGCTGATTTCTTCGGCGTCCCCTTCTTTGCCAGCAATAGCATCGCTGCCGAGAATCTGCTTTAGCTTGCTGGCCGATGAACCGGTCTGCGAGGAATGCGCCTCGTCGGCGATTACCGCATAGCGGCCGCTGGCCAGCTTGGGGTACTTGTCCAGCGCATCGAACAGCGCCGGGAAAGTCTGGATGGTGACGATGATGATGCGCGTCTGCTCGGCCAGCGCCTCGGCCAGTTGCTCGGACTTGCTCTGGCTGCCGATATCGCGGGTGATGCACTTGACCACGCCCTGGGCGTGCTCGAACTGGTAGATGGTGTCCTGCAGCTGCTTATCCAGCACGGTGCGGTCGGTAATCACGATCACCGAATTGAACAGCCGCTGGCCCTCGGCATCGTAGAGCGAGGCCAGTTGATGCGCCGTCCAGGCAATCGAGTTGGACTTGCCGGAGCCGGCGCTGTGCTGGATCAGATAGCGCTTTCCCGGCCCTTCCGCGCGGGTGGTGTCGATCAGTGTGTTGACCACTTCCCACTGGTGGTAGCGCGGGAAGATCAGGGTCTCCTTGGTGACCCGCTTGCCGTCGACCTCTTCCTTCACGCTCTTTTGCAGGTGCAGAAAGCGGCCCAGCACCTTGAGCCAGGCATCCGGCTGGAACAGGCGCTGCCACAGGTAGCCGGTGGCGTACTGGCTGTCATCCGGCGCAGGCGGGTTGCCGGCACCGCCGTCGAGGCTGCCGAGGTTGAACGGCAGGAAGAAGGTCTCCTTGCCGGCCAGCTTGGTAGTCATCGCCACCTCATCCTGGCTCACGGCAAAGTGCACCAGCGCGCCGCGCTTGAAGGTCAGCAGCGGCTCGGGCTTGCGCGTCAGCGGGTCTTTTACCGGGCGATCAACGCGGTACTGGCGCTTGGCGTTTTCCACGCTCTGTTTGAACTCGCTTTTTAGCTCCAGCGTGGCGGCGGGGATGCCGTTGACGAACAGCACCAGATCCAGACGCGGGTTGTACTCGCCCTCGCGGTAGTGGGGGGAATAGGACACCTCCGGCACCACGCGCAGACGGTTGCACTGGTAGCGCTTGAGGGTGTCCGGGTTCATGCCGTGGTCGGGCTTGAAGCTGCACGCCTCGATCTTCACCCCCGGCAGCTTGAAGCCATGGCGCAGCACATCCAAGGTGCCGTCCTGCTCCAGCTCGCGCACCAGTTTTTGCACCAGCACCGCTTCCGGGTTGTTCGGGTTGGCCTTGGCGAACTTGTCCCAACGCTCCGGCCAGGCCTGCTTGAAGTAACCGAGAAAGTCCTCGGTATATAACGCCGTGCGCCGGTCATAGCCGCTGGCCGGGCCGGTGAGCCAACCCTGGGCGACCAGGGCGGTGATGATGTCCTGTTGAAACTGGGCTTCCCGGCTATCCGCCATAACGCTCTCTGCTCCTTGCTCGGCAGCTTGCTAGCTGTTCTTACAGTGACCTGAGCAGCACGAAATGCTTCACCAGGTTCACCGTCAATGCTGTCTGTTACACCCTAAAATGGCGTCGTGATCGGAATGCTCGACTTGGCAAGTTCTGCCTGCCCTCGGCAGTTGTTGTAGTTTTTGCAACAACTGCATCGCGTTGCGAGTCGCCATGATGCCGCCGAGACAGTAGTGCCTGACAGGCCAACACACCTGCCTTGGGTCATCCTGACGAACCACTAAGCATTTCTTAGTCATTACCTAAAGCACCACCTTTCCCTGCGTCCGGCTGTCGTTACCGTGCTGATTTTTGCACTCAGCCCTTACACAAGAAAAACCTTATGTAAAAAAACACGGCATTTTTTTACATACAAGAATATGTGTGTATAAAACCCACCCTTTTTTTACATAGGCAGGCGCTAGCCCTTGAACAGCTGCACATAACGGTTGAAGAAGAAAATGCGGTTACGCTGGTATCCCGTTATCTCTTCCAGCACACCATCATCCACCATCTTGCGCAGTAACGATGATGCCGTCTGGTGCGAAACCTCCAGAATATCTGCCGCCTTTACCGCAGTGACCGCGGGTTTGCTGTACAGGTAACGCAACAGCCGCTGCATATTTTCTGCACGCGCACCATAGCGCAGTGCAATCGCATCAAGCTCCTGACGAAGGGCAAGAATACCCTCAAAGGTCGCCTTGCCCTTGCCTGCGGTCTCCACCACGGCAGACAGGAAGAACCGTATCCAGTGCGTCATATCATTGGAAATACGGACCTGCATCAGGGCATCGTAGTAGCTTGCTCTGTTTCTCTCGAAAAAATCGGAGAGGTACAGTGACGGCTTGCGCAGCAAGCCCTTGTTGACCAGGTACAGCGCAATGAGCAAGCGGCCGATTCGGCCATTGCCATCCAGAAACGGGTGAATGGTTTCAAACTGATAGTGGCTGATAGCAATGCGGATCAGCTCCGGCACATTGATCTGCTCGTTGTGCCAAAACAACTCCAGGTCGCCCATCAACGCCGGCACCTCGTCCGGATGCGGAGGGATAAAAGCCGCATCGGCCAGGCTACTGCCGCCAATCCAGTTTTGCGACAGCCGAAAGTCACCGGGCGTTTTGTGCTCGCCCCGCACGCCCTGCATCAAAATGGCATGGGTATGCTTCAGCAACCGGTTGGACAGCGGCAACCGCTGCAACTCGTCTACGGCTTCATTGATCGCCTGGATATAGTTCTGCACCTCTTGCCAGTCATCCCGCTTTTCCGGCGCCAGCTGGCTGCTATCAAGCACAGCCTCGTCCATCTCGGTCTGGGTGCCCTCAATCCGCGATGAGTTGTTGGCTTCCTTGGTGATGTGCATGTGAATAAACAGGTCAACATCAGGGACAATCAGCGTAAAGGCATCCAGCTCGGCCAATGCGCGAGAAGCCCGCTCCAGCAGGGTATTGATCTGCGGGTTTTCCCAGCTCCACTCACGGTTGACCGTGAGCGGACTGAAGCTCTTGTACTGGTACTGCTGCACCCAGGTGCCGGATTTGAATTCTTCAAACTTCATATTGGTGCGCTCCCTGCGCCGTGCGGTCACGATTCGTGTGCCATTTCCGTTATTTGCGGCGCACTCTGCTCTGTAGCGGGTGGCTGCCAGCCGCGCACGTCGATTTTGCCGGTGACGGCGGCGGAGATGAGGGCGGAACGGCGTTCTCTTAACAGACCAACCGTACTTCTCACTTGCTCAATAAGCGAATCTAACTCTAAGTGGAACTCCTCAGCGAAAGCGGCAATCTGCAGTTGCTCCTCACATGGCGGCAAGGCCATCAAGCAATCGCCAACTTTCTCGGGTGAGGTGTGGAAAACTGTAGCGCCGCTTGCGGTTAGCTTTACCTGCTCTCTCATCACCTCAGAGTTGATGCCGAGCCATAAGTAATTGGCCTTAACTCTAGGCGTGATGACCACTTTGGCAATTCGCTGATTAAGCAGGGCATCATCCCGTCCAACAAAAGCGGCACGACCTAAAATCAGCTTCTTGTACGAAAGGTCAGTCAGAACCATTACTAGATCGCCGACCTCGAGTTCAAATTGAGACTGCCATTCACCACTATATTGAACAGTGGTCTTCTCACTAAAATACAGCCTACCGACCTCATCAAAACTACCGGGAGTGATGAGGACTTTTTCGCCATCACCATCTTTATGAAAAAACTCACTTTTAAAGGCGTAGCCGCTGACTAACCTGAAGACGAACTTGCCTCTTATAATATCCCAATGTGCTGGCACCTCGCCCAGCCACTCGACGCCGGAGTCCTTCATCGGCACCGTCGGGTCGAGGCCTTTGGTGACGGCGTGGGAGATGACGGCCTGGCGCTTTTCCTTGAGCAGTTCGATCAGGCGCTGCTGCTCTTCAATCAGCGCGTCGATGCGGGCGGTTTCGTGGTCGAGGAAACGGGCAATTTGAGTTTGTTCTGCAAGCTCTCGCGGCAGAGCAATCGCAATATTTGCAACCTGCTCAGCGGAAACGGCTTCAAAAGTACTTCCTGTTGAAATTGAATCAAGGAACGACTGGGACGATGATAAGAACCACCAGAGAAACTCTTTAGAATTTCCCCAGACTGCTTTCATTGCGCACAAGCCACGACCAATTCCGTAGCTTTGATCTGCTTCATTAAGAGCTCCGACCGGAGCTCTTACAGAAAACAATAAATCACCAGCATCAGCAGTTTTTCTGGCAACTGGGCAATACTGTCTGGGCGTTGGATATTTAGCTCCAAACTCCCCATTCCCCTGAAGAAAGGGAAGACCGATACCATCAGTATTGCAGTCATCTGAGTTCGGGGACTGCCCCATATTGATTGCAGCAACATGCTTGACGCTAGATTTAATCCAATGACCAGGGACTTCCCCCAACCACTCCACCCCAGAATCCTTATAGGCCGGGTACGGTTTGAACCCATTCACGCCGACAGCCCCTCGATCATCTGCTTGATGCGGTCAGTACAGGCCTTCAGGTCGCGGTCGATGGCTTCCAACGGGCGCGGTGGCTGGAACACATAGAAGTGGCGGTTAAACGGAATCTCGAAGCCAACCACGCCGACTTCACCGTCCTGCGTATCCGTCTTACTCTCGTCGATCCAGGCATCCGGCACATGGGGTTTCACTTCACGCTCGAAGTAGTCGTATACCGATTCGCCCAGCGGCACGTTCTCGTTATCGCGCAGGCCGGTGTCCGGCTCAGGTTTGCCCTTGGTGGTGCAGATATCCGCCTCGGGGTCCCGCTCGCTCAGAGCATTGAGGATGGCTTTCAGCTCGGGCGTGCTGGGCGATACATTGTGAGCGCCGAGGGTCTTCTTCAGCAGTTTGCTGAACTGCTCGCGGTTGCGGTGCAGCACGCTGGCGTCCATGGCTTGCAGGGCGGTAACCAGTTGCTGCTGTGCCGCCGCGTCCATTTTCTGAATGGCCTTTTCTTCCAGCACCTTTTCAATACGCTCGGCGTTAACCTGAAAGTTCAGACGTAGCGGGCGTTCGACAGTGATGCGCCGGTAGCCAAAGGCTTCGACCGGGAAGATCTTGCTCTGCGCGGTCTCTTCAAAGCGGCCATACAGGCGAACCAGATCACTGATCTGCTCGTCGGTAATGTACTGGCGCTTGCTGCCGAGAGATTTGCGCATCTTGGCAAAGTGCTGGCTGCCGTCGATCAACTGCACCTTGCCCTGGCGCTTGGCGGCCTTGTGATTGCTCAGCACCCACACATAGGTGGCGATGCCGGTGTTGTAGAACATGTCGGTGGGCAGGGCGATGATGGCCTCGACCAGATCGTTCTGCAGCAGGTAGCGGCGAATCTCCGACTCGCCCGAACCGGCGCCGCCGGTAAACAGCGGCGAGCCGTTGAGGATGATGCCGATGCGCGAGCCGGTCGCTCCCGGCGTCCTGCCTCCCGCGACACTGGCACGTCCCTGTGCGGCGCCTTCACGCGGGTCACGCATCTTGCTGACCAGGTGCAGCAGGAACAGCAGCGAGCCATCGGAGACGCGCGGCAGGCCCGGGCCAAAGCGTCCATCGAAGCCTTTTGCTTCGTGCTCGGCGAGGATCTGCTTCTGTACCTTCTTCCACTCCACGCCAAACGGCGGGTTACTGAGCATAAAGTCAAAACGGTGCTCGGGGCCGGCCAGTTGGTCGTTGGACAGGGTATTGCCCAGCTTGATGTTAGCGACCTGTTGGCCCTTGATCAGCATGTCGGCCTTGCAGATAGCGTAGGACTCGGGGTTCAGCTCCTGGCCGTGCAGCGACACGGTAACGCCCTGGCTGATGGACTGGATGTACTCATCGCCCTCGGAGAGAAACCCGCCGGTGCCGGCAGTCGGGTCATAGATGGTAACGATGCTGTTGGGCTTGAGCTTATCGTCCTGCCCGGTAATCACCAGCGAGGTGGTCAGGTGCACTATATCGCGCGGGGTGAAGTGTTCCCCGGCGGTTTCGTTGGAGCTTTCCGCGAACTTGCGGATCAGCTCTTCAAAGATGATGCCCATGCCGAAGTTGCTTATGCGCTCGGGGCTCAGGTCAACCGCAGCAAAGCGCTGCACCACCTGATAGACCAGGTTGGCGTTTTCGAGCTGCTGCACGAAGTCTTCAAAGTGAAAGTGCTCGAAGATCTCGCGGGCATCCTTGCTGAAGGCCTGCACATAGCTCATCAGATCAAAGGCGGTCTGGGTGTCCGACAGGGTGCCGAGCGTCAGCTCGGACGCATTGAAAAACTGCAGATCACCGGCGGCACGTAGCAAAAGCATTTCACGCACGGTGTCGGGTCGCCCCTGTTGGGCGAAAGACTCGCTGACGACCTTATCCTTTGTGGGCTCCAGCACACACTCCATCCGCCGCAGCAGCGTAAAAGGCAGGATGATGCGGCCATACTGGGACTGCTTGAAATCACCGCGTAGCAGGTCGGCAATCGACCATAGAAAAGCGGCCGTCTGGGAATGGTTTTCCGTGTTCACGCTACTGCTCCTTGGAATACGCGCAAACCCGCAGTGTACCCCATGCAAGCGCCGAAAATACCGCCGCGCTATTGGACAGCAACCCAAACAACCCAGCACCTCGCCGGCCAGGCAAGCCCCGGCTAAGAGCCAAAATAAGGTCCGCAAACAGATGCGCACAACGATTGGAGGAAAAGTTGGCGAGCGATGATGATTTAATGCGCAGGAAGCAACGACTAAGCAGTGCGTGCCAAAGCCTGCACGGCATAGGAGCGACGCGATAACCCGGGCTATCGTGTAGGCAGCGACGTTTCGCTGGCTGGTGGTGAAGGAGGACTGCGCAGAGCATAGCGAGGATGCCAGCCCGTCTCCTTACTCAACGGCCTGTTTGTACGCGTTTTTGTACGTACACAAGCACAAAAAAGGCCTGCGATTTCTCGCAGGCCTTCTATGTTGTGGTGCCGGCACCAAGAGTCGAACTCGGGACCTACTGATTACAAGTCAGTTGCTCTACCAGCTGAGCTATACCGGCGCGGGGTGCATTATATATCGCCAGATTCCTGTGTAAAGAGATCGGCGGCCGCTATGCGCGCTTTTTCGCTGTGGATTTTATCCCCTGCCAGACAAATCTCACTTGTGCATGACTTTTCTACCGACGCTTCACAAAGTGCTTGCAAGCCGTTGTTTTTACACACAGAGCACAACTGATCAACATTTAGCCTGCGCGCGCCAGCCCGCGCCAAATCTGGCTTTGGCAGGGTTACTCCAATGTCATCAACACAGTTATGCACAGAAGGCGTGGATAACCACAGGCCAGCACAAGCTGTGGATAACCCTGTGCGCAAGCGGTAGACAGGCTGGTGAGTAACTGTCAGTTGTTGTGTATAGACTGCATGGACCCATTGCACACGCCCTGTAGAGCCTTGAGCGCTCGTTCCACCCGGCGTTCAGACTTGATCAGGGCTTGCTGTCGCCAGCAACAGCAGGTTGCGTGGAGTCAGTTCCGTGTCGCAGAACTCGCCCAGGCTGACGCTGTAGCCGGCTTCCTGTAGATAAAGGGCGCGCTCGATCACCAGCCAAAGCTCCAGGGGGCGACGGAACAGCCCGGCCACCAGTTCCAGGTTGCGTACTTCGGCCAGCCGCTGCCAGCCGCGCTGCTCCAGTGCGTCCCAGCAGGGTGGTGCCGATAGCGCCAGCTGGTGATGCTGGGCAATGGCTTGGCAGAACTGCTGCAGGGTATCCGGCGCGGGGCCTGGCGGTTTCGAGGGAGTGGGCAGGTAGGCGTCTATCCCGCGGGCTTCGCGCTGCCAGAGGTCGCAGGCCAGCCGCCAGGCCATGGAGCGGTCGCGCTGACGCCGCTCACGGGCACCCGCAGTCACTGTCTGCTGTAGCGGTAGACCCAGCTCGTCGCGGCTGAGCTGCAGTCCGGCTTGTCTGCCGGCATTTGATAACGGTTGGTGCTGCGGCGCGCTGATGCGGTTGTAGCAACAGGGCGACAGCGCCAGCTGTGCACAACCGGCAGCCACTACCTGTTCGATCAGTTGCCGGTGCAGATCACCGCAGGCGTGCAGGGCCACCGCAGCGTCCTGGGGTTGCAGATGCGCTACAGGCAGCTGCATGACATCCGCCGTCAGATGCTGCACCGGCAGCTGCAGTTGCTGGCTGAGCTGCTGCCCGGCACCACACAGGGTGGCGTCCCACTCCAGGCAACATACCGGACATTGGCTGTGCCAGGCCAGCAGCCGGCCAAGGTGGCCCTTGCCCGCGCACCAGTCGACCCAACGCTGCGGCGGTGCAGGGATACGCGCAGAAGTGACGGCACTGAAGCGGGTAATCTGCTGCCACTTGCGCCCCGGAATATGCCGCTGCAGCGGCTCGGGTATCGGCTCCGCCAGCTCGCCGTGCCAGCGCGGCACACCGCACAGCTCGCGCGCCTGGGCGGCCAGCGCGCCAAAGGGCTCAGGGGCATCGGCCAGCAAGGCCGGCTGCAGCTGCGCCGCCTCGGCGTCGGCCAGACTGCGCTGACGCAACCAGCTGGCCAGCGCGGTCCAGTCCTGCTCCCAGGACAGCTGCAGGTGGGTAAACGGACGCTCACGCCACAGCGCCTGGTGGCGCTGCAGCCAATCAGTCAGCTGTTTGAACCGGGTGAGCAGCTCCACGCGTGGCGGTCAGCGTTGCTGCCGGCTGGCGTCGACCTTGAGCCAGCGCTCGACCAGCCGGAACAGCTGGGTGAACACCAGGGTGATGATCAGATACATGACACCAGCGACAAAGAAGAACAGCTCGTACTGGTAAGTACGCGAGTTGATGGTGCGAATCACCCCCATGATGTCCATCATGGTGATGGTGTACACCACGGCACTGGCCTTGAGCATGAGGATCACCTCGTTGCCGTAGGCCGGCAGGCCGATGCGGATGGCACGCGGCAGGATGATGTACTGCAGCGCCTGGCGCCGCGACATGCCCAACGCCCGAGCCGCTTCCACCTCGCCCGGCGGTACCGCCTGGATGGCGCCGCGCAGAATCTCGGCGATGTAGGCCGAGGTATGCATGGTCATGGTGATCAGTGCACACCAGTAGGGCTCGCGCAGATAGGGCCAGAGGAAGCTCTTGCGCACCACCTCGAACTGGGAAATGCCGTAGTACACGAGGAACAGCTGCAGCAGCAGCGGCGTACCACGGAAGAAAAAGATATAGCTGTACGGCAGCGCGCGCACATACCAATGCCGCGATGCCCGCGCCAGCCCCAATGGGATAGCGAAAAACAGGCCAATCAGTACCGCCAGCCCGACCAGTTGCAGGGTGACCAGGGTGCCGTCCCACAGCTGCGGCAGAAAGCGCTCGATAGTCGCCCAGCGTTCAGCCCAGGTCATAGCTCAGTCCTCACAAAACCACGGTTGGCGCGGCGCTCGAACCAGTGCAGCGCGCCCATGATAAAGACCGTGAGGAACAGGTAGATCAACGCGGCCAGCAGATAAAAGGTGAAGGGTTCCTTGGTGGCGTTGGCGGCGGTTTGCGCCTTGCGCATGATCTCTTCCAGGGTGATCAGCGACACCAGCGCAGTATCCTTGAGCATGATCAGATACAGGTTACCCAGCCCCGGCAATGCGACGCGCCACAACTGCGGCAAGGTAATGCGCCAGAAGATGCGCAGGTTGGACATGCCCAGCGCCTGCCCCGCTTCTTTCTGCCCCTTGGGGATGGCCAGCAACGCCCCCCGAAACACCTCCGTGGCATAAGCGCCAAAGCACAGTGCCAACGCGAAAGTACCAGCCACAAAGGGGCTGAGCGACAGCTGCGGATTACCGAACCAGGCGCCGATGGCATTCATGGCCGACACGGTGCCGAAGTACATCATCAGTACCCAGACCGTTTCGGGTACACCACGCACCACCGAGGTATAAAAGCCGCCCAGCAGGCGCGGCACGCGCTTGTCCGACACCTTGGCAGAGGCGCCAAGCAGGCCGAACAGCAGCCCCAGGGCCAGCGAGGCCAGGGACAAACGAATGGTCATCCAGGTCCCTTCAAGCAGGGCTGGAGCAAAACCGTGAAGATCAGGCATGAGGTTACATCCGAACCGGGCCCCGCAGGGCCCGGCTGGTTATCAGTAGATGCTGAAGGGGAAGTACTTGGCGTTGATGGTCTCGTAGGTACCGTTCTCAACGATGGTCTTGAGTGCCGTGTTCAGACGCTCGCGCAGCGGGTCGCCCTTGCGCACGGCAATACCGATCTGGTCATTGTCGAACACCGGCTCGCCCTTGAACTCGAAGTCCGCACCGGCATCGCTCTGCAGCCACTCGTACTGGACAAAGTTGTCAGCCAGCACGCCGTCAATGCGGCCTGCGCTCATGTCCAGGTAGGCGTTTTCCTGGGTGTCGTACAGACGAATATCCACGACATCACCCAGGTTGTCTTCCAGCCACTGACCGGCGATGGTCGCGCGCTGGGCACCGATGGTCTTGCCGTCGAGGCTGGCTTCGTCAGTCTGGAAGTCAGCGTCTTTGGGCGCCACAAACTGCAGCTTGTTGGTGTAGTAGGGCTCGGTGAAGTCAACGGCCTGCTTGCGCTCGTCGGTGATCGACATGGAGGCGACCAGGAAGTCGAACTTGTTGTTGTTCAGGGCCGGGATAATACCGTCCCAGTCGGAGGTCACGACGGTGCACTCCACCTGCATCTCGGCACACAGGGCCTTGGCGATATCCAGGTCAAAGCCAACCACTTCACCGCTGGCATCGATCTGGTTGAAGGGAGGATAAGCGCCCTCGGTACCAATGCGCAGGGTCTCGGCAACGGCAGGTGCACTCACGAACAACGCGGTGGCAGCCGCCAGCAACATCTTCTTGTACTGATTCATGGTACGACTCCTTACTTGTGGCTAGACATGAACTGTCGGCAGCGTTCGGAACCTGGGTTATCGAACACCTGATCCGGGGTGCCGATTTCTTCGACCTGCCCCTGATGCAGAAACACCACCTGACTGGACACCTGCCGGGCAAACCCCAATTCGTGGGTAACCAACAGCATAGTACGGCCCTCGTCAGCCAGTGTACGAATCACGCTGAGCACCTCCTGCACCATTTCCGGGTCCAGTGCCGAGGTTGGCTCATCAAACAGTATTACCCGCGGCTGCATCGCCAGCGTGCGCGCGATGGCGGCGCGCTGTTGCTGACCGCCGGACAACTGGGCAGGAAAGGCATGGCGCTTGTCGGCGATACCGACCTTGGCCAGAAAGGCTTCGGCCGCCTCGACCGCTTCGGCCTTGGACTGGCCGAGTACGCGGCGCGGCGCTTCGATGATGTTGTCGAGGATGCTCATGTGCGGCCAGAGGTTGAAACTCTGGAACACGAAGCCGACGCGGGCACGCAGCCGGTTGATCTGCCGATTGTCGGCGGCGACCAGTTCGCCCTGCCGGGCGCGCTTGAGCTTGAGCTCTTCGCCGGCCACCAGAATCTGGCCGTCATGGGGATTCTCCAGCAGGTTGATGCAACGCAGCAGCGTGCTTTTGCCGGACCCCGACGATCCCAGAATGGAAATAACATCGCCGTCGCGGGCGATCAAATCGACACCCTTGAGTACCTCAAGGTCGCCATAACGTTTGTGCAGGTTGCGCACTTCAAGAGCGGGTGAAGTCACGTATCAGTATCCACCAGGCTGTGTTGGCCATCAGGTATGAGGTGCCGCACTTGTGATGCGCCACCGTTAGACAAGTCCGTTTGTAGTCATCCGGTTGTCATGCTGATGGCAAACCTAGCACAGCTGCTAACCATGACCAAGCGCCTATCTTCGGTCACATTGAGCCTTTTATAGGCAAAAGGCTTGCCATCTTCATTGATCCCGCACCCGGAACGCCCGAAACAGAGCCATCAGGGCAAACCGTCAGCAGCGACGGTCACAACCCCATGAACCGAAACGGTGCAGCTTCGACAAAGTCTGCCGTCGCGTCGCCCGAATAGGTGTGGTCCTGGTCCTTGCCAAGATCAAGGCGGCGCACACTACCTGTCTCAGAAGAAAAGTCAACTCGCTTGAGATCAACCCAGAAGGTGTTGGGGGTCAGCGCCGACTCAAAAAAGTACAGCAGACGCTGGTGATCAGCGACGGTACGCCAACGCGTGGAAGAGATATTCGGCTCGCTCGGGGTGGTGATGCCGTAGGGCACCGAGACATTGCGGATAACGCTGAACACACTGGCGACGGCGCGGTTGGCATCCTCGCTCTTGGGTATCGCGTTGACATAGAAGGAGGCTCTGGCAAAGCGGTCCGCCGCGCGATTGGTGCCCGGCAACATCACCGTGCCACCGATCTGACGCCAATAGGTATCCAGCGCCAGCTGCTGATCAAATACCGGCGAATTGGTCATTACCTGATACTCGCGCGAGTGATGAATCACCTGTTCGCCGTCAATGTACTCGACAATGGCACTGTCGCCACTGGCATCGGACAGCGACAGATGCAGGGTCGCCATCCGGTCTTCACCCGGCACCTTGTCGGTAACCAGCAAGAAGGGCTCTTCACGCAGGGCGGTTACCGCTTCATCAACCGAGGCAAAATTATCCAGCACATACTGCGCCCAGGCTGAAATGGCCAGTCCGGGGCGGTCCGCCGAATACGCGGGATAGTCGGACTCCACCAACCACAGCACATTGGCGACCAGGCCCGCCTCATTCATGCCGTCGGTGGTCGAGATGTCATAGCCGCTGGCGATCACGCTGCCGTATTGGGACGTCCACTCGATCGAGTTGGGCCCCGCCTCGCCATTGCGCTGCATGCCGCGCGGAAAAACCCACAGGTGGGTATCAATGTCGTTACGCCAATCCATCGAGCGCGCGGTAACAACCTGTTCTCCCGCCCCCAGATACACCAGTCGCGTGCAGGCATCGGCCTGCTGCACGCCCAACCCTGACGCGACCAGCACGCTCCCTAAAAACGCCTGTAAAACCTTGCGCATCGCTACCTCCATCTGCCCTAGAACACCATTGACATGCCGAATACCGGGCCGTACTCACGTACATCCCAGACAAACCGGTTGCCGGTAAAGTCGTCCGTTGAGAAATCCTCGGCAAGTACCCGATAACCGGCACGCCAGAGTACGGGATGGCTCCAGAGCTGGCTGCGGTAGCCAACCTGAACCTGGCCGTTGAAAGCAAAGTCCGAACCCACACCGAAGCCACCAATATCCGCTTCGGTTGACAGGTTCCAGCGCGGGTCAAGGTCGTAACTCAGGCGCGCGCCAACAAAGGGGTCCCACCAGGTCGCCGAGCGGTCTTGGTTGACCCCGAGGGCCTTGGCGTCAGCGCGCAGGGACCGCCAGCGCACACCGACAGTCGGCGCCACGGTAAACAGGCGCGGCTGGCCGTGCAGCGTATCGCCGCCCAAGGGCTGGGTAACAACCCGATAAAAAGCGCCCAGCGACGCGGTGCGCATGCTGACCGTCAGCTCTGCCTTGCCGCCCGAGACCTGCTGATCCTGGGTGGTATCGATATATTGCAGATCCAGATAGCCGCCCCAGAGGCCGTTGCTCAGCTCAACGGTCCCCATGGCGGCCAGATCCAGATGCTCCCAGGTCTCCGAAAAGGGAATATCAACCGGGCTGCTGTAGCCGGCCAGGCGGGTATCGCCGTCCAGGGCTGCCGTCCAGACATAGGGGCTGACGGTCCACTGCCAGCTGTCCGCTGCCGCGTGCTGGGCGGCCATCGCGTCTGCGGCGACCAAGGCGGCAGCGGCACCTAAGCAGGCCTTGCCAGGGGAAATACGCTGCAGGCACATGACGAGTCCTTTACTACCGAATGGTAAAAAAAGGCTAGCACAGGATTGTCAGACAAACCTCAGGCGGCACATGCGCCCTCAGAAAGGTGCCAGGAGGCAAATCGCAGGCAAAAAAAAGCTCGCCATAAGCGAGCTTTTTAAAAGATGGTGCCCGGGGACGGAATCGAACCGCCGACACGGGGATTTTCAATCCCCTGCTCTACCAACTGAGCTACCCGGGCAACGTGGGCGCCATTAAATAGATTGCGCCTCGACCTGTCAAGCCATCGGCATAATATTTTCCACTTTTTCAGCCGCTTACCGACACATCACTCGCTGGGCGGGACGTAGCCGTCGGCCTGGGCGTATTCCTCACCGGCGAGAAACTTGTCCATTTCCTGCTGAATGAAACGCCGATCCTCGGGATCCATCATGTTCAGCCGACGCTCGTTGATCAGCATGGTCTGGTGCTTCTGCCACTCATCCCAAGCCTTGCGCGAGACTTCGTTGAAAACTTCCTGCCCTTTGGGACCCGGATACGGCGGGCGATCCAGGCCTGGCAGTTCCTGCTTGTACTTGCGACACATCACCATGCGCGTCATTGGCTTACTCCTCCAGGGCCGCCTGCAGCAGCGGCTCGATCCGGCCCAGCAGCTTCTTGACCGGCGCCGCCAGACCCAGTGGTTCAGGTTGCCGCAGGTTATACCAGACCTGTCCGCTTTCAGCCACGCCAGCGGGGCCGGAGACGGTCAGCAACAGCGGCTGAATATCCAGGTGGAAGTGGCTGAAGGTGTGCCGCAGTGGCGTCATGTCCTGACGTTGGTGGACAGTCAGTTGCAACTGCTCCAGCAACGCCGCCAACTGAGTGTCGTCATCCAACTGGGGCGGACACCAGAGCCCGCCCCAGAGCCCGCTGGAGGGGCGGCGCTGCAACCATACGCTGCCATCGCCGTTGATCAGCAAGGGCATGACGCAGCTGCGCACCGGCAGCGTCTTGCGTGGTTTGGAAAAAGGGAAACGGGTTGGCTCGCCGAGCACCCTGGCCGCACAGTGGTCACCCAGGGGGCACAGCAGGCAGGAGGGCTTGCTGCGCGTGCACAGGGTCGCGCCCAGATCCATCATCGCCTGCGTGTAATGGGCCACCCGATGCTGCGGAGTGAGTCGTTCGGCCAACTGCCACAGCCGGTCGTGCACCGGCTTCTCGCCCGGCCAGCCTTCGACCGCAGCAAAGCGCGCCAGTACCCGCTTGACGTTGCCATCGAGAATCGGCGCACGAATCCCCATGCTCAACGAGGCAACGGCACCGGCCGTCGAGCGACCGATCCCCGGCAACTCGCAGAGCCCTTCGACACTGCGCGGAAACACGCCGCCGTGCTGACTGACCACCTGCTGGGCGGCCTTGTGCAGATTGCGCGCCCGGCTGTAGTAGCCAAGCCCGGTCCACAGGTGCAGCACCTGATCCTCATCGGCCGCTGCCAGCGCCTCAACGCTCGGCAATTGCTCCATAAAGCGCAGATAGTAGGGGATGACCGTCGCCACCTGCGTCTGCTGCAGCATGATCTCCGACACCCAGACGCGGTAGGGTGTCATGTCCTGCTGCCAGGGCAGATCGTGTCGCCCATGCTCGTCATACCAATCCAGCACGCGCTGGGCGAAAACCTCGGGTGTCACCGTGAAAACAGCCCCTTGATGGCGTCACGCAGCTCCGGTGCCTTGTCGCCAAGCGAATCGTCAATGCGCTCTTCCAGTTTGCGCTGTACCTCATTACCCACCAGCCTGGCAGCAATCTTGCCGACCTCTTCGGTATCGACACCACAGCTGCTGCCGGCATTGTGCAGATAACCCTGGCAGCGAATCGGCCATTCGATATCGGCGTAGCGCTCATTGATCTGGCAGGCCTCATCCGGCATCTCGCTGCGGTCACCCTTGAGCAGCAGGCCGACACGGTAATCCAGGCGCTGCTCAGGCAGATTGATTTCGCCTCGCCCCTTGCCAGCCAGCCCCGGCAGGTCAACCACCAGATTCGAATTGCTGACCACGCCATTGCGAATGGTAAAGCTGCCGTCGAGCTGCTCGAACGGCGTATTGTCGCTGCCGTGCTCGCTACTCAACGATTTGCGATTGGCCAGCGCGATAGCGCGGCAGACCTGCTGTTCCAGGTTGACCCCAAGCAACGCGCCATCCTCCACTTTAAAGGAGGCGCCACCGTTCAGGCTGCCCATCCAGCGGCGCAGGCTATTGCCGCCAGCGGTGACATCCAGATTCATGTCCAGCAGACCGCGCACCTGCTGCGGTATGTCGTAAGCCTGCTGCGCCGCGGCTGAGTCAATCTTCTGCAACTGAGCCTTGAGGGCGCTGCTGACCGGCGTCTTGCGGGTGTCGATGCTGCCACTGGCAGCGAAGGTGCCACCGAAGATACCCCCGTCCAGTTGCGTCAGACGGACTACGCCATCACGCGCCTTGACTGCCAGATTGAAGGGCTTGATGTCCTGCCCGGTCAACGTGACCTGCTGCAGCGCCAGCTTGCCGTCGACATCCAGCCGCGCAAGGGCTTCCAGCGGCAAAATGGCATCGTCACTCCAGGGCTCCGGCGCGGACTGCGAACGGCTGCCGCCGGAACCGGCGCTGCCACTGCTGCCCTCACCTTCTGCGCTGGGCGGCAGGTAGTTGTCGAGGTTCAGGGTGTCGCCTGCCAGATCAAAGCGCAGCGCCTGGCGCTCGAAATCCGCCAGCCCGAGAGAGCCCTGCAGGGCAAAGCCGTCCAGGGCCAACTGCAGATCATTCAGCATCAGGCTGCTCGCACCGCCCTCGAGGTTGGCCGACAACGCAACGCTGGACAGGGCCCCCGGATCGGCCATGTCCGGCAATGTCTGACCAATATCACGCAGCAGGTCGCGGGCATCAAAGGCGGCCACGTCGAGGCGGCCCGCCAGTTGCGGCTCTGTGTCCAGCTGGCTGAGTTTGAGTTGACCGGTGGCACGCATATCAGCCAGCGACAGACGCAGCTGGGTCAGCTCGGCGACCTGTTCGGCCAGGTCGACCAGGCCATCGCCCTGGAGTTGCAGATTGACTGCACGACCAGAGAAGGGCTCGCCGCTGGCATCGACCTTCAGGTCGACGCCGCTGAGCAGGTAGCGCTGTTCGTCGGGCTGCAGGGTCGCCACGGTGTTCAGGTCCATACGCACCCGCATGGCCGGCTGGTCCAACGTCAGCAGGCCCAGGAATGAAACATCAAAGGGCTCGCCCGGGATCAGCGCGCCGGTGGTTAGGTTGGCTTCGTCCAGCGACAGGATCTGACCGCTCTGGCGGTCCTCGTAGTGCACGCTGGCGTTGGTGACCTGCACGCTCTCGATGGTGATATCGAAGGACGAGCCGGCGGTGTCCTCCGGTTGCTCGGCGCCGCTACCGGCATCGCCTTCTGCTGCGCCGGCGCTGTCCTGCGGGCCCACGGTCTCCCAGTTACCCACGCCCTGATCATTGCGCACCAGTTGCAGCTGGACGTCGTCCAGAATCACATCGCTCATGCGTACCTGCTGACGCAGCAGCGGCAGCACCTTGACGCCAAGGCCCAGGGTGCCGACCTTGGCCAGCGGCTGCGCCGGGTTGTCGACCGGCGCGACACCCACGTCTTTCAGCTCCATGCCCAACCAGGGAAACAGTGACCAACCAATGTCGCCATCCAGCGTCAGCTCAACGTTGCCCTGCTCGCGGGCAGCGGCGCGGATATCGTCCTTGTAGTCGTTGGGATCAAACAGGCGGGTCAGGAAGAACAGCGCGGCAATCAACAGCAGGGCTACCGCACCTACTACCAAGCCCAGCACCTTGGCGACGGATTTCATAATCACTCCTTGGTCAGCCCGGCCGGCGGCCGTCCGGCCCGGGGCAAAGATCATGGCACAGCGCGACGCAGAGGTCGCCTGCAAATGAGCCTACACCGCATCCAGTCGCGCTGCGACCAGCTCGGCCAGCGCCAGGCTGGCAGTCAGGCCCGGCGACTCGATGCCCAGCAGGGCAATCAAGCCGGGCACCCCGTGTACGCTCTGGTCTTGGATGACGAAATCCCGGGGCGGTTCCCCCGGACCAGACAGCTTGGGACGCACACCCGCATAGGCCGGCTGCAGACGCTGCGCGTCAACCTGCGGCCAATAGCGGCGGACGGCAGCGGCGAAGGCGTCACGCAGCCCGTCGTCGACCTGATAATCCAGCTGATCGAGGTAGCGCACATCCGGCCCGAAGCGCAGCTGGCCGCCCATATCCAAGGTCGCATGCACGCCGAGACCGGCGGCATTGGCCTCTGGCATCGGATAGACCAGATGAGAAAACGGCGAACGCCCGCTGTAGCTGAAATAGCGGCCCTGACATAGGTGCAGCGGCAAAATCTGCTGCGCGCCAGCCGCTGCCTGCAACTGCTGGGCGAACAGCCCGCCCGCGTTAACCACCTGCCGCGCGCGCAGACTGAACACCTCTCCGTTGCTGTGCCCGGTCAGCTCAAGGCCGCCGTGCGTCGGGTTAATGTGCTCAACCTGCGTGTGACACAGCAACTCACCATCCGCAGCCTGCAGCGCCGCCTCAAATGACTGCAACAGCGCATGGCTGTCGACAATCCCGGTCAATGGCGACAACAGACCAGCCACCGCCCGCACCTGCGGCTCTCGCGCCTGAACCTCGGCAGCGCTCAGCCAGATCAGCTCCACGCGATTGGCAGCGGCATTGGCCTGCAACCGCTGCAAGGCGGGTATCTCGTCTTCGTTCACCGCCACCAGCAGCTTGCCGAGCTGCTGGTGCGGCACCCTGTAGTCGCGGCACCAGGCGTACAACAGATCTCGCCCCTGACGGCACAGCTGTGCCTTGCGCGAACCCGGCGCGTAGTAGATACCCGCGTGGATCACCTCGCTGTTGCGGCTGGAGCAGTGCAGGCCCGGCGCCTCTTCCTGCTCCAGCACCAGCACGCTGCGCCCCGCCCGCGCCATGCGCTGGGCAATAGCCAGGCCTACTACGCCGGCGCCGATCACCACCAGGTCGACATCCACCACACATCTCTCCGCCGCTTGAATTGGCCCATTGTGCCGACCTATCACACCGATTGGCAGGGTGAATCCGCCACTGGTAGCCCTCGGCACGGGCAGGCACGTATAATGCACGCCTTTGAACGTATCCATCAGCGGAGACAGCCATGGCTGAACGCAAGGCCAGCGTCGCGCGCGACACGCTGGAAACCCAGGTCCAGGTCGCCATTAACCTCGACGGCACCGGCCAGGCCGATTTCGACATCGGCGTGCCTTTTCTTGAACACATGCTCGACCAGATTGCCCGTCACGGCCTGATCGACATGACCATCAAGGCCCGCGGCGACCTGCACATCGACGACCACCACACCGTCGAAGACGTCGGCATCACCCTTGGCCAGGCATTTGCCAAGGCCATCGGCGACAAGAAAGGCATCCGCCGCTACGGCCACGCCTACGTGCCGCTGGACGAAGCGCTGTCACGCGTAGTGATCGACTTCTCTGGCCGCCCCGGTCTGCAGATGCACGTGCCCTACACCCGCGCCAGCGTGGGCGGCTTTGACGTTGACCTGTTCATGGAATTTTTCCAGGGCTTCGTCAACCACGCCCAGGTCACCCTGCACATCGATAACCTGCGTGGCGTCAACACCCACCACCAGATCGAGACGGTGTTCAAGGCCTTTGGCCGCGCGCTGCGCATGGCGATTGAAGAAGATCCGCGCATGAGCGGCATCATGCCGTCGACCAAGGGTTGCCTGTAAACCATGAGCAGTCATGTAGCCGTCATCGACTATGGCATGGGCAACCTGCACTCGGTTGCCAAGGCGCTTGAACACGCTGGCGCCCGCCAGGTCGACGTGACCAGTGATCCGCAGATCATCCTCGCCGCCGACCGCGTGCTGCTGCCCGGCGTTGGCGCCATTCGCGACTGCGTCAGCGAACTGCGCCAGCTCGAACTGGACGGCGTCGTCCGTCAGGCTGCCAAGGAAAAGCCCCTGCTGGGCATCTGTGTCGGCATGCAGATGCTGCTGGAGCATAGCGAAGAGAACAATGGCGTTGACTGCCTTGGTCTGTTCCCGGGCAAGGTGCGTTTCTTTGGCAATGAGCTGAAAGAGGCCGACGGCACCCGCCTGAAGGTGCCGCACATGGGCTGGAACCAGGTCAAACAGGCTATCGACCACCCACTCTGGCACCGCATCGAGCAAGATGCCCGCTTCTACTTTGTGCACAGCTACTACGCCGCGCCGGACAAGAGCGGCCAGCTGGCCGGACGCTGCCACTACGGCGTCGACTTTGCCGCAGCGTTGGCACAGGACAACGTATTCGCCACCCAATTCCACCCCGAGAAAAGCCACACCAACGGCCTGCAGCTGTTGAGCAACTTTCTCGCTTGGGATGGGCGCTGGTAAACATCGAGCGACAAGCCACAAGCTGCAAGCCACAAGCCAGACCGCTTGAAGCTTGAAGCTTGAAGCTTGAAGCTCTTTTTCCAAAGGAAAAAGACATGCTGATCATCCCCGCTATCGACCTGAAAGACGGCGCCTGCGTTCGCCTGCGTCAGGGCCTGATGGAAGACGCCACCGTGTTCTCCGACGACCCGGTGGCCATGGCCGCCAAATGGGTCGACGCCGGCTGCCGACGCCTGCACCTGGTTGACCTGAACGGCGCCTTCGAGGGCAAGCCGGTCAACGGCGATGCCGTCACCGCGATTGCGCGCCGCTACCCCGACCTGCCGATCCAGATCGGCGGCGGCATTCGCTCGCTGGAAACCATCGAGGAATACGTCAAGGCAGGTGTCAGCTACGTCATCATCGGCACCAAGGCGGTCAAAGAGCCGGAGTTTGTCGGCGAAGCCTGCCGCGCCTTCCCGGGTAAGGTGATCGTCGGGCTGGACGCCAAAGACGGCTTTGTTGCCACCGACGGCTGGGCGGAAGTCAGCAGCATTCAGGTTGTCGATCTGGCCAAACGCTTTGAAGCCGACGGCGTCAGCGCCATCGTCTACACCGACATCGCCAAAGACG
This sequence comes from Pseudomonas abyssi, assembly GCF_003444685.1. Taxonomy (NCBI): domain Bacteria; kingdom Pseudomonadati; phylum Pseudomonadota; class Gammaproteobacteria; order Pseudomonadales; family Pseudomonadaceae; genus Pseudomonas; species Pseudomonas abyssi. Next base: position 291,145 of record NZ_LMAZ01000004.1, on the reverse strand, counting down.
GCATGATGCAGGGCTGCAACGTCGAAGCCACCGCCGCGCTGGCCAACGCCACCTCGATCCCGGTGATCGCCTCCGGCGGCATTCACCACATCGGCGACATCCAGACCCTGCTCGACGCCCGCGCCCCCGGCATCATCGGCGCCATCACGGGCCGCGCGATCTACGAAGGCACGCTGGATGTGGCGCAAGCGCAGGCGTTGTGTGACAACGCAGCCGCAAGCCGCAAGCCTTAAGCGGCAAGCTGTCCGCGCCGGTTTACTGATTTTGCTTGCAGCTTGAAGCTTGTCGCTTGCAGCTGCTTTCGGAGAAAGCCCATGCCCCTGGCCAAACGCATCATCCCCTGCCTCGACGTCGATAATGGTCGCGTGGTCAAGGGCGTCAAGTTCGAGAACATCCGCGACGCCGGTGACCCGGTGGAAATCGCTCGTCGTTACAACGAGCAGGGCGCGGACGAGATTACCTTCCTCGACATCACCGCCAGCCATCAGGAACGCGACACCACGCTGCACACGGTCGAGCGCATGGCCAGCCAGGTGTTCATCCCGCTGACCGTCGGCGGCGGCGTGCGTAACGTGCAGGATATTCGCAACCTGCTCAACGCCGGCGCAGACAAGGTCTCGATCAACACCGCAGCGGTGTTCAATCCAGAGTTTGTCGGCGAAGCCGCTGATCGCTTTGGCTCGCAGTGCATTGTTGTGGCAATCGATGCCAAGCGCGTCTCGGGCCCGAATGAGCCGGGCCGCTGGGAGATTTTCACCCACGGCGGGCGCAAGCCGACCGGGCTGGATGCGGTTGAGTGGTCGAAGAAGATGGAACAGCTGGGTGCTGGCGAAATTCTGCTGACCAGCATGGATCAGGACGGCGTGAAGAGCGGCTACGATTTGGGCGTAACCCGCGCCATAAGCGATGCCCTGCACATCCCGGTGATCGCCTCCGGCGGCGTCGGCAACCTGCAACACCTGGCCGACGGCGTACTGCAAGGCCGGGCAGACGCGGTACTGGCTGCCAGCATCTTCCACTTCGGTGAATACAGCATTGCCGACGCCAAGGCCTATATGGCCGAGCGCGGCATCGAGATGCGTCTCTAATATCCTTGGTGGCTCCCACGCTCTGCGTGAGGGCCGTCAGCAGCGGTGCAGCGCGCACGGACTGCCGTCCCGTTTACGCGGGCGAGTAGCGCAGGA
>NZ_LMAZ01000004.1:227917-289936 GCF_003444685.1 Pseudomonas abyssi | reverse complement strand
TGCCCGGGGGATTTCGGGAAGCGATAACCCATTTCACATTCCCTCTGGCGGTCAGGCCGGTCCGCAATCAAGGCGTGGTTTCGAAGGCATGTCGGGACCTGTCGAGAAATCACAACGCAGAGTTCGGACCGGCCTGACCGCCCCTTAGGGCGAGCGCTCAAGCATGCATCTGACAGCGTTGCGCTGCTTGCAAATAGAACCACTATTGACTGCACATCGCGCCTTGCATCTGCATGCTTGAGCACTCGCAGAGGGCGTGTGAAATGGGTTAGCGCTTCCCTTTGGGGGCTGGGCAAGCAGCCCCCTTGGCTCGCCGTAAAAGGCGAAAGGCGACTTGCCAGACAACACTGCGGCCGAGAGCCGGACGCAGAGCGTCCTGACTAACAGGCGCTCCCACGCAGGGCATGGGAGCGATCAACGATCAAGCAGCTACCGCTCCAACAACACCTGCACACTCACCAACTGCACCCCTTCCGCCTCCAGCTGCGGCAAGCGGCGCTCCAAATAAGCCAGGGTTTCCGGATAGGGATGACCGATCAGCACGGCTGAGCCCTGCTTGCGCGCCCGCGCCAGTACCAGGCGAAACTCGTGATCGATCTCGGCTTCGCTGCGTACGTTATCCAGAAAGATGTCGCGGGAGACGTGGGGCACCTGCGCGGCCTCAGCAGCGAAGGCGGCCTGGGTTTGCGCGGTGGTACGGCTGTCGACAAAAAATAGCTGCCGCTCGGCCAACACCTGCATCAACCAGTCCATGCGCTGGCGATCGGCAGTCAGGCGACTGCCCATATGATTGTTGACACCCTGGATCGGGCTGAAGGCGTTCAGCGCCTGCTGCAGGCGAGAGCGAAACTCGGCTTCGGGCATCGTCGTGGTAAGCCCGCCCGGGCCAATCGACAGGCCGGCCATATTTTCCATCGGCAGATGCAGCATCACCGGCTTGCCGGCAGCAGCGGCTTCGCTGGCCAGCGTCTGGGAGTGAGGCAGCAGCGGCAATATCGCCAGCGCAACCGGCCCCGGCAGTGCCAGCACACGCCGCCCGGTGGTCAGACTCTGACCAACGTCATCAATGACAATCGCCAGGCGAGGTAATGCCGGGGCGGCGGGCAGCGGCTCTGAAACGGGCGGCTCGACGGCGTCGGCCGGCACCGTACCCGGCAGCTCAGGTGGCGCCTCGGCAGGCGCGTCAGGAACACCTGGCGGAATATTCTCCGGCGGGATGACCAGCGGCTCGGGTGGCAGCGGCAAAGGCGCAACCTGCTGCACCGGCTTATCAGCAGCGGTCGGCGCAGGGGGCTGCTCGGCGCTATCGTCCGAGCAAGCTGCCAGCGCCGCCAGCAGCAAGCCTGCCAGGCCGCGGAGCAGCCCGGCACAGACACCGAGCCTCACTCTACGTTGCGGACGATGTTAAGGCCCTTGAGCAGATTCAGCGCCTGGTTGAGCTGGTAATCGGCGTCGCGGGCATCGCGCTCACGCTGCGGCATGCTGCCGGTCGGGCGCTCCTGACCACTGGCGTTGTTCAGGTGGCCGGCCAAGTCTGCTTCGCGGTAGCCGCCGCTATCATCGACATCATCCAGGGTGACATGAGCGCGCTCGACACGGATATCGGGGACGATGCCCTGAGCCTGAATCGAGCGCCCCTTGGGCGTGTAGTACAGCGCAGTGGTCAGCTTAAGCGCACGATCATTGTTCAGCGGCAACACGGTCTGCACCGAGCCCTTGCCAAAACTGTCAGTTCCCATGATCACGCCGCGGCCATGATCCTGCAGGGCACCAGCGACAATCTCCGAAGCCGAAGCGGAGCCACCGTTGATCAACACCACCAGCGGCACATTGCCGGAGGGGTTGCTGCTGGTGGCGCTGTAACGCAGCTCGGCGTTGCTCAAGCGCCCCTTGGTGTAAACGATCAGCCCCTGATCGACAAAGCTGTCGACGACTTCAACCGCTGACTGCAACACCCCACCCGGGTTGTTGCGCAGGTCCAGTACCAGCCCCTTCAGATCACCGTTGGCATTGAGACGGTTGAGGCTGGTGCGTACTTCGTCACCGGTATTGTTCTGGAACTGGGTAATGCGCAGCAGCGAGTAACCGGGCTCCAGCTCTTCGGTCTTGACGCTCTTGACCTTGATGATGGCCCGGGTGAGGGTGACCTCAAAGGGACGACCACTGCCGCGCACCAGCGTCAGGCGGATCTCCGAGCCGGGCTCGCCGCGCATGCGGTCCACCGCGTCCATCAGGCTCATACCCTTGACCGGTTGGTCGTCGATCTTGACGATCAGGTCGCCCGCCTCGATCCCGGCTTCCGCCGCCGGGGTGTCATCGATGGGCGAGACTACCTTGAGAAAACCGTCCTCCTGGCCAACTTCAATCCCCAGACCGCCAAACTGGCCTTCAGTCGTGTCCTGTAAGCCGGTGTAGTCTTCGGGCGTGAGATAGGCCGAGTGCGGGTCCAGCCCTTCGAGCATGCCGCGCACGGCGTTGTCCAGCAGGGTGGCATCGTCGACAGGCTCGACGTAGGCAGCGCGAATGCGCTCGAACACTTCGGCAAAGGTGCGCAACTCGTTTAGCGGCAGGGGGGCTGCGGCTGCCTCGGCAGCTTGCTCCTGTGCCTGCAGGGGCATGACAAACGCCAGACTCAGACCGGCCACCAACAGACTACGCGCTGCAATCATGTAACTCTCCAATCCAGGGAAATCGAGCGGCCACCCCACCAGCGCGCTGTCATCCAGACAGCATACACCAGCGTGCCGGGTCCAGCGCCTGACCGCGATGACGAATGGCAAAGTACAGCGACGGGTCAGCCTGCCCGCCACTGGTGCCGACCGTTGCAATCGCCTCGCCCGGCTGCACCCAGGTGCCTACTTCCTTCAGCAAGCTCTGATTGTGGCCATACAGGCTGAGATAGCCGTCACCGTGATCCAGAATCATCAGCAGGCCAGAACCGCGCAACCAGTCGGCGAACACCACCCGGCCGCCGTGAATGGCGCTGACCTGGCTCCCCGCTGCTGCACTGATCAGCAAGCCGTCCCACTTCAGTCGCGCATCACTGCCACGCTGACTGCCAAACCGTGCCTGAATACGCCCTCGCAACGGCAGCGGCAACTTGCCACGCGCCTGAGCGAAGGGCTGATTGCCGGCCGGCGTGGGAATACTCACCACTGCCTCTTCAAGACGCTTGATAACCCTGTTGAGTTCCGCACGTTCCGCTTCGCGACTGCGTAACTGTTCGCTTTGCGAGCGCTGCTGGCCCTGCAGCGAGGCCAGCACCTGGGTGCGCCGACGCTGCTCAACGCGCAGCGCTTCGGCCCGATTAGCCAGACCTTCGCGCTGTTGCTGGAGTTCGTTCTGCTGCGCTGCCGCGGCGGCGGACGCCTGCTGCACCTGGGCGATGGTGTCGTTGAACCGACCGATTTCCTCGACCCGCGCACGGCCAACGTACTCGTAGTAACGCAGCATGCGCGCCATGCGGCCCGGGTCATCCTGATTGAGCAGCAGTTTCATATAGCCCTGCTGCCCGGCCATGTAGGCGGCGCGCACCTGGCGGGCAATCTGCTCTTGCTGGGCGTCGAGCGAGGCCTGCAGCTGCGCCGCCTGATCGTGCAGCTCCTGCAAGCGGCTTTCGCCGTCACGGATCTGCTGCTCCAGTTCGCCGCTTTCGCGCTGCAGGCGACCGATGTCGGTTTCACTTTCCTTGAGTTCGGCCTCCAGGCCGGTAGCCTCCTGACGCAGCTCATCCAGCACCGCCTTCAGCCGCTCGATGTCAGCCTGCGCCTTTTCCAACTCGGCTCTCGCCGCGCGCGCGTCCTCAGACTGATCGGCCGACAGCGGCAGCGCCGTGGCGCCACCCAGCGCCAGCACCGCGGCGAGCAGCCAGCTTCGGGTCCGTGCGCGTCCTTGCGTGCGCATGTCGGCTTACTGCACCCGCGTGATGATGCTGCGCCCGGTCATCTCGGCCGGTTGCGGCAGCCCCATCAGGGTCAGCAAAGTGGGCGCCACGTCGGAGAGGATGCCACCCTCGCGCATCTCGACCTGGCGCGGCCCGACGTAGACAAAGGGCACCGGCTCGCAGGTGTGCGCGGTGTGGGCCTGACCGGTAGTGTGATCAGACATCTGCTCAACGTTGCCATGGTCGGCGGTGATCAGCGCCTCGCCGCCGACTTTCTCCAGCGCTGCGGCGATCCGGGCGATGCACTTGTCCAGACACTCCACCGCCGCCACAGCGGCCTCGAACACGCCGGTGTGGCCAACCATGTCGCCGTTGGCATAGTTGACGATAATGGCGTCGTAGCGCTGCTGCTCGATCGCCTCGACAATGCGGTCGGTGACCTCGGGCGCGCTCATCTCGGGCTGCAGGTCGTAGGTCGCGACTTGCGGGGAAGGAATCAAAATACGCTCTTCGCCCTCGAAGGGCTCCTCGCGGCCGCCGGAGAAGAAGAAGGTGACATGAGCGTACTTTTCCGTCTCGGCAATGCGCAGCTGGGTTTTGCCCTGCGCCGCCAGATACTCGCCCAGCACGTTGACCAGCGTGCCGGCCGGGAAGGCACAGGGCGCCGGAATGTCAGCAGCGTACTGGGTCAGCATGACGTAGCCGGCCAGCTTGAGTTCGCGCTGACGGGGGAAACCACTGAAAGCCGGCTCAACGAAGGCGCGGCTCAGCTCGCGGGCACGGTCGGCACGGAAGTTCATGAACACCACCGCGTCGCCATCCTCCACCTTGACTGGAGAGCCGATAGTGGTCGCTTTGACAAACTCGTCACTCTCGCCACGCTCGTAAGCCGCAGCCAGGGCATCGGCGGCGTTCTCGGCGGCAAACTCGCCCTGCCCTTCGGTAATCAGGCTGTAGGCGGCCTCAACCCGATCCCAGCGGTTGTCGCGATCCATGGCAAAGTAGCGACCAATCAGGCTGGCGGTACGCCCCTTGCCCAGGCGCGCGTAGGCGTCTTCCATCAGTTGCAGCGACGGCGCTGCACTGCGTGGTGGCGTATCGCGACCATCCAGAAAACCGTGCACGTAGATCTGCTCGGCGCCGCGCTTGGCGGCCAGCTCGACCATAGCGACCAGGTGGTCCTGATGGCTGTGGACGCCACCGTCGGACAGCAGGCCCATGATGTGAACAGCCCGACCGGCGGCCACCGCCTTGTCGACCGCGCCACAGATAACCTCGTTGGCAAAAAACTCACCGTCCTGAATCGACTTGGTGACGCGGGTAAAGTCCTGATAGACCACCCGACCGGCACCCAGATTCATGTGCCCGACTTCGGAGTTGCCCATCTGCCCGTCCGGCAGCCCCACGTCCATACCCGAGCCGGAAACCAGCGTGTGCGGTGCAGCTGCCCAGAGCTTGTCCCAAACCGGCGTGTTGGCAGCCATGATGGCGTTGGAGTCGGGGGAGTCGCTGTGACCGAAGCCATCCAGAATCATCAGTACTACGGGTTTAGGGGCTGCTGTCATTGCACAAAGCTCTCGTTGGGAGTGTTCAAGGGGAACCGCGGGCATCGCCGCCGCAAATCTGCCAGACAGTTTACTTGCCCACCCCCCGGCTGTCATGCTCGGCTCGGTCCTGGGCAGCCCTGAACCCCGCATTGATTGCAACCAGGCCTAAACGCCAGAGGGAATGCGGAATTAATCAATGCGCCCTTGGGAAGCACTGACTACTTCCGCGCGCCCTCTGCGAGTGCTCAAGCGTGTAGATGCAAGGCGCGCGGTGCGGTCAATAGTGGTTCTATTGGCAAGCAGCGCAACGCCGCATATGCATGCTTGAACGCTCGCCCGGAGGGGCACTCATGCTGCGCCGTGCTCTGCGCCATGCCCTCGAACCTGCGCCTTGGTTGGGGACCGACCTGAAAGCCAGAGGGAATGCGGAATTAATCAGTGCTTCCCTTAGTGTATACTCGCCCTCTTTTTACCGCCCGGAAGCCCGTCAATGCAGTTTCTTCAACATCTGATCGAATTCATCGGCAATCACTACCTGCTGACCAGCGCCTTTCTAGTCGTACTGGCCCTGCTGCTGTTCACCGAAGGCCGCAAGAGCGGCAAGGCCGTGAGCACCGGCGAAGCGACTACCCTGATCAACCGCGAGAACGCGGTGGTCATCGACCTGCGCCCCAAGAAAGACTTCAGTGCCGGCCACATTGTCGACTCGCTGAACATCCCCTATGAGTCGCTGACCAGCCGCATGGGCGAACTGGACAAGCACAAGGGCAAGCCGCTGCTGCTGGTCTGCGCCGCTGGCCAGCACGCCGGCAGCTGCGCCAAGCAACTCAAGGCCGCTGGCCACGACAACGTAGTGCGCCTGTCCGGCGGCATCGCCAGCTGGCGCTCCGACAATCTGCCATTGGTCAAATAACATGGCTGACGTTGTCATCTACAGCAGCGACTATTGCCCCTTCTGCATGCGCGCCAAGCAATTGCTGGCCAGCAAGGGCGTCGACTTCCAAGAAATCTGCGTCGACGGCCAGCCCGCCGTCCGTGCAGAAATGACCCGACTTGCCGGTGGGCGCACTTCGGTGCCGCAGATCTGGATTGGCGACACCCACGTTGGCGGCTGCGACGAACTCTATGCCTGCGCACGCGCTGGACAACTGGATGCGCTGCTGGCAGGGTAAGCAGCTCTTTCCAACACGCATCAATTACCATCACACCAAGGATTTTCACGATGGCCGAAGAACAGAACAATCAAGCTGCCAACGGCGCTCAGGCTAACCAGCCACAATTCAGCGTACAGCGCATTTACGTCAAAGACCTTTCCTTTGAGTCGCCCAAGGCGCCGGCCATTTTCCAGACCCAGTGGAGCCCCCACGTCAATCTGGACCTGAATACCCGCAACAGCGAACTGCAGCCCGGCATCTACGAAGTCGTGCTGTCGGTCAACGCGACGGTCACCACCGGCGAGAACGAAACCTGCTTCATTGCTGAAGTGCAGCAAGCCGGCATCTTCGCCATCAACGGCCTGGACGACGCGTCTCTGCGCCACACCCTGGGTGCCTTCTGCCCGAACATCCTGTTCCCCTACGCACGCGAAGCGATCGACAACCTGGTCCTGCGTGGCAGCTTCCCTCCCCTGATGCTGTCGCCGGTCAACTTCGACGCCCTGTTCGCCCAATCCGAACAGCGCCGCGCCAGCGAAGCCGCCGGCACCGCCTGATCGGCCTGCTGCCGGGCAGCCAGCCTGCCCGGCAGTCACTGCGACACCCCGCCACATAATTCGTCTTGTGCGCCCTGTAGCGCATGCTCTAAGGTAGGCAACCGCACAGCCACCAACAGACGGAATCACGCATGACCCTCCCGGCTTCTCGCCCCCTGTATCTGCTAGCCCTTATTGTCTGCGTGCTGCTGATGACCGCCGCACTCTATCTGGAGCATGGCGTCGGGCTGGAACCCTGCCCATTGTGCATTCTGCAACGCATCGCGGTGATGGTCATTGGTGTTATCTGCCTGGCTGCCGTGCTGCACAATCCCGAACCGCGCAACGGCAAACGCACGGGCGCGCGCATCTATGGCGCACTGATCACCGTGGCCAGCCTGCTCGGCGCCGGCACCGCCGCGCGTCAGGTCTGGCTGCAGCACCTGCCGCCGGATCAGGTGCCGTCCTGCATCCTGCCGCTCGACTACATGCTTGAAACCTTGCCGTTGTGGGACGTGCTCAGTCAGGTGCTCAGCGGCACCGCTCAGTGTGCCGAAGTGACCTGGACCTTCCTCGGCCTGAGTATCGCCGAGGGCACCCTGATCGCTTTTATCTGCTTTACGCTGTTCGGCCTGATGCAGCTGGTGCGCAAGGTCGACTGAGCAACTGCACAGAAGTCTTGATGCCGTCACGCCCACTGGCCTATTCTGTTGCGACCCGGAACACATACACCCAAGTCGGCCCGACCGACACCGGAAGAAGAGGTGGAAGATGCTGGACAGTTGCACAAATGCCCAGGAGCGCTGGGGCGGCGTCCACCAGCTGATCGACCGCTGGCTGGCGGAGCGCCAACAGCTGATCCTCAATTACCGCCAGCTGCGCGAGCGTCCCGAGCCAAGCACGCAAACGGACAGCGAACTGACTGCCTTCTGCGACATCCTGGTCGACTACGTGTCGGCCGGACATTTCGAAATCTACGAACAATTACTACGCGAAGCGCAGGACTTCGACGACCAGCGCGGCATCGAGCTGGCGCATCGGGTCTACCCGCGCATCGAAACCATTACCCTGCAGGCCGTTGGCTTCAATGATCAGTACGGGCAAAGCGCTCGTGCCGACGACGAAGCGGCCATGCAGACGCAGCTGCAGCAACTTGGCGGCATGCTGCATGAACGATTTGAGCTTGAAGACTGTCTGATCGAAGTACTCCACAACGCTCACAAGGACCTGCTCAGCGCCGTCTGAGGGGCCAGGCACAGGAAGATCACGCGTGACCACCGACACTCCCAGCTCCAACGACAAGGTTTCCTCTCCGCTGCACCTGCTGCAGACCTTGACCCGCACGCTCAATGAGCATCTGGCAGAAGCCTGCAGCACGGCTGAGAAGGATGCGCGCAAGGCCCACGAGAAGCTGCTGCGTCAGCAGGAAAAACTGGAACTCAAGCTGCGCCAGGCCGAAGAGAAACTCGCCAACCGCACCGCCGAAGACCCGGACAAGCCCGCCAGCAAGACCCGCCGCAAACTGGCTGACCTGCAGGCGGCGCTAGACGAGCTGAAGACCGCGCGCGATAGCGCCGAAAGCTACATCAAGCAACTCGAAGCCGACGTGCGCCAGACCCTGCGCCTGGCCAAAGGGCTCGAGCGCATCGACGCCCAGGTTGGCCAGGCACTGGAGAAGCGCGACGCGCCCAAACCGGCCGCCAAGCCCCGCAGCCGCCGCGCCCCGGCCCGCCGCAAGCCTGCTACCAGCAAGCCAGCTCCGGCAGCTAGCGAAGGCTGAGCAGCCCGGCCAGCTGCACCAGCAGCTGCGCACGCCGACCGTTCACCGGCCCTGAGCAGGCAGCGCCCAACGCTGCCTGCACCGCCTGATCAGCGCAATCGCCCCGCCCCAGGCTGTCTTCCAGCACTTGCAAGCGCTGCAACTCGACCTCGATCTCTATCGCCTTGAGCCGCTGATATTGCGCCTGCAAGGCGATCTGCTGCGCAAGCGCGCGACGGGCCTGACGCAGCGGCAGCATCAGCTCCTCACGCCAGCAAGCCTGCTGCGCATGCACCTGCTGCCAGACATCGGTGGACAAGGTCCGCCCCTGTTGCTGCAGCCAGGCAGCCAGTAACAGCAGCAATACATCCTCGCCACTCTCGTCCTGCAGCGCCAGCAGCGTCGGCGCGACGCCCTCACGTGCGTACACCTGCTCGCTCCACCGCGCCAACGCTCCCTTACTCATTGCTCTTCTCCCAACCGGCGGCGCTGATATACTCCCGCCCCATGATCAGCATCGACTCTCTTACTCTGCAGCGCGGGCCCCTGCGACTGCTTGAACACGCCAATCTTACCCTGCATGCCGGCCAGAAGGTCGGCTTGCTGGGCACCAATGGTGCCGGAAAATCCAGCCTGTTCGCGCTGCTGCGCGGGCAGATCGAGCCCGACGCCGGCAGCTGCAGCATTCCCGCTGACTGGCGCATCGCCCACATGCAGCAGGAAGTCAGCGCGCTGGAGCGCAACGCCGTGGACTATGTCCTCGACGGCGACCAGCGGCTGCGCGACATCCAGCAACGCCTGGCCACCGCCGAGCAACAGGAGCAGGCCGAAGCGCTTGGCGCGCTGTACGCCGAGCTGGACAGCCACGGCGGCTTTAGCGCCGACGCCCGGGCCCGCACCCTGCTGGCTGGCCTGGGCTTCAGCACCGAGCAATGCGAGCGCCGGGTCGGCGACTTCTCCGGCGGCTGGCGCATGCGCCTGAACCTGGCGCAGGCGCTGATGTGCCCCTCCGATCTGCTGCTGCTCGACGAGCCGACCAACCACCTCGATCTGGACGCCATCCTCTGGCTGGAAGACTGGTTGCGCAGCTATCCCGGCACCCTGCTGCTGATTTCCCACGACCGCGACTTCCTCGACGCGGTCGTCGAGCATATCGTGCATTTCGAGAACCGCAGCCTGCATCTGTACCGCGGCGGTTTCAGCCAGTTCGAGCGCACCCGCGCCGAACGTCTGGCCCAGCAGCAATCGGCGTTCGAGAAACAACAGGCCCAGCGCGAACACATGCAGAGCTATATCGCCCGCTTTCGCGCCAAGGCGAGCAAGGCCAAGCAGGCGCAGAGCCGACTGAAAGCTCTGGAGCGCATGGAAGAGCTCGGCCCGGCGCATGTCGACTCGCCCTTTTCCTTCAGCTTTCGCGAGGCCGCCAACCAGTCAATGCCGCTGCTGGACCTGCATCAGGGCACCCTTGGCTACGACGGCAAGGCCATTCTTGAGCAGGTCAAACTGCAATTGGCTCCCGGCGCGCGCATCGGCCTGCTGGGGCCGAACGGCGCCGGCAAGTCGACGCTGATCAAGTCACTGGCCGGCAGCCTGCCGCTGATCGGCGGCGAGCTGAAAACGGGAGAACATCTAGCCATTGGCTACTTCGCCCAGCACCAGCTCGACAGCCTGGACCCGAAAGCCAGCCCGCTGCTGCATCTGGCGCGCCTGGCACCGGAGGAGCGTGACCAGGTACTGCGCAACTTCCTCGGCGGCTTCGACTTCAAGGGCGATCGCATCGAGGAGCCGGTATTGAACTTCTCGGGTGGCGAGAAAGCCCGGCTGGCACTGGCGCTGATTGCCTGGCAGCGGCCCAACCTGCTGCTGCTCGACGAACCGACCAACCATCTCGACATGGAAATGCGTCACGCGCTCACAGTTGCCCTGCAGGCCTTTGAGGGTGCCATGCTGCTGGTCTCACACGATCGCGCACTGATTCGCGACACCACCGACGAGCTGTGGCTGGTCGCCGACGGCCGCGTCCAGACCTACAACGAAGACCTGGACAGCTACACTCGCTGGCTGGCGCAGTTCCGCCAGCAACAGGCGGCCGCCAACGCACCCGAGCCCACCAGCAGCGCCCCCAAGGTCGACGCCAAGGCCCAGCGCCGTGCCGCCGCCGAACAGCGCCAACGCCTGGCACCCTTGAAAAAGGCCGCGGACAAGCTGGAACAGGAATTGAACCGCGTCAGCGAACTGAATGCGGAGGTGGAAAACGCGCTGGCCGACAGCAGCCTCTACGAGGCCGACAGCAAGGACCGCCTGAAAACCCTGCTGAGCCAGCAGACCGACTACCGCCAGCGTATCGCCCAGCTGGAAGAAGACTGGCTACAGGCGCAGGACGAGCTGGAAGCCCTGCAGACCGAACTCAATGGCGACTGACGCCGGGAGCCCTAATGACCCTATGGATTGACGCCGACGCCTGCCCAAGACCGGTACGCGATGTAACGGTCAAGGCGGCACGCCGCAAGCAGATCGAGCTGGTGCTGGTAGCCAACAGCGCGCAGCAGCTGCCGCCGGGGCCCGGCGTGCGTCAGGTGATCGTCGCCTCAGGCGCCGATGCCGCGGATCACTACATCATCGAGCACGCCCGCCCGGGCGACCTGGTGGTCACCGCCGACATTCCGCTGGCCGCCGGCCTGGTCGACCGCGGGGTCACCGCCATCAACCCGCGCGGACAGATCTATGACAAGGGCAGCATTGGCGAACGCCTGGCCGTGCGCAACCTGATGGACGAACTGCGCGGCGCCGGACTGGCCGGCCGTGGCGGCCCACCGCCCTACAGCGACAAGGATAAACAGGCCTTTGCCAACGCACTGGACCGCCTGATCGCGCGACTGGGCTGATCGCTGCAACGGCACTGACGGCTCGCTGCAACCGATCGGCGGCCTGGCTTACGGTTTGACCGGAGAGGCGTCGGCACCTTCCTGGTCCGCGGGCAGATCACACAGACAGGAGACGGAGTCCTGCTGGGTGATGTTGACGCGGCGGCCGTCCAGCAACGCCTGCAGCACCGGCTCGACAAAGCTGCTGTCAGCGCTGCAATGGGCGCCATCGCTATAGGGCCCCACGTAGGCAAGACTGCCATCGGCAGACCAAATGGCAATGGAAGGCGCGCCGGGCCAATCTGACCACGCCGCCGGCAATGCCCAATAGTCCAGCTGCCCCAACCCCGTCGGCATACCTGCTGCCAAGCGCTGCCCCGAGCGGGCAAAACGCACGCCGCGCGCGGCAAAGCGCGCGGTCATTTCCTCAACATAGGCTTCATGGCCGGCGCTGCACGGGCAGTTGGACTGCCACACATGCACCACCTGGACCTGTCCTGGCGCGAAGGGCGGCGCAACCTGCTCGGCCTGAAAAAAAACCGGTCGCTCGAAGGACTTGATGTAACGCCCCTCAAACCACCAGTAGGCCCAGCCTAGCCCGGCCACCCACACCAGCAGCGCCAGAGAGACCAGCAACCTGCGTACCCAGAGATTCATTGCGCCACCGCTTGCCACACAAAGAGATAGCCGACCATTGTGCCACAGTCGTAGATAATCTATTTGTGCAAACCCCTCCACAACCTGAAGCCAGAGCGGTTGGCTCTGTCTCAGCACTGGTTTACCGTCCCCATGCTGGCAGACTGCCTCCCTGGCAGCACCAATGCCATGGACGAACCCGCACAAACGGCTGCCGCGACGGCCAGGGATATTGCTGCGCATGCTTGCCGATCTTGACCTCAAGACCCTGACGCTATCGCTCAGTCTGGTCACTCTGATGATGACACTGCTGCTGGGGCTGGCCGCCTGGCACGCGGGCGCCGAGCGCGGCTTGCGCCACTGGGCGCTGGGCAATCTGGCGCTGATGTTTGGCCTGATGCTCAACGTCAACCAGGACGACCTGCATCACACGCTGTCGATCCTGCTGGCCAACGGCCTGATGACGCTGGGGCTGGGGCTGGTCTGGCTGGGCATCCGCGCCTTCTTTGAGCGGAGTCAGCCACAACTGGTGCCGCTGCTGGCCACCCTGCTGATCGTTATACTGCTGGGCCTATTCCGCTACCAGTTTGACAGCAACGCCGTGCGCTACGCGATCAGCTCAGTGATTCTCGGCGGCCTGTGCTTGTTGTGTGCCAGCGAGCTGCTGCGCCCCACCGAACCGCCATTGCGCTCGGCCTGCTGGTTCAGCGGCGCTATCGCCCTGCTCTACGGCCTGATGCTGCTGGCCCGACCGGTCGCCTCGCTACTCGGCTGGAACGGCGCCGCCAGTTTGCTCGGCGGTCCGCTGCAATTGATCACTCTGCTCGGCGCGATGGCCGCACAGATCGGTATGGCCACCGGCTTTATCCTGATGACCCACTACCGCAATCTGGCAGCGCTGCACCGCCTGTCCGAGCGCGACGGGCTGACCGACACCCTGAACCGTCGCAGCCTGCACCAGCAGGCGGGCGCCCTGCTGGCGCGCATGCAGCACGGCGGTGAGCCGGTCACCCTGATCATGGTCGACGCCGACCACTTCAAGCGCATCAACGACGACTTTGGCCATCAAACCGGTGATGCCGTGCTCTGCCACCTGGTCAACCGTATCAGCCAGCACCTGCGCACACGCGACCTGCTGGGCCGCTTTGGCGGCGAAGAGTTCACCCTGCTGTTGCCGGGGCTCGACAGCGAGCAGGCCAGACCTGTCGCCGAGCGCATCCGGCACGGCATCAGCCAGGCTCCCTGGCGCCTCGCAGGTGAGACAATCAGTCTCACCGCCAGTCTCGGTGTAGCCTGCTCGCAGCATCACGGTTATGATTTCAACACGCTGCTCGGCGCTGCCGATGCCGCGCTCTACCGTGCCAAGACGCTAGGCCGCAACCGCGTCGAGCTGGCCCCGCCCCCCGGCCAGACTGATCAGGAGCAGGTCGCCCTGCGCCTCTTGTCACAATTCAGTCACAATCTTGACGTATAACGTCAGTCAGACAGGTGCACTGCGACCCGCACCCCCCTGGAGTCCCTGTGAGCTATTCCCCTGTTCCGCGCCCCTTCCCTGCCAGCCGTCCCCGTCGCATGCGCAAGGATGATTTTTCCCGCCGCATGATGCGTGAAAACACCCTGACCGCGGACGATCTGATCTACCCCGTCTTTGTCCTTGAGGGCGAGCAACAGCGCGAAGCGATTGCCTCCATGCCCGGTATTGAACGGCTGTCGATCGACCTGCTGCTGGATGAAGCCGCTGAGCTGGTCGAGCTGGGTATTCCGGCCATCGCCCTGTTTCCGGTGACGCCGCTGGAGAAGAAGTCACTGGACGCTGCCGAGGCCTGGAACCCGGACGGACTGGCGCAACGCGCCGTACGCGCCCTGAAAGCGCGCTATCCGCAGCTGGGGGTGATTACCGACGTCGCGCTGGACCCCTTCACCACCCACGGGCAGGACGGCATCATTGATGACGACGGCTACGTGATGAATGAAATCACCGTCGAGGCGCTGGTCAAACAGACCCTGTCGCACGCCGCCGCCGGCGCAGACATTGTCGCCCCCTCCGACATGATGGACGGTCGGGTGGGTGCCATGCGCGACGCGCTGGAAGCCGCCGGCCACATTCACACCCGCATTCTTGCCTACTCTGCCAAGTACGCCAGCGCCTACTACGGCCCGTTCCGCGATGCGGTCGGCTCGGCCGGCAACCTCGGCAAGGGCAACAAGGCCACCTACCAGATGGACCCGGCCAACAGCGACGAGGCCCTGCACGAAATCGCTGCCGACCTGTCAGAGGGAGCCGACATGGTCATGGTCAAACCGGGCATGCCCTATCTGGATGTACTGCACCGGGTGAAGGACACCTTCAAGGTGCCCACCTTTGTTTACCAGGTCAGTGGCGAGTACGCCATGCACTGCGCCGCCATCAACAACGGCTGGCTCAGTGAAGCGGTGATTCTGGAATCACTGACCGCCTTCAAACGCGCAGGAGCCGACGGCATCCTGACCTATTTTGCCAAGACGGCAGCACGCCAATTGCGGAGCCGACAGTAGTCGTAACGAGGAGATCATGGCAGAGCTCAACAGCACCCGAGACACCACCAAGGACAGCGCGGCGCCAGCCCCCGAGGCCAGCCCGCGTACCGATCTGGTAACCCGACCAGCCCAGGTCAGCGAAAAGGTGGCCGAACCGGCACCGGTTCCAGATCTGGGTGCGCCCGAGCTCTACATTCACCGCGAGCTGTCGCAGCTGCAGTTCAACATCCGCGTGCTGGAGCAGGCGCTGGATGAGTCCTACCCGCTGCTTGAGCGCCTGAAGTTCCTGCTGATCTTCTCCAGCAACCTGGATGAGTTTTTTGAAATCCGCGTTGCCGGCCTGAAAAAACAGATTACCTTCGCGCGCGAGCAAACCGGCCCGGACGGACTGCAGCCTCAACAGGTACTGAGCAAGATCAGCGAGACCGCGCACTATCAGGTCAGCCGCCAGTACAGCATTCTCAACGATATCCTGCTGCCCCAGCTGAACGAAAAGGGCATTCGCTTTCTGCGCCGCTACCAGTGGACGCACAAGCAAACCCTGTGGATTCGCCGCTTCTTCCGCCAGCAGGTCGCGCCGATCATCAGCCCGATCGGGCTGGACCCGACGCACCCCTTCCCGCTGCTGGTGAACAAGAGCCTGAACTTTATCGTTCAGCTCGAGGGCATCGACTCCTTCGGCCGCGACTCCGGCATGGCGATCATCCCGGCGCCGCGCTCGCTGCCGCGCCTGATTCGCCTGCCCGACGAGCTGTGCGACGGTGGCGACAACTTTGTATTCCTGTCATCGATGATTCACGCCCATGCCGACGAGCTGTTCCCCGGCATGAAGGTCCTTGGCTGTTACCAGTTCCGCCTGACCCGCAACGCCGACCTGTTTGTCGACCCGGACGAGGTCGATGACCTGGCCCGCGCCCTGCGCGGTGAGCTGCTGTCACGCCGCTACGGTGACGCGGTGCGCCTGGAGGTGGCCGACAACTGCCCGAAACCGCTGACCGACTTCTTGCTGAAGCAGTTCGGCCTGACCGAGGCGGAGCTGTACGAGGTCAACGGCCCGGTCAACCTGACGCGCCTGTTCTCCATTACCGGCCTGGAAAATCACCCGCAGCTGCAATTCCCGCCCTTCAGCCCGGGGCTGCCGCGGGTGCTGTCGAGCGCCGACAACCTGTTCCAGGCGATCAGCAAGCAGGACATCCTGCTGCAGCACCCGTACGAGTCCTTTAGCCCGGTGGTCGACCTGCTGCGTCAGGCGGCGCAGGACCCTAATGTGCTGGCGATCAAGCAGACCCTGTACCGCACCGGCGCCAACTCCGAGATCGTCAACGCGCTGGTCGATGCCGCCCGTAATGGCAAGGAAGTGACCGTGGTGATCGAGCTGCGCGCACGCTTTGACGAAGAGTCCAACCTGCAGCTGGCCAGCCGCCTGCAGCAGGCCGGCGCGGTGGTGATCTACGGCGTGGTGGGCTTCAAGACCCACGCCAAGATGATGCTGATTCTGCGCCGCGAAGAGAAGAACCTGAAACGCTACGTACACCTGGGCACCGGCAACTACCACGCCGGCAACGCCCGCCTGTACACCGATTACAGCATCCTGACCTCAGACGTGGCACTCACCGAGGACGTGCACAAGCTGTTCAACCAGCTGATCGGCATGGGCAAGACCCAGCGCATGAAAAAGCTGCTGCAGGCACCCTTTACCCTGAAAAAACGCCTGCTGGAGCTGATCAACCGCGAAACCATGAATGCCCAGGCGGGCAAGCCGGCGCACATTATCGCCAAGGCCAATTCCCTGACCGACGCCAAGATCATCAAGGCCCTGTACAAAGCCTCACAGTGCGGCGTGAAGATCGACCTGATCGTGCGCGGCATGTGTTGCCTGCGCCCCGGTATCCCGGGCGTGTCGCACAACATTACCGTTCGTTCGATCATCGGCCGTTTCCTGGAACACAGCCGGGTCTATTACTTCCTGAACGACGGTCAGGAACAGGTGTGGATGTCCAGCGCCGACATGATGGAGCGCAACCTCGACAAGCGCGTCGAGACCTGCTTCCCGCTGGAAGGCAAAAAGCTGATTACCCGCGCCAAGCAGGAGCTGCAGGTGTTTCTCACCGACAACACCCGCAGCTGGATTCTGCAGCCCGACGGCACCTACCTGCTCAGCTCACCGAGCGGCAACCAGATCCCCCGCAGCGCCCAGGCGACGCTGCTGGAGAAGCTGGCCTCGCCTCAGCGTACCGTCAACCTGTAACCGGCCTTGGCCCAGTATTGGGCCTCGCGCTCGAAGTCAGCCTGCGTCAGCGGGTTGTCTTCGAGCCAGCCAGCCGGGAAGGTCACCGCCAACGCATCCTCCGCCGCCTCCACGGTCATTTCCGGCATGTCCTGAAAGCCACGGATGTGGTGGTAGAGGATGGCCAGGCGCAGCACCATGCACAGGCGCAACAGCGTCACAGCCTCATCACCGAACTCGCTCAGACGATCACTGCTCGGCAGATTGCGACGGTGTCCGCGTACCAGTAGCGCCAGCGTCTGCTGGTCCGGTCGGGAGAAGCCCGGCAGATCCGAGTGCTCGATCAGGTAGGCGCCGTGCTTGTGGAACTGGTTGTGCGCAATGTCCAGACCAATCTCGTGCACCCGCGCGGCCCACACCAGCATCGCTGCCAGTTTGCTCTGCGTCAGCTGCCAGGCCGGCTCAACCTTGTGCAACAGCCGCAGCGCCTTGTTCTCGACCCGCGCCGCCTGGTCCAGATCAACGTGGTAGCGCTCCATCAGCGCACTCAGGGTGCGCTCACGCACGTCCTCATGGGAGTATCGTCCCAGCAGGTCATACAGTACGCCTTCACGCAGCGCGCCCTCGGAGTGCGGCATGGCTTCAACGCCCAGGGCGTCGAACAACGCTTCGAGAATTGCCAGGCCCGCCGGCAGGATCGGCTGGCGATCCGGCTTGAGCCCCTGAATGTCCAGCTTGTCGACATGCGAGGCCTTGAGCACCTTGCGTTTTAGCCACTGCAGCCCTTCGCGGTTGACCTCACCCTGGCCACGCCCACCGGCCTGAATGCACTGCCCGACCGAGCGGATGGTGCCCGAGGCGCCCACCGCCTCGCTCCAGCCCAGGCGCTGAATGGCCTGTTCGATGTTCATCAGTTCCAGTCGCGCCGCCGTATAGGCCTGGCTGTAGCGCGCGGCGGTAATGCGCCCGTCGGGGAAAAACTGCTTACTGAAGGCCACACAGCCGACATTCAGACTCTCGCGCAGCAGCGACTCGAAGCGCTCGCCCACGATAAACTCGGTGCTGCCACCGCCGATGTCCACCACCAGGCGCTTGCCTTCATCGTCCGCCAGGGTATGCGACACGCCGAGGTAGATCAGCCGGGCCTCTTCGCGCCCGGAAATCACTTCAACGCGGTGGCCCAGCACCTGCTGCACCTGACGAATGAACTGCCCGCGGTTGCGCGCTTCACGCAATGCGCTGGTGGCCACGACCCTCACCGCGCCCGGCGGCAGGCCATTGATCAGTTGAGCGAAGCGCCGCAGACAATCGAGCCCGCGCTGCATGGCCTCATCGCTGAGCATGTTGTCATCATCCAGCCCGGCGGCCAGCTGCACCTTCTCGCCCAACCGCTCGAGAATGCGAATCTCGCCCTGCTCAACGCGCGCCAGCACCATGTGGAAGCTGTTGGAGCCCAGGTCAATCGCGGCCACCAGTGAAAAATCGTTCGCTTCTGCCTCTGCCATGCGCTCTTCCCGTGGATTTTCAAATGCTCCCGATTCTAGCACCGCGCGAATGACATTTACCCGCACGGCGAGACAGACTGCCCCGTGCGCGGCTACATGACGCATCTACACTACTGCTCAAACCGGCGGCAGACCCGCCGCCGCGAGCGGCTGGCGAGCAGCGCGACCGCCCCGCGCACCGCCTTTCGCTGGCGCGCCGGGTGGTGCTATGATGCTGCCATTCCGCCTTTTTATCCCTCTGGAGAAACACATGAGCGATCTGATTGTGCACGTCACTGACGGCAGCTTCGACGACGAAGTGCTCAAGTCTGACACCCCTGTACTGGTTGATTACTGGGCCGAATGGTGTGGCCCCTGCAAAATGATAGCCCCGGTTCTGGACGAGATCGCCAAGGACTACAGCGGCAAGCTGAAAATCTGCAAACTGAACATCGACGAAAACGCCGACACCCCGCCCAAGTATGGCGTGCGCGGCATCCCGACCCTGATGCTGTTCAAGGGCGGCAACGTCGAAGCGACCAAGGTCGGCGCGCTGTCCAAGTCGCAGCTGGCAGCCTTCCTTGACAGCAACATCTGATGTATCGCGCCCCGGCCTCCGTGCCGGGGCGGCTGTTTTTACAGCCGCAACGCTGGACGTTACCCGCCTGCGGTGCTAGATTTGCTGACCAACGCCCTGACGCACCCTGCGCAGCGGCTTCCCAAACCCGCAGCCAAGCTGATCGCCCCATGCTCCATGGTGGCCGAAACACATCTTTCCTGCCGACACTCTGACATCACTCACCGACCCCTATGAACCTGACTGACCTCAAACAAAAACCTATTACCGAACTGTTGGAAATCGCCAACCAGATGGGCCTGGAAAACATGGGCCGATCGCGTAAGCAGGATGTGATCTTCGGCATCCTGAAAAAACATGCCAAAGGCGGCGAAGACATCCTCGGTGACGGCGTACTGGAGATCCTTCAGGACGGGTTCGGCTTCCTGCGCTCGGCCGACTCCTCCTACCTGGCCGGCCCGGATGACATCTACGTGTCGCCCAGCCAGATTCGTCGCTTCAACCTGCGTACCGGTGACACCATTTCCGGCAAGATTCGCCCGCCCAAAGACGGCGAGCGCTACTTTGCTCTGCTGAAAGTTGACTCGATCAACTTCGACAAGCCGGAAAACACCAAGAACAAAATCCTGTTCGAGAACCTGACGCCGCTGTTCCCCGATCAGCGTCTGGTGATGGAAGCCGGCAACGGCGCTACCGAAGACCTGATGGCGCGCATCATCGACCTGTGTGCCCCCATCGGCAAAGGCCAGCGCGGCCTGCTGGTGGCGCCGCCCAAAGCCGGTAAGACGCTGATGCTGCAGAACATCGCCTCGAACATCGCCCGCAACAACCCCGAGTGCCACCTGATCGTCCTGCTGATCGACGAGCGCCCGGAAGAGGTAACCGAAATGCAGCGCACTGTGCGCGGCGAAGTCGTTGCCTCGACCTTTGACGAGCCGCCGGCGCGCCACGTACAGGTCGCTGAAATGGTGATCGAGAAGGCCAAGCGCCTGGTTGAACACAAAAAAGACGTGATCATCCTGCTCGACTCCATCACCCGTCTGGCCCGTGCCTACAACACCGTGATCCCGAGCTCCGGCAAGGTGCTGACCGGTGGTGTCGATGCCCACGCCCTGGAAAAGCCCAAGCGCTTCTTCGGCGCCGCGCGCAACATCGAAGAAGGCGGCAGCCTGACCATCATCGCCACCGCGCTGGTCGACACCGGCTCGAAGATGGACGAGGTGATCTACGAAGAGTTCAAGGGCACCGGCAACATGGAGATCCACCTGGATCGCAAGATTGCCGAGAAACGCACCTTCCCGGCGATCAACATCAACCGCTCCGGTACCCGCCGCGAAGAACTGCTGACCAGCGAAGACGAGCTGCAGCGCATGTGGATTCTGCGCAAGATCCTGCACTCAATGGACGAGATCGCCGCGATCGAATTCCTGCTGGATCGCCTGAAAGACACCAAGACCAACGACGAATTCTTCCAGTCGATGAAGCGCAGCAAAAATTAAAGCGGCAAGCTGGAAGCGACAAGCTGCAAGCAGTCCGCTGTAGCTGGTCGCTTTCAGCAGGTCAGGCCGCCAAGGCGGCCTGACTGTCAATTCAGTGTGCTTCTGACCAGACACCCCAGGCTGCGGCATACCACGCACTGCTTGCAGCTTGAAGCTTGAGGCTTGAAGCTCAAATGCAATACTCCGATCTACGCGATTTCATCAAGGGTCTGGAACAGCGCGGTGAACTCAAGCGCATCCAGACGCCTGTCTCCCCTGTGCTGGAGATGACCGAGATCTGCGACCGTACCCTGCGCAAGGGTGGTCCGGCGCTGTTATTTGAAAACCCCACCGGCTCTGACATGCCCGTTCTCGGCAACCTGTTCGGCACGCCCGAGCGTGTAGCGATGGGGATGGGTGCCGAGAGCATCAGCGAGCTGCGCGAGATCGGCAAGCTGCTGGCCTTTCTCAAGGAACCGGACCCGCCAAAGGGTCTGAAGGACGCTTGGTCCAAGCTGCCGATCTTCAAGAAAGTCATCAACATGGCCCCCAAGGTGCTGCGCGATGCCCCCTGCCAGGCGCAGGTATTCGAGGGTGACGACGTCGATCTTGGTCGCATTCCGGTACAGACCTGCTGGCCCGGCGACGCCGGCCCGCTGATCACCTGGGGCCTGGTGGTTACCAAGGGGCCACACAAGGAGCGGCAGAACCTGGGTATCTATCGCCAGCAGGTGATCGGGCGCAATAAGGTCATCATGCGCTGGCTCAGCCACCGTGGTGGCGCACTCGACTTCCGCGAATGGCAGGAGCAGCATCCGGGCGAGCCCTTCCCGGTTGCCGTGGTGCTCGGCGCGGACCCGGCGACCATTCTTGGCGCGGTGACCCCGGTACCGGACAGCCTGTCCGAGTACGCATTCGCCGGCCTGCTGCGCGGCCAGCGCACCGAGCTGGTCAAGTGCCGTGGCTCTGACCTGCAGGTGCCCGCCAGCGCCGAGATCGTGCTGGAGGGCGTGATCCATCCCGGCGAGACGGCCGAGGAAGGCCCGTTCGGCGATCACACCGGCTACTACAACGAAGTCGACCGCTTCCCGGTCTTTACCATTGAGCGCATCACCCAACGCGAAAAACCGATCTACCACAGCACCTACACCGGCCGCCCGCCGGATGAGCCTGCCGTACTGGGTGTGGCGCTGAACGAAGTTTTCGTGCCGCTGCTGCAGAAGCAGTTCCCCGAAATCACCGACTTCTATCTGCCCCCGGAAGGCTGCTCCTACCGCCTGGCGGTGGTGTCGATGAAAAAACAGTACCCGGGGCATGCCAAGCGCGTCATGCTCGGGGTCTGGAGTTTTTTGCGCCAGTTCATGTACACCAAGTACGTGATCGTGGTGGACGACGACATCAACATCCGCGACTGGCACGACATTATCTGGGCCATTACCACGCGTATGGACCCCAAGCGTGACACCGTGATGATCGACAACACCCCGATCGACTATCTCGACTTTGCCTCGCCGATCTCCGGGCTGGGCAGCAAGATGGGGCTGGACGCCACCAACAAGTGGCCCGGCGAAACCACCCGGGAATGGGGCGTCGCCATCGAGCAGGACGCCGCCGTGCGCCAGCGAGTCGACGCGATCTGGGCTGAACTGGGT
This sequence comes from Pseudomonas abyssi, assembly GCF_003444685.1. Classification (NCBI taxonomy): domain Bacteria; kingdom Pseudomonadati; phylum Pseudomonadota; class Gammaproteobacteria; order Pseudomonadales; family Pseudomonadaceae; genus Pseudomonas; species Pseudomonas abyssi. The sequence continues at coordinate 267,622 of NZ_LMAZ01000004.1, read as the reverse complement.
ATCGACTAGATGAGAGTAGCGCTGGAGCCAGGCGACCTGAGCCTGGAGATTGACCAGGGCGAGACCATTCTCGCCGCCGCACGCCGCCAGGGTTTTGATGCACCCAATAGCTGCCGTAACGGCAACTGCCATGTCTGCACGGCGGTACTACTGAAAGGCCGCGTTAGCCTGCCTGGAGACCGAGAGGCCCAGGCCGGCGACGAGATTTACACCTGCGTGGCCACGCCACTCGAGGACTGCACCGTGCATTGGGAAGGCGTGTTGGCGCCCGGGCAACTCCCGGTGCGCACCCTGGCGTGTCAGGTTGCCGAGTGCAGTCCGATCGGCGGCGACGTCTGGCGCGTGCGCCTGCGCACCCCGGCAGGCAAGCCACTGCGCTATTACTCCGGCCAGTATCTGCTACTGGAGCGCGAAGGCGCTGAACCGGCGGCCTTCTCCATCGCCTCGGCCCCGGGTGAGGAGCGCATGATTGAGCTGCACATTCTTACCCGCGACCCGCTAACCCAGGCCGTCATCGACTACCTGCAGCACCACCGCATCGCACGCGTGCAGGTGCCGTTCGGCGACGCCTGTCTGACTGCCCCGCCTACCCAGCCGCTGGTACTCATTGCCGCCGGCACCGGCCTGGCGCAGATGCAGAGCATCATCGAGGACTGCCTGCAGCAGGGGGTCACCCAGCCGATTCACCTGTACTGGGGCGTGCGCCATAGCGACGACCTGTACAACGCACCGCACTGGCAGCGCTGGGAGCAAGCCCCCAACCTCTACCTGCACCGCGTGGTCAGCGACCAGGCTGACTGGAGCGGACGCCAGGGCTTGCTGCACCAGGCCGTCTGCGAGGACCTGACCGACCTGGCCGACTACCGGTTTGTCGTCAGCGGTTCACCCGGCATGGTCTACGCGACCCTTGATGCCCTGGTCGCCGCCGGCATGCCTGCGCAGCAGATGCAGGCTGACGCCTTCGCCTACGCGCCGCGCTGACAGCGCCCGCCAGCCTCCCTATACTGACGAAAACCTGCCCAGCCCGCCCACAGCGATCGGACTCGGCAGGCAAATTCGCCATCATTGGGGATACGCAAGATGCGGGCACTGCCCTACTCAAGCTGGATTTTTGCACTCTGGCTGAGCGCCATCCCGGTCAGCGCCTTTGAGCTGAACAGCCTTGAGTGGCCGCCCTACACCGGCACCGAGCTCCCGGAACACGGGCAGTTGCCCAGCCTGCTACGCGGCGCACTGGCGCAGCAGGACATCGCGCTGAGCATCCGCTTCCTGCCCTGGAATCGGGCCGTCAAGGCCGCCAACACTAAAGCTGAAACCCTTGGCTACTTCCCCGAATACCGCGCCCCAGACCTGCCCTGCGCCTACTCGGACAGCCTGGGCACCAGCCGCCTGGGCCTGGCTCACCGCAGCAGCGAACCGCTGGACTGGCAACAGCTGACGGACCTGGCACCGTATCGTATTGGGGTCGTCAGCGGCTATCGCAACACACCGGCCTTTGACCAGGCGGTCGCCCATGGCGTCTTGCAGGTTGAACAGGCAACCAGCGACCAGCTCAACCTGCTGAAGCTGCTGCATGGTCGGGTAGACCTGGTGGTGATTGATCAGGCGGTCATGCAGTACTGGCTGGAGGCCTCAGAGGAGCTGGGCGACAGCGCCGAACAGCTGGCGTTTTCCCCCAGACTGCTCGGCGAACTGACCCTGCACGTCTGCTTCGTAGAGGGTCCTGACGCCGAGCAGGCCCGGCGTCAGCTCAACCAGGCGCTGCGCGAATTCAAGCGCTAAGCGCGCCGCTCATTCTGGCAGCGGCAGGGTCGGCAACTGGTCCTCGATCATCTCGAAGCCGTCGCGCAGGGTGCGCTCGGCAGCGCCCGAATCTCCCATGCGCTCCTGCAGACGCGCCAGCTCGGCACAGGTCTGTATATCCCGACGACTGGAGAAGCTTGCTTCCAGATAGTCGCGCGCCTTGCCCCACAAGCGATTGCGTTGCGCCAGACGCCCGGCGGCCAGCAACAGGCTGGCGTTATGCGGATGCTGGGTGAGCCACTGCTCGGCGGTTGCCAGCTGGCGTGCCACATCCTTGCCCTTGAGCAAGCCGTAGAGATTGACCAGACGTTCGTTGAACTGCTGCTGCAAGGCGTTGCGCAGCACCTCCTCAGCCAGTTCGTCCCGCCCACGGGTACGCAGTTGCAAGGCATAGGCTTCGAGCAACTCCGGCTCCTCGCGCAGGCGCTTGGGCATGCGCTCCCAGGCCGCGATCACCAAGCTGGCCGGATCACTGTCCAGCGACGCCGTGCGCTGCCCAGCCTGGGCCAGCAGGGCAACATGCACCTGACGCTCCAGCGCCTGCTGATCATCCTCGCGCAGCACTTTCTGCCGGCGCAGCTCCGGCAACAAATCCAGCAGGCTGTGCCAGTCTTCCAGACGCACATACACCTGGCTCAGCAGCTTCAGGGCGTAAAGGTGCTTGGGGTGCTCCTTGCGCAGCCGGGTCAGCGTCGCCAGCGCCTGCTCCAGCTGGCCACGGGCAATCTGCAGCTGGGCCTGAGTGACGGCAATGGCCACATCCGCCTTGGGGGTGGTTTCATAGGCTTCGCGCAGCAGGGCGTCACACTCGGGATAGTCTTCCAGCTCGTTGGCCGCGCGCGCTGCCGCCAGGTAGTTGATCAACGGCAGCTCGGCGTGTGGCGCCGAGCGCTTGAGCAAGCGCAGTGATTGCTGCCAGTGACCTTCGGCAAACTCCAGCAGGCCGCGGGTTGCCAGCAGGTTGGCGCGGTTTTGCAGGTTACGACGGGACCAGGGGTTGATGCGCCGACCGGACGCGGTCAGCATCCGCAGTAGCGTGCGCGTCAGCATCAGCAGCAGCCAGAAGGCGAGCAGGAAGCCCACTCCGACCCAAATGCTGGTCTCGATGGAGAAATGCCGCCAGGCAATCAGCAGATAACCGGGATCCTGGGCAATCGCCATCCCCAGCAGCGCGGCGACCAGCACCACCAGCAGGATGGCTACATAACTCTTACTCATCCGCCGCCTCCTCGGCCGGCGCACTGCTGCGGCGACTCTGCAGGTAGTTGGCCAGGCTCTGCTGCAGCGGCGCCAGATCAGGTGGCGACAGGCTTACAGCACGGCCGTGCAATCCTTGCAGTTGACTCTGCATGGCCTGCACCTTGGGATTCTCCAGTTCGAAATACTGGGTCAGGATCTGCTCGGCCCGCTCCAGGCTGGCCTGGTACACCGTCTCCTCGCCACGCAGGGCGGCCCACTGGGCTTGCTCCAGCGTCAGCTGCAAGGTGCGACGCACGCGCTGCATCTCCGCTTCATCCAGCAGCGGGGTGATCACCTTGCCACGCTGGAAGTCCACCCGTACATAGCGTTCCAGCCTCATCAGCACGCGGTCCCAGCGGTCGCGACGCTGCAGACGGTCGGCGTACTCTTCCTCGGCGCTGACTTCGGTCGGATCAAACTCCGGCACCGGCAGCGCCACCAGACGATCGACCTGATCACGCAGGGCGCCCAGACGCAGGAACACGCCAGCGCGATCCAGCTCAGGCAAGCCTTCCAATTCGGCCTGATAACCGGCCAGCTGTTCACGTACGCCGAACAGTCCGCTATCAGGCATGGATTTCAGAATACCGTCGACGGTGTCCAGCAACTCGCGAGCGGCGGCGACATCCTGCACCGCCTGCAGCCGCAGCGCGGCGAGGCGCAGCAGATACTGCGCTTCGGCCAGCTTCCACTCTTCCCGGCCATCGCCCTGCAGCACGTCAAGGCGCTCGCCCAGCGCCTGCTGGCTGCGCTGCATGTCGGCGATCAGGCGCTGCGCCGCGCGCCAGTCATCCGCCTGGGGCACGCCTTCGAGGCGCTGATCCAGGCGCGTGTTGGCACCGTCAAGCTGGCGCTGCTGCTGCTCAAGTGCGTCGCGCTGTCCTTGCTGCAGAGCCTGCGCCTGCCACAGCTGCCAGCCCGAGGCAGCCAGCGCGATCAGCGCCAGCAGCAGCGCCAGCCAGCTGACACCCCGACCACCACCGCCTGCGGCCGGCTTGTCCGGTTTCGGGCGTTTGGCGTCACCGCCCTGCTTGCCGCTGGCTGCCGCCAACGGCTCTGCGGGCTTGGTCGCCGCAGCGGCTGCAGGCTGTTGTTCGGTCTTGTTGTTCGCTTCGCTCGGTTCCACGCGCTTCCCCTTTGTCATCCCGACGACGAGAGCACGGCCTCCACGACGGCCGCGTCATCTGCACCTCGACAGGTTACTACATCCGTGCAGCCCCACTCCCGGGCCTGCGCCGCAATCCGTTCACTTGCCACAAAGCAGCGCCACTGCCGCTGCGCCTGCCAGTGCCCGCCCGCCGCCTCGCGCCAGTGACGCAGGGCCTGCACGCTGAGCACCAGCACCCGATCGATCTGCGGCGCCAGCTCGACCAGTGCGGCCTCCAGACCGGCCGGCATGCGGCGGGCGTAGAGGGGCAGGTAATCCACCCGCGCGCCCGCGGCGCGCAACTGGTCGGCCAGGTGCTCGCGTCCATCCTCGCCACGCCAGATCAGCACCTTCAGATCGGGACGGGCCAACAAGGGCGGCCATAACGGCATGGCCAGTAGTGCCTCACTGTCCTGCCCTTGCGCCGGACATTCGGCAGGCAGCCCGTAATCACGCAGTACCTGGGCCGTGCCGCCCCCCACCGCGAGCCAGGCAACGCCCTGCGGCGGCTGTGGCCAGTAGTGATCCAGCCGCTCCAAACCAAGACGTGCTGCCACCGGGCTGACCACGACCACGGCCTGGTAAAGATCCAGATCCAGCATACGCTGGCGCTCCCGAGGCCCTTCCGGGCAAGGCTCCAGCGCCAGTAGCGGCAAGCTGCAGGTGGCAATGCCATGCTCGGCCAGACTGGCAGCCAGTCGCTGATTCTCCGCCGGCTGGCGGGTCAGCAGCAGGCAGCCGCTCACCGTGGCGGCGCCTCCTCGTAAACCGCATCCAGAATCGCCTGGGCGCCCTGGGCCAGCAAATCCTCGGCCACGGCGATACCCAGCGCCTCGGGCTCCGCCTCGGGGCCTCGGGCTTCGGCACGCAGCATGCGCTGGCCATCCGGATCACCGACCAGCCCGCGCAACCAGAGCTCGCCATTCTCGCGCTCGGCATAACAGGCAATCGGCACCTGACAACCGCCATTGAGGCGCGTGTTGAGGGCGCGCTCGGCACGCACGCGCAGCGCACTGTCCTCATCGTTCAGTTGCACCAGCAGCGCCTGCAATTCGGTATCCGAGCTACGGCACTCGATGCCTACCGCGCCCTGACCGCCTGCCGGCAGACTGACTTCCGGCGGCATCGGGTAGCGAATGCGCGCATCGAAGCCCAGACGCAGCAGCCCGGCGGTCGCCAGCACGATAGCGTCGTACTCACCGGCGTCGAGCTTGGCCAGACGGGTATTGACGTTACCGCGCAGGAAGCGAATCTGCAGATCCGGACGGCGTGCCATGATCTGCGCCTGACGACGCAGACTGGAGGTGCCCACGACGCTACCCGCCGGCAGCGCATCCAGATCGGCATAGTGATTGGAGACAAAGGCATCGCGCGGGTCTTCGCGCTCGCAGATGGCGTACAGCCCCAGCCCCTCGGGGAACTGCATGGGCACGTCCTTCATCGAGTGCACGGCCAGATCGGCCTCGTCGTTGAGCATGGCGGTTTCCAGCTCCTTGACGAACAGCCCCTTGCCGCCGATCTTGGCCAGCGGCGAATCCAACAGCTGGTCGCCGCGGCTGACCATGGGTACCAGGGAAACAGCGACGCTGGGGTCAAGCTGTTCGAGACGCGCCTTGACGTATTCGGCCTGCCACAGGGCCAGGGCGCTCTTACGGGTGGCAATTCGTAGATGTCGACTCATGGAACTCTCGCTTCAAACCAGGTCGCATCATACGCCATGGTCAAACGGGCATCCACGCGGGTGACTGTCGCAGCACGGTTAGAGACACAAACGCTCCATCAGACGGCGCACGCCCGGTACATGACGGCGGCTGACCGTCAGGGTTTCGCTCTCCAGCCCTTTCAGACACAACTCGAAATGCCCCATGGCTGTACGCTGCAAACATTCAATGCGGCTGCGTGCCACCAGCGCGTTGCGGTGAATACGGACAAACTGATCGCCGAACTCTTCCTCCAGCGCCTTCAACGGTTCGTCCAGCAGCACCTCACCGCCCAGGTGACGCAAGGTCACATACTTATGATCGGCAATGAAATACAGCACATCTTCAATAGGGATCAATTCGATCCCCTTGCGGGTGCGCGCGCTGATGTGGCTGCGCGCCTGAGCGCCCTCCGGCTGGGCGGTGGCCTTGCCAAGATTGGCCAGCTGCAGGCGATTGGGCCGCTGGGCCTTGGCCAGCGCATCGGCCAGCGCCTCGCTACGCACCGGCTTGAGCAAATAGCCCACCGCGCTCACGGCAAAGGCATCAAGCGCATACTCACCGTGCGCGGTACAGAACACCACCGCCGGCGACTCGGCGTTTTCGCAGAGCTTGGCGGCGGTTTGCAGGCCGTCCAGCCCGGGCATGCGAATGTCCAGCAGCAGGATATCCGGATGATGCGCCTCAACCAGTTGCAGGGCTTCATGCCCATTGCTGGCCATCTCGGGCAACGCCCGGTACCCCGGCAGCGAACCAACCAGTCGCGCCAGCCGCTCGCGGGCCAGCGGCTCATCATCAGCGATCAGTACTTTCATTCGATAATGACTTCTCTGCCGTTGTTGAATCTTGTGTAACAGGATAGACCAGCCTGCTGAAGAAGCACTCCCCCTGGCGCCAGCCGATCAGCTGCGCCCGCTCGCCAAACAGTGCCTGCAGCCGCGCCCGGATGTTGGCCATGGCCATGCGCTCACCCTGATGCGTGTCGTTCTGCTGAGGACAGGTATTGCTCACCAGAAGTTCAACTACCCCGTTCTCAAGACGACCACGAATCAGCACGTCACCGCCATCAATACGTGGCTGCAAGCCATGCAGGATGGCGTTCTCCAGCAACGGCTGCAGGGTCAGCAAGGGTATCGGCAAGGTATCCGGCAGCTCGGCAACATCCCATTGCACGCGCAGCCGCTCACCCAGCCGGTATTGCTCAATACGCAGGTAGCCTTCACACAGGCGACGCTCCTCGCCCCAGCAGGACAGCGCTTCGCTACTGGACAGGTTGGCGCGAAACAGATCGGACAGATCCAGCACCGCCTGTTCGGCCTTGGCCGGAGCAACCTCGATCAGGCTGGCGATGCTGTTCAGACTGTTGAACAGAAAGTGCGGACGAATACGCGACTGCAGCGCCTGCAGGCGCGAGCGCAGCTCGGCCTGCTGCTGGTGCTGCCACTGCTGCTGCAGATAAAAGTAACGTAGCAACAGGCTGGTCATGATCAGCGCGATCAGACCATGGCGCAGCAACTGCCCGGCTTCCCATTGCAGGGCACCGGTCATGCCGCGGTATACCACCCAGTCACCCAGCACCGTAAAGAACAGTGTCAGCCCCACCACCACGGCGTGACAGGCGGCGACTGCCAGCCCCAGCGGGCGTCGGCGCATCCAGTCGCGCAGGCGGCACAAGGCTGCGGCCGAGAGCAGCACAATCCACTGCACAAAGAGCGAGGCCATGGCCAACTGCAGCCAGTCAAAACCGCCGTCGGCAGGTTGTGCCAATACCCATACCAGCACCACCAGCTGGGCCAGCACCACCAGGGTAAAAACGGCAACGGACGAACAAAGATCAGGGAGGAAGAAATCCTCTCCCTCATAGGGGCGTTTGAGCAGGGTCCAGAATCCGTTCTTCATCGCGCCAGTGTCTGCCAGCCGACCGCCATCGCGCAAGCGTGAAATGCTATGCTATGCGCCTCTTCACGCAGCGGACCCATCCGAGACATGAGCCAAGACAAGACAACCAACCAATCCTGGGGTGGCCGGTTCAGCGAACCGGTCGACGCCTTCGTTGCCCGTTTCACCGCCTCGGTGGATTTTGACCAGCGCCTGTACAAGCACGACATCCAGGGCTCCATCGCCCACGCCACCATGCTGGCCAAAGTAGGCGTACTGACCGAGGCCGAGCGCGACGCCATTATCGAAGGGCTGAACGCCATTCGTGGCGATATTGAAGCAGGCCAGTTCGACTGGCGCGTCGACCTCGAGGACGTGCACATGAACATCGAGGCCAAGCTGACCGAGCGTATCGGCATCACCGGCAAAAAGCTGCACACCGGCCGCTCGCGCAACGATCAGGTCGCGACCGATATCCGCCTCTGGCTGCGCGAGGAAATCGACGTCATCCTCGGCGAGCTGATTCGCCTGCAGACCGGTCTGCTGGACCAGGCCGAGCGCCACAACGCGGTGATCATGCCGGGCTTCACGCACCTGCAGACCGCCCAGCCGGTGACCTTCGGCCACCATCTGCTGGCCTGGTTTGAAATGCTGCAGCGCGACCGCGAACGCCTGATCGACTGCCGCAAGCGGGTCAACCGCATGCCGCTGGGCTCCGCCGCGCTGGCGGGCACCACCTACCCGATCGACCGTAGCATTACCTGCGAGCTGCTGGGTTTTGAAGCCATCTCCGGCAACTCGCTGGACGGCGTGTCCGACCGCGACTTCGCCATCGAATTCTGCGCCGCCGCCGCACTGGCGATGATGCACTTGTCGCGCTTCTCCGAAGAGCTGGTGCTGTGGACCAGTGCGCAGTTCAACTTCATCGCCCTGCCCGACCGTTTCTGCACCGGCTCCTCAATCATGCCGCAGAAGAAGAACCCGGACGTACCCGAGCTGGTGCGCGGCAAGTCCGGCCGCGTATATGGCCACCTGATGGGCCTGCTGACCCTGATGAAGAGCCAGCCGCTGGCCTATAACAAGGACAATCAGGAAGACAAGGAGCCGCTGTTCGACGCTGTCGATACCCTGCGTGACAGCCTGCGCGCCTTTGCCGACATGATCCCGGCCATCGAGCCCAAGGTCGAGGCCATGCGCGAAGCAGCCCTGCGCGGCTTCTCCACGGCAACCGACCTGGCGGACTATCTGGTGCGCAAGGGCATCCCGTTCCGCGACTGCCACGAGATCGTCGGGCACGCGGTGAAGTACGGTGTGGATTCAGGCAAGGATCTGGCGGAGATGTCGCTGGAGGAGCTGCGCCGCTTCAGCGACCAGATCGAGCAGGACGTGTTTGAGGTGCTGACACTGGAAGGCTCGGTGAACGCCCGTGACCACATCGGTGGCACCGCACCGGCGCAGGTGCTGGCAGCGGTTCAGCGCGGCCGCGCTCTGCTCGGCGCCTGACGCGCAAAAGAAAGGCCGGCAGCCCTGGCGGGCTGCCGGCCTTTCAACAAGCACTGATCCATTGCACTCGCGCAGGATCGGTGCTGTCCTGCTTGCTTACTCGCGCTCGACGCTGATCACAAAGCTGCCACGACCACTGTTGTCGTAGCTGCGCGCGCTCAGAGTGTAGCGGCCGGGCTCCAGGTAAGTGCTGATGCGCGAGTTGGTGCCACCGGCGCCATCATCATCTTCCAGCTCAACACCGTTACCGCTCATACGCAGCAGCGCATCAAACTCGGTGGCGTAGAGGTCAACCGTGTAGTGGCCGGCTTCAGCGATCACCAGCGTCTTGTCGACACTGTTGCCCGACAACGTACCGGAAACCCCTTCGCCCGGACGCACCTGCGCGCTGTTGCTGCTGACAGGTTGCACGGCAGTGCTCAGGGTGAAGATACCGGCGCTGCCATCGACAGTCGATGCGCTGATACGGTAGCTGCCCGGGTTGGCAAGCGTAGTGATGGCCGCATCCAGATTACGACCGGCACCATCGTCGTCGCTGGTGTCAACGCCAGGACCTTGCAGCTTGAGGAAGCTGTCGACCTCATCCGAACTCATGACAATGCGCAGCAGCGAACGCTCCGGCACAGCCAGGGTATAGACCTTGTCGTTGCTGTCAGCCAGGCCGCTGATGGTGGTGCCCAGGGCAATCTCGCCGCCGTTGACCAGCTCAACGCCCTCAGGCAGCGCGCGGCTGCTCAGGCTCAGGTCGTAGCCACCTTCGGCCGGGGAGTCCAGCGCAGTCGCTGTTACCTGGTAGGTACCCGGATCGAGCATAACGGTCATGCGCGAGTTGGTGCCATCACCGCCGTCGTCATCTTCCAGCGACAGACCGCCACCGTTCAGCTTGAGCACGGTGTCCAGCTCCTCGGAGCCCAGGGCAATCTCGTACAGACCGGCTTCTGCAACCGTTAGGGTGTAGGTGTTGGCATCGTTGCCACGGCTCAGCAGGCCAAAGACCGAGTCGTTCAGCTCCAGCGCACCGCTATTGCGCGGCGTGACGCGCTCCAGCGTCAGGTCGAACGGGCCGTAGGAGGATGCCGTGCTGCCGCTGACACCCAGGCGGTAAGTACCATCGGCCTGCGGGGACAGGTGCAGGGAACCGTGACGCGGGCCGCTGACCAGTTGGTTGCGTGAATCCAGCAGGGTCAGCACCGCGCCTTCCAGGGCGCCGCCCTGCTCTACGCGCACCAGCTCACCTGCCTTGAGCTTGAGGTTGAATACCTGATACTGCGACCCGTCGTTCAGGTTGACCGGGCTGCTGCTGGTGAGCTCGCCCTGCAGGCGTGTAGCGCCGTTGGTATCCACGGCGCCGCCCTGGGTGGCCGCACAACCGGCCAGTGTGACGACCATGCCCACCGCCAGAGCGGTGCGAGACAGGGAAGAGGGAAAAAGTGAGGAGAACTGCATATAAATTCCTTCTGGACGGAAAAACCTCCTGAAACCGCCGAACTTGAGCCCGGCGCCGCATTCTTGCCCCGCGATTATGCCTCTTCCCCCACGCCCGGCTCCAGTACCGAAACGTGGTATGTGCGCCATGTCCGTTTTGTCTTTCAGACCGCCGGCTGTTGCTGGGTGATACAGTGGATGTTGCCGCCCCCAAGCAGGATTTCCCGGCCCGGCACCGCAACCACGCGGCGTTCGGGGAACAGCCCCTGCAGAATCGCCAGCGCCTCCTCGTCATGAGGATCGGCAAAGCTGGGCGCCACCACCCCGCCGTTGACGATCAGAAAGTTGACGTAGGAGCCGGCCAGGCGAATGGCTGGATCGCGGCTCTGGCTGCCCTCGACCACCTGCACGTCCGCGCACTCGTCGGCGGTGGCATGCAACGGCCCGGGAATGGGTATGTGGTGTACCAGCAGCGCCCGCCCCTGCGCATCGCGCGCGGCGGCCAGCACCGCCGCGGCGGCCTGGCAGCGCTCATAGTTGGGGTTCTGCGGATCATCGGTCCAGGCCAGCAGCACTTCGCCGGGGCGCACAAAGCAGCAGAAGTTGTCGACGTGGCCATCAGTCTCATCGTTGTAGAGGCCCTCGGGTAACCAGATCACCTTGCTGATACCCAGCTGCGCCGCCAATTGCTGCTCTATCTCTATGCGTTGCAGGTGCGGATTGCGGTTGGGGTTGAGCAGGCACTCCTCGGTGGTGATCAGGGTGCCTTCGCCATCCACGTGAATCGAACCGCCCTCCAGCACAAAACCCTCAGTGCGATAACGCGGACAGCGTTCCATCGACAGGATCTTGCTGGCCACCTGATCATCCAGCACCCAATCAGCATACAGACCGCCCAGCCCGCCGCCCCAGGCGTTGAAGGTCCAGTCCACACCACGCAGGCCGCCCTGGCCATTGATCACAAAGGTCGGCCCGGTATCACGCACCCAGGCATCATTGCTGCTCAGCTCCACCACCCGAATCGCCGGATGATCCAGCTGCGCGCAGGCATTGGCGTATTGCGCCGCCGAGACGCCAACGGTCACCGGCTCAAACCCGGCAATCGCCTGCGCCACCGCAGCAAACGCCGCCTGCGCCGGCTCCGCCTGTTGCCGCCAGTTATCCGGGCGCTCCGGCCAGATCATCCAGGTCTGACTGTGCGGCGCCCACTCGGCGGGCATGAAGTAGCCGTCATGCTGCGGCGTGCTGTGCAGGTTGTACATGGCCTCAGGACTCCAGCTCGCCATCCAGGGTCTTGAGCGGACCGTACAGGTTCGGGCGACGGTCGCGGAACACACCCCAGGCGCTGCGGATACGCTCCAGCTCGTCGAGGTCGAAGGACTGCACCAGCACGCCGGTGTCCGTCTCGTTCAGCTCCTGCACCTTCTCGCCAAACTGGTTGGCAATAAACGACGAGCCGTAGAAGGTGATGTCGTAGCCGTCCTGCTCTTCGCGGCCGATGCGGTTGCTGGCGATCAGCGGCATCAGGTTGGCGCCGGCGTGGCCCTGCTGCACCCGCTGCCAGTGGTCACGGGAGTTGATGCTGTGGTCGTGCGGCTCACTGCCGATGGCAGTCGGATAGAACAGCAGCTCCGCGCCCATCAGGGCCATGCTGCGCGCGCACTCGGGGAACCACTGATCCCAGCAAATACCCACGCCAATCCTGGCATAGCGGGTCTGCCAGACCTTGAAGCCGGTGTCGCCCGGGTTGAAGTAATACTTCTCGTGATAACCGGGGCCATCCGGAATATGACTCTTGCGGTAGATGCCGAGGTTGCTGCCGTCGGCATCAATGATCGCGATGCTGTTGAAGCGCGCGCGACCGGCCAGCTCGAAGAAGCTGATCGGCAGCACCACCGCCAGCTCTTTGGCCAGCGCCTGAAAGTGCTTGATCGCCGGGTTGTCTTCAACCCGCGTGGCCAACTGCAGATACTCCGGGTTCGGCTTCTGGCAGAAGTACGGCGTTTCGAACAGCTCCTGAATCAGGATGATCTGCGCGCCCTGGGCGGCGGCCTCGCGCACCAGCTTGTCAGCTTGCGCAATATTGGCCTGACTATCCCAGGTACAACCCATCTGGGTGGCGGCAACGGTCACGGTACGAGTCATGGCACACTCCGGTGAGAGTTGGATAAAAATCGACTTATAGCCCAGCCCGGCAGCATTGGCAAGCTACAAGGCATTCCATAAATAGATAATTATCGGCAAATAGGCGCTACGCGTCGTATCAACCCAGTAGCTTCACCGGGTCCTGCCGATAAAAATCGGCCAAATGTCGATATACCGCCGGCCACTCGCGGCTCAACACTGCCGGGCGCTCAAAGAAGCTTTCTGACAGCACGGCAAAGAATTCTGCCGGCGCCTCCAGCGCATATGGGTCCAGAGGCAGCGGCTCGTTGCGCTCAAAACGCTCGCCCAGATCGTCCCAGGCCGCCTGCATGTCGCGCGCCCAGTCCGCCCGACTCATCCCCCGATGCAAGGGCGGCGCGCCATTGGCAGTGGACGAGCGCATATCCAGCGTATGCGCCAGTTCGTGAATCACCACGTTAAAGCCATCCGCCCGCCCGGAATGCCGTACGTCATCCAGCGACAGCACCACCGGCCCACGCAACCAGGCCTCGCCGCTCAGTTCGCGCTCACCCTGGTGGACCACACCGGCCTCGTCACGCCACTGGTGACGCGCGCGAAAGGGACCGTCGTAAAAGATCAGTGTCTGCCAGCCCGCGTACCAGTCGAGCCCCAGCTCCAGCACCGGCACCACCGCCATGCCGGCCACCCGCAGACGCAGCACATCGTCCAGCTCGACACCCTCGGTGGCGTGCAGGTTCTTGCGTAGCAACAGGCGCAGTGCCAGCTCTTGCAGCCGCGCGCGGCTGGCCGGCGTACTGCGCTGATAGAAGGGCCAGTCACCCAGCGCCTGCTGCCACAGCTCTGGATCAAGCTGCTGTTGCAGCTCATTCAGCTGCCGGGCCTCACGGCGGTCGCGCCACCAGCTGAACAGCCCCATGTCAGCCCCCTTCTGCCGGCGCTAGCACCGGCGGCAGATACACGCCCAGATAGGCCGTCATCAACCGCGTCGCTTCACGACAGATCGGGTCAGACAACTCACCAGACTGCTGGTATCCGACCGCCAGCAGCTTGTCCGCTGCCTGCATGGCCAGTGCGAAAATATCGACATCCTGCGGCAGTGCCGGCAGCACGAAGCGCTCTGCCAGGCATTGCTGAAAACGCTGGGCCAGCAACTGGTCATGCTGCTGGTCGGCCTGTCGTATCGCGGCCAGCCCGTGACCGCCCAGCAGCAACTCGCAGGCTGCCGGGTGACGACGGTAATAATTCTGAAAGCGCGCCTCAATCTCGGCCACCAGGGCGACCCAGTTGTCGGGCGCAGAACTCGGTGGCTGCTGCAGCACGGCGTCCAGATCAACGAACAGCCGTTCGGCCAACGCCGCCAGCACATCGCTGATCTGCGGAAAGAAGTGGTAGACCGAGGACGGTGGAATGTCCGCCTGCTCGGCTATGGCATAAATCGACAGCTCGCTCAGCTCGCCCTGATCCAGCAAGCTGATGGTCGCCTCAAGGATACGGTCGATTCGCTCCTGACTGCTGGCACGGCGTTTCGGGGCGACCCGACTCATAAAGCTCTCTCTAACTGGCGACTGTCCTGCAGACGATACCACAGCAACGCCAGCGCCCGGATAGCTGTCTGCAGTGGCGCTCCTGGCGGCACCGGCCAGTGCTTCCAGCGCGCCAGCAGGTCAAAGTTGCGCGCATCACCCAGCACCGTTTCGGCCATCAGCCTGCCGGCCAGCCCAGCCAATGCCACGCCTTGCCCGGAGTAGCCCTGCGTGTAGAGCACGCGCTGACCAAGGCGACCGAACACCGGCGCCTTGCTCATCGTCATTGCCACCTGCCCGCCCCACAGATACTCAAAGTCCTCTTCCGCCAACGGCGGGAACACCTGCGCCATGCGCTGACGCATGGTCTGTCTGAGCGCATCCGGTCGGGCGTCACGGGCACTGGCCCGGCCTCCGAACAGCAGCCGATTGTCTGGGGTCAGTCGGTAATAATCGATCAGGGTGTTCATATCGCAAACGGCGGCGCGCGACGGAATCAACCGGGTCGCCAGCTCACCCAGCGGCCGGGTCGCGCCAATATAGCTGCCGATCGGCATAAAGCCCTTGCGCTGCCACGGCAGCAACGTGCCAAGATAGGCGTTGCCCGCCAGCAGCAGATGGCCAGCGCGTACCGTACCGGTCGCCGTCTGCACCGCAACCGCGCCCCCCTCTTGTGCATAGCCCAACACGGCAGAACGCTCAAAGATGCGCACGCCCGCCTGTTCAGCCGCACGGGCCAGGCCTTGCGCGTACTTGAGCGGGTGCAGATCGCCACCGCCCCAGTCCATTACGCCGGCGTGATAATCCGCCCGCAACAAACCCTGCAGCGCCTCGCGATCATGAAACTCCAGCCGGTCGTAGCCCAGCTCACCCAGCTCCTGCTGCCAGGCATGCAGGTCGGGCACCTGACGCGCTTTGTTGGCCACCAGCAAGATGCCCCATTTCAGATCGCAGCCGATGTCGTGCCGCGCCACCCGGTCACGCAACAGGTAAACGCCATCTACGCCGAGCTGCCAGACCTTGCGCGCGTCGGCCTCGCCCAGTTCCCTGACGACCCGGGCATGCTCACAGGCCAGCCCGGGGTTGATCTGCCCGCCGTTGCGGCCGGAGCAGCCCCAGCCGACATCTTCTGCCTCGAGCACAATCACGCTACGCCCGGCCTCGGCCAGCTCCAGTGCTGCCGAGAGCCCGGTAAAGCCGGCACCGACAATACAGACATCCGCCTCCAGCCCACCCTGCAGCTGGGCGCGGGGCGAAACAGCGGGCACGCTGGCCCGATACCAGGAGTCATTCATCACCCAGGCTCTCGCATAACGAACAATCCCGCCGGAGGGCGGGATTGCGATGGGCTCATATCCGCGATCAAACCGTATGCAGATACCACATGTACTCCAGATCAGAGATGGTCTTCTCAAACTCTTCCATCTCGCTTTCCTTACAGAGTACGAAGACGTCCAGGTATTCTTCGCCGATGTACTCCTTCATCACCTCGGAGGCTTCCAGCTCGCGCAGGGCGTCACGCAGGTTGGTCGGCAGAGAGGCTTCGTGCTGATCGTAGGCGTTACCTTCGGTCATCTCCGGCGGCTCGATCTTGTTGCTGATGCCGTAGTGAATGGCCGACAGCAAGGCAGCCATCAACAGGTAAGGGTTGGCGTCGGCACCTGCCAGGCGGTGCTCGATGCGCATCGCCTCAGGCTCACCGCCCGGTACCCGTACGGCGACCGTACGATTGTCGATACCCCAGGTCGGCGCACAGGGCACGAAGAAGCTCGGGCTGAAGCGGCGGTAGGAGTTGACGTTGGGGCACAGGAAGGCCATGTACTGCGGCAGGGTTTCCAGCAAACCGCCGACCGCCCAGCGCAGCGTGTCGCTCAGGCTGCCGTCCGGGTTGGGGGCGAAGATATTGTGGCCGTTCTCATCCGTCAGACTGATGTGCACGTGCATGCCGTTGCCCGCCTGATCGTAATAAGGCTTGGCCATGAACGTGGTGTCCATCTCGTGGTCATAGGCGACGTTCTTGATCACCCGCTTGAGCAGCACGTTGAAATCGCAGGCCTTCACCGGGTCATCGACGTGGTGCAGGTTGACTTCAAACTGTCCCGGCGCGGACTCGGCCACGATGGCGTCAGCGGGGATGCCCTGCTCGTGGGCAGCTTCGATGACGTCCTCAAGGAATTCGGCGTATTCGTCCAGATCGTCCATGGAGTAGACCTGAACCGAGTTCGGGCGTTTGCCCGACATGGGGGAGCGCGGCGGTTGCGGCCGGCCGGTGATGTTCTCCTGGTCGATCAGGTAGAACTCCAGTTCGAAGGCAGATACCGGGGTCAGCTTGAGATCTTTGAAGCGTTCTACGATACGTTGCAGAACATAGCGGGGGTCGGCGAAGAAGGGGGTCTTGCGGTCCAGCTCGTACATGGTCATCAGCAGCTGTCCGGTTGGCCGCTTCTGCCATGGCTCTACCGTCAGCGTGCCCGGGATCGGCAGGCAGATGCGGTCAGCATCGCCAATCTCCAGCCCCAGCCCGGTCTCTTCGACGGTCGTGCCTTGAATGTTGAGCGCAAAGACCGACGCCGGCAATGCGATGCCCTTCTCGAAAGCCTTGGCCAACGCCGAACGATCAATGCGCTTGCCGCGCACAATACCGTTCATGTCAGCAATAAGAAGGTCAATAAAGTGGATTTCCGGATGCGCGACCAGAAAGGCCTCCGCTTCCTGGATGCCGACCTGCGCACCGATCTCGGTGGCTACGGCTGTTAAAGCATCCGCTCCGGCTTGGGGCTGCATGGGGTTTCACCTGTTATTTGTAAAATATATCAATCACAAAACGTGCCAGCCCTGAGTTAATCCGAAAGGCTCGTTAGAGTCAATAGAGCAGGCATCGCACAAAGGCGGTGCAAGGCGCACCAAATAAGGTCATTCCGGGCGGCTAATGCGTCAATACGCGCCGACGAACGTTCAGTATTTGCGGTCTTTGTGTTGAATATTTTTTATTGCTATTGTACGAAAAAACGAACAACAATGCGGTCACCCGCTACTCATACTGGATCATCTGGAAGACAGTCCATGTCCATCGCTCGCAAGCCCGTCATCGGTATCGTCTGCTGCTCCGAGCAGCTCGGCCTCCATCCCTTCAACATCGTCGGCGAGAAGTACATCCTCGGCGTGGTTGACGGTGCGGACGGCCTGCCACTGCTGATTCCGGCCCTCGGCGAGCGCCTCGACAACGCGCAGTTACTGGACATGCTCGACGGCATCCTGTTTACCGGCTCCCCCTCCAACGTGGAGCCCCATCACTATCAGGGCCCGGTCAGCGCCGAGGGCACCAAGCACGACCCCAAGCGCGACGCCACGACCCTGCCGCTGATTCGCCAGGCCATCGACCAGGGCGTACCGGTCCTGGGTATCTGTCGCGGCTTCCAGGAAATGAATGTCGCCTTCGGCGGCACTCTGCATCAACGTCTGTTCGAGGTGGGTGGATATATCGAACACCGCGAAGACAAGACACAACCGGTCGAGGTGCAATATGGCCCCGCCCATGAGGTTCGCTTCGAGCCCGGGGGGTTGCTTCACCAGATCGCAGGCTGCAGTTCGGCCCAGGTCAATTCCCTGCACACCCAGGGAGTGGCTACACTGGCATCCGGTCTGCAGCCTGAAGCGACAGCACCCGACGGACTGATCGAGGCCTTCTCGGTCAGCCAGGCAACCCAATTCGCCCTCGGCGTACAGTGGCACCCCGAATGGCAGGTTCGCAGCAATCCGCTGTATCTGTCCATTTTCCAGGCGTTCGGTAACGCCTGCCGGGCCCATGCGTCGCGGCAACCCTGAGGCGGTTATGAACAAGATTGAAAGCTGGCTGAAAGAAAACAAGATTACCGAAGTGGAATGCATGGTCAGCGACCTGACCGGCATTGCCCGCGGCAAGATCGCACCGACCATGAAGTTCATCTCGGAAAAGGGCATGCGCCTGCCCGAGAGCATCCTGCTGCAGTCGGTGACCGGCGACTATGTCGAAGATGACATCTATTACGACCTGCTGGACCCGGCCGACATCGACATGATCTGCAAACCCGACGAGACCGCCATGTATATGGTGCCGTGGGCGCTGGAGCCGACCGCGCAGATTATTCACGACTGTTTCGACAAGATGGGCAACCCCATCGAGATGTCGCCGCGCAACGTGCTCAAGACCGTGCTCAAGCTGTACCAGAAAAAAGGCTGGAAACCGATTGTCGCGCCGGAAATGGAGTTCTATCTGACCCGCCGCAACGCGGACCCGGATCTGCCGCTGCAGCCGCCGATCGGCCGCTCCGGCCGTCAGGAGACCGGCCGCCAGTCCTTCTCCATCGACGCCGCGAACGAGTTCGATCCGCTGTTCGAAGACATGTACGACTGGTGTGAAGCCCAGGGCCTGGATCTGGACACCCTGATCCACGAAGAGGGCACCGCGCAGATGGAAATCAACTTCCGTCACGGCGATCCGCTGCACCTGGCCGACCAGATTCAGGTGTTCAAGCGCACCATGCGCGAGGCCGCGCTCAAGCACGACATGACCGCTACCTTTATGGCCAAGCCGATCACCAACGAGCCGGGCAGCGCCATGCACCTGCACCAGAGCATCGTCGACACCAAGACCGGCAAGAACATCTTCTCCAATGAAGACGGCAGCATGAGCGAGCTGTTCCTGCAGCACATCGGCGGCCTGCAGCGCTATATCCCCGAGGTACTGCCGCTGTTCGCCCCCAACGTCAACTCCTTCCGCCGCTTCCTGCCCGACACCTCGGCGCCGGTCAACGTGGAATGGGGCGAAGAGAACCGCACCGCCGGCCTGCGCGTGCCCGACTCCAACCCGCAGAACCGCCGGGTGGAAAACCGTCTGCCGGGCGCCGACGCCAACCCCTACATCGCCATCGCCGCCAGCCTGCTGTGCGGCTACCTGGGCATGGAAAACCAGATCTCGCCGTCGGCGCCAGTCAAGGGCCGCGCCTACGAGCGCCGCAACCTGCGCCTGCCGCTGACCATCGAATCCGCTCTGGAACGCATGGAGCAGTGCCGCGATGTCGAGTCGGTGCTGGGCAGCAAGTTCTGCCGCGGCTACGTCGCCGTCAAACGCGCCGAACATGAAAACTACAAACGGGTGATCAGCTCCTGGGAGCGCGAGTTCCTGCTGCTGTCTGTCTGATCCCTGACCTGACCACCGTCGCTGCTATCGGCAGCGACCTCACGGATACCGGAGTACCGCATGAGCACACTGAATACCGCCGCCCTGCAAGCCATGGACGCCGCCCACTACCTGCACCCCTTCACCGACCACAAGGATCTCGGCGAGCGCGGCACACGCATCATTGAACGCGCCGAAGGGGTCTACCTGTGGGATAGCGAGGGCAACAAGGTGCTCGACGGCATGGCTGGACTATGGTGTGTCAACATCGGTTACGGGCGCACCGAGCTGGCCGAAGCGGCTTATAAACAGATGCTCAAGCTGCCCTATTACAACAGCTTCTTCCAGTGCACCAATCCGCCGGCGATCGAGCTGGCCAAGGCGATCGCCGAGGTAGCGCCGGCGCACATGAATCATGTGTTTTTTACCGGTTCAGGCTCCGAGTCCAACGACACCGTGCTGCGCATGGTGCGCCGCTACTGGGACCTCAAGGGCAAACCGACCAAGAAGACCATCATCGGCCGCATCAACGGCTACCACGGTTCCACCGTGGCCGGCGCCAGCCTCGGCGGCATGTCGGTCATGCACGAACAGGGCGACCTGCCGATTCCGGGCATCGTGCACATTCCGCAGCCGTACTGGTATGGCGAAGGCGGTGACATGACGCCGGACGAGTTCGGCATCTGGGCCGCGCAGCAGCTCGAAGCCAAGATCCAGGAACTGGGCGAGGATCAGGTCGCGGCCTTTATTGCCGAGCCGATCCAGGGCGCCGGCGGCGTGATCATTCCCCCGGATACCTACTGGCCGGAGATCAAACGCATCCTCGCCAAGTACGACATTCTGCTGGTGATCGACGAAGTGATCTGCGGCTTCGGCCGCACCGGTCAGTGGTTCGCCAGCCAGCACTACGACCTGCAGCCTGACCTGATGCCGATTGCCAAGGGCATGACCTCCGGCTACCTGCCGATGGGCGGCGTGATTGTCAGTGATCGCGTGGTCGAGACCATGGTTGAACATGGCGGTGAGTTCTACCACGGCTACACCTATTCCGGTCACCCGGCCTCGGCTGCCGTCGGCCTGGAAAACCTGCGCATCATGCGTGATGAAAAGATCGTCGAGTACGTTCGTGAAGAAGCGGCACCGTATTTGCAGGAGAAAATCGCCGGCCTGGCAGAGCATCGCCTGGTTGGTGAAGTACGCGGTGTAGGCCTGCTCGGCGCCATCGAGCTGGTCAAGGACAAGGCCACCCGGGAGCGCTTTCCGGACAAGGGCACCGTCGGCACCCTGTGTCGTGATCTCTGTGTTGCCAACGGCCTGGTGATGCGTGCAGTCGGTGACACCATGATCATGTCGCCGCCGCTGATCATCAGCCGCAGCGAGATTGACGAGCTGGTGGAAAAGGCCTGGACAGTGCTCGATCAGGTTGCCGAGCAACTGGGCGTCTGACGTCCTGGTCGCCCAGCGGCTATGCTGGCCAGTGAGCGCTTGACTCCACCGGAGCGGCCCGCGCCGCCCGGACACCGCGTTTCCAAACAATGGATGGAGAGTTGAAACGATGATGAAGCATCTGGGCAAGACACTGCTGGCCACTGCGACCGTTGTATCCATCGGTACAGCGGCGCAGGCAGAGGAAGTGGTAAACGTCTACAACTGGTCGGACTACATCGCCGAGGACACCCTGGACAACTTCCAGGAGGCCACCGGCATTCGCCCGGTCTACGACGTTTTCGACAGCAACGAGGTACTGGAAGCCAAACTGCTCTCGGGCAGCTCCGGATTCGACATCGTTGTGCCGTCCAACCAGTTCCTCGGCAAACAGATCAAGGCTGGCGCCTTTATGCCGCTGGACCGCAGCAAGCTGCCGAACTGGGAGAACCTGGACCCGACCCTGCTGCGCGCGCTGGAAACCAACGACCCCGGCAACCAGTACGCCTTTCCCTACCTGTGGGGCACCACCGGCATCGGCTACAACCCGGAAAAGGTCAAGGCCGTGCTGGGTGAAGACGCGCCGGTCAACTCCTGGGACCTGGTGTTCAAACCGGAGAACATGGAGAAACTGGCCTCCTGTGGCGTGGCCTTCCTCGATGCGCCGGCCGAGATCATTCCGTCTGCCCTGTTCTACCTGGGTCTGGACCCGAACAGCACCAGCGCCGACGACTATCCGAAGGCGCAGGAACTGCTGATGAACGTACGTCCGCACATCACCTACTTCCACTCCTCCAAGTTCATTACCGACCTGGCCAACGGCGACATCTGCGTGGCGGTGGGCTGGTCCGGCGACATTCTGCAGGCCGCCGCGCGCGCCGACGAAGCCGAAAACGGGGTCGAAGTGAAGTACGTGATTCCCAAGGAAGGTGCGGCCATGTGGTTCGACATGATGGCCATTCCCAAGGACGCCAAAAATGTCGATAACGCCTATGCGTTTATGGATTATATTCTGCGCCCCGAGGTGATCGCCGAGATCTCGAACTACGTCGCCTATGCCAATGGCAACCAGGCTTCCAAGTCGATGATCGACGAGAGCGTACTGACCGATCCGGGCGTCTATCCCAGCGACGAGACCCTGGCCAAGCTCTTTACTCTGGCCGAACTGCCGGCCAACATCGAGCGTACCCGGACCCGTCTCTGGACGCGGGTAAAATCCGGCCAGTAACGTGGAAAAGACGGTAATAACAAGCGGCCGGCTGCAGTCTCCCTGCGCCGGCCAGATCAACAGCACTACTTATCTCAGGCACCCCTGCCTTTAGGAGACACCATGAAGCAATCCATGCATCGGTCACTGCTCGCCCTGACCACCGCGACCCTGCTGGGCGGCGCCGCTATCGCGCAGGCCGAAGGCAAGCTGAACATCTACAACTGGTCGGACTACATCGCCGAAGACACCATCGCCAACTTCGAGCAGGAAACCGGCATCAAGGTGACCTACGACGTGTATGACGCCAACGAGGTCGTCGACGCCAAACTGCTGACCGGCAACTCCGGCTTCGATATCGTGGTGCCCACCAACAACTTCCTGACCAAGCAGGTGCAGGCCGGCGTCTATATGGAGCTGGACCACAGCAAGCTGCCGAACATGAGCAACCTGAACCCCGAGCTGATGAAGCAGATGGAAAGCATCGACCCGGGCAGCAAGCACTCCATCCCCTATCTGTGGGGCACCAATGGCATCGGCTACAACGTCGACAAGGTACAGGAAGTCCTGGGTGACGACGCCCCGCTGGACTCCTGGGCGCTGATCTTTGATCCGCAGTACGCCAGCAAGCTGGCCAGCTGTGGCATCAGCATGCTCGACTCCGCTGACGAGATGCTGCCCTCCGCGCTCAGCTACCTGGGCCTGGACCCGAACAGCACCAGCGCTGACGACTTGAAAAAGGCCGAAGAGCTGCTGCTCGCTGTGCGTCCGCACATTACCTACTTCCATTCCTCGCGCTACATCACCGACCTGGCCAACGGCGACATCTGCGTTGCCGCCGGTTACTCCGGCGATATTTTCCAGGCCGCCTACCGCGCCGAGGAAGCCGAGAATGGCGTCAACATCAGCTACATCATTCCCAAGGAAGGCACCGCCCTGTGGTTCGACATGATGGCCATTCCCAAGGATGCGCCGAATGCCGACAACGCCCATGCGTTCATCAACTACATTCTGCGCCCGGACGTGATCGCCCCGATCACCGACTACGTGGCCTACGCCAACCCGAACAAGGCCTCGGACGACCTGATTGATCCGGAAATCCGCAACGATCCGGCGATCTACCCGACCGACGAAGTGCTTGAGCGCCTGTACGTCAACGTACCGCGCCCGATGTCAGCCCAGCGCCTGATGACCCGTACCTGGAGCCGCATCAAGTCCGGTCGGTAACCAGAGCAAGGGGCTGTCCACGGACAGCCCCTTGTTGAATCGGTAACAGCCAATCCGGCGGGTGGCCGTCACCCGTCCCAATACAGGCATGCGGCACGCACCGCAGCAGTAGAAAAAGAGTCGGAGAAACCTATGGTTGGTGCAGCAGGAGCCATGAAACAGGCGATGGCCAAGGCCGAGCCCAATGACTTTGTGAAGATCGAACGCATCAGCAAGCGTTTTGATGAAGCGCTGGCCGTCGATGACGTCAGCCTGAGCATTAACCGCGGCGAAATCTTCGCCCTGCTCGGAGGCTCGGGCTCGGGCAAGTCGACGCTGTTGCGCATCCTCGCCGGCTTTGAACGCCCCAGCGAAGGCAGGGTGCTGCTGGACGGCCAGGACATCACCGACCTGCCGCCCTATGAACGCCCCATCAACATGATGTTCCAGTCCTACGCGCTGTTCCCGCACATGACGGTCGAGCAGAACATCGCCTTTGGCCTCAAGCAGGACCGCCTGCCCAAGGCCGAGATCGATGCCCGCGTTAAGGAAATGCTCAAACTGGTGCACATGACCGAATACGCACGCCGCAAGCCAGACCAGCTGTCCGGCGGCCAGCGTCAACGTGTGGCGCTGGCCCGCTCGCTGGCCAAACGTCCCAAGGTGCTGCTGCTCGATGAGCCGATGGGGGCACTGGACAAGAAGCTGCGCACCCAGATGCAGCTGGAACTGGTCGAGATCATCGAGCGGGTCGGCGTGACCTGCATCATGGTGACCCACGATCAGGAAGAGGCCATGACCATGGCCCAGCGCATCGCCATCATGCACCAGGGCTGGATTGCCCAGGTCGGCACGCCGATGGATATCTACGAGAGCCCGGTCAGCCGTCACGTCGCCGAGTTCATCGGCAGCGTCAATATCTTTGAAGGCGAGATCACCGCCGACATGGAAGACCACGCCATTATCCAGTGCGACTGCCTGGACAAGCCGATCTACGTCGGCCACGGCATCACCACCCGCGCTCAGGACAAGAACATCATCTACGCCCTGCGCCCGGAGAAGGTCTGGGTCAGCGCCGAGAAGCCCGAGGGCGAGCACAACAGTTCACACGGTGTGGTGCACGACATCGCCTATCTGGGCGGGCACTCGGTGTATTACATCAAGCTCGACAGCGGCAAGCTGGTGCAGGCCTTCTTTGCCAACTCCGAACGCCGGCTGCCCCGCCCCACCTGGGACGACGAGGTGTATATCAGTTGGGATGACGACAGCGGGGTCATTCTGCACTCATGAAAATGCCACGCCTGACACCGCCCGGGCGCTTCTGGGTTATCAGCGTCCCCTACCTGTGGCTGTTCCTGTTCTTCCTGCTGCCCTTCGCCATCGTGCTGAAGATCAGCTTCTCGGAA
Source organism: Pseudomonas abyssi (assembly GCF_003444685.1). Lineage (NCBI taxonomy): Bacteria > Pseudomonadati > Pseudomonadota > Gammaproteobacteria > Pseudomonadales > Pseudomonadaceae > Pseudomonas > Pseudomonas abyssi. Next base: position 242,875 of record NZ_LMAZ01000004.1, on the reverse strand, counting down.
GCCGCGATCGCCATTCCGCCCTATCAGCCGATCTTTCAGTACGTCGAGCAGAAGCTCAACGTCGCGCTGAATCTCGGCAACTACATTTTCCTTAGCCAGGACGGCCTGTACCTGTCCGCTTATCTGGGCTCGCTGAAGATCGCCTTCTTCTCGACCCTGATCTGCCTGTTTCTGGGCTATCCGATGGCCTACGCCATCGCCCGTGCGCCCAAGGAAAAGCAGCTGGTCTACCTGCTGCTGGTGATGATGCCGACCTGGACTGCGATCCTCATCCGCGTCTACGCCTGGATGGGCATTCTCAGCAACAACGGCCTGCTCAACTCGGTGCTCATGGGCATCGGTCTGATCAGCGAGCCGCTGCAGATCCTCAACACCAACACCGCCGTCTATATCGGCGTGGTCTACGCCTACCTGCCGTTCATGGTATTGCCGCTGTACGCCAACCTGGTCAAGCACGATCACAGCCTGCTGGAGGCGGCCATGGATCTGGGTGCGGGCAAGATCAAGGCGTTCTGGAGCATTACCGTGCCGCTGTCGAAAACCGGCATCATCGCCGGCTCGATGCTGGTGTTCATTCCGGTGGTCGGCGAGTTCGTGATTCCCGAGCTGCTGGGCGGCCCGGAAACCCTCATGATCGGCAAGGTGCTGTGGCAGGAATTCTTCAACAACCGCGACTGGCCGGTCGCCTCGGCGCTGGCGATTGTCATGCTGGTGATCCTGATCGTGCCGCTAGTGCTGTTCCACTACAACCAGGCCAAGGAAATGGAGAAGAAGTCATGAGCAAACGTCCCTCCTTCTCCACCGTCATGCTCTGGCTCGGCCTGGCGTTCATCTACCTGCCGATGATCATTCTGGTGATCTACTCGTTCAACGCCTCGCGCCTGGTGACTGTCTGGGGCGGCTGGTCGGTGCACTGGTACGTTGGCCTGCTGGACAACACCCAGTTGATGAACTCGGTCAAACGCAGTCTGCAGATCGCCTTCTTCACAGCGACCGCCGCAGTAGCACTGGGCACGCTGGCCGCCTTCGTCATGACCCGCATCAAGCGCTTCCGTGGCCGTACGCTGTTCTCCGGCCTGGTCACCGCGCCGCTGGTCATGCCCGAGGTGATCACCGGTCTGTCGCTGCTGCTGCTGTTTGTGGCCATGGCGCAGCTGGTCGGCTGGCCGGCTGAGCGCGGCATGGTGACCATCTGGATCGCCCACGTGACCTTCTGTACCGCCTACGTCGCGGTGGTGGTCAGCGGACGTCTGGGCGAGCTGGATCAATCGGTCGAAGAGGCGGCGATGGATCTCGGCGCGCGGCCATGGAAAACCTTCCTGCTGATCACCGTGCCGATGATCGCGCCGTCGATCGCCGCCGGCTGGCTGCTTTCCTTTACCCTGTCGCTGGACGACCTGGTACTGGCCAGCTTTGTCTCCGGCCCCGGCTCGACGACCCTGCCGATGGAAGTCTTCTCCGCCGTACGCCTTGGCGTGAAGCCCGAAATCAACGCGGTCGCCAGTCTGATTCTGCTGGCGGTGTCGATCTTCACCCTGATCGGCTGGTTCATCGCCCGCAGCGCGGAGAAGCGCCGGGCGACGCCTCCGGATGACGAAGAAACCATCACCTGGCAGGCAGTTATCGACAGCCGTCGCAACTGACCCATACGGGCAGGACGGGGCAACCACAGCGCCTCGTCCCTGCCCGTCGCGACTGCCTTGCCCCCTCCCGAAAGAAAACAGTTGGCTTTGACCGTCAATCGGTTTACTCTTCCCTTGTGAATGAATATTCATTCAAATCAGTGCGTTCCGGTAGCGCGCGACAAGGCGCTATTACGTACTGCACAACGCTGGCGATAGTCGCTAGAATGCTCGAATGAACACTCATTCGATGACCGCAAAAACACCCCGTCCGCGCATCAAGGACAAACGCCAGGCCATTCTCAATGCGGCCTTGAAGGTCTTTGCCAACGGCGGGGTAAACGGCGTTCCCATGCCCGCTTTGGCCGAACAGGCTCAAGTTGGCACCGGCACTATCTATCGCTATTTCAGCAGCAAGGAGGCTCTGGTCAACGAGCTGTTTCGTGAGCAGCGTCAGCTCAAACGGGACCTGCTTTTCGAAGGGCTGGAGCCGAACCTGTCGGCACATGAGCAATTTGCTGTCGTCTGGCAACGCATGATCCGCTATAGCCGCGAACACCCGGACACCTACCGGTTTCTGGAGATGCAGGATCACCGCCCGTACCTGGACGAGCAAAGCCGCCAATTGGAGCAAACGTTCTTTGCTCCGCTGGTCGCGCAGTACCGGCTGTATCAGCAGCAAGGCGTTTACCGCAGCGATCTGCGCGCAGAAGTGCTGCTAGCCATGGTTTGGGGCACCTTTGCCAACCTGGTCAAGTGCGAGCGCGAAGGCTTGTTGGTACTGCAGAGCGACGATCTGGAAGCGGCCTGCGAGACCTGCTGGTCGATGCTTACCGGCTGACGACACCTTGCTGCCAAACCAACAACAAGAGGCAGCAGTCATGAGCAAGAGCACCAAATCCCTGAGCGCATTGGGCCTGAGCGCCGCGCTTGGCACCGCAGCAGTGGCCGGCGAAACCGAAGAACGCATGCTGCAGATGATCGCGAGCGGCGACGCCTATTCGGCCGACACCCTGATGCCGTTATTCAAGCAACTGGAGCCGGTCAGTCTGGAATTCATGCTCGGTACCTGGCGTGGCGGCAAATTTGATGGCGGTGCCGAACCAGACCCGCTGAACTGGTACGGCAAACGCTTCACCAGCATCAACGATGTCGAGCCTATCCTCTACCCTGGCCCGGATGGGACGCTGCAAAACTATGACAAGCTGGGCCGTGCACAGATCCGTGAGATGGTATTTGACGGCACGGTATCCGCCGCGCTGATCTACGATCAGCAGCCGATCATCGACTACTTCCGCAAGGTCAACGACGACGTGGTTATCGGCCTGGGTGACATCAAGGGCAAGCCACTGGACTTTTTCTTTCACCTGACACGCGATCAGTAGGGCCTGGTGCCGTTTCGTTCGCCCGCCTGCCGGGTAAGGCCGCCGAGATTGCGTCTGCAAAGCCATCCCTCGGGGGCGCTCATCGCCCAGGTGAGCTGAGCAGAAACAGTTTTGCGCACCAAGCCGGCAAGGGGCGGCGCAGGGATACGCTGAACCCTTGGGCTGCTCGCTGCTTGATGGACGGCTTTACAGCCAGCAACAGACGGGCAAAGGAAATGGCATCCGCCCCTGATAACAAAACGCCGCTTTTCTGGACTGCGCCGCGCGGCGAATCGGGGTAGCATGGACAGTAAATCAACGCCGGCATCGCCGGCGTTTTCCTGTCATCCGTCTGGAGAAACCCCGTGTCCAAACTGGTTCCTGCCATCGACCCCGAAGGTCTGCTCGAATACTCCGTGGTCTTTACCGACCGCTCCCTGAACCACATGTCGCAGACATTCCAGCAGGTCATGCGTGACATCTCCGGCACCCTGAAAGACGTGTACAACGCCAACGCGGTTGCCGTGGTGCCGGGTGGCGGCACCTTCGGCATGGAAGCCGTCGCACGCCAGTTCGCACAAGACAAGAAGTGTCTGGTCATCCGCAACGGCTGGTTCAGCTACCGCTGGAGCCAGATCTTCGAGATGGGTGGCATTCCCGCCAGCGAAACCGTACTCAAGGCCCGCCAGTCAGGTGACAGCGAGCAGCCCCAATTTGCGCCGGCCGCTATCGAGGATGTGGTCGCCGAGATCCGCGCCAGCAAACCCGACGTGGTCTTCGCGCCGCACGTCGAAACCGCCGCCGGCATCATCCTGCCCGATGACTACCTGCGCGCCGTAGCCGCTGCGGTACACGACGTCGGCGGTCTGTTCGTGCTGGACTGCATCGCCTCCGGCACCGTCTGGGTCGACATGCAGGCCTGCGGTGTCGACGTCCTGATCAGCGCCCCGCAGAAAGGCTGGAGCGCTTCGCCCTGCAGCGCACTGGTGCTGCTCAGCGAACGCGCCGAGGCGGTGCTGGAAACCACTACCAGCACAAGCTTTGCAGCCGATCTGAAGAAATGGCGGCAGATCATGCAGGCCTATGAGAATGGCGGTCATGCCTATCACGCCACCATGCCGACCGATGCCCTCAAGGCCTTCCGCGACACCATGCTGGAAACCCGCGACTACGGCTTCGACAAGGTCAAGCAGGAGCAGCTGGCGCTCGGCACTGCAGTGCGAGAGCTGATGCAGGAGCTGGGCTACAAGAGTGTCGCCGCTGACGGTTTCGGCGCCCCCGGCGTCGTCGTCAGCTACACCGACAACGACGGCATTCAGAGTGGCAAGGCCTTCGCCCCGCTCGGCCTGCAGACCGCGGCCGGCGTGCCGCTGATGTGCGACGAGCCGGCCAGCTTCAAGACCTTCCGCATCGGCCTGTTCGGCCTCGACAAGCTGCACAACCCAGAGCGCACTGTGGACACGTTGCGCGAAGCGTTTGGCGCGCTGCAGGCGCGCTAAACGCAGCGGCAAAAGCAGCGGCAAGCCTCAAGCTTCAAGCTTCAAGCCGCAAGCAAACCCAGCCTCGATGCCGGGTTTTGTTTGTGCGCAGGGATTGGCTGCTGCGCAACATGCAGTTCTGCTGGCGCCACCTACCACTGCATGCTCCGCATGAAGCCAAAAGAAAACCCGCACGATTGAACACCGCGCGGGTTTGGCTTGCAGCTTGAAGCTTGCGGCTTACAGCTGGCTAGCTCCGCTAGCCCTTTTGCTGCGCCATGATCTCTTCCATCGCCAGACCGGTGAGGCCGTGGATGGTGCGCCAGAGGTAGAACAGGATACCCATCATCATCACCATCGAGGGGATGGCGATCATCGGGTAGCTGACCAGCGTCATCTGCCCGAGCTGTTCGTTGAACGCCTCGGTCCCGGCCGGGCTGGTGACGATCCACTTGGCCAGGATGTAATTCATCGCCGACGAGAAGAAAAAGGTGCCGGCCAGGAAGTAGGTGGCGCGCAGCAGGCGCAGGTTGAATATATCCACCAGCCCGCGCTCCTGCAGCCGTTCCTGAACCAGCGCGACATTGATCACCTTCTCGTTGTACAGCATGGTACGAATCAGCGGGTAGCGCGTGCGGGTCGAGATCAGCACAGCCAGCCCGAGCACGCCGGGCACAGCGGCTTCCTTGATGGCCAGCCACTTGTTGTCCAGCTGCAGCAGACCAATGCCGCCGGTCAGCAGCACGCTGACCACACCCAGCGCGGCGATAAAGTTGAATTTGCGGTACTGCACCAGTTCGAACACGCCCCAACCAATCGGCAGCGCCAGCGCCAGAATCAGCGCGTTGGCGGCACCGAGCTGAGCCTCACCACTGAGCTTCATCAGGATGATCGAGGGAATGATGATGCTGACCAGCAGGTCGATCAGCGGACGCGGCTTGTGTTGCGCGGGGGCGGGATTGGCATCGGACATGGCAGGGAAAACAGTCTCCGGCGGAGGGAAAGGGCCATCATACACAGGCTGGCGCCCCGCTCCCAGCGGAGCACCAGCAGAGATCCGGCCCGGCTCGTCAGGCCAGCATGGTGCTGACCAGATAGGCGGTATAACCGACGTAGGTCGCCAGCAGCAGCACCCCGTTAAAGCGGGACACCGTGCCCTGCTTGCCCATGCGGCCGATGCCCATGACCAGCAGCACCAGGGTCAGCACAAACATCACCACCCAGTCGCGATAGAGCACCACCGGCTCGACCGCCAGCGGGGCGATCCCGGCAGCGATACCGACCACGGCGAGGGTGTTGAACAGCCCCGAACCGATCACGTTACCCAGCGCCAGGTCATGTTCGTTACGACGAATGGCAGCGAGCGAGGACGCCAGCTCCGGCAAGGAGGTACCGATCGCAACAATGGTCAAACCGATGATCAGGTCGCTGACGCCCAGCCCCTCGGCAATGTAGACCGCCCCCCAGACCAGCAGGCGCGAGCTGGCGATCAGCAGCACCAGCCCCAGAATCAGCCAGAACAGCGCTTTGTTCAGCGGCATGGCATGGCTCGCCACTTCCTCTGCGTATTCGCCGGACAGGGCATCGTCCTTGCCGCGCATGCCCTGCACCACAGACCAGCCCATCAACAGGAAGAAGGCCCCTAGCAGCACCCAGGCATCGTTGCGCGACAGCGAGCCATCCAGCAGCTGATAACCCGCCAGCAGGGTGATACCAAGCAGAATCGGCAGCTCCTTGCGGATAACCTGTGAGTGCACCTGAATCGGGCTGATGACCGCCACCAGGCCGATGATCAACGCAATATTGGTGATGTTCGAGCCGTAGGCGTTACCCAGCGCCAGTCCGGGATTTCCCTGCCCGGCGGCCAGCGCCGAGACCACCATTTCCGGTGCCGAGGTACCAAAACCAATGATCAGCATACCGATCAGCAGCGGCGGCATGCCGGCATGGGTAGCGGTGGCAGAGGCGCCATCCACGAAGCGGTCTGCGCTCCAGACCAGCAGAGCCAGACCGGCAATTACGGCGGCAATAGCCAACAACATCTTCAGATTCCTGTGTCATTTGAAAAATAACGTCCATTATCAATGATAAGCGCCGGACGGTGACAAAAAGATTCAGAATTCTCGCCGCGCGCCGATACACTACGCGGCCGCAACGCTTAAGGCGTTTCGACCTGCTGGCACGCTATTGGTGCCAAACAATGCTCACTCTGCGATGAAGGACCATCCCCACCCTATTCAGGTGACTATATGGCCATCAACCGTTCCCTGCGTCAGCAAACCCTCGCACTCATGCTCGGCAGCCTGCTGCTGATGCTGCTGGTCTCTCTTGTGATTACTCTGACACTGGCCGGTAGCGTCAACAGCTATCAAAGCCTGCTCGAGCGCCCGCTGACCAGCGCCAGCCTGATCAACCGCGCCAATCTGGAATTCAAGACCCAGGTGCAGGAATGGAAGAACGTGCTGCTGCGCGGCGCCAACAACGCGGACCGCAGTAAGTACTGGAGCCAGTTCGAGGCCAGCGAAGCAGCGGTTCAGGCCACCCTGCAGGAGATTTCCGCGCTGGATATCGACAGCGCCCAGCAGGCCGAGGCGCGCCAGCTCATGCAAAAACATCAGGCCCTGGGCAGCGCATACCGCAACAGCCTGCGCGCCTTCGAGACCTCCGGCCTTGAGCCCACCGCCGGTGATCAGGCCGCCCGCGGCATTGATCGTGACTTCAGCGAACACCTGAGCGATCTGGCCCTGCGCCTTAATCAACAGGCCCAGCAGCAGAGCGTGCAAATCAATCAGGCGGCCAGCAGCGCGCTGTGGGTCGGGCTGGTGAGTCTTTGCGTCGCTGCGGTGCTGATTGGCGTGCTTAGCCAGTGGCTGGTCAACCGCCGCCTGGTCAACCCGATCACCCACCTGATCCGCCAGATCGAGCAGTTGAGTCTTGGCCGTCTTGGCCAGCCGATCAAAAGTCATCGCACCGACGAGCTGGGCACCCTGGCGCGCGCTGCCAACCAGCTGCGCGACTTTCTGGAAGATACCTTTGGCCAGCTCAAGCGCAGTACCGGCGAGCTGGATCGCGCCAGCGGTGAACTCAACACCATCGCCACCCGCATGGCCCAGGGCAGCCGCGATCAGTTCTCGCGCACCGACCAGGTGGCCACCGCGATGCAGGAAATGTCAGCCTCCGCCGTGCAGGTCGCGCAACATGCAGCCGAAGCCGCCCACGCCGCGGACGACGTCGACAGCAACGCCCAGCAGAGCGCTGCGGTGATGCAGCAGACCATCGCCGCCATGCAGGCGATGCTGCAGCAGATCAACCACACCACGGAGGTGATTCAGCGCCTGGAAGGCGACAGCAGCCGGATTGGCAAGGTACTGGATGTGATCCAGGGCATTGCCGAGCAGACCAACCTGCTGGCACTCAACGCCGCCATCGAAGCAGCCCGCGCCGGCGAAGCCGGGCGTGGCTTTGCGGTGGTTGCCGACGAGGTACGTACCCTGGCCCAGCGTACCGCCGAGTCCACCTCGGAGATCCAGCAGATCATCAATGACGTGCAGACCGGCGCCGGCGAAGCGGTCAAGGCCATCGCCAGCGGTCAGGCGCAGAGTGAAAACAGCATGCAGCAGGTCAATCAGGCGGGCGAGCGGCTGCAGCAGATCACCCTGGCCATCGAGGCGGTACGCGACATGAACCGGCAGATTTCCACTGCCGCTGACGAGCAGACCAGCGTAGCCGAAGACATCAGCCGCAATATCACCGAGATCACCGATATTGCCGCGGCCAACCAGAAGGAAGTCGACAGCACCTCCCGCGCCAGTCAGACCCTGCACGAACTGTCTGGCGAGCTGGGAACGCTGACCGGGCGCCTGTCGGCCTGACCAGCGGCCAGGCCTTTAGGCAGAACTCAGGCGGTCGCCGCGCTGGCGGCGCTCGCCTGACGCTGGCGCTCTTCTTCGTAGAGCTCCTTCTTCGACAGCTTGCCGACCGGCGTCTTGGGCAGCTCGGGGCGAATCTCCATCGCCGACAGGCGTTCATGCTTGCCCAGCCGTGACGCCAGAAACGCCTGCAAGGTCTCGAAGTCAAACGCCTCGGCCCCGTCCTTCAGCTTGATAAACGCCTTGGGCGCCTGCCCGCGATAGGCGTCATCAACACCGATAACGGACACTTCTTCGACACCCGGATACTCGTAAATGGCTTCTTCGATGACGCGCGGATAGACGTTGTAACCGCTGCACAGAATCATGTCCTTGGTACGGTCGACGATATAAACGTAGCCGTCCTCGTCCATGTAACCGATATCCCCGGTGCGCAAAAAGCCCTCACTGGTCATCGCCTCGGCGGTCGCATCAGGGCGCTTCCAGTAACCGGCAGTAATATTCGGCCCCTGAATGCACACCTCGCCCCGCTCGCCGGCCGGCAGCTCGGTTTCGCCGCCGTCCAGCGGCAAAATACGGATCTGAGTGCCGGGCACCGGTATACCGCACGAACCTGGACGCGGCGCGGCATCACGCGGGGTAAAGGTGCCACTGGTGGTGGTCTCGGTCATGCCCCAGCCTTCGCGCAGCGCGCAACCGGAGCGCACCCTGTACTGCTGCTGCACCTCTACCGGCAGCGGCGCGCCACCGGAGTTGCACATCTTCAGCGAGGTCAGGTCGTGTTCGGCGGTCTGCGGATGCGCCAGCAAACCGATAAACATGGTCGGCACGCCCGGGAAAGTGGTAATCCGGTTCTGACTGATCTCACGCAACACGGTCGGCACGTCAAAACGCGGATGCAGGTACAGTTCGGCAGCCGCGCGCAGACCGAAGATCATGTTCACCATCAGCGCGTAGATATGGAATGGCGGCAGCACCGCCAGCACCCGCTCCTGGCCCGGCACGATGGCCGAGTTGAGGACCTCCCGCAGCTGCGCACAGGAGGCCGTGATATTGCCGTGGGTCAGAATGGCCCCCTTGGGTACACCGGTGGTGCCGCCAGTATATTGCAGCACCGCCAAGGCATCGGCCGGATTGTCGAGCGGGTGGTTCTGATAGTTGCCGTCGTTGTTCAGCAGCGCGGCAAAGCGGCTGCAGTCCGCCCCCCAGGCGACCTGGGCCTGCGGGCCAAGCAGGTTGCGCTGTTCATCACTCGCCTGCGCGCAGAACTCGGTCAGCTCGCCCACCACCAGATGGCGCAGCCGGGTGCGGCTCATCAGGCTGACCATCCGCGGATAAAACGCTTCCAGGTCGAGGGTCACCATCACGTCGGTCTGGCTGTCCTCAATCTTGTGTTCGAGGGTGCGCTCGGCATCCAGCGGCGAATAGTTGACCACCACGCCACCCGCGCGCAACACACCCAGGAAGGCGATGAAATAGTGCGGGCAATTGGGCAGATACAGCCCCACGTGAACGCCGGGGCCCACGCCGATCTGCTGCAAGCCGCGCGCAAAGCGCGCTACTTGCTGGCTCAGCTCGCGGTAGCTCATCTTGGCACCGAAAAAATCGATTGCCGGATTGTCCGGAAACTCCGCCACTGCCGCATCCAGCAGGCTCGGTACTGCCTCGGCAGTATGCTCCAGTTCCCAGTTGATATCGTCAGGGTACGACTTCAGCCAACGCCGTTGAGTAGTCACAGCACGCCTCCACACCGGGCCCCCGACCGTGTCCGGGGCAGATTGTTTTTATCCGCTGACGGTAGCCCGAAAGCAGGCGCGCGAAAACGCCTATCCACCGCGCATATGGCTCACCATAGAGACAAACCACATGCAACGGCCCCAATGAGGCCGATAGCGACTGACGCTTGGCGCCTGCAGACACCCCGACACTGCCCTGGTCGGCGGCCAGTTCGCCCCGCATGTCGGCAATGACACACCGCAGACACGGCACGCTATTGCGTGCGGCCACGCGCGCAGGCTATACAGGGGGACCTCAGGCGCATCAAATGTCCCCATCTGCCCGATGGAGCAGATCGCGCCGTCTTTACGTCGCAGCAAAGAACAAGAGATAAGGAATGCGCAAACGTCTTACGCCCGTCATCATCGTGCTGATCGGGATCGTTGTTTTCATCATCCTGCGTGTCACCCGCGACCAACCCGAGCCCGTCGGCAACCAGGAGCGCGCCTGGCGGGTTGCCACCGAAACCATCAGCCCTGATGCCTTCCAGCCGCGCCTGACACTATACGGCCAGCTTGAATCACCGCGCCGCTTTACCGTGGTGGCACCGCTGTCAGGCCGCATCGCCGAGCTGCCGGCCAACGATGGCGCCAGCGTTGCCAAGGGAGACCTGCTGGTCGCCCTGGATGAGGCCGACATTCAGCCACGCATTGCCCAGGCTCGCGCCGAGCTGGCTGATGCCAAGGCCCAGCTGGAGAGCGAAAAACTCGCCAACGACGCAGATCGCCAGGCGCTGCGCATGGAACGACGGCTCGAGGACAACGCACGCAAGGCGCTGGAGCGCATGGAGCAACTGGTCGAGCGCCAGATGGTGCCCGCCGTCGAGCTGGACAACGCCCAGGACGTGCTAGATCGCGCCGCGCTCACGGTCGCCAACCGCCAGCGCAGCCTGACCGCCTACCCTTCCCGGCTGGCCGCTCTGGAGGCGCGCGTGGAGCGCGCCGAAGCAGCCCTCGACAGCACCCGGCGCGACGCCGAGCGCAGCCGCTTCATCGCCCCTTTCGACGGCGTAATCGGCAGCGTTCAGGTTGCCGTGGGTGATCAAGTCAACGCCAACGCTGCCCTGCTCGACTTTTACCCGCTAGAGGGCATGGAATTGCGCGCACTGGTGCCCCAGGTACACAGCCAGGACTTTATCAACGCCCTCGGCGAAGGCCAGCAGCTCGAAGCCCGCAGCCTGGATGTGCAGCCACCGCTGCAGCTGACGCTGACCCGCATTGCCGGCCAGGCAGACGCCAGTGGTATCGAGGCGCTGTTCCGCGTCAACAACCCGCGTGCCGACCTGCGCCTGGGCAACCTGATGGCCGTCAGCGTCGCCCGTCCAAGCCGCAATGACAGTGTCGCGTTGCCGTACAGCGCCCTGTATGGCAACAACACCATCTACACGGTCAACGACAGTCGTCTGCAGGCGATTGCCGTTGAGCGTGTCGGCGAGACGCTGGATGAACAGGGCAACAGCCGAGTGCTGGTACGTTCGCAAGCGCTGCAAAGCGGCATGCAGATCGTCACCACCCACCTGCCCAATGCCATGTCAGGGCTGCGGGTCGATACCGGTGAGCCCGCGGCGGAGTCGGCGGAATGAGCAGCACCGGGCCGCTGGGCTTTTTTGTTCGTCACAAGGTTGCTGCCAACCTGCTGATGCTGATCATGCTGATGGGCGGTGTAATCGGCCTGTCACGCATGAACATCCAGTTCTTTCCGACCTTCGCACTCGACTTCGTCACCGTACAAGTGATCTGGAACGGGGCCGCTGCCGAAGACGTCGAGCAGGCCATCACCATCCCGCTGGAGCAGCGACTGCGCAGCCTGCAGAACCTCAAGACCATGACGTCGACCTCCGCCCAGGGCGTATCCAGCATCACCCTGGAATTCCGCGAGGGCACTGATCCGATTGTCGCCCTGGACGACGCGCGACAACAGGTCGACGAGTTCCGCAACCTGCCCGCCGCCGCCGAGAAACCCGAGGTCGTCCGGGTTGCCCGCTACGACCCGATTGCCAACCTGCTGCTGTACGGGCCGTTCGAACCGCACGAACTGCGCAGCATCGCCAACCGCATGGAAGATGACCTGCTCAACCACGGTGTGGACCGCATCGTCATCAACGGCGTGCCCGAGCAGCAGATCAGCATCGAAGTACCCAATGCCGAGCTTCGCCGTCTGGGCATGTCGCTGGACCAGTTGGCCGCTCGCATCAACGCCGAATCACGCGATCTGCCCGCCGGCCAGGCCGGTGAGCAGGACTCAGCCCGTGAGCTGCGCGCCATCGAGCAACGTCGCGACCCGCAGGCCTTCGGCAGCATTGCCCTGCAACCTGAAGGCGATAGCCACCTGCGCCTCGGCGATATTGCCGATATCCGCCAGGAGCCACGCCGCAATCAGGTGCTGCTGCGTTACGACGGCTATCCGGCGGTGGAGCTGCAGCTCGAGCGCAGCGAAGACGGCGACTCCCTGGAGTCGGCCAAGATCCTCAACGACTGGCTGCAAGACATCCGCCCCACCCTGCCGCCGCAATTGCAGATTCATGCCTATGACCAGGCCTGGCAGCTGATTGACGACCGTATCCGCCTGCTGGTGAACAACGGTTTGAGCGGTCTGGTGCTGGTGCTGATTCTGCTGTATCTGTTTCTGCCTGCACGGGTGGCGCTGTGGGTCGCGGTGGGTATTCCGACCGCCTTCCTCGCCGCCATGGCAGTGTTCTGGGTCATTGGCGGATCGATTAATATGATTTCGCTGTTCGCCCTGATCATGGCGCTGGGGGTGATCGTCGACGACGCCATTGTGGTCGGCGAGGACGCCGACGCCCACCACCGCAATGGCGAGGCGTCCGAGCGCGCCTCGGAGGGGGCGGCCAAACGTATGCTCTGGCCGGTCGTGGCCTCCTCGCTGACCACCATCGCCGCCTTTATGCCGCTGCTGATGGTCGGCGGCATCTTCGGCAATATTCTGGGCGACATCCCCACGGTGATGATCTGCGTGCTGATCGCCTCGCTGCTGGAGTGCTTCGTCGTGCTGCCGCATCACCTGCGTGAAGCCTTCCGACCCGGCAAGCCCCGCACCGGACGCCTGGCGGCCGTCGGCAACCGCCTTGATAGCGTCCGCGCGCGCTTCGACCGCAGTTTCAATCGCTTTCGTGATGGCCAGTTTCGCCGCCTGTCCCAGGCGGCGCTGGCCAATCGCGGCACCACGCTGGCCTGCGCCCTGGTCAGTGTGGTGATCACCGTCGGCCTGCTCAGCAGCGGGCGCATCGGCTTCAGCTTCTTCCCCACGCCCGAGCCGCAGGTGCTATATGCCAACGTCAGCTTCGTCGCCGGCACCCCCCGCGCCAGCATGGTCAGTTTCATGCGGGAGCTGGAACAGAGCCTGAGCGACACCGAGCAGGCGCTGGGGGGCGAGCTGATCCTCACCGCCTTGACCCGCGAAGGCGAAGTGCTGGGAGACAACGGGGTCGCCCGTCAGGGCGACAACCTGGGTTCGATGATGGTCGAGCTGGTCTCGCCGGACCACCGCGACGTGCGCAACAAAGCGTTTATCCGCGAGTGGCAACGGCGCATCCAGCCACCGCCGGGCATAGAGCGCATCAACATCACCGAGCAGCAGAGCGGCCCGCCCGGCAAGGACGTCGATATTCGCCTGACCGGATCCGAGCCGCAGCAGCTCAAGGAAGCCGCAGACGCGCTGTCGGTCATTCTCGCGGGCATCGAAGGGGTGGTCAGCACCGATGACGACATGACCTGGGGGCGCGAGCAGCTGGTCTACAGCCTGACGCCCTATGGCCAGGCGCTGGGGCTCAGCATCGAGAGCGTCGGCAACCAGTTGCGTGCGGCCTACGATGGCCGCCTGGCGCAGATCTACCAGGACAAGCGCGATGAAATCGAAGTACGGGTACAGCTACCCCGTGCCGAGCGTGAAAGCCTCGCCAGCCTGGGTAATCTGAACATTCGCCTGGATGACGGCCGCTTCGTGCCGCTGCGTCAAGTGGTGACCTTCACCAGTAATCAGGGCTTCTCGGCGCTGCGTCATGCCGATGCCCAGTTGGCTACCGACGTCACCGCCGACATCGACAGCGGCCAGACCACCGCAGGCGTCGTGCTCAAGGCCGCCGCACAAGAGCTGCCCGCGCTGGCCAGCCGCTACAACGTGCGCTACAGCTTCGAAGGACGCTCGGTCGACCAGCAGGAAACCCTCGCCGACATGCGCGACGGGCTGATCATCGGGCTGCTGCTGATGTACGCGGTACTGGTCTGGGTGTTCTCGTCCTGGAGTACGCCACTGATTGTCATGTCGGTGATTCCGCTGGCGCTGGTCGGCGCCCTGCTCGGTCACTGGGTGATGGGGCTGAACCTGACCATTCTGTCGCTGTTCGGGCTGTTTGGTCTGTCCGGTATCGTGGTCAACAACTCGATCATCCTGGTGAGCTTCTATCAGGAGCAACGCCAGCGTGGACTGGCCGTCAACGACGCCCTGAACGAAGCGGTGGTGCAGCGTCTGCGGGCCGTCATGCTGACCTCCCTGACCACCATCGGCGGCCTGCTGCCGCTGCTGTTCGAAACGTCCCTGCAGGCGCAGTTCCTGATCCCGATGGCCACCTCGATTGCCTTCGGTCTCGGCTTCTCGACCCTGCTGGTGTTGCTGGTGGTGCCGGCACTGCTGTCGATGCTGGAGGGGTGGAAGGAGCGTAGAGCGGGCGGGACGGCCTGACGGTCGTCAGCTGCAAGCCTCAAGCTGCAAGCAAACCCGGCCTTGGTGCCGGGTTTTGTTTTGGAGCTGGAGGCTGGAGGCTGGAGGCTGGAGGCTGGAGGCTGGAGGCTGGAGGCTGGAGGCTGGAGGCTGGAGGCTGGAGGCTGGAGGC
>NZ_LMAZ01000004.1:209035-227226 GCF_003444685.1 Pseudomonas abyssi | reverse complement strand
GGAGGCTGGAGGCTGGAGGCTGGAGGCTGGAGGCTGGAGGCTGGAGGCTGGAGGCTGGAGGCTGGAGGCTGGAGGCTGGAGGCTGGAACAGTGTGCGGGATGCCAGTCTTGCAGAGTCAAGCATCTACGCCGGCTAGATGTTAAAAAACCGCACGACTCACGCCGCACGGTTTTCTCTTCCAGCTTCAAACTTGTAGCTTGTAGCTTGTAGCTTGTAGCTTGTAGCTTGTAGCTTGTAGCTTGTAGCTTGTAGCTTGTAGCTTGCCGCTTATTTCCGAGCCGTTTCCAGCGTCTTGGTGATCGCGGCGACGGCCGAGCCGATGTTGCTCAGTTCTGCCGGCAGGATCATGGTGTTGTTGGTCTGTGCGAGTTTGCCGAACTCTTTCACGTACTGCTCGGCCACCCGCAGCGATACCGCTTCCTGGCCACCCTGGGTGTTGATGGCCTCGGCAACGCGGCGCAGACCTTCTGCGGTTGCGGTGGCGATCAGTTCGATCTCGCGCGCCTTACCTTCGGCTTCGTTGATCTGGCGCTGCTTGTCGGCTTCCGACAGGTTGATGGTTTCCTGCTTCTGGCCTTCGGAGACATTGATCTTGGCTTCACGCTCGCCTTCGGACTGGGCGACGACCGCGCGGCGCTCCCGCTCGGCGCGCATCTGCTTCTCCAGCGCATCGAGGATGGTAGCCGGCAGCTCGATATCGGCGATTTCATAGCGCAGCACCTTCACACCCCAGGGCTTGGCCGCCTCGTCCAGCGCTTCAACCACCTGCACGTTGATGGTTTCACGTTCTTCGAAGGTCTTGTCCAGGTCGATCTTGCCGACCACCGAACGCAGGGTGGTCTGTGCCAGCTGCATGGAGGCGTAGCGGTAGTCGTTGATGCCATAGCTGGCCAGCTTGGGATCGACCACCTGCAGGTAGAGCACGCCATCGACCACCACCTGAATGTTATCGCGAGTGACACAGGCCTGGCTGGGTACGTCGATCGCCTCTTCTTTCAGGGTGTGCTTGTAGGCAACACGATCAACAAAGGGGATAAGAATGTGAAAACCCGCGTCCAGGGTTTTTGCGTACTTACCCAGTCGCTCAACGATAAAAGCCGAACGCTGCGGCACGATACGTGCGGTCTTGGCCAGAGCAACGATGACCAGCGCCAGAAAACCAAGGGACAGAATGGTAGCAATTTCCATGTAAAGAGTTCCGTAGAGTAGATGGGAAGGATTCAGTTGGCGGCGGGCCGTGTTGCACTCACCTGCAGGACAATACCGGAGTGGCTCACCACCCAGGCGGTGTCACCCTGCATGAGCGGCTCGCTCGACTCGGCGTCCCACTTTGCGCCGTTGAGCTGCACATCGCCGACACCGTCGACAAAGTCGGTCAGCACGCTGACGCGCATGCCCAGCAATCCGGCATCGTCAGGGTCGCGCAGGGCCAGATCGGACTCGCCCCCGCGCAGCCAGCGCTGAAAGCGACGGCGTAGCAACCAGAGCGTGCCCACGCTGAACAACGAGAACAGCAGCACCTGCCAGGCCAGGCCTTCAACCAGCCCAACCAGCGTCAAGGCACCGACCAGCAAGGCACCCAGACCAAAAAACACCGCAATCAGACCAGGGAAGAAAAACTCCGACAGCAGCAACGCCAGCCCCAGCAATAGCCAGAACGCATAACTTTCGAGATATCCAGTCAACATCAACTGTCCCTGTCGGGCCTCCGTAGGTTGGATGTTAGGGTCAGAGCCAGCAGCCTACCAGAAGGGCCTGGTCTGCGCCTGCGGCAAATCGCTGGTCTGCACGTAAGTCGATCCCGCGCTGGCACAGGATGCTCAGTTTGTTACCCTGCAGACAGGATCAAAAAGGAGTTTGCCATGTCCCTTGCCGCCTGCACCCGCCTGATCGTCTGCCTGCTGCTGTGCGCCACCCCGCTCGTCCATGCCCAAACCAGCACCTCTGACAGCACGCCGCTGCGCGTCGGCATCACCGAGGTACCGCCCTTCGTCATCGCCGACGGCAATGGCGACTGGGAAGGCATCAGCATCGATCTGTGGCGCGCCATCGCCGAGCGTCAGGGCTGGACCTTCGAGTGGCAGGTGATGCCGTTCTCCGAGTTGCTGAACGCCGTCGAGCAAGGCGAGGTCGATGTCGTCGTCGGCGCGCTGACCATGACCGCCGAGCGCGAAGCGGCCTTCGACTTCAGCCACCCCTTCTACCAGACCGGACTATCCATCGGCGTGCCCCACTCCCCCAGGCAAGGGTTGCTGCAGAGCCTCAAGGCGTTGTTCAGTTGGGGGTTTCTCAGCGTGATTGGCGCCCTTGCGTTGCTGCTGCTGGGGGTTGGCTTTCTGCTCTGGCTGCTGGAGCGACGCCGTAATACAGAGCAGTTTGGCGGCAGCAACGCCGAGGGTATCGGCGCCGGTTTCTGGTGGGCCGCCGTGACCATGACCACCGTCGGCTATGGCGACAAGGCCCCCATCACCCTCGCCGGCCGCCTGCTGGCACTGGTGTGGATGTTTGCCGGGCTGATCATGGTTGCCAGTTTTACCGCCGCCATCACCAGTTCGCTGACCGTCAGCAACCTGCAATATCAGATCAGCGGCCCGCAGGATCTGCCCGGCAATACCGTGGCCACCATCGACGGCACCGCCAGCGCCCAGTATCTGCAGGAGCAGCGCATCCTCAGCAACACCTACCCCGATCTGCACAGCGCCATGCAGGCGGTCAGCGCCGGTGACAGCGATGCCGTGGTCTATGACCGCCCGCTGCTGCAGTACCGCAACCAGCAGTTGGGCAAAGACCGACTGGACCTGCTACCCGGCGTTTTCGATCAGCAGCTGTATGCCCTGGCACTGCCAACCGGCAGCCCGCTGCGCGACGAGGTCAACGAAGCCATCCTGCGCCTGACCGAGTCGCCTGAATGGCGTCTGATCCAGCGGGCCTACCTGGGCGAGGCGCCGTAAACCGGGCTTCAGCGCCATAGTCTGAATTTCCGTTCATCGGATAATCCGCTTGAATAGTGGCGTTGCAGAGCCAATGACTCGCCGGTCATTTCTCCGCCGTCACGCTGGCGGCGCTGTTCTGTCGATCAGTCACTACTTTCCGGCGCAGGCGCTGACTATGCTCAGCGGCCAGGCACTAACAAAAGTGCCTCAAGACGATACAAAAACAAGCATAACAAACAGGAGTTTCGTCATGTCGCGTAAAACCCGACTCAGTGTCGCCTGCGGCCTGATCGCCGCGCTGGGCGTGAGCACCCAGGCCAATGCGTTCTGGTTCAGCTCATCGTCGCAGTACACCAAGACCAAGTATCCCATCGTCCTGAGCCACGGCATGCTTGGCTTCGACAGCATCCTCGGCGTCGACTACTGGTACGGTATCCCCAGCGCCCTGCGCAAGGATGGCGCTACCGTCTACATCACCGAAGTCAGCCAGCTCGACACCTCCGAAGCGCGCGGTGAACAACTGCTCGAACAGGTGGAAGAGATCGTCGCCATCAGCGGCAAGGGCAAGGTCAACCTGATCGGCCACAGCCACGGCGGCCCGACCGTGCGCTACGTTGCTGCGCTGCGCCCCGATCTGGTTGCTTCGGTCACCAGCGTCGGCGCGCCGCACAAGGGCTCGGCCACCGCCGACTTCCTCCGACAGATCCCCGAGGGCTCATCGGGTGAAGCCCTGTTGGCGGGGATCGTCAACGGCTTGGGCGCGCTGATCAACTTCCTCTCCGGCAGCAGCTCAAACACCCCGCAGAACTCACTGGGCTCGCTGGAATCACTCAACAGCGAAGGCGCAGCGCGCTTCAATGCCAAGTTCCCGCAGGGTATTCCGACCAGCGCCTGTGGCGAAGGGGCTTACCAGGTCAACGGTGTGCGCTACTACTCCTGGAGCGGCACCAGCCCGCTGACCAATGTTCTGGACGTCTCAGACCTGCTGATGGGCGCCTCCTCGCTGACCTTCGGCGGCGAAGCCAACGACGGTCTGGTCGGACGTTGCAGCTCGCACCTGGGTATGGTTATCCGCGACAACTACCGCATGAACCACCTGGACGAGGTCAACCAGACCCTGGGCCTGACCAGCCTGTTCGAAACCGACCCGGTCACCGTATATCGGCAGCAGGCCAACCGCCTGAAGAACGCCGGTCTGTGACCCGACAGGGCCGCCACGCTGGCGGCCCTGCTGTTTTCCTTTTCATCTCGCGTGAGTATTCGATGAAAGCCCTTGTCTACCTTCCTCTGCTGGCCGCCGCCCTGTTGCTGGGCTGGCAGTTGACCCGCCCCGACGCCCCTGATGCCCCTCCCGTCGCTGGCACCGCGCCCAGCAACGAGCAGGCAGCACCGGCCAGCCTGCTGCACAGCCCGCAGCCGACCTCCAGCACCGTGCCCCAGGCCGCCTCACTGCGCGGCACCGAGGTGGATGGCCGGCTGCAGACCGACGCCGACGGCAATCTCTTGATCAGCGATCAGCTGCGGCACCTGTTCGACTACTACCTGAGCACTGCTGGCGAACAGCAGCATGAGCAGATCGTCGACCAGGTACAGGCACTGATCCGTGACAGCCTGGATGACCCAGCGCGCAGCCAGGCACTGGACCTGTTCCAGCGCTACCTCGACTATCAGCGGGCGCTGGTCGCGCTTGAGCAGGACTTTCCTGCCGCGGCCGACATCGACAGCTTGTGGGCTCGTCAGGACGCGGTTGAACGCCTGCGCGCCGACCTCTTCAACCCGGCCGAACACCAGGCCTTCTTTGCCGCCGAGGAGAGCTACAACCGCTTCACCCTGGAGCGCCTGAGCATCCTGCACAACCCGGCGTTAAGCGAAGCGGAAAAGGCGCAG
Organism: Pseudomonas abyssi; assembly: GCF_003444685.1. Classification (NCBI taxonomy): domain Bacteria; kingdom Pseudomonadati; phylum Pseudomonadota; class Gammaproteobacteria; order Pseudomonadales; family Pseudomonadaceae; genus Pseudomonas; species Pseudomonas abyssi. Next base: position 222,405 of record NZ_LMAZ01000004.1, on the reverse strand, counting down.
GACATCGAGGCGCTGCGCGAAAGCCTGCCCGAAGCCATGCAGGCGCTGCTGGTGCCGCAAATTCATCAGGACCTGCGCCAGCAGACCCAGGCGCTGCGTGAAGCCGGTGCCGACCCGGCGGCAGTGCGTGAGCTGCGCATGGACATGGTCGGCCCCGAGGCCACCGCCCGGCTGGAAGCGCTGGATGTGCAGCGCGCGCAATGGCAGCAGCGGCTGGACGACTATCGCCGAGAACGTGATGCCATCCTCAGCCAGTCCGGTCTGGCCGACAGCGACCGCGAGCGCGCCGTACAGGCATTGCTCGACGCGCGCTTCGACCGCACCGAGCAACTGCGAGTCAGCGCCCTGAGCGACTGACCAGCGCCGCGCAGGGGTACCATACTGGAGTGCCCCTGCCAGCGGACCTGCTCATGCGTCGACCACTACTGCTCCTGCTCACCTGCCTGCCCGGTGTCGGCCTGTGCCACGCCCAACACTACAGCCCGGCCGATATCCTCCAGTGGCCAGAGCGCAGCTTTGCCGCAGCGACCCGCTACCAGCTCGACCCTTTGGACGGCAGCCCCCTGCTCCGCGCCGACTGCAGCGACCGCCAGGCCAGCGCGCGCTACCTCGAACAGCAGATTGACCTGCGCCAGACGCCGGTGCTGCGCTGGAGCTGGGCCATCAGCCAACCCTTCAGCGGCCTCAACGAACGCAGCCGCGAGGGCGATGACTACCCGGTGCGTCTGTATGTCGTGAAAGACGGCGGGCTGTTGCCCTGGCGCACCCTGGCAGTGAATTACGTCTGGTCATCCAGTCAGCCGGTGGGCAGCCACTGGCCCAACGCCTATACCGCCAACGCGCAGATGCTGGCGGTCAGTAGCGGGGCGCCGCAGGGCAAAGTGGTGCTGGAACGTAATGTCAGAGAGGATTTCCAGCGCCTGCACGGGCAGACGCTGGATCAGATAGATGGGCTGGCCATCATGACCGACTGCGACAACAGCGGTCAGTCGGTCAGCGGCTGGTACGGCAGTATCGAATGGTTGCCGGCTACTTCTTCGTCCACTGGCCGTTGACCTGGACGTACTGGCCGGCGGGTGTGCGATCAATGGCCTTCTGGCCGGCAATCAGCTCGACGTCATTCAGCGCCACGCCGTTATCGCGCGCCACCTTCTGATATTCGGCCTTGCGCGCGGCGTTGATCTGCCGGGCGATCTCAGCGGCGTTGCCACCGTTGCTCACCACCCCCAGATAACCGTTGGGCTGCTCGCCAAGCTGGCCAGCAGATTTGGCCGCAGGCAATGCGGACATGGCTTCATTAAGGCTCATGGCCAGCGCCGCACCGCTGCCCAGCAGCAGGACCAGCAGGCCACAGATCAGATAAGTCGTTTTACGCATCATGGGTATCCTTTCGCAACGGGCTTAGAACAGGCCACTGGATTCGTCGAAAATGTCATCCAGCTCGCGATCGACCTTGACGTAGATCTCGTGCTCGATCTTGACGTTCAGGTTGATATTGATCGGCTCGCTGGGCGCCGCCAGTTGCACCGTCGGTCCGGCGCAGGCCGACAGCAGGCCGGCCAGAAACACGATTGTCAGCCCTCGCCTGTACATGGGCGCTCCTTGTCAGGGTTGCTGAGCACGCTGCTTGATCAGGTGCTGCTGAACCCGCTGTTGAATGATCTCGCTGACCTTGCCGCTCAATTGCAGACTGGCCAGCAAGGCCGGAATGTTCTCTTCCAGGGTGACATTCAGATTGACCTGCCGCCCCTGCTGAAAGTCGGGATTGCTGCCCTGCAGGCGCAATCCAAGGATCATATTGCCATTCTCGCCATAGTCTACCTGGGAGCTGAGGACAGTATAGTGAAAGTCCTCCAGCACCCCGGCCAGCTCGCGCATGCTCGGGTTGGCTGCGGCCAGGCGCTGCAATTTATCCGAGCGGTAGCGCAGCACGCCACCCGGCTCACGCGCGGCAACTGCGCCCTCGTCGATCAGCAACTGCCCGTCGCGCAGCAGCACGGGCAACCGCCCATCCAGGGTTCCGCCGCCGCTGAGCCCCTCTGTCGGATAGACTTCGAACAGCCGACCCAGTTCCAGCCCCTGCAGTTGTAGTTCAGCGCGCTGCTCGGGCTCAGCCAGGTCCACGGTTGTCGGCCGCACCCGCACCTCACCGCCCAGCAGCCCGGTGCGTAACTCGTTGACCTCAAGGCGACCATTGGCCGGCTGTGCCAGCGCAGCGTGGTAGGTCAACTGCCCGCGCAAGGGCCCCAGCTCAATGCCCGGGTTGGCCTGGGCCAGTTGCAATGACGGCACACTCAGTGTCAGTTGCTCGCCCTCCAGCTGCAGCTTCAGCGGACTGTCCAGCCCGCTGAAAGCCGTGCGGTCATAAATCCCCTTGATACCGCTCAAGGTCAGATCGCTGCGCACCCGTAGCTGGCGCCCGCCACTGGCCTGCAGACTGCCGCTGACCTGCCCGCTGGCAAACCCCAGCAGTTCCGGCCAGCCGGCCAGGGTGTCTGCCAGCGGGTTGCCGGCGCGCATGAACAGCGGCGCCAGCTCACCGCTCAGGCGCCAGTCGCCACCCGCCGTCCAGCTGGCGTCGTGGGCCAACGCCAGCCCGGCAGCGTTGTTCACCTTGCCGCGCCAGTTCAGTTGCGTCTGCTGCCAGCGCCAGTCGCCACTCAGATCCCAGCGCTGCGCCTTCAGCTGCGGATGCTCAAGGGCCGCCAGGCTGCCGTCCAGGCGACCCGAGGCAGTGAGCGCTGCGTCGCCCGTCAGCGGCAAGGTCAGCTGCAACGCCGGTTGCACCAGGCTGGCATCACGCAGCCCAAGCCCGGCATCCGCCAGTTGCAACTGCTGCCAGCGCAACATCCCGGGCTCCACCAGCGCCGCTTGCAGGGCTGCGGCGTCAGCCTGCAGACGCACAAGCCAGCGACCACTGACGCCCCGGGCGCGCAGCGCGGGCAGATCCAGCAGGGGCGCCTGTAGACTCAGCTGCAGGGCGTCGCTGGCGAGCTGCCACTGACGATTCAGCGGCGCGGACACCAGGCCAGCCAGCGTCACGGAGGCGTCTTTTGGCAACGCGGCCTCGACCAGCAGATCAGCCTGCAGCAAGGCGTCCGGCTGCAGGCGTTGCCCTGCCAGCGGGCTCAGTTGCAGCTCCAGTTGCTGTGGCCGTAGCGCCGCCGGCACATCGTGCAAAGCGGGTAACGCCAGCGCCTGCAAGCGTGCCTGCAGGCTGCTCTGGGTCAGCTGCCAGTCGCCCGCTGCGCCCTGCAGTTGCACGCTCAGCTCGCCACTCACCTCACCCAGCTGATCGACTGCCCAAGGCTCCGGCAGCGCTAGCCGTCCCTGCAGCTGCACATCGCCCGCCAGCCAGTCATGCAGCGACTCCGGCACGCGCGCCGCGTCCAGCTGCCAATCCAGCTGCAGCTGGGCGGCAGCCGGTATCTGTTCGATCGGCAGCGCACCCAGCGCCATCCAGCGCCCCAGGTAGCCAAACAGCCAGGGAGTCTGCGGCCAGCCCGGCATGTGCAGGCTGCCTTGCCAGTGCTGCCCGCCGCGCCACTGACTGCTCAACCGGGCGGCGGTCGCCTGATCGATCTGCAGGTCAGCTTGCAGCTCCACCCGCTCGGCATCCAGATGCAGCTGCGGCTGAACATCAAGCTTCTGGCCGTCCAGGTCGAGTCGCAATGCGCTCGACAGCGCCAGCCCATCGGCCTGCTCCGTGCGCTGCAGCTGCCAGGCACCCGCCAGCTGACAGCGCTGATCTCGGCAGGGAAGGCTGGCGTTGATCTGCCCGACGCGCGCGCTATCCGGCGCCCAGTCGGCCAGCTGACGCCAGAATTGTTCGTCACCCAGCAGCAGCAGGGAGTCCAGTCCACCGCTCTGGCTAGTGCCTTGCGCGGCCGGCAGGTGCAACTGCAGGCTGTTGGCCTGCAGCATCCGCAGTCGCGGGCCGCCGCGCCAGCCTGGCTGCAGACGCGCCTGCTGCACCGTCAACCGCAGCCCGTCCTGCATCTGCAAATGCAATTCATCGACCTGCAGCGCAGCATCACGCCAACGCAGCCCCTGCCAATCCAGTTGCTGAACACCTGCTGCGTGCAACTGCTGCAGCCCCCACAGCCGCACCAGCAACACCCCCAGCGTCAGCAGCAGAAAAATCAGCAACAGTATCGAACCACGCCGGCGCATGCGCCCCCCAAAGGTGTCAAACCGCTCACAGGTTAGCACTCCGCCGGCGCCAGGCGGTTGACCCGACTCCGGCATGGCGGCTTAAATACCGCGGGCGGCCATGGCCGCTACAGGGATTGACTGTCACAACCAGGGAGCGGTTCACCGTACCCCCGCGCGTTACCAATCCCCTTTTAGCTCCACATTGCCAAAGAAAGGAAACCGCATGGAATGGTATACCGCTGTATTGAAGAAGTATGTCGAGTTTCAGGGCCGTGCCCGTCGCAAGGAATACTGGATGTTTATTCTGTTCAACATCCTGGCCTCCATCATCTGCGGCGTGATTGATGGCATCCTCGGCATCATGCTGCTGGTGCCGCTGTATTCTCTGGCCGTTTTGCTGCCGTCGATTGCCGTGTGCATCCGTCGCCTGCACGACACCAACCGCAGTGGCTGGTGGATTCTGATCAGCCTGGTGCCCTTTGTCGGTAGCATCATCCTGCTGATCTTCCTGTGCATCGAAGGGGACGCCGGCGACAACCGCTTTGGCCCTAACCCTAAACTGGCTGACGCCCAACCTGCCTGAATCTCTGCACCGGCCCGGAGCGCCCTGAGCCGGGCCGGTGCGTTGCGGTTTGCATTGGCGGCCCCGCTTGGGGCACGCTGCATCTAACTCCGCAACAGACCTGCCCCCATGTCCCTATCCTGTTTCCGCCAGCTGCTGACGTCCCTGCTCCTGGTCAGCCTGTTCGGCTGTCAGCAGATGCCCGAAGAGCTATCCACCGCCACCCCGCTGCGCCCTGCCATCGATGTCGAACTGCTATTCGACCAGACCTGGCGCGACAGCCAGGGCCAAGAGCACATTCAGCAACAGATCATGGACCGCGTCCTCGAACTGATCGACAGTGCCAATGAGCTGGTTGTGGTGGACATGTTCCTGTTCAACGACTTCGCTGGTGAGGACAGCTACCGCCCGCTGTCAGACCAACTGACAGCGGCACTGATCGCCGCCCGGCAGCGCCAGCCGCAGATGCCCGTAGTGCTGATCACCGATCCGTTCAACACCCTGTATGGGGGCGTCGAATCGCGCCATTTGCAGGCCCTGCGTGGCGCCGGGGTAGCCGTGGTGATGACCGATCTGAGTCAGTTGCCTGCGTCCAACCCGACCTGGACCGGCATCTGGAGTCTGTGTTGCCGCTACCTGGGCAACAACACCGAGGGCGGCTGGCTGCCCAACCCGGTCGGCGACGGCAAGGTCACGCTGCGCAGCTATCTGCACCTGCTGAACTTCCGCGCCAATCACCGCAAGACGCTGATCGTTGGTCGTGACGGTGAATGGACCGGGTTGGTGACCTCAATGAATCCGCATGACGCCAGCAGCCGCCACGACAACAGCGCGGTGCAGTTCAGCGGCGCAGCGGCGCTCGACCTGCTGCAGACAGAACGCGCAATCGCGCTGCTCTCCGGCTACCCCCTGGCCGCCGACTGGCCTGCCGCACCAGCGGTGTCCAGCAGCGCGCCGCCACAGCTGCAGGTGTTAACCGAGGGCGCCATCGAGCAGGGGCTGCTGCAGCTGATCGGCTCCGCGCAAGCCGGCGACACGCTGGATCTGGAGATGTTCTACCTGTCTTCGCGGCCCGTCATCGACGCGCTGATTGCCGCCCACCAGCGCGGCACGACGCTGCGCGTGATACTGGACCCCAACCGCGACGCCTTTGGCCGGGAGAAGAACGGCATTCCCAACCGTCAGGCGGCCTGGGATCTGCACCAGGCAGGCATTCCCGTGCGCTGGTGCGCGACCGAAGGTGAACAATGCCATCGCAAGTGGATTCGTCTGGAGCGCCGAGACGGCAACGCCGAGCTGATCGCCGGCTCGGCCAACTTCACCCGCCGCAACCTGCACGACCTGAACCTGGAAACCAGCGTACGCCTGATCACCCTGCGCGACGATCCGCAGATCCGCAGCCAGCGAGAAGACTTCGCGCGCGAATGGCAGAACGCCAACGGCGCGATCTACAGCCTGCCCTACGCAGACTTTGCAGATCACAGCCGTTGGCGCTACCTGGTCTACCGGTTCATGGAGGCCAGCGGGCTCTCGACCTTCTGAGCGCCCGCCGCCGCGCGTGCCTAGCGCTGCTCAGCGAAGCACTGGGCGATAATGTCCATGCCCGCGTTAAGTTCAACGTCAGTGGCGGTCAACGGCACCAGGATACGAATCACGTTGCCGTACTGGCCGCAGGACAGCAGGATCAGGCCCTTGTCCCGCGCCGCGCCGACAATGCGTGCGGTCAGCTCCGCATCCGGTTTGCCGTCGGCGGTGAACAGCTCACAGGCCACCATTGCGCCCAGACCGCGAACATCACCGATGCGCTTGTCGTCCGTCGCCAGTTGCTGCAGGCGGCCCGTGAGAATCTCACCTACGGTACGGCTGCGCGCCAGCAGGTTCTCCTCTTCGAACACCTCCATCACCGCCAGCGCGGCGGCACAGGCCAGCGGGCTACCGGCATAGGTACCGCCCAGGCCGCCCGGCGCAATGCTGTCCACCGCCTCGGCACGACCACAAACGCCCGCGACCGGAAAACCGCCGGCAATCGACTTGGCGAAGGTGGTCAGGTCTGCCGCCACCCCCATCTGCTCCATGGCGAAGAAAGTGCCGGTACGACCGGCTCCGGTCTGCACTTCATCGGCCACCAGCAAAATCCCGTGCTGATCGCATAGCGCGCGCAGGCGCTGCATGAAGGCCGGGCTGGCGACATAAAAACCGCCCTCGCCCTGCACCGGTTCGATGACGATGGCCGCGATGTCCTGTGGCTGTGCATCGTTCTTGAAGATACGTTCGATACTGGCGATGGCATCGTCATCGCTGACGCCATGCAACGGGCAGGGATACTGCGCGCGGTAGACGCCACCGGGCATCAAGCCCATGCCGGCAGAGTACGGCGCCACCTTGCCGGTCATCGACAGGGTCATCATGGTGCGGCCGTGATAGGCACCGGTGAAGGCGACCACCCCGGCACGGCCGGTCGCCGCGCGGGCAATCTTGACCGCATTTTCCAGCGCTTCGGAGCCGGTGGTGACCAACAGCGTCTTCTTGGCAAAGTCACCGGGCACCATCTCGTTCAGCCGCTCGCACAGGGCAATGTAGGGCTCATACGCCAGCACCTGAAAACAGGTGTGGGTGAACTGCTCCAGCTGACGGCGCACCGCGTCCATCACCTTGGGGTGACGGTGGCCGGTGTTGAGTACCGCGATCCCGCCGGCAAAGTCGATGTACTGTCGCCCTTCCACGTCCCAGACGGTCGCGTTCTCGGCGCGCTGCACGGCAATCGGATGAATCTGGCTTACACCACGGGCGACAGCATTGTGCCGCCGCTGCATCAGGGACTCGTTGGTCTTGCTCATAACCGCCTCGCGGAAATAGGAGGGGAGCCGACTGCTCCCCATCGGGTTGCTACGACTCAGATACCGCCCAGACAGAGGTACTTGATCTCGACGTACTCTTCGATACCGTATTTGGAGCCTTCGCGGCCCAGGCCCGAGGACTTCATGCCGCCAAAGGGCGCCACCTCATTGGAAATCAGGCCGGTATTGATACCGACCATGCCGTACTCCAGTGCTTCAGCGACGCGGAACACGCGGCTCAGATCGCGAGCGTAGAAATAGGCCGCCAGACCGAATTCGGTATCGTTGGCCTGATGCACCACATCGGCCTCATCGCTGAAGCGGAACAGCGGCGCCAACGGGCCGAAGGTTTCTTCGCGGGCAACCGCCATGCTGCTGTCGACGCCGGTGAGAATGGTCGGCTCGAAGAAGAAGCCGCCCAGTTCGTGCGGCTTGCCGCCAGCCACAACCTTGGCGCCCTTGTCGATCGCGTCCTTGAGGTGGCGCTGCACCTTCTCGACCGCGCGGGCGTCGATCAGCGGTCCGGTGGTTACCCCGGCCTCGGTGCCGTCACCCACCTTCAGCTTGGCAACCGCGGCGGCCAGCTTGGCAGCGAAGGCGTCGTAGACAGAATCCTGCACGTAGATCCGGTTGGCGCAGACGCAGGTCTGACCGGCGTTGCGGTATTTGGAGATCATGGCGCCCTCGACCGCGGCGTCCAGGTCGGCATCGTCAAACACGATAAAGGGCGCGTTACCGCCCAGTTCCAGCGACAGTTTCTTGAGGGTCGGAGCGCACTGCTCCATCAGCTTGATGCCAACACCAGTGGAGCCGGTAAAGGAGAGTTTGCGCACCACCGGGTTGCTGCACAGCTCGTCGCCCACTTCGCGGGAGCGATCAACATCGGCGGTGACCACGCTGAACAACCCCGCCGGCAAGCCGGCCTGCTCGGCCAGATGGGCCAGCGCCAGCGCCGAGAACGGCGTTTGCGGAGCCGGCTTGAGCACCATGGCACAACCGGCAGCCAGTGCCGGCCCGGCCTTGCGGGTGATCATCGCAGCGGGGAAATTCCACGGGGTGATGGCGGCCGTGACACCAACCGGCTCTTTCTGCACCAGAATGCGCTTGTCCGCCTGATGGCCGGGAATGACATCACCGTAGACCCGTTTGGCTTCTTCGCCAAACCACTCCAGGAAAGAAGCGGCGTAAGCGATCTCGCCCCGTGCCTCGGTCAGCGGCTTGCCCTGCTCGGCGGTCATGATGCGGGCCAGGTCTTCCTGGTGCTGCATCATCAGCTCAAACCATTTGCGCAGCACCTGGGCGCGCTCCTTGGCGGTGCGCTGACGCCACTGCTGCTGGGCGACACGTGCCGCCTCAATAGCACGGCGGGTTTCGTCCGCACCCATGTTCGGGACGCTACCGAGGCGCTCATGGCTTGCCGGATTGGCGATTTCGGTGCGCGCGCCCTTGTCGGCCTCGCACCAGTGACCGGCGACAAAGGCTTGCTGGCGAAACAGGTCAGGGCAGTGCAGCTCCATCTGAAGAGTCCTCTAGGTAGGGTGTTCCGGCTGTCGTAACACATTTAGAACAGCCATGTTTGATATTTCAAACATGCTAAGCGCGCGTCTGACGCCAGGCAATACCCGGAGGAGAAAAAACTTGAAATGGAAACGCCCGCACGAACGGCGGGCGTGGAGAGTCAGGCGGCGGATTCGCCTTCGAAGAGCTCAGGGCGTACCTGTTGACCTGCTTCCAGCAGCCCGGCAACCCGCTGCAGACTGGCCAGCAGCATCAGTTGCTCCCAGTCAGCCAACTGCCCAAAACGCTCAAGAAACGCGGCCGGCAGCAGCGCAGGCTCGGCCTGAATGGCGGCCAGCCCCTTCTCGGTCAGGGCCAGATGCACCTTACGCTTGTCGCTGGTGCTGCGCACCCGGTGCAGCAAATCGCGACTTTCCAGACGATCAATGATGGTGCTCAGGGTTGCCTGGGATACACTGACCTGCCGCGCCAGATCACCCAAGGTACTTTCGCCTGTAGCCTTGATGCTGTGTAGAATCAGCAGCTGGATAGGGGTCAGCCCACTATGGCGCCCCACGCGCTTGGCGTGAATTTCGCTGGCGCGCTGCAAACGGCGCAGCGCCAGATAGAGATCGTGCATCATATGCATGCTTGGGTACTCCCGACCGCCAGGATCATCCGGGCGAAAATTACAGCAATAACTAGAAGTCGCCGAAAAAACAGCTGGCAACCTTCAAACCACACTGCAAGGCCAGATAGAACAGCCAGACAATGGTCGCCAGCCTACAGCAAAATTACTTCCACATCAAAACAATATTTCATAGGCCGGCATTTCTGCCAGCAATGATCCTGCAGCCCAGGACAACTTCAGGCACACTGCCGGGGGTCCCTTGGAACGAGGCTTTTACGACCAAGGGATGCCTGCCGCCCGGTCCGCGAGGCCTGTTACCCTTTCGTTGACTCGCCTGCCCAAGCCTATTTTCGACCGAGCATAAGGGAACTCGCTTCCACACTCGCGACCGACAACGCCGCATGGCCAATGCCTCTACAATACTTACAACAGGAAAAGGCTTTGATGACCCGACCGACGCTACGCCCGCACCTGTGCCTGCTGCCCCTGGCGCTGCTGGCCGCCACGGCCACGCCGGCCGCACCCATCCAGCTCCCGACCCAGACGGTGCTTGGTGCCAGCGACGACACCCATGAACTGAGTCTGCCGCTGGCCCGCAGCACGCTGTTTCTCGACCAGCAGCCAGCAACCTACCTGGGTGCCAACCTGTCCGAGTCACTGCAGCGGGTCCCGGGGCTGCTTGCGCTCAATCGCCAGAACTACGCGCAGGACGTGCAGATATCGTCCCGCGGGTTTGGTGCCCGAGCCCAATTCGGCGTACGCGGTGTCCGCCTGCTGCAGGACGGCATCCCCCTGACCATGCCTGACGGCCAGGGTCAGCCGGGGCTGTTCGATCTGGACAACCTCTACCGCATCGAGGTCCTGCGCGGGCCACTCAGCAGCCTTTACGGCAACGCGTCCGGCGGCATCATTCAGGGCTTCAGCAGCGAAGGAAGCTACTTTCCGACGCTGGAAAGCCGCAGCGCCATTGGCAGCGACGGCCTCTGGCGCTCGCGCCTCAAGTACGGCGGCCAGCACGGCAACCTCAACGTCGCCGCCAACCTCTCGCGTCTGGAAACCGACGGCTACCGCGATCACAGCGACACCCGCCGAGATATGGCCAACCTGCGGCTGGGCTGGGACATCGACGATGCGTCCAGCCTGACCCTGCTGTTCAATGCGCTGGATCAGCCGGATACCCAGGACCCGCTCGGGCTAACGGCCGACGCGTTGCGCGCCGACCGCCAGCAAGCGGTCGCGCAGGCCGAGCGATTCGACACCCGCAAGAGCATCCGCCATCAACAACTGGGGCTGAACTACCGGCGCCGCCTGGCCAACGACGATGAGATCACGGTGATGGTCTATGGTGGCGAACGTGACGTGCAGCAGTTTCTCGCCTTCACTGGCAACTCGCTGTATTCCGGCGGCGGCGTGATCGAGCTGGACCGTCGCTTTGGCGGCAGCGAAGTCGGCTGGCAGCGCGACACCGAGCTGTTCAAGCTGCCGGTAACGCTGGCTGCGGGCCTGAGCTGGGATTATCAGGGTGAAGGCCGCAAGGGCTTCGCCAACCAGTTCGGCCGCAAGGGCAGCCTGCAGCGCGACGAATTCAACCGCGTCGAAAGCCGCGAAGCCTACCTGATCAGCACCTGGCAGCTGGCCCCACGCTGGAGCCTGACCGCCGGTGCGCGCTACAGCAAGGTCAAGTTCGATTCTGACGACAGCTATTTCATCGACGGGCAAGATGACAGCGGCTCGGTGCGCTACGACCAGACCAGCCCTGCGCTGGGCCTGAGTTATCAGTGGACGCCGGAGATCAGCCTCTACGGCGCGATCGGCCAAGGCTTCGAAACCCCAACCGCACAGGAACTGGCCTACCGCCCGAGCGGCAGCGGCCTGAACTTCGACCTGCAGCCCAGCAAGGCCAACAACGCAGAACTGGGCTTCAAGCTGCGCCGGGCACGGACCCAGGTCGACGTCGCCGCGTTTTACACCCGCGTCGATGATGAAATCGTTACCGCTGAGCCGCAACTGAACACCGACCGTTCCACCTATGCCAACGCCGCCAAGTCGACGCGTCAGGGCATCGAGCTGAGTATCCAGCAGCAGCTGGCGGACAATCTGACCGGCTATCTGGCCTACACCTGGCTGGACGCGCGTTTTGACCGCTACCGCAACAGCAACGGCGAGGACCTGGCCGGCAATCGCCTGCCGGGTGTGCCGCGTCACAGTCTGTATGCGGAACTGGCCTGGCAGCCAGCGGACGGGTTCAGCACCGCCATCGAGATGCAGAGCCTCAGCCAGCGCTACGCCAACGACACCAATAGCGCCGACGCCCCTGGCTACGCCACCTTCAACTGGCGCGCCAGCTATCGCCAGCAACTCGGCAACTGGCAGCTGGAACCCTTCGCCCGCATCGACAATCTGACCGACCGCGAATACATCGGCTCGCTGATCGTCAACGGCGCCGGTGCCCGCTACTACGAACCCGCGCCGGAGCGAAACTGGCTGCTCGGCGTTGCGGTGCAATACCGCTGGCAGTAGCGGGCCCGTCAGGCGCGGTCGACCGCGACCGCGTCAAAGGCACCGGGCCTGCGCGCCAGCAGCACAAAGACCAGCGCAGCTATCGCCATCATGATCGGCAGCGCATGGCCGGTCATCCATTCGCTGACCGCACCGGTCAGCATCGGCCCGAGCAAGCAACCAAGCCCCCAGAGCATGGCGATGTGCGCATTGGCCCGCACCAGCTCGTCGTCACGATAACGCTGGCCAACCAGAATGATCGACAGGGTATAGAGCGCGCCGGCGCTCGCGCCGAACAGCACCAGTACCGGCCAGATCAGAACCGTATGCAACACGAATGGCAGCGCCAGACTGCTGAGCAACAGCACCAGCCCGCAGAACTTGAACAGCGCGGTGCGCGAGATGCGGTCCGCCAACGCGCCCACCGGCACCTGCAGCACGGCATCCCCGACCACCACAGCGCTGACCATGATCAGCGCCAGCTGCTGGGCAAAGCCTTCGCGAATCAGATAGACCGGCAGCAGCGTCAGGGTCATGGTCTCAAACCCGGCAAACAACACCATCGCCCAGGCAATCGCCGGCAACTGCCGGACGAAGGTGCGCAGCCCCCGGCCGTCTGCCGCGGCGGCGTCCACGACCGGCGCGCCCGAGACGGTCATCAGCATCAGGCTACCGAACACCAGCAGGCCGGTCGCCAGCCAGAAACCGCTGTCCGCCTCGGTGCCGATAAAGCCCAGCAGCAGCGGCCCGCACAGTTGGCTGAGGGCAAAACCGCTGCCGTATACCGCCACCAGCCGCCCGCGCAGGCGATCCGGCACAATCTGATTGATCCAGCTTTCGCCAAGGATAAAGGTGACTGTCAGCGAAATGCCCAACACCAGCCGCAGCAGCAGCCAGACCGGGTAGCTTGGCCAGACCGCCAGCAGCGCCACCGACACCGCGCTGCAGGCCATCACCAGCCGCAGGGTGTTCTCCGATCCGATGCGTCCTGCCAGCCGTCCGCTCAGGCGCGAGCCCAGCACGATACCGACCGCAGGCATGCCGGCCATGACGCCAATGGCGAAAGTGCTGTAACCCCATTCGTGCAGGCGTAGCGACACCAGCGGCAGAGTCACCCCCAACGCCAGCCCCACGATCACCACCGCGGAGGTGACAACGGTGTAGGTTTTCCAATTCATAAGGGTCTCAA
>NZ_LMAZ01000004.1:202138-208505 GCF_003444685.1 Pseudomonas abyssi | reverse complement strand
AAGCTGCAAGCTTGCAAAAGGATGAGTTGCGCGGCGGGGCCGTCAACGATTGTTTCGTTTTTTACTATGCAAGACTGCGAGGCAAACCGCGCAGCTCGATGCTACGCGGGTTTTGCTTGCAGCTTGAAGCTTGCCGCTTGCAGCTGCTTAGAGCTTGATCCACGTCGCCTTCAGCTCGGTGTACTTGTCGAAGGCGTGCAGCGACTTGTCGCGGCCGTTACCGGACTGCTTGAAGCCACCAAAGGGCGCGGTCATATCGCCGCCGTCATATTGGTTGACCCAGACGCTGCCGGCGCGCAGGGTGCGGGCGGCGCGGTGGGCCTTGGACAGATCACTGGTCCAGACCGCGGCGGCCAGACCGTAGATGGTGTCGTTGGCGATCTGCATGGCTTCGTCAAAACTGCTGAAGCCGATGACCGAGAGCACCGGCCCGAAGATTTCCTCGCGGGCAATACGCATGCTGTTGGTCACGCCGTCGAACACGGTCGGCTCGACAAACAGGCCACCGGTCTCTTCCATCACCCGCTTGCCACCCAGCTTCAGGGTGGCGCCGTCGGCGTGACCCGCTTCGATGTAGCGCAGCACGGTGTCGATCTGGGTGGTATCGACCAGCGCCCCCACACTGGTAGTCGGGTCCAGCGGGTGGCCCGGTGCCCAGCTGCGCTTGAGCGCCTCGACCACCTTGCCAACAAACGCTTCGCGAATCGACTCCTCGACCAGCAGGCGCGAACCGGCGGTACAGACCTCACCCTGGTTGAAGGCGATGGCGCTGGCCGCCGCCTCGGCGGCGGCGTCCAGGTCCGGCGCGTCGGCAAAGACCACGTTCGGGCTCTTGCCGCCGGCCTCCAGCCACACGCGCTTCATATTCGATTCACCGGCATAGATCATCAGCTGCTTGGCAACGCGGGTCGAGCCGGTAAACACCAGCGTATCGACATCCATGTGCAAAGCCAGCGCCTTGCCCACGGTGTGTCCGTAGCCGGGCAACACGTTCAGCACACCTGCTGGCAGGCCGGCTTCCAGCGCCAGTGCAGCAATGCGGATCGCGGTCAGCGGCGACTTTTCCGACGGCTTGAGGATCACCGAGTTGCCGCTGGCCAGCGCCGGGCCCAGTTTCCAGCTGGCCATCAGCAGCGGGAAGTTCCAGGGCACGATAGCGGCGACCACCCCCACCGGCTCGCGGGTCACCAGACCCAGCTCGTCGTGCGCCGTAGGCGCGACCTCATCGTAAATTTTGTCGATCGCCTCGGCGCACCAGCGAATCGAGCGCGCCGCGCCGGGAATATCCACCGCCAGCGAGTCGCCAATCGGCTTGCCCATGTCCAGCGTCTCCAGCAGTGCCAGCTCCTCGCAGTGGGCATCGATCAGGTCGGCAAAGCGTTGCAGGATGCGTTTGCGCTTGGCTGGCGCACTGCGCGACCAGACGCCACTGTCAAAGGTGGCGCGGGCACTGGCGACCGCCTGGTCGGCGTCGGCCTGATCGCAACTGGCAATCTGCGCCAGCACGCGGCCGTCGATGGGCGAGACGCACTCGAACGTCTCACCGCTGGCCGCCGGCTGATACTGTCCGCCGATATAGGCCTGCCCCTGAACCTGCAACGCCGCCGCGCGTTGCTCCCAATCCTGCCGACTGACTGCCTTGCTCATGTTCTGCTCCTGACGAGGGCGCCGCTCGGGGCGCGCGGGACAATGCAGGCAACAGTAATCAGGCGACGACAATATTTCAATATTTTTGACAAACTGGCAGATGAGCGCCTCAACAAGGCGGCAAAGGTTGCTTTACGTTTGTTTTTTTTGACATAGAATCCAAACATCATTGCCCCTCCAACCTCGGAGTCTTCCATGACTATCGCCAGCATCATCGATTTCGCCAACGCCGACACGCCGGCCGAGCACTACCGCCCCGACGACGCCAAGATCATCAGCGGCGACCCCTCGCAAAACGTGCGGAATCACTACAGCAGCCCCGACGGACAGTTCAGTACGGGTATCTGGGAGGCCGAGCCAGGGCACTGGACAGTCAGCTACAGCGAACACGAGTACTGCGAAATTCTGGAGGGCGAGTCCGTGCTCCACGATGCCGACGGCAACACCCGGCTCCTGCGCGCCGGTGACCGTTTCGTCATCCCCGCCGGTTTCAGCGGCAGTTGGGAGGTACGTCAGCGCACCCGCAAGGTCTATGTGATCTACGAGCCGGGCGCCGATCAGGCACGCTGAAGGCAGCTCAGGTTTGACCCGCCGCCGGTAAACGCCTAGCGTGGGGGCGAGACAGTCAAGGACGGGGCACTGCGGTGCAACATTTTCAGACTCTTGCCGGCCTGCTGCTGATGTTGGCAGCAACGCATACGGCGTACGCGCAGGAAGCTGCGCCGGTGGAGTTCGCCCTGGCGGACTTTCCGCCGTACTTTCAGATTGATGAACGCAACGAGCCCAGCGGCCCGGTACTGGAGCTGGTAGCAGCGCTGTTCGCCGAGGCAGAGCAACCCCACATTGTTCGTGGCTATCCGGCTGCGCGGCTGTATCAGCGCCTGGAGCGGGGTGAGACGGCGGTGTCGATGGGCGGCGCCGGGCATCCGGAGATGGCCCGCACCAGCCTGCGCGGCAGAGCCCCCATCTTCACCGTCGAGCTGAACATCTATCGCAAACCGCAGCAGCCTCAGGTTCGCCAGCCCGCCGAGCTGGCCGGCAAGAGCGTGATCCTGATCAGTGGCTACACCTACGGCGCGCTGGCGCAGCAGCTGATGTCGCCGGCGTCGGGCGCCCGCGTTGCCCACGCGGCAAGCCACTCCAGCGGCCTGCAGATGCTGCTGCATGATCGCGCGCACTACCTGATCGACTATGCCGACCCCATGCGCGGCCTGCTGGAGAATCTGCCCGACAACAGTATCACCAGTGACCCGCTGGTACAGATCCCCGTCTACCTGTTTGTCTCCCGCGCCTTCCCTGACGGCCAGGCACTGCTGCAGCGCCTGGATGCGGCTTTCAGCGCCCTGGAGCAACGCGGCGAAGTGCAGCGCATTCTGGCAACAACAGCCTATTCGCCCTAGGCGCGCAGGGGCCTGATTACAAAAAACACATTGGTCTAAACGTGACCAGGCGGTTACATTTCTCGTCAGCAATGACATCCCAACCAACAAACCCCAGCCCCGTTGGCAACATCTGATCGCCAACCTGCCTGCTAACCCGCAGGCCCGGGCCCAGCGAGGAGTTCAGCCTGATGTCGCGTTTACCGGTCATCGTCGGCTTTGGCGGCTACAACGCCGCCGGCCGCAGCTCATTCCACCATGGTTTCCGCCGCATGGTGATCGAGTCTCTGCCTGCTGCCGAGCGCCAGCAGACACTCGTCGGGCTGGCCGTCCTGATGAAGCTGGTGCGAGTCGAGGGCGATCAGTATCTGGACGCCGACGAGCAATCGCTCAGCGCCGCCGAGGTTGAGCAGCGCTTCGGCCAGCAGGTGCTCGACAGCACCCTGGTACGACGCATTGAAAAACGCTATCTGGATGTCGATGCGGCGCACTGGCAGAAGAACCTGACCGTGACCGGCGAAGCAGGCAAGCCGTTCTCCTTCATCACCCTCGCCAAGCAGCTGCCCGAGCCACTGCCGAGCGACTGGGCAGTCGAGCCGCTGAACGACAGTGACGTGATGGTCACCGTGTACGATGGTTGCGATCTCAAGGTCGACAGCTTTCGCGCCCTGCCGGTTAAATCCGCCGGGCAGCTGCCTAGCGGCCTGGAGCCGGGCGAACTCTACGCCTCGCGTTTCCACCCACGCGGCCTGCAGCTGACCATCGTCGCCGCCACCGACGCCCTGCGCTCGGTCGGTATCGATTGGCAGACCATCGCCAATGCCGTGGAGCCCGACGAAGTCGCCGTATTCGCCAGCAGCGCCATGAGCCAGCTGGATGAAAACAGCTTCGGCGGTCTCATGCAGTCGCGTCTGAAAGGCGGCCGGGTCAGCGCCAAGCAACTGGCACTGGGCCTCAACAGCATGCCGGCCGACTTTATCAATGCGTATATTCTCGGCAGCGTCGGCACCACCGGCGCCATCACCGGCGCCTGCGCCAGCTTCCTCTACAACCTGCAGAAAGGCAGCGACATGATCACCAGCGGCCGCGCCCGCGTGGTGCTGGTCGGCAACGGGGAAGCGCCGATTACCCAGGAATGCATCGAGGGTTACGGCGCCATGGGCGCACTGGCGACCGAAGACGGCCTGCGCCAGATCGGCGGCAGCGAAGAGGTCGACTTCCGTCGCGCCAGCCGCCCGTTCAGCGCCAACTGCGGCTTTACCCTGGCCGAGTCCGGCCAGTTCTTCGTGCTGATGGACGACGCCCTGGCGATGGAACTGGGCGCCGACATCCACGGCGCGGTACCTGACGTGTTCATCAACGCCGACGGCTTCAAGAAGTCGATTTCTGCGCCTGGCCCCGGCAACTACCTGACCATGGCCAAGGCCGTGCACAGCGCCATGCAGATTGTTGGCCCGCAGGCCGTGCAGCAACGCAGTTTTGTCCACGCGCACGGCTCCAGCACACCAGCCAACCGGGTCACCGAATCGGAGATCCTCGACCGCGTGGCCGAAGCCTTCGGCATCCAGAGCTGGCCCATCGCGGCGGTCAAGGCCTACGTCGGCCACTCACTGGCCAGCGCCAGCGCCGACCAACTGGTGGCGACCCTGGGCAGCTTCAAGTACCAGATCATCCCGGGCATCAAGACCATCGACCAGGTCGCCGATGACGTGCACCAGCAGCGCCTGCTGATCAGCACGCGCGATGTCGACCGCAGCGCACTGCCGCTGGAAGTGGGCTTTATCAACTCCAAGGGCTTTGGCGGCAACAACGCCAGTGCCGTGGTGATCGCCCCGACGGTCGTCGAACGGATGCTGAAAAAACGCTACGGCGCCGAGGCATTCGAGGCCTGGCAGCAGCGCCGCGAACAGACCCGCGCTGCGGCCGAGGCCTACAACCAGCGCGCGCTCAAGGGCCAGCTGGATATCATCTACAACTTCGGTCAGAACATGATCGACGAGTCCGCGATCCAGATCAGCGATGCGCAGATTCAGGTGCCCGGCTTCAACAAGGCGCTGACCTTCCGCACCGATGAGCGCTTCAAGGACATGCTGGACTGATTGACCGCGGGGCACGGCCTGCCGTGCCCCGCTCCTGCCTCAGGCCGCCTCGGCCAGTTTTGCCAGCCACGTGGCCTGCTCGGCCTCACTCAGCAGACTCGCCGTGATGCTATTGCGCGCCAGCGCGACAGCCTGCTCGCGGGTCATGTTCAGCGCATCGCGCACGGCCTCGAAGTTGGCCAGCAGGTAACCGCCAAAGTAGGCCGGATCATCCGAGTTGATGGTCACCTTCACGCCCTGCCCGAGCAGCTCAAGGATGTTGTGCTCGGCCATGTCGGCAAACACCTTCAGGCGCGTGTTCGACAGCGGGCACACCGTCAGCGGCATCTGCTCGGCAATCAGTCGCTGCACCAGTGCCGGGCTTTCAACGCAGCGCACACCGTGATCAATACGCATCACCTTGAGCAGATCCAGCGCCTGCTCGATGTACTCGGCGGGCCCCTCTTCGCCGGCGTGGGCAACGCACGCAAAACCGGCCTCGCGCGCCATGGCAAACACCCGCTCGAACTTGTCCGGCGGATTGCCCTGCTCGGAGCTGTCCAATCCAACAGCCACAAAGTGCTCGCGCAGCGGCAGCGCCTCTTGCAGCGTGGCAATGGCGTCCTCTTCGCTTAGATGCCGCAGAAAACTGAGAATCAACCGTGAGCTGATACCCAGCTGGGCCTGCCCGTCAGCCAACGCACGGGAGATGCCGGCCAGCTGCAGCGCGATAGGAATGCCGCGTACCGTGTGCGTCTGCGGATCAAAGAAGGGCTCGACGTGCACCACACCATCCGCCGCGCAGCGCTGCAGGTAGGCCCAGGTCAGATCATAGAAATCCTGCTCGGTGCGCAGCGCATCAGCGCCCTGATAATAGAGATCAAGAAATTCCTGCAGGTTGCCGAACTCGTAGGCGCCCCGCAGCGCCTGAACATCGGCGTAGGGCAAGGTGATGCCGTTGCGCTCGGCCAGGGCAAACATCAGCTCGGGCTCGAGGCTGCCCTCAAGGTGCATATGCAGCTCGGCCTTGGGCAGCGCACGGAGAAAATCGGTATCGGGGAAGGACATAGGCAACTCCTGGAATCCTGCTGCACGAACGTGCAGTTCATGCAGCAAAGGATATGCCAAGGGCGGGTTTGCTGTCCTGCATGCGGATCATATCCATCCGAGGCCCGGCAGTTGCCTTGCCTATCAATGGCGCGGTTGCTTAGTCAGCCTTTCGCCTTCTCGGCGAGCCAAGGGGGGCTACTTGCCCAGCCCCCC
>NZ_LMAZ01000004.1:80923-201446 GCF_003444685.1 Pseudomonas abyssi | reverse complement strand
TATGACTCTTTTCCCCGTCAGCCCTGCGCTACTCGCCCGCGTAAACGGGACGAAGCCAAGGTGCGCACTCCACCATCTGAGCTTCCAGTGAAAAGCGTTGGCCCCGTGCCTAGGCACGCACACTGAAATTTGGTGAAGCATCGAAGGTAAGCGCGCTACGCGACACCCGCCTACTTGCGCGCAGCCCGAATCGCCGCCATAAACGCAGCCATCTCGGCCTCGCGGTCGGCCGCCACTTTCTGCACGTTGGGGTTTTGCGCCAGCAGCTCCAGCAACGCAGCCGCCTGCGGCAGTTCCGCCTTGAGGTCAATGTCGAACAGCTTCTGCGCCACCGTGGAGGCCAGGTCAAAGCTGTACAGCAGGAAAATATCGGCGACAGTCATTTCATTGCCTGCCACATAAGGCGCAAAGCGGCCATGTCGCGCCAGGGTTGCCACGCCGGCCAGCAGCTCGACCCGCGCCTTGTCCTTGATCGCCTGGTCTACCTTGCCGCCAAAGAACACCTCCATAAAGCAGGAGCGCGCCGGCAGCTCGATATACAGCTCGATTTCCTTGGTCAGCGCACGCACCACGCCACGCTCATACGGATCGCTCGGCAGCAGCGCCTTGCCGCCCTGGGTCTCTTCGATATATTCGAGGATGACGTTGGTTTCGTTGAGAAAACCCTGTGCGGTTTCCAGCACCGGTACCTTGCCGCGCGGGCTCTTGGCCAGAAAGTCGGGGTCCTGACTGCCGTGCACGTTGACGACCTCAAACTCGACACCCTTTTCCAGCAGCGCCAGCTTGGCCATGTTGAAGTAGTTGCTTGCTGCGAAGCCGTGTAGTCTGATCATCCTGTTGTTCTCCATTGTTAGGCGGACGGGAGGGCATAGGCTGAGTTGTAACCGCTCAGACGATAATTCTCCAGCGTCATCAGGCCCCTGAATGCGCCGACAATGACGCCCGGCTAGACTGAACTGCACACCCGACAAGAGGCACCATCAATGCTGACACCCGATGAAATAGCCGAAATCAACCTGCTCTGCCAGTTCAACCTGGGCAACTCCCAGGAAGGCCTGAAAATCCACAGTCACGAAGCCGACCCCGCCACCGTCGCGGCGTCCGAGCGCCTGTTCGCCAAGGGGCTGACGACCCAACCCGACGGCGGCTATCTGACCAGCCTGGGCCTGGACGCCGCCGAGCATGCTCAGACCCTGCTCACTATCCTGCGCACGCCGAGGTCCTGAAGCGCGCCATGCAGCAGCACGGTGAAATTCAGCCACGGATTGACGAGGGCATTGACCGCAAGACCCTGAACACCCTGCGCAAACGCTTTATGGCGGTCAACGCCACACGCCTGCGCAGGGTGCTGCAGGCACTGCCAAGCCGTCAGTACAACGTGCTGCAACTGCTGCCGCTGCTGTTCGACGTCAACTATCCACTGCTGCCCGGCTTTGTTTCACGCGAGACACCCTGCGGCCTGCACGGCTTTGAGCCGGACAGCAGCTGCCTGCAAATCGCCCAGAGCCTGACCCGCAGCTTTCAGTACCGCCGCCACCCCGCCGGTTTCAGTGGCCAGATCCATGGCCTGTATCTGATGGGCAGCGGCGGCACCATCGGCCAGTCCGAGCAGAGCGATCTGGATATCTGGGTCTGCCATGCCCCCGAGCTGGATAGCCGGCAGATCGAAGAGCTGGATCGCAAGTGCCAGCTGATCAGCGAGTGGGCCGCCGGTCAAAACAGCGAAGTTCACTTTCACCTGATCAACCCGGCCAGCTTCGCCCAGGGCGAGCGCGACAATCCGCTGGGTATCGAGGACTGCGGCAGCACCCAGCACTACCTGCTGCTGGACGAGTTTTACCGCACCGCCATCCGTCTGGGCGGCCGCTTTCCCCTGTGGTGGCTGGTGCCGGTCTACGAAGAGGCGCGCTACCGCGATTACACTCACCAATTGATCAGCAAGCGCTTTATCCGCGCTGATGACTATCTTGATCTGGGCCACGTTGCGGCCATCCCCGCCGGCGAGTTTGTCGGCGCGGGCCTGTGGCAGCTGTTCAAGGGCATCGAGTCGCCCTACAAGTCGGTGCTCAAGCTGCTGCTGACCGAGGTCTACTCCAGCGAGCACCCGCGCGTGCGCTGCCTGAGTCTGGACTTCAAGCAGGCGGTATTTGCCGGCAAGCCGGACGAGGATGAGCTGGACCCCTACGTCATGCTCTACCGCCGACTGGAGCGCTACCTGCTCAGTCGGCAGGAGAACGAACGCCTGGAACTGATCCGCCGCTGTCTGTATATCAAGGCCAACGTCCGTCTGAGTCGGCGCAGCGGGGTGCTGGACTGGAAGCGGCAAATGATGGAACGGCTGGTGCGCGAATGGCACTGGGGCACGCGCCAGCTGCAGCAAATGGATGACCGCCGCCAGTGGCGCATTCGCGAAGTGGCGACCGAGCGTCGCCAACTGGTCAACGAGCTGACCCACAGCTATCGGCTGCTATCGCAGTTTGGCCGCAGCCAAGGGGTGATCAACGCGGTCAGCGCCCGCGACCTGTCGCTGCTGGGCCGGCGCCTCTACGCCGCGTTCGAGCGCAAGGCCGGCAAGATCGAGTTTATCAACCCGGGCATCAGCCCGGACCTCAGCGAAGCACTGCTGACGCTGGCCTGGAGTGCAGGCACCGACGACAACCCGCCCAGCTGGAGCCTGTACCGCGACGGCCTCAGTGCCATCGAACTGAGCGATCACCAGGCGCTCAAGCGCAGCCTCAACCTGCTGGAGCTGCTCGCCTGGGGACACCGCAACGGGCTGATCGACAGCGCCACGCGCTTTGTCCTCCATCCCGGCGACAGCGCACTCAGCGAGTACGAGCTGAGCAGCCTGGTGCAGAGTCTGCAGCAGCAGTTCCCGCTGCCGCTGCCGGCACTGACCGAGATTGCCCTGTCACGCGCCAGCGAGCCCTGTCGCGTGCTGCTGCTGGTCAACGTCGGCCTGGACCCGCTGCCCGGCAGCAGCCAGAAAAACCTGCACCTGATCAGCAGCCATACCGACGCCCTTGGTTACTCCGGCCTGCGGGACAATCTGATCCAGCGTATCGACCTGGTCACCCTGAACAGCTGGAACGAGCTGCTGGTCACCCAGTACGAAGGCGAAGAAGCCTGCATGCAGGCGCTGCGCGACTATCTCAATGGCGGTCGTGAGCACCAGCGCCTGCCCGAGCTGGCGGTACGCTGCTTCTGCCGCAACCGCGCCAGCGCCATCGCCGAGCGGGTCGAGCGGCTGTTCGGCAGCGCGGCCCAGCACCTGCTGGGAACACCGCCGGCGCGCTTCATGCTGCAGCTGCAGAGCGCGTTCAGAGTGCTAGAGTGGCAGGACGAGCAGATCGGCATGCAGGCACTGGAAGACCGCGACCAGCTGCAGCGCTACCTGGGACGCTCGCGTCCACGCCATCAGCGCCTGGTGCTCGACGACTATGCCCTGCAGGGGCAGGATCTGGCGCTGATTCTGCAACAGGACCAGCCGGGCCGCGTCCAGCTGTTCTACCGCCTGCGCGCCAACTGGCAGGCCGACATCAGCCTGCTGGATGAGCGCGGCGCGCTATGGACAACCCAACAGAACTATCGCGACGAACAAACCCTGCTGCTGCCGCTGTTGCGCTTTTTGCGCAGTATTCAGCTGCGCCGTCAGGCGGGCGAAAGTCTGGATCGCAGCATCGATGAAGGCGAACCCGAGTTGTACTGCATCCTGCCCGCCCAGGACGGCCATCCGCTGCGCCTGGAGCAGCGCGCGCTGCCGCGTGGCGGCATGGACGCCGACATCTACGCTGTGCAGGCCATTGCCGAGCCCGGCGCCGGTCGCCGCCTGCGGATAACCATCTTCTGCGATCACCGCGAGTTTTCCGAACTGGAGTACGGCGCCCAGCTTTACACCGAGGTGGCGCAACATATCCTCAGCCGCCGTCGCGACCGCGAGCCCTATCCCTGCTATATCACCGACCTGGACCTCTCGGCGGTAGACCCGGGCGGGCGCATGCAGACCGTGCAGTACCTGCGTTACCGCCAGCAGCTGGAAAGCGCCTTGAATGACGCCATGCAGGCGCTGGGCTGAGATCAGCTGCGGCGACGCAGCGCTTGCCGCCTGGCAGCGGCTTCGATGATATCGCGCTGGCGTCGGTCGCAGGCGCCAGCCCATTCGATGATTTCACTCAACAGCCGGCCACAGCCCAGACACACCTCGCCGTCCAGGCAGCATTTGCGTACGCAGGGCGAAGGCTGGCTGCCGCGCGGAGTCACAGCGAGTCCGCGTCGATATCCAGCTCCAGTTCCTCGCCGCTGATATCTTCCAGCACAGCGGCCAGCACCTCGCCCAGCGTGCCCTCGCCACTGTCGTGCAACCAGCCCTGCTCTGCATCGAAGTTGAAGTGCAGGGTACGTTCCGGCGTGGCCAGCCACAGCTCGCGCGAAGCCGGCTGACGACCAACGGCCAGCCGCTGCCCCTCGGGCAGGATCAGCACCAGTGAGCCGTCAATATGCTCCATCTCCAGATCCAGGTCGCCATCATCCAGGGCGTGCTCGATCAGGTCCTGTACGCGGTCTACCGCCTGGTGAAAGCTTGCTTCGCTCATGTCCTGCATTGTCTGTCTCTCATCTGACTCTGGCGTCTGCGCGCCGTTTTCTGGCCGCCGGGTCGCTGGCTAATGCGTCGGACCGGGTGGCTGGGTATACTGCCGGGTATTCTACCTGTAAGGATTTCAACATGAAGCCATTCGCTGCGGCCCTGTTCACGTTGCTGGTTCTGACCGGCTGCGGGCAGAAAGGCCCCCTGTATATCCCCGAGGACACGGCCAGCGCGCCTGCCCAGACCGAGAACGCCGAGCAATCGACCCAGAAGTGATGCCCCAATGACCGCGTTTGAATACCGCAACGGCGAGCTGCACGCCGAAGGCGTTGCCCTGTCGTCGATTGCCGAACAATACGATACACCCTGTTTCGTCTATTCCCGCGCCGCCATCGAGCAGGCCTATGACGCCTGGGACAGCGCGCTGGACGGCGTGCCCCACCTGGTGTGTTTTGCCGTCAAGGCCAACTCCAACCTGGGCGTGCTGAACCTGCTGGCCCGCCGTGGCGCCGGCTTCGACATCGTCTCCGGCGGTGAGCTGGAGCGTGTGCTGGCCGCCGGTGGCGAGCCCTCGCGCATCGTCTTCTCGGGCCTGGGCAAGACCGCCGCCGAGATGCGCCGCGCGCTGGAAGTCGGCATTCACTGCTTCAACGTCGAGTCTGCCGCCGAGCTGGAGCGCCTGCAGCAGGTTGCCGCCGAGCTGAACATCAAGGCGCCGATCTCCCTGCGCGTAAATCCGGATGTGGATGCCAAGACCCACCCGTACATCTCCACCGGCCTGAAGGAAAACAAGTTCGGTATCGATATCGCCCAGGCGCCGGCCGTCTATCGCCGCGCCGCCGAGCTGAGCCATATCGACATCTGCGGTGTGGACTGCCACATCGGCTCCCAGCTGACCGACGACACGCCCTTCATCGACGCGCTCGACCGCCTGCTGCAACTGATCGACAGCCTGGCCGCCGACGGCATCACCATTCGCCATCTGGATCTGGGCGGCGGTCTGGGTGTGACCTACCGCGACGAAACGCCACCGAGCCCCGGTACCTATCTGGCCAAGGTGCGTGAGGCGCTGGCCGGTCGCAACCTGACCCTGGTATGCGAGCCGGGCCGCTCCATCGTGGCCAATGCCGGCGTGCTGCTGACCCGCGTCAACCTGCTCAAGCCGACCGAGCACAAGAACTTCGCCATCATCGACGGCGCTATGAACGACCTGATCCGCCCGGCCCTGTACAGCGCCTGGATGGGTATCGACGCGGTCAAGCCGCGCAGCGACGTGGCTGTGGACACCTGGGACCTGGTGGGCCCGGTCTGTGAGACCGGTGATTTCCTCGGCAAGGACCGCGAACTGGCGCTCGCCGAAGGCGACTTGCTGGCCGTGCGTTCCGCTGGTGCCTATGGTTTTGTCATGAGTTCGAACTACAACACCCGTCCGCGGGCGGCTGAAGTGCTGGTCGACGGCGACACGACCCACCTGGTGCGTCGCCGCGAAACCGTCAGTGAGCTGCTGGCCGGCGAATCCTTGCTGCCCGAGGCCTGAGATGCTGCTGCGATTTACCAAGATGCACGGGCTGGGCAACGACTTTATGGTCATCGACCTGGTGACCCAGCACGCCCAGCTGTCAGCGCGGCAGATTCGTCAGTGGGCCGACCGCCACACCGGCGTTGGCTTCGATCAGCTATTGCTGGTCGAGCCACCGACCACGCCCGATGCCGACTTTCGCTATCGCATCTTCAATGCCGACGGCAGTGAGGTGGAGCAATGCGGCAACGGCGCCCGTTGCTTTGCGCGCTTTGTGCAGGACAAGCGCCTGACCGCCAAGCAGGAAATTCACGTCGAAACCGCCGGCGGCCCTATCGTGCTGCGCATCAACCGCGACCGCCAGGTCACGGTGGACATGGGCGCGCCGCGCTTTGTGCCCGCCGAGGTGCCCTTCCAGGCCGACGCCGAAGCCATCGACTACACGCTTGAAGTGGCCGGAGAAACCCTGCAGGTAGCCGCCGTCTCCATGGGCAACCCGCACTGCGTCACCCTGGTGCCCGATGTGCAGGACGGCACGCTGGAGCGCCTGGGCGCGCTGATCGAGGCGCACCCGCGCTTCCCGCGCAAGGTCAACGCCGGCTTTATGCAGGTGGTCGACCGCCAGCACGCCCGGCTGCGCGTGTACGAGCGCGGTGTGGGTGAAACCCAGGCCTGCGGTACCGGCGCCTGCGCCGCTGCCGTCGCCGGTATCCGTCTCGGCCTGCTGGACTCACCCGTACAGATCGACCTGCCCGGCGGCCGTCTGCAGATCGAGTGGGGCGGCCCAGGCCAGCCCGTGCTGATGACCGGTCCGGCCACCCGGGTCTACGAGGGACAGATTCGCGTATGAAAGAGCAACCGCCCCACCCTGACGAACTGGAAGCCGCCCGCGTCGTAGAGTTTCTGCAACGCCACCCGGCCTTTTTTGTCGAGCACGACGAGCTGCTGGCCGACCTGATCGTGCCCCATGAAGCAGGTCACGCGGTGTCGCTGGTCGAGCGGCAGGTCAAACTGCTGCGCGAGCGCAACATCGACGTGCGCCACCGCCTGAACCAGCTGATGGACACCGCCCGGGAAAATGACCGGCTGTTCGACAAGAGCCGCCGGCTGATTCTCGGCATGCTCGAGGCGCAGAGCCCGGATCAAGTCGTGGCGACACTGGAAGACAGCCTGCGCACCGACTTTCAGGTGCCCTTTGTCAGCCTGATCCTGTTTACCGAAGCGGACCGCTACAGCAACGCCCATTGCGTTACCCACGCCGCCGCCAAGGAAGCCATCGGTCACCTGCTCGACAGCGACAAACCAGTGGCCGGCGCGCTGCGGCCGGCGGAGCTGAACTTCCTGTTCGGCGAGCACGGTGAGCAGGTCGCATCCACCGCGCTGGCGCCCATCCGCTACCAGGGATTGCACGGCGTGCTCGCGCTGGGCAGCGAAGACCCCCAGCAATACCGCAGCGCCACCGGCACCCTGTTCCTTGGCTACGTCGCCGACGCGCTGGCCCGCGTGCTGTTGCGCCAACGCCCCCTGGCCGATGAAAACCACGCCTGAGCCGGCCGGCATCGCCGACCCTGACATCAGTGCGTTCTTCGACCACCTGCGCATCGAGCGCAGGCTGTCGCCGCGCACGCTGGAGGCCTACCGCCACGACCTGATAAGTCTGGATCAGCACCGCGCCGCGCGCGAGCTGCCGGGCTGGGACCGGCTGGACACCCAGCACCTGCGCCACTTTATCGCCAGCCAACACCAGCAGGGTCTGGCCCCCCGCAGCCTGCAACGCCTGCTCAGCGCCATCCGCAGCTTCTACCGCTTTTTGCAGCGCGAGGGGCGTGCACAGCAAAACCCCGCGCTGGATCTGCGCGCCCCCAAGGCCGCGCGGCCCCTGCCGCGCACGCTGGATGCCGACCTGGCCGCCCAGCTGCTCGACAGCCCGGGCGAGGACGACTGGCTCGGTCGCCGCGACCAGGCCATGCTGGAGCTGTTCTACTCTTCCGGCCTGCGGCTGTCCGAACTGGCCGGCCTGGACATCGCCGACCTCGACCTGCAGCAGGGCGAGGTCAGGGTGACCGGCAAAGGCAACAAGACCCGCGTCTTGCCCGTCGGCCGCATGGCGCGGCGCGCCCTGCAGGACTGGCTTAGTGTGCGCCCAGCCAGCGACCAGGCAGCACAGCCGCTGTTCGTCAGTCAGCGCGGCAGCGCGCTGACTCCGCGCGCCATTCAACTGCGCCTGCGTCGGCATGGCGTGGAGCGAATCGGCCAACACCTGCATCCGCACATGCTGCGGCATTCGTTCGCCAGCCACATGCTGGAGTCTTCCGGCGACCTGCGGGCGGTCCAGGAGCTGCTGGGCCACGCGGACATCAGTACCACGCAGATTTACACTCACCTTGATTTCCAGCACCTGGCCCAGGTGTATGATCAGGCCCACCCCAGAGCCAAACGCAAGGCAGACAAATGATTCAGCTGGTGACCTTTGACCTCGACAACACCCTGTGGGAAACCGAATCGGTGGTGGCCAACGCCGAGCGGGTGCTGGCCGACTGGCTCGCCAAACAGGCGCCGGACTACACCGCCGCGCGCGATCTGGACGCACGCAAGGCCCTGCTGGCCGAGGTGCTGGATGGCGACCCCGACCTGCGCCACCGAGTGACGCCACTGCGCATCGCGGTACTGGAACTGGGTCTGCGCAAGGCGGGATACCCGGCAGACGAAGCCCAACGGCTGGCACGCGCCGGTTTCGAGGTGTTCATTGATGCTCGCCATCGGCTGGAGTACTTCCCGCATATGGAGCTGGTGCTGCAGCTGCTGTCGCAGCAATACCGGCTGGCCTGCATTTCCAACGGCAACGCCGATGTACGCCGGCTGGGGCTGGATCGCTATTTCAGCATCATCGTGTCAGCGGATGAGGTGGGTATCAGCAAGCCGGACCCGGCACCCTTCCTGGCGGCGCTCGACAACGCCGGGGTCGAGCCGCAGCAGGCGCTGCATATCGGAGATCATCCGGGGGACGACATCCAGGGGGCCCTGGATGTGGGCATGCATACCCTGTGGTTTAACCCACAGGGCAATGCCTGGACGGGCCAGCAACGGGCCCATGGCGAGGTGCGCTGCCTGAGCGAGATTCCGCCCTGGCTGAACCGCTACCAGCGTTACGCCAAACGCTGAACGGGCACGGCGGCAAGGCCCGATTCAATCAGATCGGACGGCTGCCGTACTTGTTTTCAGGCTTTTTCGGCGGATCGGAGACCACGTTGTCGTCGATCTGCTGCACCTTGCCACCGCGCGCCATGAACTCTTCGATCTGACGGGCCAGCATTTCCCGCTCACGCTCCTTGGCTTCCATCGAAGCACCTTCGAAGTCATCGCTGGCTGCGGCCTTCTTCTTGCGCGACTTGCTGCTGACCTCGGCACCATCATCGCCGTCATCAACATCGTCGCTGCCATCCGTCACATCGTCCTGATCGTCGACCTCGGAATCGTCCATACCGTCGAGATCGTCGTCCAGATCATCACTCATGCCTGAATCCTCACAATGGAAAACAGGCTATATATAGTTCACCGGGGGGATTTGGCTAGTCCCGCGCGCAACTTTTTTTCATCCCGGCAGCGCCTCTGTGACGGGCCCTGAAGCGATATTGCTCAGTCGCACTGCCCCTGCAGCGTCGCCAGCACCCGGCGGCTGCCGGCATGCTCCCGGTGTTCCCCGAGGTAGAGACCTTGCCAGGTGCCAACGGCGAGCCTGCCAGCCGTTATCGGCAGGGTCAGCTGCACACCGAGCAGACTCGACTTGATATGCGCGGTCATGTCGTCCGGGCCTTCATAAGTGTGCTTGAAGTACGGCGCATCATCCGGCACCGCGCGGCGAAAAAACGCCTCGAAGTCGCCGCGTACCAGCGGGTCGGCGTTCTCGTTGACGGTCAGTGAGGCCGAGGTGTGCTGCAGCCACAGGTGCAGCAGGCCCACGCGCACGTCCGTCAGCTCTGGCAGCGCAGGCAGAATTTCGTCGTCAATCAAGTGAAAGCCCCGCGCGCGGGGCTTGAGGCGAATCTCTTTCTGCAACCACATGCTGCTTTCACCTTTGTGTGACGGATTTTACAGATCCTGAGCTCGCTGGGCCTGCTCGGCCAGCCGCAAGGTTTCATGCTTCTCCATCGCCAGCAGATCCTGCATCAGCTCACGCCCACCCGCCGTTTCTGCTCGGCCCAGCAGGTAACGATACAGGTCCAGCGCGTCGTTGTGCAGATCAAACACCAGCGCACACAGAGCGTCGTGGTCCAGCCCGACAAAGCTCTGCCCTGCGTCCAGCGTGCGAACGCGCGGGTTGTCGGTAAAGTGGTCGTACACCCAACTGTCCAGCACCTTGATATCGGCCTGCTGCTCAAAACGCAGCACCATCTGTTGCATGCGGCGCTCGTGCTCGGCCAGATACTGCAGCAGCGCGCTCATGCGCTCCCCGGTCTGGCTGTCAGCCGCCCCGGCCTCCAGCCGGCTGGCCAACTGGCCATGCAGTTGCTGTGTCCACTCGATCAAGTCACGATAGGTTTCTGCTTTCATCAAGCCTCCTGTTGCCGCCGTTTGCACTGCGCGGGTCTGCGTGTCTGTCGATCTGCCTGGCGTTACTTGATCAACATCCAGGCAGCCATACCCACCATCATCAGATTCTCGGTCAGTGAAATGAACCCCAGCGGCACGTTGCTATCGCCGCCCACGCAGGCACATTTGAGTGCGCGCCGGTCGATGTACACTGCCTTGAAAACGGAGACTGCGCCGATTACCCCGATCAGCAGCGCTACCGGAATTGCCAACCACAGCAGTGCGCCAGCGATCATGAGGATGCCGGCCAAGGCCTCGCCGAAGGGATAGAGATAGGCATAGCGCACCCACCGCTGCGCCAGCAGATCGTAGCCGAGAAACATGTTGGAGAAGCTTTCCAGGTCACGCAGCTTGAGAATCGCCAGCACACACATCGAGATAGCGACAAACCACTCCAGCGTGCGCACGGTCAATACCGTGCCCAAGGCGGTCCAGCTGACCGCCAGCGCCATCAGCGCGGTGCAGGCGAAGACCGCGATCACCGGCTGATAGGTCACCTCATCCGGTGCCTTGACCGGCTTGCCAAAGTACCGCCGCAGCTCGTCGTGGCCGCCGATGCGCTGGCCGTCGATAAAGGCCTGCGGCGTGGTGTTCACGTTGTATTCGCGCTGAAATGCGTCGGTTTCCTCGCGGCTGGTCAAATGCCGGTCGTCCACCGTGAAACCCTCGCGCTTGAGCAGATCGAGGGACTTCAACCCAAAGGGGCAGAGGTGGTTTTTCATCACCATACGGTAGAGTGTCGCGTCGCGCGGCTGATCCGTCATCGGGTCACTCCTGCTGTCTGGTTTGCGTCGTCGCGGCAGCTCCGGCGCCTCTCGGCACAGCGGCGGGTAACACTGCCGCCATTTCCTTGCGACCGCCCGACCCGCGACGAGGTTCCAACCGGCAACGCAGCACTGGCGGCTAAAACATCAGCCGCACACCTGCCACAGCAAACCAGCCGTCCCGATCATCGCCCTCGTCTGCGGCGAAGTCGGCAGTACGCCCAAACGCCCGCTCATAGTGCACACCAACGTAAGGCACGATGGATCGGTCAATCAGGTCGTAGCTCAGCCGCAACCCCGCCTCCATCCCGCTGAGGCCGCGGCCAACGCCCATCGCCTCGTCGTCGGACAACGCCGCATCCAGCTCCAGCTCGGGGATCAGGTGCAGGCGATTGGTCAGCAGCAGTTCGTACTCCAGCGCCAAATCGAGCGACAGATCGCCGTGCTCGCTCAGGTAGAGGTTACTGTCCAGCTCCAGCCAGTAGGGCAGCAGACCATTCAGGCCAACAAAAGCGTAGTGCCGGTTCTCAGCGCCCGGTGTGTCAAAGCGCAGGCCACCGCGCAGATCGATAAAGTCGCTGACCGGGGTTTGCAGGGCGAGGCGGTTATCCAGCGTCTCCCAGCTGTCGTGGTCGAAGCTGTATTCGGCTTCGCTGAGCCAAAGCGCCTTCAATTCATCGGTGCCCCACCAGGCTTCGGTGCTCCAGTACCCCAACTCTTCACCACTATCGCCGTGGCGGTATTCCAGCGCGTCGGCCTGAAGCCCCCAGAAGTAGCCGTGGTGCATCGAGTGAGCCATCTGCTCGGCGCCTGCCGGCGTGGCCAGCATCAGCAGCGGAAGGATAAGCCGCTTCAAGAATCACCTCCTTCGGGCCCACCCTCAACAATCACGGTACGAAACATTCCCGCAGCCGCGTGATAGGCCAGGTGACAGTGGAACGCCCACTTGCCGGGCGCATCCACCTCGGTCTCCATATACACCGTAGTGCCCGGCGCCACGCTGATCACATGCTTGACCGGGTTCCACTGGTCGGCACCGACGTCGAGAATCGACCACATACCGTGCAGGTGCATCGGGTGGGTCATCATGGTTTCGTTGACGAATTTGAAGCGCACGCGCTCGCCGTACTGCAGGCGAATGGGTTCGGCGTCCGACTCCTTGATGCCGTTGATCGACCAGATATAGCGCTCCATGTTGCCGGTCAGCCGCAACTCGATCTCACGGGTCGGTTCGCGGTCTTCATACAACGGTTTCTGTGCGCGCAGATCGGCATAGGACAGGAAGCGACCATCGTTATAGGCCTGGGGAATCAACCCGCTGCCTTGGGCGTAAAAGGGATCAGCGGGCAGTGCTGCGACCTCGCCATGGTTCATGTTGCCGTGGTCCATACCCGCCATATCGCCGTGGCTCATGCCGCTGTGATCCATGCCCGCCATATCGCCGTGGTCCATGCTGCCGTGGTCCATGCTGGCCATGTCGCCATGATCCATACCCGCATGCGCCATGCCCATATCAGCCATGGTCAGCAGCGGTGCCGGACGCAGCTCGGGAATCTCGCCCTGCATACCCTCACGCGGCGCCAGGGTGCCGCGGGCAAAACCCGAGCGGCCCATGGATTCGGCAAATACCGTGTAGGCGCGGTCTTCCTTGGGCTGGACGATGACATCGTAGGTTTCCGCGACACCGATGCGCAGCTCATCCACGGTAACCGGCTGCACGTTATTGCCATCCGCCTGCACCACGGTCATCTTCAGGCCGGGCAGGCGCACATCGAAATAAGTCATGGCCGAGGAGTTGATCAGCCGCAGGCGCACCCGCTCACCCGGCTGAAACAAGCCGGTCCAGTTTTGCTCCGGGCCCTTGCCGTTGATCAGCCCGGTAAAGCCCTGCACATCCTCGATGTCGCTGGACATCATGCGCATATCGCCCCACATCAGCCGATCCTTCAGCGTCGCCGCCAGACCGCGCTCGCGGCTGTCGCGCCAGAAGTCACCGACCGTCTGCTGCTGGCGGTTGTAGTAGTCCGCCGATGTCTTGAGGTTACGCATAATGCGGTCACCCGAGTGCGGGTGCTTGTCGGTCAACTGCACCACGTATTCGCGGTCGTAGCGGAAAGGCTCGCGCCCCTGCGGCTCGATCACGATGGCGCCGTAAGCACCATCCGGCTCCTGAAAACCCGAATGACTGTGAAACCAGTAGGTGCCGGCCTGCTTGATCGGAAAGCGATAGGTAAAGGTCTCGCCCGGCGCAATACCCGGATAGCTCAGCCCGGGTACGCCGTCCATCTGGAATGGCAGCACCAGCCCGTGCCAGTGCACCGAGGTCGGCTCATCGAGGTTGTTGGTCACGTGGATAGTGACGTCTTCGCCTTCGCGAAAACGCAGAATCGGCCCGGGCGAGGCGCCGTTATAACCAATGCCCTGCTTGCGAAACTCACCGGTGTCGATGGTCACCCGGTCGACGGTCAGGTTGTATTCGCCAGCCCAGCTGATCAGCGGCAGCAGCGCCAAGGCGGCGGCAACCCCCTTACTCAACATGAATGCCTCCGACCATCCCGGCCTGATAGTGGCCGGGCACATTGCAGGCAAACTCCAGGCTGTCGGCGCTGGCGAAGGTCCAGACCAGCTCGGCTTCCTGCCCCGGCTCCAGCAGAAGGCTGTTGGCGTGGCTGTGCTCCATGGTGTGTCCGCCGCCCATGTCCATCTTCATGCGTTCATGATTGAGGTGATCGCCCTGAATCACGCCGTGATCCACCATCATCTGCATCTGTCCCTGATGGGCCTCGTGCATGGCAGCCGTGCCGATATTGAACTCGTGCACCAGCGCGCCCTCGTTGCGCACCTTCAGACGCACCGTCTCGCCCGCGGCAAACGTCAGTTGCTCGGGCTCGAAGTAGTTGTCGTACATGACGATATCGATAGTGCGGCTGACCTGCTGCGGGTCGCCAGGCTGACCGCCTTCGCTAATCGCAGCCCCCGCCGACGCCGCGCCCAACAGCATTGCTGCCGCCAACCCGTTAAATGTCCGCTGCATGGGTATATCTCCTGTCACTGAAAGGCCTGCCGACGGCCGCAGCATTGACAACCACCCCGGTTGCCGATGCACTCTCTGCCCCACCCGTCGGGAATGAGCGCAGCTTGCCGAGCGAAACTGAATCCTGACTGAACCCCATTGAGAAAAGAGAAACCGCCCATGCGTTTGCTGCTGGTGGAAGACGATGAACTGCTGCGCAGCAGCCTGCATGAAAGCCTGAGCCAGGCAGGCTTTGCGGTCGATGCAACGGGCTCAGCGCTCACCGCCGACCAGCTGGCGCAGCAGGAAGACTACCGGCTGATCGTGCTGGACATCGGCCTGCCCGACGGTGACGGCCTGCAACTGCTGGCGCGCTGGCGCGACGCCGGGCGCGATCTACCGATTCTGCTGCTGACCGCCCGCGACCGCTGGCAGGACAAGGTCAACGGCCTCAAGGCCGGAGCCGACGACTATCTGACCAAACCCTTCCACCCGGAAGAGCTATTGGCGCGCCTGCAGGCCCTGCTGCGTCGCAGCGAGGGCCGCAGTCACACGCAGATTCGTGCCGGCAACTACCTGCTCGACGAGGAACGCCAGCGCGTGCGCATCCCGAACGGTGAATGGCAACCACTGACCGGCACCGAGTTTCGCCTGCTGCGCTGCCTGATGAGCCGTCCGAACCGACTGCACCCCAAGGAAGCCCTGCTAGAGCAGCTCTACAACCTCGATGCCGAGCCGACGCTGAACACCATCGAAACCTACATCCGTCGCTTGCGCCTGCTGATTGGCCGCAACGCCATCAAGACCCAGCGAGGGCAAGGCTATGTCTTTACCGCCGAAGACTGAGCGCAGCCGCTCGATCCGCACCACCCTGCTGCTCTGGCTGCTGCCCTTTGCGACGCTGTTTATGCTGCTCGCCTGGTATCTGCATGGCGCCCTGCTAGATCGCATGTCTCGCGACTTTGTCGAGGAACGGCTGCAGCAGGAAGTCGCCATGATCGAGCAGCAGCTGACCAGCCGCGACGGACTGCAGACACTGGACAGCAGCTACTTCGGCGCCCTCTCGCACCACCTGTTTGCCATCCGCTTCGGCGCGCAGACCCAGCTCTCCCACCCCCAGTGGTCCGCCATGCTGCAGCCCTGGCTCGATTTGCCGGCGCAAGGGCTGATCGAACTGCAGGGCACCCCGGATGACGAGAACAGCACCCATCGCTACATGGCCTGGCGCGCAGAGCGCGAGATTAGCGGCACCCCGGTCACAATCGTGGCCGCCGAAGATTACAGCCGCCTGCAGGCCGGCACCCATGAACTGCACCTGTGGACTGCCGCCGTTGCCATTGGCCTGCTCGTCGTACTGTTTGCGCTGATCCTGCTCGCGGTGCAGCTGTCGATGCGCCCGGTCCGCCAGCTGCAACAGGATCTGCAGGCGCTCAAGCAGGGCAAGTTGCAGCGACTTAGCGATGCGGTGCCACAGGAGTTCAGCGGCCTGATCGCGCAGCTGAACCAGTTGCTCGACACCCTGCAGCACCGCCTGCAGAAAGTGCGCGAAGCCAATGCAAACCTGTCGCACCGGATCAAGACGCCGATTGCGGCGATCAACCAGTTGGTCAGCAGCAGCCAACCGATCACGCCAGAGGCGCGCAGTCAGATCAGTCAACGACTGGAAGACATCAGCCGCCAACTCGACAGCAGCCTGCACGCCAGCCAATCCGGAGGCCCACTGGCCGGGGCCAGTTGCCTGCCGCTAGAGCAAACGCGTGAACTGCTATGGATGCTCGGCCGCCTGCACACCAGCGTGGAGTTTGAACTCGATTGCACGCTACCCGACAACACGCGCTGGCCGATTGACGAGCAGGACTTCAGCGAACTGCTGGGCAACCTGGCCGACAACGCCGGCAAGTGGGCACATAGTCGCGTGCGGGTGAGCCTCAGCGAAAACGGCCGGCAACGCGTGCTGGTTGTCGAAGATGACGGTCCGGGGGTTCCGGCCCAGGAGCGCGAGCAGCTAGGTACCCGGGGCTGGCGGCTGGATCAGCAGATGCCGGGGCACGGCCTGGGACTGGCTATTGTCCGCGACCTCGCCGCGCGCTATCAGGGCACCATCCAGTTCGAAGCCAGTGAGCTGGGCGGTCTCTCGGCGCGCCTCCAGCTGCAGATCAGGCAAGGCTGAAGGCCCGCCGGAAAGCGGGCCAGACAGCCAGTCAGATTGATTAAGGCCAGAAGGTTTGCAGCCCCTCTTGTGCCTGCATGTCGTAATTCATCAACATGAACTCTTCACCCGCGTTGGTATAGGCAGGCCACTCGATTGCATCAGTGGACGGGTTTCCGCTACGCGCAAACTGCGCCCAGAGGGCCATGGAATCAGCCGCAATAGACTCATCAATAGCGCCCCAACCAGGCAGGTTGTCAGCGTAATTGGCCGGACTCGGGCTCGGCAAACCGGTCAACCCCAGAATGTACTGGTTGTAGTAGGCATCCGGATCACCAAACACGGAGACCACGTCGATACTGTGATAGGCGCCGACGCCACGGTTTGCCCAGTTTTCAGGTACATGGTCATACACGTAGGCAAAGACATCGGAGGTGTGGTTCTGCTTGAGGAATGGCAGGTACCACTTGAGACCGTCGATGACCCACTCGGCGTCATTGCGCGGGGTGCCGATAATCAGCGGCACATCGTTGTGAAAGCCGTTTTCACGGATGTCCGTCTTCACATACCAGTCGTCGACATTGGGCTTAAAGTAATCGACACCGTAACTGGCGGCAGCGTTGGTCAGATCAACCCAGGACACCGCGCGCATGGCTGCGATCACATCCTCTTCATCCTGCAACCCCAGGCGCTGTACCAACGACACGCCACCAGCCTCTTCCTGCTCCAGGGTGTTGTAAATCGGCCGCACGGTATCGGTGGGCGGCGGTGCGGCGCTCATGATGACAGCCCGATGGAACAGCCCCTCGGCCAACGGCGAATTGAGCAGGGAAATCGCCTTCAATCCGCCCCCCGACTGGCCGAAGATAGTCACATTATTCGGGTCTCCACCAAACTCGCTGATGTTGTCGCGTACCCACTCCAGCGCAGCAATCTGATCCAGCTGCGAATAGTTGCCTGAGGAATGCTGCGCTGATTCGCGGGTAAGCTCCGGATGCGCCATATAGCCGAGCGCCCCCAGACGGTGGTTCACCGTCACCAAGATCACGCCCTGACTCGGCAGCGCCGTATGGTTATAAGTCGTGCTGTTGGACGTCAGGATCGCGTACCCACCGCCATGCAACCAGAGCATCACCGGCAGCGCATCACCCTCATAGCCCTTTGGCGCAACCACGTTGAGGTAGAGGCAGTCCTCGCTCATGCTGCCCTTGCCGTAGGCCTCCAGATAAGACGGCTGAGCGCACTGGTCTGCCCAGGCTGTCGCCTCGCGCACGCCATCCCAGCTATCCGGTTTCACCGGCGGCTTCCAGCGCAGATCTCCAATCGGCGGTTTAGCATACGGAATGCCATACCAGGCCCACGCCTTGTCATCGGGCGAGAACCCGGCGACCTCACCAGACTGGGTCTTCACCACGCGCCGCTCACTGAGCGTACGCTGCATATGCGCCTGAGCCTCTGCAGCGCTGCGCAGGGTCCGTGGCCGCGGATCACTTTCAGTAAATACCGGCGGCTCAGCCGCGTTCAGCTCGGCCAGCAGGTCCTGAATCTGGCTGCTGGTGGCAAAACTGGCTGGCGCCTGATCGAAGACAATCGAATCGGCCCAGAGAGAAACCGCATCGGCAATGGCAGGCGATATCTGAATGCCGTTGTTGAGACTGCGATCGGCATCCAGACTCTGCAACAGCACCAGCATGTTGGTTACCCGGTTGTCGGCGACCGTCGTCGCCCCCTCTACCAGATCCATCGGAGTGAGCTGCTCGGCACCCGTGGCGCGCCCTAATTCCAGCGATCCAAGAGAAAAGGTTACAACCTCTCCAGACTGATAGCGGAACGAACCATCCGCAGCCGTGACGCCGGACTGGGTCGCGGTCTGATAATGCAGCCCGGCAACCGGACTATCGGTAAACACACCGGTGCGCAGTGACGAGTCGGAGCCGTCACCACCATCTTTACAACCGCTCACACCGACCGCAGCCAGCGCCAGCAGAGAGAAACAGCAGAGCGGCTTGCAAAACCGTTTTAGATGAAACGGAGGGGTATTCATAAACCACCTTTCTTATTAGCGATATTGGTGTAGGGCCACGCCATCGATGCGCGCAGCACAAACGGCAGCTTAACGCCAACAAACAAAAAAGGAATGAACGTTCACACCTAAAAACAGCAAGCCAAGATGGCTCGCAATAAGACAGATCACATTGACCTGGCCGGCTGCACCCTTTGCGCGCGCACAACCCAACCGGGCTTCAATCTGAAACACCCACTCTATCGGGTAGCAACGGCAGGTCTGGGATAAAAATGGATATGACCGCATCGCGAAATACAGTCACAACGAGACATAAGCTAACGTTGCATCAGCTCCATAAATCGCTATTCACCGTATCAATCTCTGCAGTACACACAAAAAAACGGGGCGCCCACTGGGCGCCCCGTCTGGTGTTGCGAGTACTCAGTCAGCCATTACTTCTTGCTGCTGGTGAACTCCGGATAGGCTTCCATACCGCACTCGGAAATATCCACACCTTCGTACTCTTCCTCTTCGCTGACGCGCAGGCCCATCACCAGTTTGATGATGCTCCAGACGATCAGGCTGGCGATGAACACCCACAGGAAGATAACCACGATACCCATCAGCTGAGCAGTCAGGCTAGCGTCGCTGTTGGTCAGGCATACAGCCAGCAGACCCCAGATACCCACTACACCGTGAACGGAGATGGCACCGACCGGATCGTCGATCTTCAGCTTGTCCAGAGCCAGGACAGAGAAGACTACGATCACGCCGCCAACAGCACCGATCAGGGTGGCTTGCAGGCCGCTCGGCGTCAGCGGTTCAGCGGTGATGGCAACCAGGCCAGCCAGGGCGCCGTTCAGAGCCATGGTCAGGTCAGCCTTGCCAAACAGGATGCGGGCAACAACCAGACCAGCGATCAGACCACCAGCAGCAGCTGCGTTGGTGTTGACGAAGATCTGAGCAACCGCGTTGGCGTCGGAGATGTTGGACACAACCAGCTGCGAGCCACCGTTGAAGCCGAACCAGCCCAGCCACAGGATGAACATACCCAGCGTAGCCAGCGGCAGGTTGGCACCGGGGATAGCGTTGATCTGGCCGTTGGAGCCGTACTTGCCCTTACGAGCGCCCAGCAGCAGGACACCAGCCAGAGCAGCGGTAGCACCGGTCATGTGCACCACACCGGAACCGGCGAAGTCCAGGAAGCCAGCTTCGTTCAGGAAGCCACCGCCCCATTTCCAGAAGCCCTGGATCGGGTAGATGAAGCCAGTCATGATCACGGCGAAGACCAGGAACGCGAACAGCTTCATGCGCTCGGCAACCGCACCGGAAACGATGGACATGGCAGTCGCCACGAACACCACCTGGAAGAAGAAGTCGGAAGCAACCGAGTAGTACGGTGCATCGTCGCCACCGGCGAGTACGTCTTCAACGGTGTTTTCGGCACCGATCAGTACGCCGAAGCTCGGGAAGATACCGCCTTCCGGGCTGGAGTACATGATGTGGTAGCCGACCAGCAGGTACATGGTGCAGGCAATCGCAAACAGCGCGACGTTCTTGGTAAGGATTTCAGTGGTGTTCTTGGCGCGAACCAGACCGGCCTCGAGCATGGCAAAACCGGCTGCCATCCACATGACCAGTGCACCACAGATCAGAAAGTAGAATGTATCAAGTGCGTACTTGATTTGTACGATGTCTTCCATTTTAAGCCCCCCATATAGGCTTGTTTACTGCAGTCTGAAAAACGACCTGCGGTCAGATGGCGTCGGTGCCGGTTTCGCCGGTACGGATGCGGATGGCTTGCTCCAGGCTCACCACGAAGATCTTGCCGTCGCCGATCTTGCCGGTGTTGGCTGCCTTGGTGATGGACTCGATGACGCGATCCAGCATGTCATCAGCGATGGCGACGTCGATCTTGACCTTGGGCAGGAAGTCGACAACGTATTCAGCGCCACGATACAGCTCGGTGTGACCCTTCTGACGGCCAAAACCCTTGACCTCGGTTACGGTGATGCCCTGCACGCCGATCTCGGACAGTGCTTCACGCACGTCGTCCAGCTTGAAGGGCTTGATTACCGCCGTTACTAGTTTCATTTTGCTACTCCCGTGTAATGGACTGCCCTGGGGGACAGCACAAGTCTATGCCGAGTTAGAGGCTTTTAGAAACGGACAAACCAAAAGTGCTGTCGCAGTCGTCAGAATCGCCGACACGCCCTGCACATGCCGGCGCACCCATCTCGACACAGGCAGAGATCAAATGCTTCCCTGCCCCCACTGACAGCGCCCGGGTGTCGTCGCTGGCGAGCAGCGCGGCGTGGGTCAAACCTGTCAGGGTCAATCGCTTCATTATTGTGCTCCCGATGTGATCGCTCACGATTCTGGCTGTGCGCCAACTGCGTGCCCCGTTATGGGGTTCACTGTTGGAATCAGCTGCAGCATGCTTTGCAGAAACTCTGCCAATTTAATTTTTTCAATAGAATTCAAATAGTTGCAAAACAAAAGCATTTAAAACCCAAGAACAGGACGCCTTTCATGCACCAGCATAGTGCATGGTCGTGGTGCGCGTGCACAGCGGACGCACAAGTGCGGCGCGATAACCTGAGCGTGCTACACTGCCCGCCCACCGGCCCGATGGCCGTCGTCCCAAGCACAGCCCGCAGAGACTTGCCCATGCTGCACAAACTGGTGATTGATACCCTCAGCGCCCAGGCCTCACGCCTGCTGATGAACGAGGGCGGCCTGCCCGGCCCAGAGGTGGAAAAGCACCTCAAAGCCCTGTTGCAGAGCGCCCTGTCCAAGCTGGATGTGGTCAGCCGGGACGAATTCGATACCCAGCAGGCGGTGCTGATGCGCACCCGCGAACGCCTTGAAGCGCTAGAAAAGCGCGTCAGCGAGCTGGAAGCAAAAACGCAGTAACCGCCTGACCCTCGGCAGTATCAGGCCACACTGATCAAGGAGTGATCATGTCCCTGGCTATTGTTCACAGTCGCGCCCGCCTGGGTATCGACGCCCCCGCCGTCAGCGTTGAAGTACACCTGGCCAACGGTATGCCCAGCCTGACCCTGGTCGGGCTGCCGGAAACCGCCGTGCGCGAAAGCAAGGACCGCGTACGCAGCGCCCTGCAAAATGCCCAGCTGGAGTTTCCGGGCAGCCGCCGCATCACCATCAGCCTGGCTCCTGCCGACCTGCCAAAGGAGGGCGGCCGCTTTGATCTGGCCATCGCCCTCGGGTTACTCGCGGCCAGCGGCCAGATCCCCGCCGCCGCACTGCAAGACTGCGAATGCATTGGCGAGCTGGCCCTGTCGGGTGAACTGCGACCGGTGCAAGGCGTGCTGCCCGTGGCACTGGCCTGCCGCGAGGCCGGGCGCCGCCTGATCCTGCCGCGCGCCAACGCCACCGAAGCCGCGCTGGTCGACGGGGTAGAGCTGATTGCCGCCGACCAGCTGCTGGCCCTGTGCGCTCACTTGCGCGGCGAGGAAACCCTGCCGCCACTGCCCGCAGCAACGACCCCAGCGCCGCCGGCGGTCGCCGAGCTGGCCGAGGTGCAGGGTCAGGAGCAGGCCAAGCGGGCGTTGATTGTCGCCGCCGCCGGCGGGCACAACCTGCTGCTGTTTGGCCCACCGGGCACCGGCAAGACGCTGCTGGCCAGCCGCCTGCCGGGCATCTTGCCGCCCTTGCGGGAGCAGGAAGCACTGGAGGTTGCAGCCATTCAATCCGTCTGCGAACGCACGCCACTGCAGGCCTGGCCGGGCCGCCCATTCCGTGCGCCCCACCATGGTGCATCTGCCGCCGCGCTGGTGGGGGGTGGCAGTCACCCGCGCCCCGGCGAGGTCAGCCAGGCGCACAACGGCGTGCTGTTTCTGGATGAACTGCCGGAGTTTGATCGCAAGGTGCTGGAGATGCTGCGCGAGCCGCTGGAGTCGGGCAGCATCCATATTGCCCGCGCACGCGAACAGCTGCGTTTTCCG
The DNA here is from genome assembly GCF_003444685.1 of Pseudomonas abyssi. Classification (NCBI taxonomy): domain Bacteria; kingdom Pseudomonadati; phylum Pseudomonadota; class Gammaproteobacteria; order Pseudomonadales; family Pseudomonadaceae; genus Pseudomonas; species Pseudomonas abyssi. The sequence goes on along the minus strand of NZ_LMAZ01000004.1, from coordinate 178,853 downwards.
GCGCGCTTTCAACTGGTCGCCGCGATGAACCCCTGCCCCTGCGGCTATCAGGGAGACCCCTCGGGCCGTTGCCGCTGCACGCCAGAACAGATACAACGCTATCGCGGCAAACTCTCTGGCCCGCTGCTCGACCGCATCGACCTGCACCTGGCCATGCGCAATGAGCCCTTCAAGTTGACCGGCGAGACCGGCCGCAGCAAACCGGACACCGCCACCGCAGCCGCTCAGGTAGCCGCGGCAAGGCACGCCCAGCAGCAGCGCCAGCAATGCCTGAATGCCCACCTGGACCTGGCCGGCATTCAGCAGCATTGCGCGCTCAGCGACGCGGACGGGCAATGGCTGGAGCAGGCAGTAGAGCGTTTGGGGTTATCGCGACGGGCCAGTCACCGGGTACTCAAGGTGGCGCGCACCCTGGCCGACCTGGCAGGCAGCCCGAACCTTGAACGCGCGCACCTGGCCGAGGCATTGCAGTATCGGCAGCTAGACCGCCAGCCGCCGAGGTGAATAATCGGCAAACAGCAATGAAAAAACGGGCAATAACGGAAAAGACGACTAGAGTAAACAGACAGGGCGGCGCCGGTGCCGACGAGCTGGCGCCAGCGGCGCCGGTGGTCGCCTTGTATCCATTGAGCTGTAAGCCGCTCAGGACAGCAGCCGCACCACGCCGCTCTCTTTTGGCGACGCCTCACGGCCCATCTGATAGGCATCCATGAAGTAGCAGAGTTCGTCAAAGGGCAGCGCCGGGCTGATGAAGAACCCCTGCACCTGATCGCAGCCCAGACTGCGCAGGATATCCAGCTGCTCACGCTGCTCCACACCCTCGGCCACCACTTCCAGCCCCAGGCTGTGTCCCATTTCGATCATCGCGCCAACCAGCTGCCGGTCGGCTGAGCGTTCGGCGATCGCCTTGACGAAGCCACGGTCAATTTTCAGCAGATTGATCGGCAGGCTGTGCAGGTGGACAAAAGAAGAGAAACCGGTGCCAAAGTCATCCAGCGAGAAGCGCAGGCCCAGGCCGGTCATGCCGTCCATGGTCATCAGCACCTGCTCTGGCTGCTGCATGACCGCCGTTTCAGTCAGCTCAAACTCCAGCCAGTGCGGGTCGATACCGGTGCGTTCCAGCAGGCGGCGCACGGTGGACAGCAGCCGGCTGTCCTGGAACTGGCGGAACGACATGTTGACCGCCACATGCACCGGCGGCATGCCGCGTTTTTGCATACGCGCCAGATCGTGACAGGCGCGGGCAATCACCCAGTAGCCCATCGGCACGATCAGACCGGTTTCCTCAGCCAGCGGGATAAATTCACCGGGGCCCAGCAGGCCGCGCTCCGGATGGCGCCAGCGGATCAGCCCCTCGAGGCCGACAATCCGGCCAGTGCCCAGATCTACCCGCGGCTGATAGTGCAGTTCAAACTCGTTGCGCCGCAGCGCCTGACGCAGGGAAGACTCAAACTCGATCAGGCTGTGCGCCTGCAGGTTGATGCGCTCATCGTAGAAGTGGAAGCTGCAGCCGCGTTGCCCCTTGGCCTGCAGCATCGCCAGGTTGGCGTGCAGCAACAGGCTGTCGACGGTCTGGCCGCCCTCCGGATAGGTCGCGATGCCCACGCTGCAGCCCATCAGCAGCCCTTCATTGCTGACGGTAAAGGGCTCGGCCAGCTCGTTGATGATCTTCTGGGCAATCTGCAACAGGTTGCTGGATGAGGTGTAGTCCTCGATCACCAGCGCAAACTCGTCGCTGCCCATGCGCCCGATGGTATCGGTGTTGCGCAGCACCGCGCGCAGCCGGTCTACCACCTCGCAGATGATGGCGTCACCGGCGCTGTGCCCGAGGCTGTCGTTGACGTGACGAAAGTTATCCAGATCGACGCAGAACACCGCCAGCGGCTGATTGCTGCGCAGCGCCCGGCGCATCCCCTGCTTCAGACGATCCTGCAGCATCTGCCGATTGCAGGTGCCGGTCAGCGGGTCGTAGCTGGCAGCCCGGTCCAGCGCGCCGCGCAGGCGATGACGCTCCATCGCGTACTGGCAGCAGCGAATGATTTCGCTGGCCGAGGATTGATCCCAGAGGACGTCATTGAGGCCATTACCGATGCGGGAAAAGTCGGGCTCGCTGGCCAGATGAATCACCGGCACGCCGCAATCGTGCAGCAGTGACAGGCTGTCGGAACGCGCCAGCACCGCCTGCACCTCGCCCCGGTCGATACCGGTTTGCAGATGATGCCAGTCTTCGACGCGCTCCAGGGTGAACGGTAGAGCGCCAACCACAGCAAGCCGACGACACAATTGCACGTAGGCACCGTGGTCGGTATCCAGCAAAACAACTCGCTGTGTTGGACTGTCATCGCTCAAGCGGCGATCTCCCCTGGGGTGGAACAAGGCTCTCAGTCGTATCCATGCACGGCTCATGCCGCTATCTGCTTGATTTACCGGGGTCTTTTGCCTGGCTGGCATCAAGTCAGGGATAAATTCAGTCGACTGCGAGTGGTCTCCGATAAAAGAATCTTTAAAATTTAAGTATCTACAGCACTTTTGTGAAGCAAGTTATAGCGAATATCGCGCCAATAACCAAGCCTGGCCGATGGCCGGCACCCGATGCCACCCCGAAGCTGCTACCATTTGCCGCCCTCAGCCTCCGGAGATACCCCGTGTCACGCCTCAACCCCCGCCAACAGGAAGCCGTCGAGTACATCAGCGGGCCGCTGCTGGTTCTGGCCGGGGCCGGCAGCGGCAAGACCAGCGTGATCACCCGCAAGATTGCCTATCTGGTCAAGGAGTGCGGCATCCGAGCGCAACACATCATCGCCGTGACCTTCACCAACAAGGCGGCGCGCGAGATGAAAGAACGGGTCGGCCAACTGCTGCGCGGCCCGGACGCCCGTGGCCTGACCGTCTCGACCTTCCACAACCTGGGGCTGAACATCATCCGCAAGGAACATCAGCGCCTCGGCTACAAGCCCGGCTTCTCGATCTTCGATCAACAGGATGCCACAGCGCTGATTACCGATTTGATGCACAAGGACTACGGCGCCGAAGACGGCATCGAAGGCATTCAGGCGCAAATCTCCAACTGGAAGAACGACCTGATCCTGCCGGATGAAGCACTGGCCCAGGCCAAGACCCCGCAGGAGCAGACCGCCGCCAGCGTCTACATGCACTACCAGCGCACGCTCAAGGCCTACAACGCGGTCGACTTTGACGACCTGATCCTGATCCCGGTGGTGTTGTTTCGCGACAACCCCGACGTGCTGGAGAAATGGCAGTTTCGCATCCGCTACATGCTGGTCGACGAATACCAGGACACCAACGCCAGCCAGTACCTGCTGGTCAAAATGCTGGTCGGCACTCAGGCGCGCTTTACCGTGGTGGGCGACGACGATCAGTCGATCTACGCCTGGCGCGGCGCCCGCCCGGAAAACCTGGCGCTGCTCAAGGAAGACTTTCCGCATCTGAAAGTGGTCATGCTGGAGCAGAACTATCGCTCCACTAGCCGCATCCTGCGCGCCGCCAACACGCTGATCGCCAACAACCCGCATGTGTTCGAGAAGCAACTGTGGAGTGAGCTGGGTTACGGCGAGCCGCTACGCGTGATCCGCTGCCGCAATGAAGAAGCCGAAGCCGAGCGCGTAGCGGTCGAGATTCAGAATCAGCACCACCAGCACAAGCGTGCCTGGCGCGACTTTGCCATCCTCTATCGCGGCAACCACCAGGCGCGGCTGATCGAACTCAAACTGCAGCACCACCAGATCCCCTATCACCTGTCTGGCGGCACCAGCTTCTTCAGCCGACAGGAGGTCAAGGACCTGATGTCCTACCTGCGCCTGCTGGTCAACCAGGACGACGACAACGCGCTGCTGCGGGTCATCAACGTACCGCGCCGCGAGATAGGCCCAGCCACGCTGGAAAAACTCGGCACCTACGCCAACGAACGCCAGATCACCATGTACCAGGCCTGCACCGAAATGGGCCTGGGCGAGCGGCTGGATGCCCGCTACACCGAAAAGCTGCAGCGCTTCATCACCTGGCTCGACGGTATCCGCAAGCAGTGCTACGAAGGCGACCCGATTGAAACCCTGCGGCGCATGGTGCTGGACCTGGACTACGAAAACTGGATTCGCCAGAACTGCTCCAGCGACGAGATCGCTGCCAAGCGCATGGGCAACGTCTGGTTCCTGCTCGACTCGATCAAAAGCATTCTCGAGAAAGATGACAGCGGCGAGAGCAATATCGAGGATGCCATTGCCAAGCTGGTGCTGCGCGACATGCTCGAACGCCAGGAAGAGGAAGAAGACGCAGACCGCGTCCAGCTGATGACCCTGCACGCCTCCAAAGGCCTGGAGTACCCGCACGTGTTCATCATGGGCATGGAAGAAGAGATCCTGCCCCACCGCTCCAGCATCGAGGCAGACAGCGTCGAAGAAGAGCGCCGCCTCGCCTACGTGGGCATCACCCGCGCACGCAAAACCCTAGCCTTTACCTTTGCCGCCAAACGTCGCCAGTTTGGCGAAGTCATCGACTGCGCCCCCAGCCGCTTCCTGGATGAAATCCCCCCGGAAGATCTGGAGTGGGAAGGTAGCGAAGAAGCCCCGGTGGAGCAGAAACAGGCCCGCGGCAAGGCCGCGCTGTCCAACCTGCGGGATATGCTCAAAGGCAGCTAAAAACAAAACGCCCCGCACAGGGCGGGGCGTTTAGTACAGCGCGGAACGTCTGATCAGAGACCGGACATTTCCTTGATCGCGGCCATCAGCTCTTCATCGGAGCAGTCACCGCAGGTGCCTTTCGGCGGCATGGCGTTCAGACCGGCGATAGCGTTTTTCAGCAGCTCGTCCAGGTCACCACCGTGGCGGGCTGTCCACGCAGCGCTGTCACCAATTTTCGGAGCGCCCAACACGCCAGCGCTGTGGCAGGCAGAGCAGAACTTGCCGACAACATCGGCACCGGAACGCGGACCGGACGCTGCACCGCCGCCACCGGCTACTTCGTCGGCGCAAGGATCGCCAACCAGGCAAACGGTACCAACAGGTTTCAGACGCTCCGCGATGGCCTCTTCGTTCGCTGTTGCCGCGAAAGCATTACCGGCAACCACCGCCAGCATGGCCGCCGAGGCCAGCAGAATCTTCTTCAAAGTCATCACCTTGTGCATCCTCATCATGGCTATATGTTTTGCGCCCAAGTGCATTGCCCGGACAATGAGCGCGAGTATACCGATAAACCCACACCCGACAAAGTGCCAAGCGGTCGCGGCAGACCAACGAATCCCCTCACAGGCATGGACGCCACAGCCCGCAGTGCGTATCATTGCCGCGCTGCAGCGCAGCCCATTCCAGCCACTGGCTAACGGGCTGCGGCCATTGGTCGCATTGAGCGCAGCCACATCACGCACCCGTAGCTCAGCTGGATAGAGTACCGCCCTCCGAAGGCGGGGGTCACAGGTTCGAATCCTGTCGGGTGCGCCACACAAAGCAAAAGGCCCAGCAACCGCTGGGCCTTTTGCTTTGTGTGGTGGCCTGACGGCCGATACCAACCTGTCGTTCGACAAATCGCAACGCGATTTGGGCGGAGCAAAGCGACGGGGCAACGCCCCAAGAATCGCCAAAGCGATTCGCAGCCAATCCTGTCTCGCTTAGACCACGCCAGGGCAAAAGCGCGCCTGCTGCTCTGCAAGGCCTACCCTGATACCCCTCGCAGCTTTCACCCGACACATCGCAACGCGACTCCAAACTGTCGAATTTTGGCAACTCTCTAGATTACCGCAGGCGTGCTAAGAGCTGGGATGGAGCGTCCTCCTTCGGCCGATAGCCGCATCATAGGTCGCAATCTTTTTCCTGATGCGCAGGAAAGCCATGATTCCTCGCTGCCCACACAACAATAAGCGTTGCGACCAACAAAATTAGCAGCGCCGGGGAGAATGCCGCCACGCCTAGGCGGTCCAGCAGAACGCCGCCGATTATGCCGCCGCCCGCGATAGCCATATTCCAAGCGGTGACCAGCATTGACTGCGCAACGTCGGCCACGTCGCCAGCGGTCTTGGCGATGGCAGTCTGGAATAGCGTTGCCGCGCCGCCGAACGCCAGGCCCCAAGTGGCCACCGCAACATAAACCATGGTCGGTGCATCAGCCGCTACACCGAGTACCAACGCCGCTAGGCCAAACAAGGCCGTGCTAGTGAACGTCAACATGCGCAGATGACGGTCGATTAGTACGCCGACGAGCCAGATACCCAGCAGGGATGTGACACCAAACACCAGTAGCACCAAGTCTATGCGTTCGGCCATTCCCGTCGCCGCAAGGAACGGCGCAATGTAGGTGTACAGGATGTTGTGCGCTAGCACGAAGACCAGCACCACGAAAAGCACCGGGCGCACACCTGCCACGGTGAACACACGCCCCAGCGACAATCGCTTGTTCGGTACCTGCCCTGCGTAGTCCGGCATCTTGATGCGTACCCAGACCATTAGAATCAGTGCTAGTCCACTCATTATTCCGAAGCACGTCCGCCACCCCGCGAAATTGCCGAGGAAGGCTCCAGCCGGCACGCCGAACGAGAGAGCCAATGGCGTGCCCACCATCGCAATGGCAATAGCTCTGCCTTTCTGGTGTTCGGGCACCATGCGCGCTGCATAGCCAGCCAGAAGCGCCCAAAGCAGCCCAGCCGACACCCCCGCTAAGAAGCGTGCAACCATCGTCAGCACGAAGCTGCCGGAAAACGTGGTCACGGTGTTAGCAACCACGAAGCCGGCGAGGGTCGCCAGCAGCAACGGGCGGCGGCGTACGCCCTGCGTGGCGGCAGTCAAGGGGATTGCCGCGGCCAGCGAGCCGATGGCATAGATCGTTACGAACTGCCCTGCCAAAGCCTCGGATATTCCTAAGCCGACGCTAATCTGAGGCAATAATCCGGCCGGTAAGGCTTCGGTCAGAATCGTGACGAAGCCAGCCAATGCCAGGGCCAGCAGTGATGCAATAGGAAGGCGTGCACTTTGCGCGCCGAAACCAAGAGATGTAGTAGAAGTTTCCATAGGCCTGCCTTTTAGGTACCGATGACAGGCACAAATGGCGTGGAATCGGCACGAAATGAATGTAGGCCGTTATGCTGAAAGTATTTTAGAAACAAGACAATAATGCTAATTTTCAGAACATATCGGACAAAAATTCACAGACAGGCAAGACAATGGAATCCCTCAACGGCATAGCGTTCTTCGTGCAAGCGGCAGAAACCCGCAGCTTTACCGAGGCTGGGCGTGTCCTCGGCGTGTCTTCGTCGGCCGTGGGGAAAAGCGTGTCCCGACTGGAAGATCGACTGGGAGTGCGTCTGTTTCATCGGAGCACGCGCAGCATCACGTTGACTGCCGAGGGCGCGCTGTTCCTTGAACGCTGTCGGCGAATCCTGTGCGAAGTCGAGGCGGCAGAACTGGAACTGTCCGAAACCCAGCAAGCGCCAAAGGGGCGGCTGCGCATTAGCCTGCCCCAGGTCCGAACGCTGGTCATGCCCGCACTGACTGCCTTCATGCACCGCTACCCCGCCATCGAGTTGGACATTGATTTCTCGGACCGTCTAGTAGACGTGATCGAGGAAGGTTTCGACGTCGTTATGCGTACGGGAGAACCGACCGATTCGCGCCTCATGTCGCGTCCACTCGGAAGCTACCGGCTGCAACTTGTTGCCTCGCCTGGCTACCTTGCAAGCCACAGGCCACCCGAGGTTCCTACCGATTTGGTACATCACACCTGCTTGCACCACAAGTTCCCCACTTCTGGAAAGCTCGAGCCGTGGCCGTTAAAGCGCTCTAAAGGCGCGCCAGAATTCACAATGCCTGCCTCGATGATATGCAATACGTCTGAGGGGTTGATGGATGTAGTCTTAGCGGGCCTAGGCATCGCATGTCTACCGGACTTCATGGTGCGGCAGGCCATCGAACGGGGGCAGCTGGATTCCGTGCTGGACACATACATCGAACACCAAGGCACTTTCCGGTTGCTCTGGCCATCCAGTAAGCATCTTGCGCCGAAGCTTCGTGTCTTTATCGACTTTATGGTCGAGGCGCTTTTTGCGAAACAGGTGGTGGCGTAAGGAAAGACCGGGGCTGATTACGAGTTGCTTTGCTAAGACGGGGTTACTCCGCTCCCCAGTGTTCGCTGGTCTGCCCTGTGTCCCGTATACCTCGGCTGGCAGCTTCTGGCCGATTCTGTTGAAAAACTCGGTTCAGCGTGAGTAACGACCTGTGCTGCCGTTGCCGCCAGCACGGTTATCACGGCATCGCATGACCTTCCGGTACTTCGCTGGGCTGTTTTGCCCGGGTTTGAGGGTTAATTCGAGGGTTTGTGCAGCGAGTGGGCGCACCTATCCTGTATGCGGTGGGCCCTGAGGCAATAGCTTCGCCATGCGCCGCAGGTTCTGCACCAATGCAGCTATAGTGAATTCATCGGTAGCACCGCTCAGGCCTCGAAGCCTTATACGATCAAGCTTCGTGATGCGTTTAAGATGGGCGAAAAGCATCTCGACCTTCTTTCGTTCGCAGCGCGAGACGATGTACTGCGGCGTGTTACTTACGCGTCGAGCGACATCGCGGGCGGCCTCATGGATGCTGCGTGCGATCTTTCTGGTCGGTGTGTTGGAGCAACACTTTGACTTCAGAGGGCATGTGTCGCAGTCACCTCGACTGGAGCGATAGATGATGGTGTTGTCCTTGGTCACTTTCGACCGTTGTTGGCTAACGATACGCCATCCGTTTCGAAGCGGCTTGTCTGCAGGGCAGCGGTATTCATCAGCCTCCGGGTGCCACCGGAAATCGTTACTGGAGAAGCTATCATCTTTACGCTCGGTCTTATCCCAGACGGGCACATGCGGCTCAATGTTTTTTTCTTCCACCATCCAAGCCAGCATCGGGGCAGTGCCGTAGGCTGTATCGCCGATAAGACGTGCAGGCGTCAGGTCGAACTGCGCTTCAGCTCGATCAATCATTGTTCTGGTCGAGTCAACTTCGGCAGTTCTGTGCGCCGGCGTCGCTTCCACGTCGACGATCACGCCGTGCTCTGTATCGATCAAGTAGTTCGTCGAATAGGCAAAAAAGGCGGGGCCACCGGGTGCTGCAGTCCATCGTGATTGAGGGTCAGAAAGAGACACTTTCTTGGGCAGCGTTTCAGCCAGCGCTTCGTCATCCAGCGCCTCTAGGTACTCGCGCACCGCTCGGCTGCTAAGTGCTGCGTTACTCCAGTCGACTTCATCTCTTGCGATACCACGTTGTTTGCTGGCGTCTGCCTTGATGACGCTGGCGTCGACAGCGACCCCCTCTCCCTTCACCAGTCCGGCTGCCATGCAGCGCCGCAGTACTTCGTTAAACAGCCAACGAAATAGGTCACTGTCACGGAAGCGGCCATGGCGTTTTTTAGAAAAGGTCGAGTGATTGGGTACTTCGTCCTCCAAGCCCAATCGGCAGAACCAGCGATAGGCCAGGTTCAAATGCGCTTCTTCGCACAGTCTGCGCTCGGAACGAATGCCGTAGCAGTAGCCGACGATGAGCATCCGCACCATCAGCTCAGGATCAACCGAGGGTCGCCCAATGGGGCTATAGAAGTCCGCGAGGTAGGAGCGTAGATCCGAGAGATCTAGGCACTGGTCGATGCTGCGTAGCAGGTGCTGAGCTGGGACGTGGTCTTCTAGGTTGAACGAGTAAAACAGCCGATGCTGTCCTCCCGGTAACTGGCCCATCATGCTGCTCGCTCCCACATTGGCTGATGGCTCAATTTTGCCAACGGCATGAGATCGCAGCTACTTTTTCAACAGAATCACCCAAAAGAGATCGTTCACAGGGCTGTGAATGATGTTGCGGCGACGCCTAGGAGCACGCGTGCGTGGCGCGTGCCCATCAGCACCCAGAGATACTCTCGATTTACCTTTTTCTGCCTTCATATGCTTGCAACTTCCTTCCCAACCAAGGGGTACCGGAGCATTTGCGCAAGCCTTCAAATAGACTCACCACCAGTAGCAGGGTGCTGATAAGCGCGCACCGTGAGACATTTCGAATGCGTTACATATCAGGCACCTAGCTAATAACTATTCTAGCTATGACACTCTTTCGATGACCATCGCAATACCCTGTCCAACACCAACACACATGGTACACAGGGCGTAACGGCCATTAATTCTTTCCAATTGATTAACAGCAGTAGTGACCAGTCGTGCACCACTCATACCAAGAGGGTGTCCCAGCGCAATGGCTCCACCGTATCGATTAACCCGTTCGTCGTCGTCAGCGATGCCAAGCTCACGGAGCACAGCCAGGCCCTGACTGGCAAACGCCTCATTGAGCTCAATCACATCCAGATCGGCGATAGCCAGGCCTGCCATCTGAAGCGCTTTCCGAGTAGCAGGCACCGGACCGATCCCCATGATTCTTGGCGGGACGCCGGCCGTTGCTGTTGCCAGAATTTTGGCTCGCGCTTGCAACTGATGCCGCTGACAGGTGGGCTCGTCAGCCAACAGCAAGGCACAAGCACCATCATTCACTCCGCTGGCGTTGCCCGCGGTAACGGTGCCGCCAGCGCGCACCACGGGTTTCAAGCGGGCCAGCGCATCCAGCGATGTTTTGCGCGGGTGCTCATCTCGCGAGACTACTTTCGGCTCACCTTTTTTCTGATGCACTACGACCGGCACAATCTCGGAATCGAGTACACCGTTCTCGATGGCCGCGGCCGCCTTGTCCTGACTTCGTAAGGCAAACAGGTCCTGGTCCTCACGAGAGATAGCAAACTCGTCGGCCACGTTCTCGGCGGTTTCCGGCATTGAATCAACACCGTAAAGATGAGCCATCGCCGGATTGACGAATCGCCAGCCGATGGTGGTGTCCTGCATGGTCATGCCTCGTGAAAATGCCGCATCCGCCTTGCCGACCACGAAGGGCGCACGGCTCATCGACTCTACGCCGCCGGCAACGATCAAACTGCATTCACCCGAATTAATCGCACGAGCCGCTGTGCCCAGTGCGTCCAGCCCTGATCCACACAAACGATTGATTGTCGTTCCCGGCACAGAGACGGGCACCCCTGCCAGCAGCGCGGCCATCCGTGCGACATTCCGATTGTCTTCACCAGCCTGGTTGGCGCAGCCGAGAATCACCTCGTCCACAGCATCCCAGGGGATATCCGGATTGCGTTCCATCAATGCTCTGATCGGGATGGCAGCCAGATCATCGGCGCGCACTGCAGACAGTGCCCCTCCGAAGCGGCCAACTGGTGTTCTGATTGCATCGCATATGTAGGTCGCCATAAGCCTGCTCCACTCGATTGAAAGAGCGGCGATAGTAGCCAGCAGCGCGCTGTTAACCGCTTTCGAATATGTCATGGCAGGATGATTTTTAGTAAACCCTCATAACTACTGCATTGACTAACATCGGCGTCACATTCACCAAGCAGCGGAATTTAGATCTATGCATTTCCACTTCACAGAAGAACAACAAGCCTTTGCAGACTCCGTACGACGCTTCGCTCAGCGCGAACTCGCTGATGGCGCTTTGGAACGAGCGCACTCCCACGACTACCCGTGGGATGTAGCCTCCAAGCTGGCCGCCCAAGGGATGCTTGGCATCACCGTGAAAGAGGAAGATGGCGGCATCGGCGGCTCATTGATGGACGCCGTCATTGCCATTCAGGAACTGGCTCTGGTCTGCCCCAAAAGTGCGGACGTTGTGCAGGCCGGCAACTTCGGTGCGATCCGCACGTTTGCCGAATACGCATCTCCCGAGCTGAAAGAGCGCTTTCTACCTGATCTGATTGCGGGTAAGAGCCTGCTGGCATTGGGCATGAGCGAACCTGGTGCCGGCTCTGCAGTAACAGAGCTGAAAACCTCAGCCGTTGAAGATGGGGACCACTTCATCATTAATGGCTCAAAAGTGTTCTCAACCCACAGCCCGCACGCCAACACCTTCCTCATCTACGTTCGCTTCGGACCTGGCCTGAGCGGTATCGGCTCTGTCATCGTGGAGCGAGGCACGCCCGGCTTCGAAGTGGGCCAGCCGTCCTCGTTCATGAGCGGGGAGGAATGGTGCCAGCTGTACTTCACCGACTGCAAAATCCCGAAAGCCAACGTGCTGCTTGGCCCCGGCGGCTTCAAGAAGCAAATTTCCGGCTTTAACGTAGAGCGTATCGGTAACTCTTCCCGCGCACTGGCGCTCGGTCGTCACGCATTCAACGTAGCGAAAGAGCACTGCCTGACCCGGGAGCAATTTGGTCGTCAGTTGTGCGAATTCCAGGGTCTGCAATGGATGTTTGCGGAAATGGCAGTGAAGCTTGAGTCGGCACAGATGCTGCTCTACCGGGCCGCGGCAAACGCCGATGGCGGTCTGCCGTCTGCCTATGAAACCAGCGTTGCCAAGTACGCCTGCAACATGGCTGGCTGGGAGGTTTCGAACAGCGCATTGCAGGCGATGGGGGGCTATGGCTACTCGTCAGAAGCGCTGGTTGAGTACTGTGTCAAACGGACCCGCGGCTGGATGATTGCTGGCGGTTCGATTGAAATTCTAAAGAACCGTATCGCCGAGGATGTCTTTGGACGCCGCTTCGATCAACGCGCCAAGAAAGCCTGAGCAGGGAGCAGAATTTATGCTTAAACCCCTTACTTCTTCGGTTGCGGATGCGCTTTTGCGGCCCAAAAGCGTTGCACTCGTCGGCATCTCTGATGACAGCAGTAAAACGGCATCCAGACCACTGCGTTTTCTCCGGGCTGCCGGCTACCAGGGCACTATCTACAACGTCAACCCAAGCCGCTCAGAGGTGCAGGGCGAAAAGGCCTACCCCTCCCTGAGTGCGCTACCGGAAGTTCCTGAGCATGCCTTTATCCTGACTAACTCCGATCTGGCAGTAAGCGCCATCGAAGAATGCGGACGCCTTGGCATTCCGGTGGCGACCATTCTGGCTGGCGGCTTCTCAGAGTCGGGAGAGGAAGGCAAGGCGCGCGAGCTGAAACTGCTCGAAACCGCCGAACGGACCGGCGTCCGCATCCTCGGGCCCAGCAGCCTTGGCGTAGTCAATTTGCACGAAAGTCTGATTCTGACAGCCAACGCCGCGTTTGCTGAACCCGACCTGCCTACCGGCGGCATATTCTGCGCATCTCATAGTGGCAGTATGCTGGGAGCCCTGGTATCGCGCGGAAAAAGTAAGAACGTTGGTTTTGCGGGGCTGATATCGGTCGGAAGCGAGACCAACATCAGCATTGGCAGTATTTGCGAGAGCACTCTGGATGATCCCAAGATCACCGGCTACATGCTGTTTCTCGAGTCGCTGCATCATGCCAATGACCTCAGACGCTTTGCCCTGGCTGCAGCCAAGCGAGGCAAACCCGTAGTGGCCTACAAGCTGGGGCGCTCTGACGTAGCAGCGGAGCTGGCAGTTTCTCATACCGGAGCGCTGGCAGGCGAAGACGCCGTTGCTGAGACCTTCTTCAGAGATTGCGGTATCGCACGCGTTGAAACCCTGGAAGGCTTTCTGGAAGCTATTCCGCTGCTGTCACGCATTCCGCTGGAGAACGCTCGCCTCCGTTCCGGTAAACGTCCCTCTATCGGTGTCGTGACCACCACGGGTGGCGGTGCCGCCATGGCCGTTGATCAGCTCGGGGTGCGCGGCCTGGCCGTGGTGCCTCCCTCTGCTGAAACGCTGGCCCGCATGGCTGCTCGCGGCGTCGAGGTCAACCCGGGCGGGATTGTCGATCTGACGCTGGCAGGAACCAAGTATGAAGTGATGAAAGCGACACTGGAAGTCATGCTGACCGCGCCTGAGTTCGACATGGTATTGGCTACCGTCGGCTCCTCTGCCCGCTTCAACGCAGACCTTGCGGTCAAGCCGGTTGTCGACTCGCTGAGTTTTAGTGACAAGCCGCTGGCTTGCTTTGTTGTGCCTGAAGCGCCTGCAGCACTCGAGTTGCTGAGCTCCGCCGGCGTGCCGTGCTTCCGCACTCCTGAGGCATGCGGCGATGCAATAACCGCCGCCTTTTCTCGACGCCATCCGAATAGCTGCGAACTGCCGGCCGTTGAGCCAGGCGCACAACGCATGCTGAACGAGTGTGACGCCTACCGGATGATTAAGCCTCTTGGCGTCACCCATGCTCCTTTCCAAGTCCTGGATGTCAACCAGCCGGTCCCGGAGCTCCCGTTTGATTACCCGGTTGTCGTCAAAGTTTTGCACGATGAAATCGCCCACAAAACCGACGTCGGCGGCGTCGTGCTGCCAGTCGCGAACGCCGAGCAGCTCGCTCAAGCGATGCAGCAGATCGTCACCAGCGTCGGCAGGCATCTGCCAGAACTAACGATAGAAAAAGTGCTGGTTCAGGCGATGGACAAGGGCCTTGGTGAGGTGCTGGTAGGCTATCGCCGCGATCCCGACGCGGGCCCTCTCGTCATGCTCGCAGCTGGCGGCATCCTGACGGAGATCTACTGCGACCGGGCCATGCGCCTGGCGCCGGTTAGTGTTGAGCAAGCACGGGAAATGGTGAGTGAGGTGAAGGCATTGCAGGCATTGGCAGGCTATCGCGGACGACCGGAAGGTGACCTCGAAGCCATCGCTGAAGCTGTTAGTGCTTTCTCCAAATTGGCCATGCAGACCGACTGCGTTGTGATTGAAGCGGAAATGAACCCCTTGCTTGTGAAAGGCAAAGGCGACGGCGTGGTTGCCGTGGACGCGCTGATCCGAATCGCCTGAGGAGCCTTTGATGAGTGACTACATCAGCATCCAGCGCAACGGTAACGTTGCGCTGGTCTATATAAACAATCCGCCCGTGAACGCAGGTTCACTGGCGGTCCGTCGGGGCATACTTGAGGCTATTGAGCTGGTTGAGCATGATTCAGCCCTGATTGGTGCCGTCCTTATCGGAGCGGGAAAAACGTTTATTGCCGGCTCTGATCTAAAGGAGTTTGGCGCGCCCCTGGAAGAGCCCCAGCTCCCCAGCGTAATCAAAGCAATTGAGCGCTGCAGCAAACCGGTGATCGCTGCAATTCATGGTTCTGCACTGGGTGGAGGGCTGGAATTAGCCCTCGGTTGTGATGCCCGGGTAGCCGCCATCGATAGCATGGTTGGACTGCCGGAGGTGACCCTTGGCATGATTCCTGGCGCAGGCGGTACGCAGCGCCTGCCTCGCCTCGTCGGCATACCCAAGTCAATTGAGTTGATTTGCGCGGGCACCCGCCTCAAAGCCGAAGAAGCACACCGCCTGGGCATTATTGATGCCATTTCCATTGGCAACCTGGCCGACTTCGCAGTGGACTACCTGCGAACGCTCGGCAGCAAACGTCAGGTTCTGGCGTTGTCGACGCCTGCCGCCGAGACCCAGGATATCGAGGCGGCCGCGGCTGCGGCACTCAAAGCAGGACGACATCGTCCGCAAGTCATCGCAGCCATCGATACGATTAAAAGCGCGGCTAGCACTCCAGCCGACCTGGCACTGGCGGAAGAGCGCCGCATTTTCCAAGACCTGCGACTGTCAAATGATGCCTTTGCACTACGCCACCTCTTCTTTGCCGAACGCCAGTCAAGCAAACGGCTCGAGCTGGATGGTGTGCCTGGGGCTGAAGTGAACCGCGTTGCCGTCATTGGGGCCGGGACGATGGGCTGCGGCATTGCACTGGCGCTGCTGCAAGCTGGCCTTGAGGTTATTCTGCTCGAACAGAACCCGACCGCCCTGCAAACCGGCCAAGAGCGGATTGCTCAGGAGTACCAGCGCCGCGTCGCAAAAGGCCGTCTTTCTCAGGCATCAGCTTATGATGCACTGGCCAGACTCAACCCGACTGTCGACTGGGCCCAGCTGTCGGCAGCCCAATTCGTCATTGAGGCTGTTTTTGAAGATCTGCAAGTGAAGCAGGAGCTGCTACGCAAGGTGGAGCCACTGCTCCGTGATGGCGCAATATTCGCCACAAACACCTCCTATCTGGATATTGACCAGATCGCCGAGGCCGCGCAGAAACCTCAGCAAGTCATTGGCATGCACTTTTTCAGTCCTGCCAACGTAATGCGCCTGGTTGAGGTGATTTCCGGAATGTATAGCGCGCCCGCCGCTGTCAGCACCGGCTTTGCTCTCGCCAGGCGTCTGGGCAAACTGCCAATCGTTGCAAACAACGCCTTCGGTTTTATCGGCAACCGACTTTACGCTGCGTACCGTCAGCAATGTGAGTACATGCTGGAGGAAGGAGCACTGCCGTCGCAAATTGACCAGGCCATGGAGGCTTTTGGCATGGCAATGGGGCCTTTCGCGGTAGCGGACTTGTCCGGTCTGGATATCGCATGGCGTATGCGCAAGGCTCGCGCCCATCTGCGTTCCGAGGGCGAGCGCTACTGCCGTATTCCCGACCTGTTGTGCGAGCAAGGCCGACTGGGCCGAAAGACTCAGGGTGGATACTACAGCTACGACGAGCGCGGAAACCGACAGGAGGCAGAAGAGGTCAACAGTCTGATTCTGCAGGAATCCCGTAGTAAGGGGTTTACCCGACAGGCGTTTACACAGCAGCAAATCATTGAGCGCGCACTGCTTACCATCGCCAACGAAGCTGCGCTGCTTCTGGCAGAAGGCGTTACGACGCGAGCAACAGACATTGATCTGGTCATGGTTAATGGTTTTGGTTTCCCGAAATGGGAGGGCGGACCGGGCTTTTGGGCTGCAAACCAGCCACTGAGCAAGCTGAACGCCCAGCAATCAAACCTGGCGAAGGTATCGGGAAGTACATTCAAAATGGGTGATCTGTCGGTATTCCATTACCTGCACAACCAGCCATCAAAACGCTCTGCATGACCCTTGTGCAGAGTTTCTCTGCCATATTCAGCCACACGGAAAACGACCAGGCCCGATGCTCAGCATCGGGCCTGGTCCATACGCTGCCCTATCACACCCAGAGCCGCGTACATTGACACGGAAAGCACCTCGACGAAGGCTATCCAACGCGCATTAACAGCCCACTAAACCAGCACGTCGCCGCGGCTCATACCAATATATGCGGAAGACCACGCGAAGAGTCAAAGGAACACAGCCACTGACTTGCAACCCTGCAAGGGCGTAAAGCGCGTGGTGTACTTGCATCATGCTGCCGGCCCTGGCAAGCAACATGATGCAGACAAATGGCCCTATCCCAGAGAGACGAGGTTAAGCTCACGCAGCTCGATGCTATCCAGGGACCAGATTTTCTCCGCCAACCCCTGCGCTGCACCAGCACCGATAACCGGCACAACCAATTCGGAAAACTTGTCATTCAACTCCCGGTCACTCAACGGGGCTTCCGGATCGCCTCTGCGATGCGCAGCGAAGTGCTCCAACACACGCCCGCCCTTGAGTACAAGACGAACCCGTGCCGAGCGGCTCGAAGGAAACCGTGCACTCAGCTCCGGGCAAGCATTGAGCACGACGCGCTGCATGAGCTCACGTGTTGCGCCATCCAACAGACGCTCATTCGAGAAGGCTTCCAGTCTGACGCTGCCAAAGCGCAACGCCTGCACCAGCACATAGGGCATGCTGAACTTGGCTTGATAGGCTGATACAGGCGCATAGTTACCTGTTACATCCAAAGCCGTCTGATAGGTGTCAACCTCAATGCGTTCGACATCAGCAAGCTCGGACTCCGACAACTGCGAGCGGAGCGATTGCACACCGTCAATAGCAGCGAAGGTGTGGCCGCAGCAGCAGTGACTTTTGTGAGTCACCCGAGTGATGTTGTAGACCTCTCCCAAGCCCTGGGTCACCTTGTTCCATTGAGGCGACTTGCTCATGGCCGCACCAAAGCCGACCTCTCCCTCAAGAATATCCAGTGCGCCAGTCACGCCGTTATAAGCCGCCCGCGCTGCGGTAACTCCCGAGGAAGCGGCATGTCCACCGTGCAGCGCTTTGGTCATTGAGTCGGACCGAAACGCCTGCTGAAGCCCAGCCGCAAATGACCCGGCGGTTGCAAGCGCATGAGCCATAACATCCCGACTGGTGGGCGCTAGCAGGGACGCCGCAGCCGCGGCGCTAGCAAAGCTGCCGATGGTGCCAGTAGTGTGGAAATAATGGTAATGGGATGGCTGCACTGCCGCGCCAATACGGGTCGATACCTCATAGCCAACCATGATAGCCCGCAAAAAATCGGCCCCCGAAGCACCGATGTGTTCGCCTACTGCAAGCGCTGAGGCAACCGTCGGCACCCCCGGGTGATAGACAGCATCCTTAAAAATGTCATCAAACTCGACAGCATGGGAAGACGTGCCATTGATCCACGCCGCTGTCGCCGGCAAGGATGTCGCCCCGAAACCCGGCAGACTGCTCTTGCCAAGATTGCGTTCGTCCGCGTGGGCGGCAGCAAGATTCATCGCTACCGGCTCACGGGTGCCCGGATACAGTGATGCAAACCAGTCCAGAACTGCACGCTTGCTATGGTGCAAAACGTCGACGTCCATCCGCGAATCTGCAGTACTTACGGCAAAGTCGGCGAGTTGCTCAATTAACGTGGCCATATCAGTCTCATCATCCATTCACAGTAGGTTGAGCCCGTCTCGAGACGGCTAGCTTATTTCCAGGGCAAGCCACTCTCTGAAACGGGTTATCTTGTCTTCCCTTGGCGAGTTCATCGGCGTGACCAGGTAATAGCCCAGATCTCGAACAAGAGTGTGTTCACAAAAATAAATAAGGGTGCCTGCACGCAGCTCCCGTTCGACCATACGGGTTTGCGCGATCGCAATGCCCAGCCCGTCCTGCGCCGCCTGATAGGCCAGCAGGGAGCTTGGCAACATGAAGGGGTCCTCCTCCATTTGATACTCGATACCGGCGGAGGCAAACCAGTCGCTCCAGTCATTCTTCCGGTAGCGGGAGTGAACAAGCCGCCGCCCAACAAGATCTGCTGGCGTCCTCCCGGCGGGGAGCCCTGCCACCAGCTTTGGCCGACACACCGGCCGCAGCTCATCAGCAAACAGAAAATCTTGCTGCATCCCTTCCCACTCCCCTTTGCCCAGCTGAATCGACGCATCAACGCGCTCGATCGCGAAATCCACCGGGGCAACTGCCGTCGAAATACGAATGCGGAGGTCGGGATGTCTGCTTTGCAGACGGGGTAAGCGATGCATCAACCAGCGCGCGGCAAACGTCGAGTAAACGCGGACCCGCAGCGGCTCATCCTCTACCTGGGCCGTTAAACCTTGAGTTGCAGCCACGATTCGCTCGAACGCCGGCTGCACACCTTCAAAATAGCGCTGCCCAAGCTCCGTAAGCTGGATACCCGTTCGGTCACGCAGAAAGAACTGAACACCCAGGTAATTCTCGAGCAAGCTAATTTGCTTGCTTACGGCCGACTGACTTACGTGAAGTTCGTCTGCGGCCTTCGAAAAACTCTTGAGTCTGGCAACACTTTCGAAAACACGCAGTGCATTTAGGGGTGGGATATTTCTCATCTGGTTTCAGCCTTTATGGGAGTTTTGCAAGCGGCTGCAGTCAATGATTGCTTGTCCGAACTGCCTGCAAGGACCAGCGCGAGGAGGTAGCCGAGGCACCTCCTCACGAACTCCCTTGCTTTCTACAGCTGGGTTGCTGAAGAAAACCGCTTCACCAGCCAGTTCGTCTGTGTGAAGACAAATACCAACAACACAACGAACGAGCAGAGGTGAGCCCATGTTACCGGTGTCAGACACCCAACGGCAGCCATGGCAAGAACAAGGCGCCAGATCACACCGACACGGCGTTGCAGCCAACCCACCAATGCAATGGACATCATCCATACGGCAACCAGCCCAAGGGCGCACGCCGTCAAGATATCGACCCAGGAGCCCAGCCCAAGCAGCGACTGGTTGTAAACCACCATGATCGGCAAAACAAAGCCTGTCAGGCTGATGCGGAACGCATCCAGACCGGCTTTGAAGGGATCACAGCCAGCGATACCTGCTGTTGTGTAAGCCGCAAGCGCAACCGGCGGGGTAATCGGCGCGTAACAGCAGTACATAAAGACAAAGAAATGTGCGACGACCACAGGGACGCCCATCTGCACCAGAAACGGCGCTGCAGTTACGGCCATCACAATATAGGCTGCGGTGGGCGGCAGCCCCATGCCAAGCACAATCGAGATCACCATGGCACAGAGCAAGGCAATAGGCAGATGCCCCTGGGAAATAGACATCAGGATGTCGGAAAGCTTGAGCCCCAAGCCGGTCATACCCAGCATGCCAATGATGATGCCTGCTGTTGCACACGCAACCGACACGACGAGTATCTTGCGCGGTGTCTCTATCAGCGCCTCCAGCATGTGCTTGGCAGGCACCTTCAGTTCGGGCTTGAAGAAGTTGTAGAGAAACGTCGTAACAACAACGATAGCCGTGGCGAAAAGCGCTGCCCGCAACGGCGAGACCCTGAGAACCGCAAGCGAAAAAATCAGCACCAGCAACGGCACCAGCAGACGCAGGCTTTTCAGCAGGGCATCTTTCTTGGCGGGGATTTCCTCCGCCGGCAGCGCCTTGACCCCAGTCTTGCGCGCCTCGTTTCCGACGACAAACATCAAGGCTGTATAGAACAACATGGCTGGAATAATCGCGTGCAGAATGATCTCGCTATAGGGCACGCCACTCATGTCAGCCATGACAAATGCACCCGCCCCCATGACCGGCGGCATAAGCGAAGCACCTGAAGCGCCAACCGCCTCGATTGCTGCAGCAGTGCGCGCCTTGTAGCCAACCCGCTTCATCATGGGAATGGTGAAAGCGCCGGTAGTCGCTGCATCTGAAACGGGGCTACCGGACACCATTCCCACACTGGCAGTCGAGATGATGCCGACCTTTGCCGGCCCTCCCTGGTACTTACCGGCAAATGCGTTGGCCAAATTGATGAACAACGTCCCCACGCCGCTCTTTTCCATGAAGGATCCGAACAAAATAAACAGGAACACGTAGGTCGCAGCAACACCCAGCGGCACGCCGTAGATACCCTCGGTAGAAAAGAACATCTGCGTAACGATGCGTTCCAGATCGCGCCCCGAGTGACCAAAGGGTTCTGGCAGGAAATGACCAAAGTAGCTGTACAGCAGCGAAATAACAGCCAACATCGTCATCACCCAGCCAACCGTGCGGCGAGTCGCCTCCAGCAGCACGACAACGGTGACACAACCAACGATCATATCCGGCAGATTTGGGTCACCAATTCGATAGATCAAATCATCGAATGACATGTAGAGATAAACACCACTGCAAACAGCAGCACAGATCAGCGGAACATCGATAAACAAAGTGCGCTTCGTACCGCTAATTGCAGGGAAGAACAGAAAAACCAACGCCAATACAAAGGACAGGTGAATTCCACGCTGCAAAATGGCCGTCATCAGGCCAGTGGTTGCCGTGTAAACCTGGAACACGGTAAAAAGCAGGGAAATGACAATAATCACCCCCCCTATAGTCTTGCTAGAAGCCATGTTGCTATTTCCTCTAACGGACAACTTCAGTCCTATCGAATGCTGAGAAGCCGAGCCTCCTCAGCATCGTTCAACCGATTACCTGAGGACACCGACTTCACGGAAGTAACGAGCGGCGCCAGGGTGAAGCGGAACAACGGTATTCGTGGCATTTTCAAGCGTGGTTTGCTTGAAGGCATGGTTGATGCTTTCGAGCTCTTCCTTGTTTTCGAAAACAGCCTTGACGATTTGATAAGCCGTCTCTTCAGACAAATCCGTGCTCGACACAACGAGAGTCTGAACAGAGACCGTTTGGGTGTCGTGATCAACACCCTTGTACGTGCCTGCGGGAATCACTGCACGATCCAGAAAGGGGTAACGAGTACGGATCGTTGTGACTTGATCGTCGGTCAACGAAAGCAAATCGATGGGGTTTGTCAGCGCCAGGCTCATGATGGCTGGTGCCGGGTAGTTGACTCCCAGGAAGGTCGCTTCCACGGTGCCATCCTGCAGCGCTTCAACGCCCTCGGCAAAGGTCAGGAACTCCGGACGAAAATCACGATAAGTGATATCCAGAGAGTCCAGCAGCATCCGTGTCTTTACTTCCGTACCCGAGCCAGGAGCACCAACCACAACCCGCTCTCCACGAATATCGGCGATATCATTCACGCCCGAACCTTGCAGGGTCACAATGTGGTGCGGCTGCTGATACATATTAAACAGCGCGTACATGTCCACTTTTTCTTTAAAGTGCTTGGAGCTTGCGAACTCGGTATAGGCTTCGTGAACAACATCGGCCGACGCCGTCGCAAGGTCTGCCTGCCCCTTCGATAGCATCTTCATATTCTCGACTGTGCCGCCGGTAGACTCAGCCGTCATTGAAATTTCCGGGACATGCTTGCCCACAACGCTGGCCAACGCCCCGCCATAGGCATAGAAAACACCTGTAGTACCTGCCGTAGCAATCGACAACTGAGTTGCACTGGCTGGTACCGCGCATACGCAGGCAGCAGCGCCAATCGCCCCGAAAATTATCGAGCGAACCTTAGCCTTGTTATTTTTTTTCCACATTTTTGACTCCGATATTTTTATTCAAATCAGTAACGTGCAGGCATGTCATCCAAACGCAAGCCGTTGATTCAGCGTCAAGCATCTTGCAGAAAAGAACGAACCACGGCGTGCCTGATGCCACGAGCCCACATCATAACGAAGCCTCCACAGCGTGGTTTTACGAAAAATCATGTATCGATGAGATATGTGAAAACCGCCCCCGCTTGCCAGTGATTAGAGTGATTTCCGCCCGGAGCTACGGGCAGACAACCTTCCTATAACCAACAAGCAAAAGGTGTCCATGTTGAAAAACAAGAACAGTCGCCTGGCCTCTGCTTCATTGATGACCATCGCTGCACTGGCATGCAGCCAGCCCGCTCTCGCCGAGTTTATCCAGGACAGCGAAGCCTCCCTGGAGCTGCGCAACATCTATCTGAATCGCGACTTTCGCGAAGGCACAGGCCAGTCAAAGAGAGACGAATGGGCTCAAGGCTTCCTGCTTAAGTTCCAATCCGGGTATACCTCCGGCCCGATTGGCTTTGGAGTCGACGCGCTGGGAATGCTCGGGATCAAACTCGACTCATCCCCTGACCGTGTAAATACCGGCCTCCTGCCGACACATGATGATGGGCGCGCCGCCGACGAGTTTTCTCACCTGGGCATGACCGCCAAGGCAAAGGTGTCCGAGACGGTACTGAGCGTAGGGACGCACCTGCAACCCTTGCCGGTATTGAAACCAAACAACGGCCGCATCATTCCTCAAACATTTGACGGGGTTATGCTGACCAGCAACGACATCGGGAACCTGACCTTCAAGCTGGGCCGCTTCGATGATGTTAAACAGCGCAACTCCTCTGACTTCCAGGGCTTGCAGCTAAACAACAAGAACAGTCGATTCGCCGGAGCGGTTGAGGCAGACCATTTCAGTTTTATCGGAGCCGACGCTCCGCTTGGTGAAAACCTGACGGCCACCTGGTATTCCGCTGAACTGGATGACGTCTATCGTCAGCACTATCTGGGCGCCAAATACCAACACGCCTTGCCAGAAGGCTCACTGAAACTCGACACCCGCCTGTTCACAGCAAGTGATATTGGGCAGAGTCTGGGTGGCGACGTTGACAACAGAGCCATCAGCACCATGTTGTCCTACAGTCTTCCCAATCACACGTTCAGCCTTGCATGGCAAAAAATGATGGGAAACACCGGCTTCGCCTACGTGAACGGTACCGACCCCTTCCTGGTCAACTTCTCCCAGCTCAATGACTTTGCCAACCCCGATGAGCAATCCTGGCAAATGCGATATGACTTCAATTTTGCAGGCGTTGGTATTCCCGGGTTGACCTTCATGACGCGTTACGTTCGTGGCTCTGGAGCGGAAGTTATTGGGTCCACCCAGACCGGTCAGGAGTGGGAGCGCAACAGTGAGATGCGCTACGACTTCCAAAGTGGGCCACTGAAGAACCTGTTCGTCAGATACCGGAACGCATCTTTCCGCTCCAGTTTCGCTAGAGACACAGACGAGAACCGAGTCATCCTCGGCTATACCATTCCCCTCCTGTAACACTGGAAATGCCAAATGAGCCCTCTGCGCCTATCACCGTCATTCAAAGCTCATAAAACGCTGCAATGGATAGTTCTGATAGTCGCAGGAGGGCTCGCCGGCTTTATTCTGCATAAAGCCGGTTTGCCTGCTGCCTTGCTGCTGGGCCCCATGCTGGTTGCCATCGCGATGGGCACACTAGGGGCACGCATTCAGGTACCACGCATACTGTTCCGCAGCGGACAGGGTGTCGTCGGACTCTTGGTCGCAAAATCCGTGACCTTAAGCGTTTTGCTTGCCCTTGCTAAAGACTGGTATCTGATGGCGCTGGTTACGTTGCTGACGATTGCTCTTAGCTTCGGCGTTGGACTTATTCTGGCGTGCGCCAGCAAGATCCCGCCAGATGCCGCAGCCTGGGGTACCGGCCCAGGCGCAGCCTCAGCGATGATCGCCATGGCCGAAGAGCAAGGTGCCGACAGCCGCATTGTCGCCAGCATGCAATACATCAGAGTGGTCTGTGTTGTGATGCTAGGCGCCTGGGTGTCCCATATGCTTGTTGCGCCCGGCGCGATGCATGAGCTTACTCAAATGGAGGTAGGCGCTAATTGGCTGGGACTACTTGCCACACTTGCCCTGGCCTTTATGGGCGCACTCAGCGGCAACCTGATTCCGGCAGGCGCGCTTATTACACCAATAATTCTGGGTACCGCACTGCAACTATCCGGTTACATGGAAATCACCCTCAACGACACCATCATGACACTTGCCTACGGAGCAATCGGCGGTTATATCGGCTTGCGTTTCACTCGCGCTACCATCATTCAGGTCGCACGCCTGGTACCGGTTATATTGACAGCAAATATCGTGCTTATTGTTCTATGCGGCCTACTGGCATGGCCACTAAGCGGGGTATTCCAAAAGGACTTCTTGTCGATGTTTCTCGCTACAAGCCCAGGGGGGCTGGATTCAATGGCCATCATCGCGGTCGAGACCGGATCAGATGCCAGTTTCGTAGTCGCACTGCAGACTCTCCGCCTTCTCGGCGTGGTTCTTTGCGGCGCTGTCTGCAGCAACCTCGTGATAAAGCTCTCTACCAAGTTTAGTGGTCATTAATAGCGAGGACTTCCTTCAGTTGCACAAAGGATAATGTTGCTTGCCGTCAGCTACCGACCAGGAGCGCAAATCCACCAATATGAACTGTGCAGGCATTCTTCCACCACGCACCCGGCCAGGCGACGAGGGCGACCATCCGCTACAGCCAACGCTTTGAATGCCTTCGAAGGCTACAGCTCACGTCCCAGAACCTGATCAGTTTTTCCTGGGCTCCTTCAAGTTTTGCCGATAAAACAGCGATGCCAACGGCGTCAGCATCTGACACAGCCCCTCGCCACCGCCAAATGCCCCGCCCCGATGAAGCGCCCCAAGCCGAACCTGCCAACGTCCGCACCTTCCCCCCTAAACAGCTTACCCACCGCCCTTCCAAAACCACCGACCATCGCCCACGCCTTGCCCCTGCCCACCCACCAATGCACGCTTGCATCAAAACAACACCACCCCACCACGGACAGAAGCCCATGCCCCGATTGCGGCAACACCTAGCCCACCTGCTGCCGGCCACCCTCATCACGGCCTGCTTCGCCGCAGTAGCTCACGCCATCGCAGTCGCTGTGGCGGCGCGCTCTGTGGGGTCGGAGTTGTTGCTGATTGGCGGGCTAAGCTTTGTGGTGACGCTGGTGCTTGCGCTGCCGGGTGGTGCCGTTCTGCTGGCTGTTACGGCGCTGCTGCGGTTGAAGCCATGGGCGTCACTGCTGCTGTTTGTACTGACGATTCAGGCGATTGCCATCGGGGTTGAGCTGTATCTGTTTGAGAGCAGCGTCGCCGACATTTCCTGGGTGTATGGTGTTATCACCCTGCCGGCGTCGCTGCTGGCCTGGCGCGTATCGGCCTACCCGGCCTACAAGCAAACCCGAGGCATCGATGGTGCGTAGCTGGGCCACTACTGTGCTGAGTTAATCAAAAGCCAGATTTAACATGTCGCCAAGCGAGCGCAGGGTTTAACTACCCAGTCTCAAGGACGTGAAAACGAACGGACGCTACGAGCATGTAGCGGCACTCCGCTTCAAGGGTAGAAAGGTGATCAAGGTTGTGGCCAGGGAATAGTATTGGCGGGCCACACTTGGGAGTGAAAAGGAATACAAGGATACGGTCCTCTTGCCGCTTCTGGTCGCCCTTGTTTCCCTAGTTTGGTGGTTTGGGTTTTGACAAGCGAATAAGGAGCTGGGACGCGCCAAAGCCGTTTGACAGTATCAACGGCCAGGAGCAACCCGTCGTGTAAGTCGCGTCACCAAGGCGGCTATCAGGGTTGCTAGAAACATCAGCACTACCTCAACCGGCCAGACCAGCCCCACCAGGCAAAACCCGAGCGCTGGCAGCAAGGCGAGTCCCAAATTGGGCAGCGGCCAGCGATAGAAAAACCAGCCGAACACAAGCCAGGGAAGCCACGTCAGGTAATAGCTCCCCCCTTTAAACCGGGCAAGCTGCTCTGTCGACGACAGCTGGCGCTCACGTTGCATCCATTGTTCGAAATGCCGTTCAGCGGCAGCTTGGTTCGCCGCCATCTGGTCAGCCGACAAGCTTTGGCCTCTGCTGGCTTCCAGCGCCGGCAGATCCTGACTCTGGTAAACCACCACACCGCGAAACGACACGGCTGCCATTATCAAGAGGCTGGCAATCAGAAATACCATGCCCCAGAAAAGCGACTTTACGAGGAAAGCCGGTTTCTTTGTCATCGCGCATATACCCAAAATCCGTCCACCCCAGCAGTAGGCCGCTATCGTGAGCATCTGTCCAGTGTAAGTATCCGCTGACACAGAGATGCCGGCGCTGGAGGTCAGAGCGTCACAGACCTAAAGTCCGGTACCGGTTGCCCTCATAGCGCCGCAGACTGGGGACAAACACCGGGCAAATACCGGCACCGTCAGCAGCGCGATAACCGACGACACCAACAAGCACGCATCGCACAACCACCGGCCCCGTTTAGCACCAAGGTTTAATGGCATTGAGCCATGCTATTGGCTACGCTTGCCCGTGAAAATCCTCCGCTGTGTAACATCAAGAAATACCTGAAACCTCCGATATACTCAGTAGAGAACGCTGCCCGAACCGAGCCAGCCGATTGACTGGTCAATGTCGTTCGCCTGCTTGAGTGTCAGTCGAAGCACAGCAACAGCACCCTTATCTTTAGGCCACTGCCACCTGGAGACCCCATGTCAGTCAGAAACCTCACCATCGGCCTACGCGCCAGCCTATTTTTTGCACTGATGACTCTGCTCATGGTGGCATTGGGTGGCTTTGCGCTCTTGCAGATGCAGCGCATGCACTCTTACTCGGATGAGGTCGACAAGAACTGGCTGCCGGCCATTCTCGCCAGCAACGACATTGGCCTGGCGACCTCGCGGGTGCGCGCCCTGACCCTGCGCCTGCTGACCCAGGAGTCCACGGCCGACATCAACGACACCCTGGCCCGCATGCAGGAAGGCAAGGCAGCGCTGGACGCGGCGGATGGCCGTTACGAGGCGCTGATCTCTTCCGAGCAGGAGCGCGCAGCCTACGGCCAGTTTGTTGCCGCCCGCGACCGTTACATGGCGCAGCAAGAAGTCGTCACCGACCTGGTCAAGTCAGGGCGCAGGCAGGCGGCTGAAGACGCCGTATCCAGCAAACTGAACGGCTACGCCGACGACATGGTCGCCCGGCTGGCCGAGCTGACCAAACTGAATCAGCAGGGCGCCTCCGCTGCCGCCAGCAATACCGCCGACGTGTACGGTGGCAGCGTGAAGATGGTGCTCGCCCTGGCCATTGCCTCGGTCATTGCCACCATTGTGCTGGCGCTGATGCTGACCCGCAGCATTGTCGGGCCGATCAACCAGGCATTGCAGGTGGCGCGCACCATCGCCTCGGGCGACCTGTCCCAGCGCGTGCAGGCCGAGGGCAACGACGAACCGGCCGAGCTGCTCAAGGCGCTGGCCGCCATGCGCGACAGCCTGAGCGACACCATTGAAGGCATCAGCAACGCCTCCTCTCAACTGGCGTCCGCCTCGGAAGAGCTGAATGCGGTTACCGAAGATTCCGCCCGCGGCCTGCGCCAGCAGAACAACGAACTTGAGCAGGCCGCCACCGCGGTCAACGAAATGACCGCCGCGGTCGAAGAGGTTGCCCGCAACGCCGCGAGCACCTCCGACGCGTCGCGTGAGACCGATGAACACTCGCGCAATGGCCAGGATCAGGTGCGCCAGACGGTGTCCTCGATCAATGCCCTGACCAATGACCTGACCGAAACCGCCGAGAACGTTGAATCGCTGGCTGCCGAGGTCAACAGCATCACCCAGATGCTGGATGTCATCCGCGCGGTTGCCGAACAAACCAACCTGCTGGCGCTCAATGCTGCCATCGAGGCCGCGCGCGCCGGTGAACAGGGGCGCGGTTTTGCCGTGGTGGCCGACGAGGTAAGAGCACTGGCGCACCGTACCCAGCAGTCGACCACCGAGATCGAACAGATGATCGGCAGTGTGCAAAAAGGCGCCAGCAGTGCGGTGCAGGCCATGCAGGGCAGTACCGGCCTGGCCGCCACCACCCTGCGTTTGGCGCAGGCCGCCGGCGAGGCGCTGGAGGGCGTTACCCGCGCGGTCAGCTCGATCAACGAGCGCAACCTGGTGATTGCCAGCGCCTCGGAGGAGCAGGTGCAGGTAGCGCGGGAAGTGGACCGCAACCTGGTCAATATCCGTGACCTGTCGACGCAAAGCGCCGCCGGCGCCGAGCAGACCAACAGCGCCAGTCAGGAGCTGTCGAAACTGGCCGTGCAACTGCGGGATCTGGTTGCCCGCTTCCGCCTGTAAAGAGCCCCCTTCAGGCGCTTGTGGCGCTGACCCGAGTGTGCGATTGTTGCGCCGCAGCCCGCTGACCCCGCGGGCTGGTCAGTCAGAGCAGGGAGAGCACAGCGCACATGACGTGGGACAGATTTGGCTATATCTGCCGCCAGGCAGGCAACGACAGTAGCGGCGCCAGCCTCGCGGCGCGGCTTGAGCAGGCGCAGTCCGAACAGGCCTGCTCGCTCTACGGGCCGGCGCCAAAGGCCGACAGCTGGCCCGCGCAGCTGCTGACGCGGCTTGCTGCCATACCCGACCCCGACAACGCCGAGCGCGCGCTCAACACCTACCAGCAGCTCAACCTGGGCCGGCAGCTCGAAGCCCCGGTGAAGTTCAAGCGCGCGCTGGCCTACCTCGCCTACGTTACCTTTGTGTTCTATATGGTCGCAGGCATCTACCAGTTCAAGATCACCCCCACGTTCAGCGACCTGCTAAACAATCTCGAGATGGCGCCTCCTGCCTACCTGGCGCTGTACCAGACCTACTGGAGCCTGTTCATTCTGGCCATCTCACTGCTGATTTTACTGGCGCTGCTGAGTGCGCTGCAGATGCGGCGGCTGTTCCAGTTCAAGGTAAACGCCCACGACAGCCTGGCCTGCCGCCTGCTGGTGTTGCCCAGCTGCCGCCGCGCCTACCGTCAGATGGCCGATGCCCTGCAATACCCGACGCTCGACCGGCACGCGCTGTCAGAGCAGAGCCCGGTGCTGCGTCACCTGCAGCAGGTTGAAGAGCGCGGAATGGACCTGGCCATCGAGATACAGGCCCTGACCGAGGTGCAGATGCAAGGCTTTTTGCAGGCCTGCGAAAAACAGCTCAAAGCCCTGACAACGCTGGTCGCGGTGGTCGTGATCGTGGCGGTGATGATGTTCCTGACCAGTGCCTATGCACCCATCTTCAGCCTGGGAGAGGCGATATGAAGCACAACCACGGTTTTA
The DNA here is from genome assembly GCF_003444685.1 of Pseudomonas abyssi. Lineage (NCBI taxonomy): Bacteria > Pseudomonadati > Pseudomonadota > Gammaproteobacteria > Pseudomonadales > Pseudomonadaceae > Pseudomonas > Pseudomonas abyssi. The sequence goes on along the minus strand of NZ_LMAZ01000004.1, from coordinate 149,047 downwards.
CCCTGATCGAGCTGATGGTGGTGTGCGCCATCATCGGCATCCTGGCGTCCATCGCCCTCCCCTCATACCAGACCTACATCCAGCGCAGCGAGATTACCGAGGCCGTGAGCATGGCCGGCTCGCTCAAAAGCCGCATCAACGACTACTACGAGCAGCGCCTGGCCTTTCCCGCGGACAACGGCGCGGCGGGTATGCCTGCGCCGCAGCAGCTGATCGGCAACCGCATCACCGGTGTGGTCGTCGAGTCCGGCGCCATCCACGTGACCCTGGGCAACAAGGCCTCCCAGCCGCTGCAGGGCAAGACGCTGACCTTTCGCCCGGCGGTCGTGACCGGCAGCCCGACCAGCCCGATTGCCTGGCTGTGCGGCTATGACGAACCGGTTACCGGCATGGAAACCCGCGGCGCCAACAAGACGGATCTGGACCGCGAGTTTCTGCCAGCGGCGTGCCGTGGCTAGAACGCATAGCTGACGCTGAATTTGGCGTTACGGCCTTGTGAGTAGGCGTTGTCACCGGACATCGCCGGGCGGTAGAAGCGGTTGAAGATGTTGTCCACGGTCAGCTTGACGCTGAGGTCGGCCAGCTGACCAGTGCGTGGTGACCAGTCGGCAAACACGCGGTGAACGTCGTAGCTGCCGTTATCAAAGCTATCCCAGTAGCGCTCGCCGCTGCCGTCGTAGCGATCCGAGGGCTGGCGATCGCTCTTGCGCACAAACTCACCCTGCCAGCCCAGCTGCACGTCGATTTCCGGCACCTTGACACCCAACATGGCGACCCATTTGACCGGCGGAATATCGCGCGCCCAGACATTGGGGCCCCAGGGGTTGCTGTAGGCGCCGTCGTGACGGCCCTCGGTCCAGGAGTAGGACAGGCTGGCAAACACCCGCTGGCTGTCGTAGTAGCTCTCGATCTCTGCGCCGCGAATGGTCAGGCCGTCCAGGTTGCGGTAGTTGGACAGGGGCAGCAGGTCGCCACAGTTATCGCTGATGCTGCCGCCATTCTCGGCCTGCGCCTGGCAGGCGATGGAGCGAAATTTGAAGATCTCGTCGCTGATGCGGTGACGGAACAGCGTTGCACGCACCTGCAGGTTGTCGCCCTGGCTGATCAGGTCCGGCAGGCTGACCACCGCCCCGCCGCGCACACCACGCATCTGTTCGGCATCCAGATCACGGCTGCTGCCGCTGAGCGTGGAGCTGCTCTGCACTTCGTACTGCTCATCCAGCACCGGCGCACGCCAGGTTTTGGCGTAATCGACGAACAGGCCCAGAGTCGGGTTGACCCGCCAGAACACCGACAAACGTGGTGACCAACCGGTGTAGGTGACCGAGCGGTAATCGTGGTTCATGTCCGGGTTGTTGTAGCGCACGGCCAGGTTGCGCTTGCCGCGATTGGTGACATGGTCATAGCGCAGCGACGGGGTGATGGTGACATCGCCGAGGGTAATCGCATCCTGCAGGAACAGGCTGCGGGCCTCCTGTTCACCGGCCGGCATGAACTGCGGCTGATACCAGCCAAAGTTGTAATCCGGGTTGCTGGCAAAGGTCGGCAGGTACATCAGCACGTCACGGGTATGCAGCCGCCACTGGATACCGGCGGTCAGCTCGTGGGCCAGCGCGCCGCTGTCGAACAGGCTGGTGTTGCGTACCTCAAACACCTTGTCGCGGTACTGGGTGTTGATGTACTTGCCGCCGGTGGAAGAGCTGTAGCTGGCGTCATCATCACGGGTGTCGGTCTGGTCGGTGTCCGACAGCGAGTAGCTGATCTCCAGGTCCACCAGCGGGTTGTTCAGCGGCTGGTAGTGGTACTTGCCGGACCAGGTGGTGTCGATCAGCTCGCGGTTGGACAGCAGCCGGTGCATGGCCGCCTCCAGGCTGCCGTAGCGATCAATCGACCACTTGCTCGGCACCAGAAAGGTCACGGCGCTAAAGGGGCTGCGCAGGTCCAGCTTGCTGCGGCTGTAGGTCAGGCCAAAGCTGTGTTCGGGGCTCGGGTTGAAGTTGCCCTTGAACAGCACCGCATCCTGATTTTGCGCGGTGTAGGGGTAGCGCTCGGGGTACAAGTAGCCTTCGCCCTGATCGATGTGTCCGGCCAGTTTGATGTCATCGCTGTCGCGGTGATTGAGGTACAGCAGGCCGTCGAACAGGCCATCGTCGGTGCGGCCGAACAGGGCGCCGGTATAGCTGCGCTGCTGGTCGTTGCTCTGGTAGCCGTACTTCACAAAGGCGCCGCTGTTGCGGCCCGGCTTGAGCATGTCGGTGGCATCGCGGGTTTCCATGTGCACGGTACCGCCAAAGCCGCCGTTACCGGTGAACGCCGAGTAAGGGCCCTTCTCCACCTCAACGCGCTCGATCAGCTCGGGCTCGATAAAGATGGTGCCCTGCTGATAGCGCTCAAAGCCGCTCTTGTTGGCGCCATCCAGGGTGAAGGGTACGTCCTCGGCGTCACCCAGACCCCAGATATTAACCGTCTGCCCACCCGGCTTGGCCGAGCCACCCATGGTCACACCCGGCAGGGTCTGCAGCAGGCTGGGGATGTTGTTGGCCTGCTGGCGCTCGATCTCGCGACGGCCCAGGGTTGAGCGACCGATGTTGGCGGAGTTGACCTCCAGGCCATCGCCCACCACGGTCAGGGTTTGCAGGGTGATGCCGTTGTCACTGCCCGATGTCCGCGGGCGCGGGCGAATGACAAAGCCCTGATCAACCGGCACCAGCTCCAGGTGGGAGCCCTGCAGCAACAGCTGTAAGGCCGCCTCAGGCTCATAACGGCCATCCACCGCCGGCGCGCTCAAGCCTCGCAACTGCGCCTCGTCGAACAGAATCTGCAGTTGCCCGGCCTGCGCCAGGCTGGTCAGCGAGGCAGCCAACGGCTGCGCTGGCAGGTTCAGGTCAAGGCTGGCCGCCTGTGCCTGCAGGCTGGCGGCGGCCAGCAAGGACAGGGTCAGACGGGACAGGGCGGAACGGGGGTGGCAGGGCTTCATTGCGCTCTCCTTGGGCTGTACGCCGAGTGGTAACACCCCAGAGAACGCAGCAGTCGGGCAAACCCCCACCTCTCAAATGAAAAAAATTTTCATTTACGTTCGCGCAACAGCAAGACTCCATCCGCCTGCTCGATCAGCTCCAACGGCAGCAACTGCGGCAACGCCTGCACAAAGCGCTCGGGCTGGTGGATATCCAGGCTCCCGGACAACCGGCGCGCGGCCAGTCCGGCGCCGTCAAGCTGCACAGGGCGCCCACGGTAGCGGCTCAGCTCCTGCGCCAGTTCACCCAACGGGCGGTCGCGAAAGACCAGCAACCCATCGCGCCAGCTACCCACCTCAGCCGTCGGAACCTGACTGCGCCGCAGCGCACCCTGCTGATAGTCGATCTCCAGACTGTCGCCCGGTTGCAGTTGCTGCAAGGCCAGCCCGTCGCGCCCCGGCTGCACTGCAACGTGGCCCTGCTCGACGGCCACCGCCAGCGTTGCCAGGCTGCGGCGCACGGTGAACCGCGTGCCAACCACCTCAACCCGGCCGGCGCCGGCATCAACCCGAAACGGCCTCTCGGCATCTGGCGCCACCGAGAAGTAGGCCTCGCCGGCAATCAGGCTGACCTCGCGCCGGTCGCGGTAGTAACGTACCTGCACCGTGGAGCCCAGGTTCAGCGTCAGCTCGCTGCCGTCCGCCAGTTGCAGCTGGCGTAGCTCATGCTGGCCGGCGCTGGCGCTAAGTTCCAGCTGCGGCAACTGGCGCCACTGATAGCCCAGCAGCCCACCCACCGCCAACAGCACGGTGGCGGCCAGCGCCAGCCAGGCTGTGGGCGCGCGCCGGCGCGGCGCCAGCGGCGTTACTGGCGCCGGCTCAGCCGCCGGTACATCCGGGCGCGCCAGCTGGTCGCAGTCATCCCACAACAGCTGCATGTCGGCATAGGCCTGGGCATGCTGCTCACTGTGGGCGAGCCAGGCGGCAAATTCTGCCTCTTCAGCTGCGCTCAAGCGGCCACTGCTGCGCCGGCTGAACCAGAGCGCAGCCTGCTCATCAATCTCGGCCATTCCCTGCTCAATGGTCATCACTGCCTCCCTTGCGGCGCGCCAGAGCATGGCGGCGGCAGTGCAGCATGGCGCTGGCAATGTGCTTTTCTACCATGCTCAAGGATATCCCCATGCGCTCGGCCACAGCGGCCTGCGACAGGCCGTCGAACTTGTGCAGGACAAAGGCCTGCTTGCGTTTTGGGGGCAGATCTTCCAACGCGCTGGCCAACAAGTGCAAGCGTTGCTGTTGTTCAATCTGCTGCAAGGGACCCTCCGTTTGCAGGGCGTCGTCGGCCTCGGCTGCGGCCTCGTCCAGTTCAACCAGACCGCTGCCACTGCGCACCTGCTGGCGCCGCCAGTGATCGGTCAGCAGGTTGCGGGCGATACTGAACAGCAGCGGCCGCGGCGGCACCGGCTGATCCGCTTCGGCGCTGCCCAGCCAGCGCACAAAGGCGTCCTGCGCCAGGTCATCGGCATCGGCACTGCTGTGCAGTCGCTTGCCGAGAAAACGCCGCACCTCAAGGCGCAAGCCACTGAGCTGCGCGGCACCCGGCAATCTGGAAAGGTCATCCATGGCGCAATGCCAGGGACAGGGAAGGGAACAGCACGGCAACAGCCTCCGACAACGCGCGACAGATCGCGCACGGCGCCCAGGATCAGAACGATCCTTATATGGGAATTATTATCATTATCTCAATCTGCGCAGGCCTGCTGTCAACTATCGATTGCTTCACCGCAGGATTGACATGATCGGCCTGCTGTCGCAGCATAAATAATAACGATTCTCATTAAGCGCATGTCTAATGCCAAGGACTGACGCCATGACCACGCGTTCTCCCGCCCAGCAGCAGCAACTGGAGCAGCTCTACCGCGACCATCACAGCTGGCTGTCCGGTTTTTTGCAGCGCCGTCTGGGCTGCTCGCACAGTGCTGCGGACCTGCTGCAGGACACCTATCTGCGCCTGCTCACCCGCGGGCGTCTGCCGGAGCATGCGCACTCACGCGGCTACCTCACGCGTATTGCCAAAGGGCTGGTGATCGACCTGTACCGGCGGCGGCGAGTGGAGCAGGCCTATCTGGACGAGCTGGCCAGCCAGCCCGAGGCAAGCCACCCCTCACCAGAGGTGCAAGCCCAGGCCGTCGAAGCCCTGATGCTGATCGACCGCCTACTGCGCGGCTTGCCCAGCAACGTCAGCCGGGCCCTGCTGATGCACCGGCTGGACGGCATGGGCTACCGCGAGATTGCCGAGCAGCTTGGCGTCTCGGTGTCATCGGTCGAGAAGTACATCGCCCGGGCACTGCAGCACTGCCTGATGGTGGCCCTGGAGCAGACCCTGTGAGCGTGCCGATGCTCTCGCCCGAGCAGATCCGTGAGGCGACCCAATGGCAGGCGCGGCTGTGGTCCGAAGACGCCACCGAGGAGGACATCGCCGCCTGCGCCCGCTGGCGTCAGGGTGATCCGGCGCACGAGTACGCCTGGCAACAACTACAGCAGTTGCAGAGCCGCTTCGACGCGGTGCCGGCAGCGTCCGGCCGGCGCATTCTCGCTGCTCGGCGCGGGCTGTCCCGCCGCCAGCTGCTCGCTGTGGCCGGCCTGCTTGGCGGCAGCGCCAGCCTGGCGGGCGTTGGCACGCGCCAGCAGTGGCAACCGCTGCTGGCCGATCAACGCACCGGCACCGGCGAGATGCGCAGCCTGCGTTTGAACGACGGCACCCGGCTGCAACTCAACACCGCCACCAGCCTCAACCTGCACAGCAACGCCAGCGGCCACCAGGTGCAACTGCTGCAGGGCGAGCTGCTGATCGACAGCCCAGAGCACGCATGGCCCTTGCAGCTGGATTGCCGTGATGCCCGCATTACCGCGCGCAACAGCCGCCTGTGCCTGCGCCAGAATGCCGAAGACAGCCTGTTGACGGTGCTGGCCGGCAGCGCCGATCTGCAACTGCAGCAGCAACAAAGCAGCGTCACCCTGAGCGCCGGCAAGGCGGTGCGTTTCTCGGCACAGGGCATTGCGCCGACCCAGGCAGCCAACCCGAACCAGTTGGCCTGGACCACCGGGCGCCTGGTCGCCGAGCGCCAGAGCCTGCCGCAGTTTGTCAGCGAGCTGGCGCGCTATCACCCGGGCGTGCTGCGCGTTGCTCCGGGGCTTGCCGACCTGCACCTGACCGGCGTGTTCTCCCTCAAGGACACCCACGCAACCCTGGCACGCCTGTCGACAATACTGCCGGTCAAGCTGCGCTACATCAGCCGCTACTGGGTGAGTGTCGAGCCAGCATGAGCGCTTGCCTGGCCGCAGAAACAGCCCCCAACGCCCATCAAATAAAAATATTTCGCATTTGCATTGAGGCTTTGACCTGCTCGCTCGGTGTACAGGGCAATACAGCCAACACCGATAACACGAGACAGGAACAGTCATGCCACGCGGTTTCGCCTTTCGCCACGCCCCACTCGCCCTCGCCCTGCATCTGGGCCTGGGTTTAAGCGCCCTGACCCTCAGCCTGCCGAGCGCGGCGCAGAGCGAAGCAACGCAGCATTTCGATATTCCCGCCGGCAGCCTCGATCAGGTGCTCAACCGCTTTGCGCTGGACGCCGGTATCGAGCTGTATCTGGATGCTGCCCTCACCCAAAGCCGCCAGAGCGCCGGCCTGCAGGGCAGTTTCAGCGTCGATCAGGGCTTGCAGCGGCTGCTCGCCAACAGCGGCCTGAGTGCTCGCCAGCAGAGCGACGGCGCCTGGCAGTTGTACGCGCTGGGCAGCGAGCCAGACAGCCTGTCGCTCGCACCGCTGACCATCCAGACCAACGCCGATCAGCTATACGGCCGCGATGAAGCCGGCCACGACAGCGTCTACGACGACAACATCTCCAGCGTTTACTCCGGCAAGGAACAGATCGAGCGCTACAAGGGTGCCAACCCGGCTGACCTGTTCAAGGGCATGCTCAACGTCTACACCGGCGACGCCCGCAACAGCGGCGGCCTGGACCCGAACATTCGCGGCATTCAGGGCCCGGGCCGGGTGCCGCTGACCATCGACGGCACCGAGCAGGCGATGTCGGTCTGGCGCGGTTACAACGGCGCCTCCAACCGCAGCTACATCGACCCCAACCTGATCGGCGGCATCAAGGTGATCAAGGGCCCGAACATCGAGCGCAACGTCAACAGCTCGGTGGGCGGCGCCGTGGTCGCCAGCACCATCGACGTGGATGACATCCTGGCCGAGGGCGAGCGTTTTGGCGGCGAGCTGAAACTGGAGGCCGGCAACAACACCGTCAATCCGCGCATCCCGCAGCTGCACACCGGTGAAAATTACTACGACGTTCCGGGCTTCCCGGCGAACCCAAGCATCCCCAGCAGCGACCCGACCCTGCGCGTCAACCTCAAGACCAGCAGCGACGACAAACTGCTGTCGGGCAACGATCACGCCTACCGGCTGGCGCTCGGCGCCCGGCAGGAACGCTTCGAGCTGCTCGGCGCCTACGCCTTTCGCGAGCACGGCAACTACTTCTCCGGCAAGAACGGCGCTGGCTTCTACTCACAGCCGGATACCGGCGAGCGCACCCAGGAATACTCGCAAAGCCTGGCGCTGGATTTTCACCCCGGCGACGAGGTGCCCAACACCTCCAGCAAGATGGAATCCTGGCTGTTCAAGGCGCGCTGGAAGTTCGACGACGACCACAGCCTGACCTTCGGTTACCGCGACACCGACATGCTCTACGGTGAAATCCTGCCTACCCGGCTGGCCAACGCCGACGACAAGGGCGCGGTGCAATGGCCGCTCAGCCATGTGGATGCCAAAGCCTACAACCTGGAATACGAGTTCAACCCGGACAACCGCTGGATCGACCTGTACGCCAACCTCTGGACCACGCGTACCGAGAGCGAAACCTACAGCGCCGGCGGCTTTCCCAACTACGCCACCTGGGCAGACCCGGTGCTGCGCAATACCGCCGTGGCCAATGCCGATCAGAACCGCGTGGGCATTACCCTGAGCAACCAGCTGGCGTTGGCCAGCAGCCTGGATCTGACTCTGGGCGGCAGCTACCAGCACGAGAAGCTGCGCTCCGGTGATGAGTACGGCGGCGTGGAAGATGGCTGGCGCATGTTTCCGCGTGCCGGCCGGCGCGCCGAGAGCGAGTTCAACTTCAACTTCGACTGGCGCCCCACCGATTTTCTTACCCTGGATCTGGGCGCCCGCTACTCATCCTACTGGGCCAAGGATGACTTTCTGGCCGAGCAGCAGGCGGCGGGCAATATGCTTACCGGTACCGCTATCACAAGCCGCAGTGCTACTTATCGCACTATCGAGACCTATACCGATGAAGAAATGGAGGCGCTTAGAGAGAGCACACGGCCACAGTTGGAAGGTTTCGGCTTCTCCGAAGCTGAAATAGCCGACATTCTTGCCAACCTGAGCACCACCTACACCGCCACCCATGTGGTCGACTGGCTACCCGACAGCGATGGTCGCTACAGCCGCGAGAACAATGCCTGCCTTAACGGCAGTCTCGACAACATCGACACCGAAAGAGGCTGCAGTGCCAATAGCACCACCGTCAGCACCATAGCCACACGGGTCAAAACCCGCCGCGGTCACGACTGGACCCCGGTCGCCTCGGCCGCCCTGCGCCTGAGCGATGACAGTCGTGTCTACCTGCGCTACAGCGAGGCCGTGCGTTACCCCAGCATGTTCGAGAGCACCATCGGCTTTTCTGCCTCGCTCAACCCGTTTTACACCCTCAAACCTGAGCACGCGTTCAACTACGAGATCGGCTACGTGCACAACCTCACCGGTCTGCTCAACGCCGAACGCTACGCCGATTTCAAGCTGGCCTACTACCAGCACCGCACCAAGGACGTGATCGAGCGCAGCAGCAATTTCCTGTTCTACAACATTGACCAGCAAACCCTGCGCGGCATCGAGCTGCAGACCCGCTACGACAACGGCGGTCTGTTTGGCGACCTGAGCCTGGCATGGAACCTGGAAAATGAAGTCTGCGACAAGAACTCCGCCGTACTGGCTGACCCCAACTATGGGTCAGTGCCCGACTGCGTGGAGAACGGTTTTATGGGTGGTTATCTGATCTCCCACGCCATCCCGCGTTACTCGGCCAACCTCAATATTGGCGGCCGGCTGTTCAACGACAAGCTCGAACTCGGCAGCCGCGTCACCTACTACAGCAAACATGAAAACAGCGACCTGGACGATTACAAGGCCAACGCAGAGACCAACAAGCTCGCCATTTACAACCTGCCACTGTCCTGGGGCAGCGTGACCACCTACGACGCCTACGTCAGCTTTCGGCCCAGAGACGACATCACCCTGGAGCTGGTCGGCAGCAACCTGACCGACGAGTACTACATCGACCCGACCACCCGTTCTGCCGTCGCGGCCCCCGGCCGCGCGCTGAAACTGAGCCTCACGGCGCAGTTCTGATTCACCCCTCAACCAGGAGGTGCACTACCCCATAGACCCGTAACCGCAACACCCAAGCAAGCGCAGTACAACTCACACATCAAACATAAGGTGATTCACATGAAAGCGATTTATCTGTCTGTTCTGGCCACCAGCCTGTTGAGTGTCAGCGCCCTGTCGCAGGCCGCCGTTATCGGTGCAGAAAGCGACGATACCTACGTAAAAGTTGGTGCCTCCATCGTCGGTGCCGGGCCCCATACCGCTGGCCTGCCGGGGATTGGTATTTACACCACGGGCGTGAGCAATACAGTCGACTTTGCCGGCCTGAGCAGCTACAGCACCCAAAGCAACGGGGTGTATACCCTAAGCGCGCCGATTGATGTGGACGAACCTGACCACAGTGGCATGGGCGTCTTCAACTTTGCCAAGGTCAGCAACGCCAATGTCTACTTTGGCGAGTGGTCACAAACCGGCGCCAGCGGCGACAGCAGCCGCACCGTGTACTACGTCGGCGACGACACCGGCACCAGCGTGCCCACCAGCGGCACGGCAACCTACAGCGTGGCCGGCATCAATGACTACTCCGGCAGCAACCTGATGAGCGGGACCTTCACTGCCAACTTTGGCACCAACAGCCTGACCGGTTCGCTGTCTAACAGCAGCCTGGCGGTGAATATCGGCAGCGCCAGCTTCGACAGTGCAGGCAACATCAGCAGCACAACCGCCACTGCCAACGGCTCGGCAGGCGTGGCAACCGGCGGCCAGGTCAGCGGCAACTTCTTCGGTAACGACGCAGCCGCCCTTGCGGGTATCGCCACCTTCAGCAACCGCGACTACGACACCGCCTTCGGCGGCACCAAAGACTGATCGCGCTTGCCTGCCACGGCCATGGCAGGTGCTGATACCGGGCCGAAGTCACCGCTGCAGAGGTGGCTTCGGCCCTGCCCGTTTCGGCCGCGCAACACGGCCAGCCACGCAAGAGTTTCTATGCTCCGCCACCATTGTCTTGTGATTCCCGCCCTGCTCCTGCTACTCGCCAGCGCTGGGCTGCAGGCCGCCGATGAAGACACCAACCTGCGGCTCAACCAGCGCATTGAAGGCAACGCCAGCGTTAAGGAGCAACAGCTGCTTGAGGGCGAGTTGGATGAGCAGCCCAGCATTACCCTCAATGGCGAAACCCTCACCATCGGCAACAACGCCAACGATCTCGGCCGCGCGCTGTACCTGTCGCTCGGCCATCAACAATGGCAGGCCGCCAGCGCTTTTTTGCAACGCTACCGTGCCCTGCCCGACGCCGACCCCATGCTGCTCGCCTACGCCGACGGCATGCTGGCCCGCGTGCGCGGCGAGTTTACCCAGGCCGAGGCGCACTTTCGCCAGTTGCTGACGCTGCGCCCTGAGTTTCTGCCGGGCCAGCTGGAACTGGCGCGGGTATTGTTCGAAGATCAGCAGGACCGCGCAGCCCAGGCCCTGTTTCAGCGGATACGGGCACGGCTTCCAGCTGATGACCCGCGCGCAGAGGGCGTGCGCACCAGCGTCGGCCGTTTTCTAGCCGCACTGGATCAGCGCCAACGCTGGCAGGGCTCCATCAACCTCGGCGCGACCTGGAGCGACAACCTCAACCAAAGCTCCGAGAGCGACACCTGCCTGCTCAGTGCCGGCAGCGGCACCTGCATCGTGCGCCGCACCCTGCCCGAAGCGATCAGCGCCAGCGGCCTGGATTACGAGGCCACGCTTAATCGCCGCGTCGCCCTCAGCGGCCATCACGGTGTTTACGCCCGCGCCCTGCTGTATGGCTACAGCTATCAAGACCACAGCGAGTACAACGAGAGCACGCTGATCACCAACCTGGGCTACAGCTACCGCGACGCGCGTAATCACTACAGCCTGGCGCCGAGCTTCGAGGCCAACCGGGTCGGCAACGAGGCCATGTACTCGGCCTGGGGTGCCCGGGCCGAGTGGCTGCACACCCTGAGCCAGCGCAGCGCGTTCAAGCTGGAGGCCAACTACCGCGACCTGCGCTACCGCGAGCAGGTGTATCGCTACAACAACGGCGGCAACAGCGCGCTTTACTTCACCGCCTGGCACCAGCTTTCGCCGCGCTGGACGCTGTTTGGCGGGCTGGATGTGAGCGAGCGCAGAACCGCAGAAAGCGCCTACGGCTATCTGCAAAGCGGTGTCAGGCTGGGCGCCTCAATGACCCTGCAGAGCGGCCTGCACACGAGTCTGTTCAGCAGCTTCCGCCACCGCGAATACAACGACTTCAACGCGCTGCTCGGCAGCCGCCGCCGCGATGACGAGTCCAGCCACACGCTGATTGTCAGTGCGCCCCGTTGGGCACTGCTGGGCTTTACCCCCAACCTGACACTGAAACACACGCGCGTGCGCAGCAACGTCAACTGGCTCTACTCCTATCAACGCACGCAGCTCAGCCTGCGCATGGAGAAGCTGTTTTAGCCTCAGCTGGATTTTTTTAGCCCTCGCATTACGGGATTGGGGGTGCTCATTCGTTAAGTAGATATTGGCGTGCGCTTTTTATCGCGCCCCGCCCCAATCCGATCAGACTCCCCAAGCAAGGACCCGCCATGACCACAGCAGACAGCAGCGCATTGCCCCTGAGCAGCTACCTGAAAGAACAGACCACCTCGACCCACGAGAGCCTGGATCAGCGCATCATGGCGCTGGCGCCGTTCTCCAGCCGTGAGCGTTTTGCCTGCTTCCTGCGCATGCAGCTGCGTCTGCACCATGCCACCGCGCCGCTGTACCAGAACCCCGAGCTGCAGGCGCTGCTGCCCGATCTGGCCGAGCGCAACCGCCTGGAAGCGATTCAGCTGGACTGCGCCGATTTTGATATCAGCCAGGCGCAGCAGCAGGCCGATGCCGAGGTGGGCAATGGCGTGCACCCGGGCAGCACTGCCGAGGCGCTGGGCTGGCTGTATACCCACGAGGGTTCGACCCTGGGCGCGGCCTTCCTGCTCAAGCATGCCCGCGAGCAGTTGGGCCTGTCGGAGACCTTTGGCGCGCGCCATCTGGTCGGCCACACCGATGGCCGCGGGCTGCATTGGCGCCAGTTCAAGGCCGCGCTGGATGCGCTGCCGCTGTCAGCTGAGCAGCGGGCCGAGGCGGTCAAGGGCGCGCGTGACGCCTTTGCCTTTGTCCGTGCCTCGGTAGAAGAGCTGATGGCCGGCCAACAGCCCGCCGCCGCCGTCTAAGCGCCATGCTGCTGCGGCTTTGCTGGCGCCTGCTGGCACTGGCTTTTGTCGGCCTGGGATTGATTGGCGCGGTGCTGCCCGGTATGCCCACCACGGTGTTCATGCTGCTGGCCGTGTGGGCTGCGGGCAAGGGCTGGCCACCGCTGGCCGAGTGGTTGCTCAACCACCCGCGCTTCGGCCCGCCGCTGCGTCAGTGGCAGAGCGAGCGTGCCATTCCGCGCAGGGCCAAATGGCTGGCCGGCGTGAGCATGTTTATCAGCATGCCGCTGATCTGCCTGAGCGCGCCTACCCCCTGGGTGCAATGGCTGGTACCCAGCAGCATGTGTCTGGTGCTGCTGTGGCTATGCAGCCGGCCGGAACCGCGCTACCCGCAGTTGTGACAGCCGCCCCCAGGAAGCGCTCTAGAACGGCCATTACACGCATCCATTCAGCGTTGGCGTGAAACAGAAAAGTCATCATTCTCACCTAAGCTCGGCTCTCCACGCCGGCGCCCCAGGGCGCCGGTCCGACCGCCTCGCACGCGAGGCGTCCACCACCAGCCAAGCGAGAATCAAATGCCTTATTCTGAAGGGACGGGCACCCTGTCCGTCCGCATTGCCCTGGCCGCAGCGATTGCCTTCACCCTGAGTGGTTGCAACAGCGACAGCTCGGACAGCGACGACAACGCCAGCATCAGCAAACCTGCCAAACCAGCAGGCACCGGTAGCGAGTTTGCTGTGCCGGTACCTGACAGTCTGTACCCCACACCGGCCACCCTGTATGCCGGCAACAACGCCGACGGCACACTGCGCTGGGTGCTGGACGACAACCCGATTGCTTACCTGCTGCGCGATATCAACCAGGTCTGGAAGGGCACCTCCGACGCCTACCAGCAAGGGGCTTCAGGCGATGGTCCGAGCGACTATCTGGACGATCCCATTGTTGACGCGCCAGTCTGGCAGGCCAACATCCAGTACGTGATCGATGTCACCACCGAGCGGACTGACGACCAGGCCATCCATGCCTTCCTGGATGATGTACGCTCCAAGAACTACAGCGTGATCGACGGCTACGGCCCGCTCACCGAGGCCTATGTGGCCCATTCAGGTGCCTACGTCGATGTGCCGGTACCCACGGTTGATCAGGTGCTGCAGGACGTCAACTTTGGCTCCGGCAACAACGATGGTATTGCCTGGGCTGGCAGCAAGACATCTGAACTCGGTGCCGTCGTGACGCTGGTCGACGCCTTCCGCCAACGCTCACCCGCCTCCACCAACGCGTCCAAGTACATTTTCTCCACTCCGCGCCCCTGGCGCATGACCGACACCGGCGCCATCGATTTTCTCGGTACCGCCAATCACAACTGCTACGACGTGGACGGCAACCTGACGGTCCAGCTGACTGATCAGTACACCACCAGCGTGAAGCTGGTCCCCGGTCTGACCTGCGCGCAGCGCCCGCATAAAAGCAGCGATCACGACAAAGGCCTCTACAGCGAAAACACCGAGAACCGCCGCAAGGACGGGGGCTACCCCAGCGGCCACACCAACGCCGGCTATCTGGCGGCCATGGCATACGCCTACGCGTTACCGCAGCGCTACGCGGAGATGCTGACGCGCGGCTCGCAGCTCGGCGAGAACCGTATCGTTGCCGGCATGCATTCGCCGGTCGATGTCATTGGCGGGCGCATTCACGCCATGATGGTGGCCGCCCATGCACTGGCTCAGCCGGACATCCTGGCCGACGCCACCGCCGCCTATGACAGCGCTCAGGGTTTCTTCGGCCAGCTCGCCGCCGAACAGGACCTGAGCCTGTATGAGCTCGCCCACCAGCCGGTCACGAACGAGGCCGGGCGCATCAGCGGCAATCTGGTCAACACCGAGGTCTTCAATACCAGCCAGTACGACGATCACGAGGCCAACAAAGCGCTGTATCGCTTCCGCATGACCTATGAGCTGGGGCACGACGAGGCCAGCGCCGGGCAGGACCCGATAGTGCCGGACGGCGCCGAAGCGCTGCTGCTCACACGCCAACCTTACCTGAGCGACGAACAACGCCGCGCAGTGCTCTACACCACGTCCATCGACTCCGGCTATCCGCTGCTGGATGCCACCAACGGCTGGGGACGTCTTGACCTGGTGACTGCCGCTGACGGTTACGGCGCCTTTCTCGCCGACGTGGCAGTCGATATGGATGCCAGCCAGGGTGGCTTTCACGCCCGTGACTGGTGGAGAAACGATATCAGCGGCAGCGGACGCCTGAGCAAGTCAGGTAGCGGCGAGCTGGTTTTGAGCGGCGACAACAGCTACACCGGCGGCACCCTGGTAAGCGCCGGCACCTTGCGCGCCGAATCGACCAGTGCCTTCGGCGACGGTGACCTCTATCTTGAGGATGGCCGCGTCGCTGTCGATGTTGAGGGCGCACTAGCGCTTGCTGGCAACCTCACGCTAGACGCCGGCACCCTGGAGCTGCGCATGGCAGACGATGGCACCCAGGTTACCGTTGGCGAGATTGCTTTTATCGACGGCGCTACCCTGAAGCTGGACTTCTCCGAGCTGGCACCGGCCAGTGGCAGCCAGTTTGTGCTGCTGTCAGCCAACCGGTTGAGCGGCACCTTCAACAGCGTCGAGTCTGACGTCGCGGTAGATCTGAGCTACAGCGGTCAACGCGTCACCGCAACGGTGCGTTAACGGCAAATGCCAAAGCCGCGCAGGCCAAAGTGGAAGTGGTTGGCGTGCGCGGCGTTGTAATCCGGCCCGAGGCTGGTACCAAAAAACGAGCAGGCATCTGCAAAGGCGGCTCGCAGAAAAGCACCTTTCTCGCCCCCGTCATCCCAGTCCCGCAGTACCGAAATGTCCGTGCCGTCCGCCAGCGACAGGGACGCGACATCCAGCGCCGAGGCCGTGGCGTGATCACTGCGCCGGGCATTCTCACGGTGGTAGATGTTGCGACAGGCGAAGCTGCCGTAGTGGGTCAGCCGCGCGACCGGCTGGCCAAAGTGCGTTTGTGCCAATGGCTGCAGACGATGCTGTTCGTACAGCGCCCAGGCGGCGACCAGCGGACAACGGGCGACAAAGCTGCTGCTGAGCTGCAGCGTGGTGCCGCGCAGACGCACAACATTGTTTAATGGACAATTGGCGACCGGCGTGTAGTCGGCCAGTGGCTGATAGGTCAGCGTGCCGGCCGGCGCGGTTTGCAGGACAGTCAGGCAAGCCTCGGGGTCATCGCCCAGGCGCTGCAACTTCCAGCGCGTCAGCGGGGTGACCGGGTCTGCCAGGTGCAGCGGCGCAAAGGGGTTCCACTGGCGCGGCACTGTCCACCACTGCTGTTGGAGACCAAGCAAAAAGCCGCCAGCGACAAGCAGTAGTATCAGACAAACAACACAGAACACTCTCATCAAGCGGGTTCGCATCCTCGAGCATGTTTTTGATTGACGCCCTTCACACCCCCAGAACGCGGGGTACGCCCTCGCCTGCATTTGCTGTACATTCGCCAAGCCCGTCAGAACAGACAAGACTGCGCAGCTCTACACCGGTTGTTTCAGCAATACAGACTAGCCAACGGGGCGGGCAATCACACCTAGCATGATGCACTTTTCCAGGAGCAACGGATATGAACACTAAACGCTTCCACACCGGCCTGATTGGCCTTGTTGCAGCCGGCCTGCTGGCCTCCGGCCAGGCCCAGGCCTTTGGCCTGGACGCCCTGAAATCCGCCGCCGGCGCTGCCCTGAACACCGCCACTCAAGGCGGCGACAACGCCAGCGACAACGGCGCGCTGGAGCAGCAGCACAGCGATCTGATGCTGCGCTTCAATGCCAGCATGAACAACATGCTGATGGCCCAGGCCAAAACCCTGCAGGCCACCGGTAACACCGACGCGGCGACGCAAACCCTGAACGCCGCGCAACAGTATGCCATCGGCGGCGTCACCGACTCTGATGTCATCCTGCGTGACACCCAACTGACCAGCACCAACCAGCAACTGATTCAGAACGCGCTGAGCCAGGCCGCCGCCATGAGCGGCGAGAACCGCGCCATGCTGGTTGAGGCGATCCCGTACTACACCGCCGGCATTCAGGAAGGCGGCAAGCTGAGCGGTGCCTTCAGCCAGTGGATCAACAACGCCCAGGGTAGCGCCAGCTCACTGCTGTCCAACCCGATGGCAGCGGCGCAGCTGACCAGCAGCCTGAGCGAGGCGAGCACCATCGCCCGCAATCTGCCGGCGTTGCTGTCGGCCTGGTCCGGCACCTCGCAATCCTTCATGTCCTACGCCACCGCCAACCAGCTGGATGTCGGCACTCTGCAAACGGCGCTGAACACCAACTGAGCCTGACCCCGAGGCGCAGAAAGCCCTGCGCCTCGGACCAACTGTCATACGCATGACAGTCTCCGTAGCAAGGCAGAGCATAAGGTGGGCCTCCTAGGGCCACTGCTGCCCGCTCAACAACGGAGAATAACAACCATGAGCTTTGCTTCCCGCGTAGTCTGGATTACCGGCGCCTCATCGGGCATCGGTGAGGCCCTGTCCAGGGCACTGCTGGCCGATGGCGCCGCTGTCATTCTGTCCGGTCGCCGGGTCGAGGCGCTGCAACAACTGGCTGCGCTGGCGCCTGAACGCACCCTGATACTGCCTTTCGAGACCACCGACTATGACCGCCTGCCTGCTCTGGTCGAGCAAGCCTGGGCCTGGCGCGGACGCATTGACCTGCTGATCAACAACGCCGGCGTCAGCCAGCGCAGCCTGGCGCTGGACACCAGCCTGGACGTCTATCGCCAACTGATCGAGATCGACTATCTGGCGCCGGTCGCCCTGACCCAGCTACTGCTGCCGCGTCTGGTCGAACAAGGTAGCGGCCAGCTGGCCGTGGTCAGCTCGGTAGCCGGCAAGCTCGGCGCCCCCATGCGCACCGGCTACTGCGGCGCCAAGCACGCCGTTGTCGGCTACTTCGAAGCCCTGCGCGCCGAGGTGGAAGAGGCCTACGGGATTGGCGTGAGCGTGATTCTGCCGGGCTCGGTGCGCACCGCCATCGCCAGCAATGCGTTGGAAGGTAGCGGCGCCGCACGCGGGCGCTCTGACGCCAATATCGACAATGGCATTGACCCGAACGACGCTGCCAAGACCATTCTCGACGGTCTGGCACAGCGCCAGCACGACATCGTGGTGGCCGAGGGGCAGGAACTGCTGGCCCTGCAGTTGCGCGCCAGCGACCCGGAGCGCACCTTTGCCTTTACCGCCGCCGAAGGCACCCGACTCGCCAAGCAGCGCGCACAACGTGGCGCGGGCGCGTCAGTAGATCCCAGTGCTGTGAACCAGTAGGCGTGGCGGGTTGCGCAAAGCCGGTCTAAGGTGAATCAAGCAGCGCATCACGGGGTGTGATGCGCGCTCTGTGCACAAGGAGCGTTACCTATGAAACACCTGCTTATCGCACTGCTGTGCGCAACCGCCCTGGCTGGTTGTTCCAGCGAGTACATCATCAGCACCAACGACGGTCAGATGATCACCACCGACAGCAAACCCAAGCTCGACCCCGATTCCGGCATGTACATCTTCAAGGATGCCGAAGGCCGCGAGCAGGCCATCCCCTCTGCCAGCGTCAAACAGGTCATGGAACGCTGAGCCCCGCCGCGCCCTGCCAGGCAGGGCGCGTTGTTGTCACTGTTGCCCTTCGATCACGCGTCTCCCCTGCAGCCCCTGGCGGACCCGGCGGCGCCGACGCAGGCGTAACCGCCGCCAGCCGATCACCACGCCACTGACACTGATCAGCAGCCCGCCCAGGCTGAAACCGACCATCCAGATATCCCACAAAGGCCTGCGCTCCAGCAGCGGCAGCCAGTCCCAGCTATGCAGCAGAGCAAACAGCACCCGCGACACCCGCCGCGCCGGCGTGCTCTGCCCCAATAACGCTCCGGTGGCCGGGTCGACCTCTACCCAGCTGCCATCATCGAAGCGCGCCCGCAGCATTGGCAGCGGTTTGGGCAGATGCCCCAGCATGCTGTGCTCGGTACGCGGGTAATAGTAGAAGTCGTAATCGGTCAGCCACTCAAACTGCACCTGACGGTGCGGCGCCATCGCTGCAATGGCTCCGTGCAACAGCTCAACGGGCAGCTTCGCCACCGGCTGGCCGCTGCGCCCATCGAGTACCCGCTGCTCACCGTCGGCGCTGCGCGCGGTAACCCAATAGCGGCCAGCGACCGGGCGCCATTGCAGCTCGACCGGGCGCCAGTCGTCGGCCTGGAACCGGCGCAACAACGACTCGGTGTCGGTCTGCGGTGCTGCCGGTGCGCCACTGAAAGCCGCTACATCCAGCGATGGGCGATGACTGAAGATGCCCCAGGGGTTCATCGACATCAGCCCGCTGAAAATCCAGCTCACCAGCAATACCCCGGCCACCAGACCGGTCACATGGTGCCAGCGCGCCCAGCCGCTGTAGGGCGAGTGGCTGCCACTGCGATAGGGCCTGCGCCGCCAACGCAGCACGCCCAGCACCATGCCCAACACGGCCATCAGGGTAGCGATCAGCGACAGCCAGATTACGGTGTCCGTCCAGATCGGCTGCAGCGCATTGCCGCGCAGCGGATACAACCAGTGAATCCAGGTACCGACCCAGTTCCATACCCGCTCGGTGCCAGTAGCATCACGCACAACCGCACCGGTCTGGCTGGAGACATAGATCAGTCGATGCTCTGCGTCGTGCAGGGCGATGCGATAGAGCGGTCGGTGGGCATCCAGCCCGCGCGAGTGCGTCCAGGCGTCCTCGTCGATCAGCGCTTGCAGCTCGGCCGCTGCCCCCGGCGCGAACTGGGCTGCGGCCGCCAGTGCCCGCGCCGCATCCACCGGCCCGGCAGGCGTTCCTGTTCGCGCGTCGAGCACCTGCGCAGCCTGGCCTGGGCGTGGCAGCAGATAAACCGGCTCGCCGCCGATACTGCTCAGGGTCAGCCCCTCGGCCCAGTCGGCGCCAGCCCTCATCGGTACAGCGCAGCAGCCCTCAAGCGGCAGCGCCGGCAGGTGCGCCAGATGCTCACGCGGGGTCAACTTGGGATAGCCGACATAGAGCATCACCATGCCCGAAAAAAACCACATGGCCATAAACAGGCACAGGCCAATACCCAGCCAGCGATGCCATAAGTACAGATAACGTTTCATCGGGATCTCCTGACCGCCGGCCTGCACGGCCGGCGGCACGATTGCATCAGAAACGCGTCTGCAGGCTCAGCTCGACGCTGCGCGGTTCACCCAGATACAGCATGCTGCTCCCGGCCTGCCGGGCGTAGACCTCATCGGTCAGGTTGCGCCCACGCAGGGTCAGCTCGGTCTCAGCGCTGAGCTGGTAACGCACATGCGCCCCAAACAGGGTATAGGACGGCACCCACAGGGTATTGGCCGAATCGGCATAGACCGAGGACACATAGCGGGTATCCAGCCCCAGCAGCCAGTCGCTGACCGGTTCCCAGGTCAGCCAGAGGTTGGCGACCCGCTTGGGTACGTTGCTCGGCCGGTTGCCCGCGTAGGACACAGCGCTGCCGCCGACGTTGGCATTAAACTCGTCGTACTCGGCATCGACCCAGGCCATGTTGCCCTCGGCGCGCACGCTGTCGGTCACCTGCAGCGCCGCTGCCAGTTCGATGCCACGGGCTGACTGCTTGCCGACCGGCAGGGTCTGACCCGGGTTGTTCGGGTCGGCGGTGGAAAGGTCTTCACGCTCCAGCTGATACAGCGACAGGGTGGCCGAGCCGCGTCCGTCGAGGAAATCCAGCTTGCTGCCGATTTCCCACTGCTCGCCGGTGGTCAGATCAAAGTCCTGCACCTGATTGAAACTGGCGGTGGTGAGAATGCCGGACGGCGGGTCCGCCGCCGTGCTGTACTGGACGTAGACGTTGGCTGCCGGCGTGAGCTGGTAGACCAGGCCCAGACGGCCGGTGGTCGGCTCGTAGGTCTGGCTGAAGAACGCCGGATTGGTCGCCGACGGCGTCTGATGGTTGGTGACCTCCAGGTCGATCCAGTCGTGACGTAGGGCGCTGATCAGCGCCAGCCGGTCGGTCAGCTCGGTGCGGTTTTCCAGATACAGCGCCCAGGTATCTACCTCGTTGGTGCGCTGCGGATCGTGGCCGGGGGTCATACCGGGAATATCGTAGAACTGGCCCGGATTGAAGTGATCCGGGTCCACCACATCAAATACCGCCGAGATCGAGCGCGGGTAGCGGGTCTGCACGTTGTGGCTATAGTCCAGCCCCAGCGACCAGTCGCTGCGCCGTGACCAGAGCATGCCTTCATGCAGCAGGTCGACGCGGTTGCCGTTCAGCTCCTGATCGTGACGCTGCAGCAGCGCAGCCGAGCGGCTGATCTGGCTGTTGTCGGCGGTATAAGTATAGCGCTCCAGATTGCGGTAATCGCGCTGGGTGTTGTAGTGATAGTAGGTATTGCGCAGGCGAGTCTGGTCGCTGAGCTGATACTCGGTGATCGAGCGCAGCCAGCGCACCCGCTGCTCGTAGCGCCCGTCCTCGACGTTGTAGTTCTCAAAGCGGCGGCTGTCATCGATCTTCATCTCACCACCCAGCGGCTGCAGCGCCGGGGTGCCCCAGTAGGGACTGTCCACCTGCTCGTTCTGATACTCCAGCGCCAGGGTATGCGACAGCCGTTCGTTGAAATCGGTGCGCAGCGACAGCGCGCCGGTAAAGGCACTGCGCTCTTCGCGGTCAGCCCAGCCGTTACTGTCGGTCTGGCTGATATCCAGCCGCAGGGTATTGCGTACCGGCCCCTCGGTCAGCAGTTGATTGACACCCAGCGCCAGCTCACGGCTGTCAAAGCTGCCATAGCGGATGCGCGCCTCGCGAAACGACTCGCTCGGGTCGGCCAGTTTGGTGATGTAGTTGATTGAGCCGCCAACCCCGCCGGCGCCATTGAGAAAGCTGGAAGCGCCGCCGATGGCCTCAACGCGGTCAAAGATCCAGCTGTCAACCGGGCGGGCGGCGATGCTGTCGTACTGCACGGTGATGCCGTTGAACATCTGCGTCACCTGCGCGCCGGTAAAGCCGCGCCAGGACACAAAACCGGCCTGGCCGGGCGGCGACGCAGCGGTGACACCCGGCACGCCGGAGAGAATATCCTGAGTATCCAGCGCATCACGCTGTTCGATTTGCTCGCGGCCCACCACGCTGACCGAGGCGGGCGTTTCCCGCACCGTCAGCCCCAGGCGCGAGCCTGACTCGGCAGGGGTATCCAGTTGCAGCGCATTGTTATGGTCTTGCTGACCGGTAATCAGCAGGGTCGGCAGTTCCGTGGCCTGCTCGGCGGCAGCCAGGGTAAAAGGCGCACACAGCAGTGCGCCAACGTACAGCGGGTAAGTCGATTTCATGCAAGGTCATTCCTGACAGGTACACAGGCTCGCGCGCGCAACCGACCTTGGCGGTCAGGCAGCGCTGCGAATGGAAAACGCGGTACAGGTCAGAACGCCGGCGAGGCGCGGGGGTTGGCAGACGGCCAGAGATAACGGGGATGGGGAGGATAGCTGCGCGCCGGTGGGCGCAGGCGTTGCGGGCGGCGCAGCAAGCCGAGCCAGGCCAGCGCAAACAACAGCCCCATGCCCAGCACCACGGCGCACACCGGACACTTGACCGCCAGCATGCCGGCGCCGGAGGCGTCGTCGTCGCCGAGGCTGATCATGCCGCTGCTCATGGAGCAGAACACGATGCCTGCGCCACTCAGATCCAGCCCCAACAGCTGCCCGTGCGCCAGACCACAGGTCGGCACATTGAGCAACAGGCTGGCATAGAGCAGCCAGGCAGTGAAGGAGCGGCGGGTAGGACTCAGCGTCATGGCACGCAGTTTAGCAGCACTGAAACCTGGCGCGGTTACGCGACCAAAGGTCGCAGCGTCCTGCTGGCCGCGGGCACCGGGTCAGAAACGATTGAAGATATCGGCAAAGGGGGCGACCGGAATACCGGCAATGGTTTGCACGGCCAGCTCGGATTGGGCCGATGCCAGCAGACTGGCGGCACAGAGAACAACGGCAAGGGCGCCGGGCAACAGCCACACGGAGTAGCGGCGGGTCATGATGTGCTCCTTGCATGCCATCGGTGTGGCACGCAGATGTTGTTTTTATTAGCGAAGCACTGCCCCGTTCCAGATGCTCATGGACGCGTGGCAGCATTCAGTCACAACAGTCTGTTGCAGAAAACGCCCTTCGTCCAGTGAAAATTGTGTGTCGCTTTCGCGTCACCCCTGGGCGGTGCGCAGCATCCGCAAACCGTTTGCCACCACCAGCAGGCTGACGCCCAAGTCCGCAAACACAGCCATCCACAGTGTCGCGGTGCCGGCCACCGTCAGCGCCAGAAACACCGCCTTGCAGCCCAGCGCCAGCCAGATGTTCTGATGAAGCACACGCACGGTCTGCCGCGACAGCCGTATGAACGCCGGCAGCTTGCGAAGATCATCATCCATCAGCGCCACATCGGCGGTCTCGATCGCCGTGTCGGTCCCGGCTGCTGCCATGGCAAAGCCCATGTCGGCCGCCGCCAGAGCCGGCGTATCGTTGATACCGTCGCCGACCATGGCCACACAGCGGCCGCGTTGACGTTCGGCGCGCACCGCCGCCAGCTTGTCCTCGGGCAGCAGGTTGCCCCGCGCCTGTTCAATACCCACCTGGGTCGCCATGGCCTGCACCGTTGGCGCATTGTCGCCACTGAGCATCAGGGTTTCGACGCCCAGCGCATGCAGCTCGCGCACCGCATCGCGGCTACCGGCCTTGAGCGTATCGGCCACGGCAAACAGCGCCAGCACCTGCTCGTCGGTACACAGCAGCACCACCGACTTGCCTTCACGCTGCAACAGCTGCACCCGCCAGCCCAGCGCATCGTCACGCAGGGCCAGTTGCTTCAGCAAACGGCTGTTGCCCAGGTAATAGTGCTGGCCGCCAATCATCCCGCTGACGCCCTGACCGGGCTGCGCGGCAAAGTCCGTCACCTCCTGCCGGGGCAGCTCACAGGCGTTGGCCAGCGCGCGCGAGACCGGGTGGTCAGAACGCGCCGCCAGACTGGTAGCCAGCTGCTGGACCTGCTCGGGCGAGTCCCCGGCCAGCAGCTCAAAGTCGGTCTGCTGCGGACGCCCTTCAGTTAGGGTGCCGGTCTTGTCGAGGGCGACCAGATCCAGCTTGCCGCCCAGCTCCAGGTAAGCCCCGCCCTTGATCAGCATGCCGCGCCGGGCACCGGCCGCCAGCGCACTGACGATGGTCACCGGGGTCGAGATAACCAGCGCGCAGGGGCAGGCCACCACCAGCAGCACCAGCGCGCGGTAGACCCAGTCCAGCCACTGGCCATCGAGCAGCAGCGGCGGCAGCACCGCCACCAGCAGGGCAAGCAGACAGACGGCCGGGGTGTAGCGCGCCGCAAAGCGATCGACCAGTCGCTGGGTCGGCGCGCGCTGCGCCTGGGCCTGCTCCACCGCCTGGATAATGCGTGCCAGGGTGGTGCCGCCGGCCAGCGCCGTGGTGCGGTAAACCAGGCTGCCGTATTGATTGATGGTGCCCGCGTAAAGGTCCGCACCCGGCTGCTTGTCGACCGGCATGCTCTCCCCGGTGATCGGCGCCTGGTCAACGCTGGAGCGCCCCTCCAGCACCTCTCCATCCAGCGCGATGCGCTCGCCGGGGCCCACCCGCACCTCGGCGCCAAGCGGCACCTCGCCGACCGGCTGCAATACCCAGCTGCCGTCAGCCTGGCGCACGCTAGCCTGCTCCGGCGCCAGCGTCAGCAGGCCCCCGATGGCATCGCGGGCGCGCGCCAAAGAACGCGCCTCAATCAGTTCGGCCAGACTGAACAACACCATCACCATGGCCGCCTCGGGCCACTGACCAATCAGCACCGCCCCCGTCACCGCGATGCTCATCAGCGCGTTGATATTCAAGGTCCGCTGGCGCACCGCCACCCAGCCCTTGCGGTAGGTGTCCAACCCACCCAGCGCAATGGCTGCCAACGCCAGCAAGGCGCTGATCCAGCCGGGCTGGTCCAGCCAGTGGCTGACCTCCGCGCCCAGTGCCAGCACGCCGGCTACGGCCAGCGGCCACCAGGGCCGCATGGGCGCGGCAGGCGCCGGCTCATCACCGAGCAGCTGCGGGGTAAAGCCCAGGCTGTCGATGGCCGCCAGCACAGCGTCCAAGCCTTGCGGCGAATGGCGTACAGTCATGACCCGCTGCAGCAGGTTGAAGTGCAGCTCCAGCACCTCCGGGCGCCGCTCCAGTCGAGCGCGCAGCAGGCGCTCCTCGGTCGGACAGTCCATCTGCAGGATACGAATACGACTGAGCATACTGCCCTCATGGGGCTGCAGGTCGGCGGTTGGCGCTGCGCTGGCAGCGGCGCAGCAGCTGTGTTCGGCGTGGCAGGATCGATCGGCAGGCATGGCTGTTCTCTCAAGGGAAACACTGATTAATTCCACATGCCCTCTGGCGTTCAGGCTGGGCCGCATCCGGCTGGGCTGCAATCAAGGCGTGGTTTCGAAGGCATGTCGGGACCTGTCGAGAAATCACAACGCAGAGTGCGGCCCGGCCTGAGCGCCCCGCAGGGCGAGCCCTCAAGCAAGCATCTGACTGCGTTGCGCTGCTTGCCAATGGAACCACTATTGGCTACACATCGCGCCTTGCATCTACACGCTTGAGCACTCGCAGAGTGCGTGTGGAATTGATCAGTGCTTCCCTAAGGTCTGTTGCCAAGTAAAAACCCTGTAGCCACTATAGAGTCAAGCAACGGGAGAACACAGATGAAAATCGGAGAGCTGGCAGCACGCACCGACTGTGCAGTGGAGACGATTCGTTACTACGAACGCGAGGGCCTGTTGCCGGCGCCCAGACGCAGCGCCGGCAACTATCGCCAGTACAGTGAAGCCCACCTGGAACGCCTGGTGTTTATCCGCAACTGTCGGCTACTGGACATGACCCTGGAGGAAATCCGCCAGTTGCTCAGCCTGCGCGAGCAACCCGAGGCAACCTGCGGCAGCGTCAACGGGTTGATCGATGAACATATCGAGCACGTTGGCCAGCGCATCGCCGCCCTGACCCACCTGCAACAGCAGCTGGTAGAACTACGCCGCCAGTGCCAGGCGCCGCACCCGATGGACGCCTGCGGCATCATCCAGCAACTGGGCACCAGCGGCAGCGTGCAGCCACCGGAGGAGGACTCGCATATCGGTCACAGCCATTGACCGTCGCACGAGGCTCCGGCAGCCGTGCTTCAGGCCTGCCGAGCCTGATTATCCAGCTCAGTCAGCAACTGCGGATCGAGCTTCAGCTGGCTGGACAGCTCCTGCAGATAGGCCTTCTCCATAAAGCTCTGCTCATCCACCACCAGCAGGCTGGCCAGATACATCTCCGCCGCCATCTCCGGCGTTTGCGCCGCGCTGGCGACCTCGGCCGGGTCCAGCGGTTTGCGTAGCTCGGCATCAAACCACTGCAGGGTCTGCGGATCGTTGGTCAGCTTCGCCACCTCGGCATCGATCAGCTCCCGCTCGCGGTCATCGATATGCCCGTCGGCCTTGGCTGCGCCGATCAACGCGCGCAGGATGGCGTGACTGTGCTGTTGCTGTTGCGGTGCGGGCAGGCGGTCTACCGTCTGAGGCTCTCCCTGCGGCGCGCTGGCGTTGTTCTTCTGCCATTGCTGCCAGGCCTTGAAGGCGACCACTCCAAGCGCGGCCATACCGCCGTACTTCACCGCCTTGCCGCCCATCTTGCGCGCCTTCTTGTTGCCCAGCAGCAGACCCACGGCACCCGCCGCCAGCGCACCGCCACCCGCGCCGGACAACAGACTGCCCAGCTGGCTCCCTCCGCCAGTGCTTTGGCTCTTATTGGTGCTGCTGCTACCAGACAGTGCACCACTGGCGGACTTCAACAACTGATCGAGCAACCCTTGGGTGTTCATTCAAGACTCCTTATGCAGACAGAACGCAGACACCTGGGCGTCTACGCGTTGTATGCTTGGACCACGATTTGCAGGCGATCACTCCACGGCAAGCTGTTGCGATATTTTTCAGCGACTCGCCAACGGCGTCCCAGAGCGCTTAACTGAGTATGCGCCGCGGCACAAAGGCACATGCCCAGCCCCGCAACCCCCACGGATCGGAGTGACAACATGCACAACAACAACACAGGCAAGACCCTGCTGGTGCTCGGCGGCAGCGGGCTGGTAGGCATGGAAATTCTGCGCCAGGCACTGGCTGATCCGCAGGTCAGCCGGGTGGTCGCCCCCACGCGGCGCCCACTGCCCACAGCGGTGAATCACTACGCCCACCTGGACAACCCGCAAGTCGACTTCGACAACCTGCCCGAGGACGCCGACTGGTGGCGTTGCGATGCAGCGCTCTGCGCCCTGGGCACCACCCGCAAACACGCCGGCTCGCGCGAGGCCTTCCGCGCAGTGGACCGGGGCTATGTCAGCACCTGCGCCCGGCTGGCCCGGCACGCCGGCACCCGCACCTTCGTACTCAACTCCTCGCTGGGCGCCAGCCCACGCTCGGGCTCGTTCTATCTGCGTGTCAAAGGTGAGGTAGAGCAGGATCTGGCCGCCATGGACTTTCGCTCGCTCAGCCTGCTGCGCCCGTCGCTGCTCGATGGCGCCCGCCCCGAAGACCGGCCGGGTGAGCTGGTCGGGCTGCTGGTATCGCGCACCTTCAAGCCGCTGATTCCCAAGCGCCTGCGCGCGGTCAAAGCCACCGATGTCGCCGCCGCCATGCTGCAGGCCGCGCTTATCGCTCCAGTCGGACAGCATGTGATAGAGTCCGACGCCATCGCGCGTCGTCGCTAAGGGGCTGATGCCACTGCGCTCGCCCGACTGCCGGGCGCGCAGACCAACCCGCTTGCCGTTCTGCCGATCGCATCAATAATGGCCTTTTGATTTCACTGTATACTGTGCCTACTCGCGCCATCGTCTTGGCCGCGGGAACGGGCAGGCGTTCCAAACCGTCTAGAATGCACACAGGTCCAGCGGAAAACAGAACAATCATGATCGTCTACAGCAACATGCGCTTTCTGGTAGTGGATGACTTCAGCGACTTCCGCTCATCGGTCAAGGGCATGCTCGGGCAAATGGCCGCCCAGCACATCGATATTGCCGCCAACGGCGAGGAAGCTCTCAGCCTCTGCCGCAAAACCCGATATGACGTCATCCTGCACGACTACAACCTCGGTCAGGGCAAGAACGGGCAGCAGGTGCTCGAAGAGCTGCACCACGAAAAGCTGATCAGCCCCCACTGCATCTTCATCATGGTCACTGCCGAGAGCAGCCAGGCCATGGTCATGGCCGCACTGGAGTTCGAGCCCGACGCCTATCTGACCAAACCATTCAACCGCGCCAGCCTGCAGCAGCGGCTGGACAAGCTGGTCGAGCGCAAACGCCTGCTGGCACCGATTCTCGACGCGCTGGCGCGCGACGATCACCGCGCCGTCGCCAGCGCTTGCGATGCCCTGCTGCAACGCGATCCTCGCCTGGCACCGCTGTGCCAGCGCTACAAGGCCAACGCGCTGGCGGCCCTCCAGCAGCACGAGGCGCTGGAGCAGTTACTGCAGGCCATCCTTGCCCAGCGGCCTCTGCCCTGGGCATTGATGAAACTCGCCGACCACCTGCTGCAACGCGGCCAGCTGGATCAGGCCGAAGCACTCTACGAGCAGGGCATCGAGCAGTTCCCAATGCTGCCGGCGGCCTTTGACGGGCTGGCTCGGGTCAAGCTGGCCCGCGGCGAAACCCTCAAGGCGCAGGTATTTTTGGAACAGGCGGTAAAAATCTCGCCCAACAACCCGCAACGCCAGGCCGAGCTCGGGCGCGTGGCGCGCAGCAACGAAGACCCGGAGCGCGCCGTGCGCGCCTACCGTCAGGCCGTGACCCTGGGCCGCCACTCCGCCTTTCGCAACCCCGAACACCATCTCAGCCTGGCCGACAGCCTCAAGGTACAAAGTGGCGATACCGCGCCCAACCCCCGCGTTCAGCTGGAGATTCGCCAGACCCTGGAAGACCTGACGCGAGGCTGGAAGGACGATCAGGGCCTGGGCGCCCGTGCCGACCTGCTGCAGGCCGACGTCCTGCGCCGCAGCGGCAAGAGCGCCGAAGCAGACCAGATGCTGCGCAGCGCCACCGACAAGCTGGCCAACCTGGAGACCTTCTTCAGTGCAGACACCGCCCTCGCCGTTGCCGAACAACTGCGCGAGCTGGGCTGTGCTGAGCAGTCTGACCAGTTACTCGGCACCTGCGCCGAAATGTACGGCGATGACCCGGCGGTGATGGCCGGCATTGCGGCGCAAACCAGCAACCCCGGTATCCTGCATGGTGGCGAGGAAGCCGCAGCGCGCAACCGCGAAGGCATGCGCTGCTACCAACAGCAACAGTATCCGGCCGCGCTGGAGGCATTCCGCGAAGCGCTGTCACTGCAGCCACGCAACATCAGTTACGCGCTCAACACCGCCCAATCGCTGCTACGCCTGCTGCTCGCCACACCCGATGAGGCGCTGCTGACCGAGTGTCGGGCCTGCCTCGCGCAGGTCCGCAGCCTGCCCGCCAGCGACCCGCGCCACGAGCGCTACCGCAAATTGCTGGAACGGGTCGATTCGCTGTGAGCGAGCACCGGGACGACGAGCAGCTGGACTTTTCTACCGTCATCGCCTCCACCGTGCATGACATGAAAAACTCCCTTGGACTGCTGATGCAGTCCTACGGGCAGCTGCTCGAGCGTCTGCCACCGTCCGCCGGCAATGCCGATGAACGCGGCGTCATCGAATACGAATCCATGCGCCTGAACGGCATGCTGGTACAGATGCTCGGGCTGTACAAGCTGGAGGTCAACCAGCTGCCGCTGCGCCCCAGCTACCTGGAGCTGGACGACTTCCTGCAGGCGCAGCTGGCGCGCCACGACGACATCCTGCGCGCTCGCGCTATTCAGGGCAGCTTCGAGGTCGCCGAGGACGGGCTGATGGGCTTTTTCGATGGTGAGCTGGTCGGCTCCGTGGTCGGCAACGTCATCAACAACGCCATCCGTTACACCCGCTCAGCCATCCATCTGGCTGCGCGCATGGATCACGATCAGTTACTGATCAGCATCAGCGACGACGGCGACGGCTATCCACAAGCCATGCTCGACGGGCAGTCGGACTACGCCCTGGGCATCAATATGAGCACCGGCAGTACCGGCCTGGGGCTGTATTTTGGTCAGCGCATCGCGCACCTGCATCGCCGCAACGGCGTTACCGGACGCATTGCCCTGAGCAATCAGGGCGCGCTCGGTGGTGGCGAATTCCGTATCTGGCTGCCCTGAGCATGCCGGCATCAAGGGCCGAACGCCTGCCCGCCAAACGGCGCACTGAACAATGACCTGGCTGTGGCGCACGCTAGCTTCGCTCTGCGTCGCCTTGGGCGCCATCGGTATTGTCGTGCCGGGCCTGCCGACCACGCCGTTTCTGCTAGTGGCTGCCTGGGCTGGCGCGCGCGGTTGGCCGGCACTTGAGGCTCGGCTACTGGCTCATCCCAAGTACGGCCCGCTGATCCGCGACTGGCGCACCCGGCGGGCGGTGCCGCGACGCGCAAAATGGGCGGCCAGTGCGGTGATGACCAGCAGCGTGCTGGCACTCTGGCTGATGCCCACGCCGAACTGGCTGCGCATCGGCCTGCCACTCTTTCTGCTGTGCGTGGCCTGCTGGCTCTGGACCCGCCCCGAACCCAACCCCCAGCCTCAACGCTAACGCGGCATCATCCGCACGCCGTCCAGCTCGCTGAGTGGTTGCGGACGCCCCAGATGGAAGCCCTGCGCGTAATCCACGCCCAGCTCGCGCAGCTGTTCGAGAATGGCCTCGCTCTCAACAAACTCCGCCACCGTCTGCAGTCCCATCTCGTGGCCAATGGTGTTGATCGAGGCGACCATGGCGCGGGCGATCGGGTCGCTGGCGATGTCCTTGACGAACACTCCGTCGATCTTCAGGTAATCGACCGGCAGCGATTTCAGGTAGGCAAAGGACGACAACCCCGAGCCAAAGTCATCCAGCGCAAACTGGCAGCCGATGTCCCGCAAACCGCGCATGAACTCAACCGCCTTGCCCAGGTTGGACACTGCGCTGGTTTCGGTGATTTCAAAGCAGACATGGCTGGTGGGCACTTGATGACGCTCCAGCGCCTCGAGTACGAAGGCGAGAAAGCCTTCCTCGCCCAGCGACGCTGCCGATAAGTTGATCGAGTAATTGCCCAACGGCCCGCTGCGGCGGCGGTTGTAATCGCCCAACCAGGCCAGGAAGTTGCCCACCACCCAGCGATCAATCGCCGACGCCAGGTCGTAACGTTCGGCCGCCGGCATAAAGGCGCCAGGCGGAATCACCTGACCGTCGTTACCCAGCAGCCGTACCAGCACCTCATAACCGGGCTGGCTGTCGCGCTCGCTGATCGGGTAGATGGGTTGCACGTACAAACGCAGCAGGTCGGCGTCCAGCGCCTGGCGTAGGCGGTTGACCCATTGCATCTCGCCCCGCCGCTCCTGCATCTGCGCATCATCGGCCTGGTACAGGTGGATACGGTTGCGCCCCGCGTCCTTGGCGGCGTAACAGGCGCTGTCGGCGGCGCCGAGCAGCACATCCAGACTGGCCAGCTGCGATTCGACCGGCACCAGGCCGATGCTAACGCCGACGGCAAAAGTCTTGCCCTCCCAGCTGAAGCGATACTCCTCCACCAGGGTACGAATACCCTCGACTATCGGCACCGCCTCCTCCAGCGTACAGCCGCTGAGCAGCAGGCCAAATTCATCGCCGCCCAGACGCGCCAGCACGTCGGAGCTGCGAATGTGCGACTGGAACAGTTTAGCCAGCTGCCGCAGCAGTTCGTCGCCGGCGGCATGGCCGCAGGTGTCGTTGACGATCTTGAACTGGTCCAGATCCATGTAGCAGAGCACCTGCTCCCCGGCGCTGTTCTCATGGCGCTGCAGCGCCTGGGCAACCCGGCGCTCGAACTCCTTGCGGTTGACCAGTCCGGTCAGGGTGTCGTGGGCCGCCTGATGGGACAACTCACGTGCCAAGCGGCGATTGGCGGTCACGTCGCGAAAGGTGAGCACGGCACCAATGATGTGCCCCTCGGCATCACGAATCGGCGCCACTGCGTCCTGTACCGACACTTCGCTGCCGTCACGCCGGCGCAACTGCGACATGCTGCCGGGCTGGCGGCTAAGCGCCTGCCGGTAGCGCCGCAACATGGCGCTGACCGGGTTCAGCAGACTGTCCCCGGTAACCTCGTCAAACAGGCAGTAGATCTCATCCAGCGGTCGATCGCTGGCCTCTTCCTCGGTCCAGCCGGTCAACTGTTCAGCGACCGGATTAAGGTAACGCACCCGTGCGTCCGGCCCAGTGGTAATCACGCCATCGCCAATCGAGGCCAGGGTCACCTGCGCCAGCATCTTTTCCTGAAACAGCTGCTGCTCGATGCGCCGCCGCTCGGTGATATCGCGAATCAGACAGGTGTAGTGCTCATCCTCCAGCGCACCCTGGCTGACCGTCAGCTCGGCCACAAACTGATCGTGCTCGTTACGGCTGAACAGCACCTCCTGTTTGGTCTCGCTGCCCGCCTCCGGCAACGGCAAGCCACTCCAGTTGCGCTCGGCCACCAGCCGGCCCAGCGGCTGACCAATCAGCAGCCCGGCCGGCAGCCCAAACAAACGCTCGGCACCCGGGTTGCAGGTGGCCAGCACGCCCTCGCGGTTGCAGGTCACCACGCCGTCGCGAATGTCGCGGATGATGCTCTGGGTGACCCCTACCGCCCGTCGCAGAGCATGGATTACCTTGTTGTACTGGGCAGCAATCTGGCCGACCTCGGTAAAGGGTTCGACCGGCACATCGCGCTCAAAGCGGCCATCGCGCTGGTGCGCGGCCATCGCCTCCAGCAATTCGATCAACTCGGTGCGCGCGCCATGCTCGGATACGTTCAGGCCGGCCAGCTCGTCCTCGGGCGTGACCCGCATCGGCCAGAAGCGATTGATCAGGCGTAGCAGTAGCCAGGTGACACCAAAAGCCCAGAGCCCGGCCACCACCACACCCTCGAGTTGCGCCACCAGTTGCTGGGTGCGGCTCAGCCCCGTGCCCAGCGTCTGCAGATTGGCAAACAGCGCGACCGCCAGAGTGCCCCAGATGCCGCTGGCCAGGTGCACCGGGACCGCGCCCACGGCATCGTCGATGCGCAGATGATTCAACAGGCGGTCGGCCAGATACATCACCACAGCGCCAACCAGGCCGACGAAAAACGCCGCCGGCGCATCCATCACATGGGCGCCCGCGGTAATGGCCACCATCCCGGCAATCATGCCATTGAGCGGGTAGACCGGGTCCACCAGACGCCAGCGCCACCAGGACATGACCATCCCGCCCAGAGTGCCGGCGATGGCCGCCAGCACCGTATTGGCGATGATACCCGGCACCCGACCATCGAAGCTCAGGGTGCTGCCGCCGTTGAAGCCGAACCAGCCAAACATCAGCATCAGCGCGCCGAGCATGGCCAGCGGCAGGTTGGAGCCGGGCATGCTGCGGCCATCGCGGTCCTGATCAAAGCGGCCCTGACGCGGGCCCAGAATCAGAATCACCGCCAGCGCCACCCAACCGCCAACACCGTGGACCACGGTGGAGCCGGCAAAATCGACGAAACCGCGCGCCGCCAACCAGCCCAGGCCATCAGCGAATACGCCACCCCAGGCCCAATGGCCGAACAGCGGGTAGATCAGCCCGGCGATCAGCAACGCCACCAGCAGGTAGGAAGCAAAGCGCATGCGTTCGGCGGCGGCGCCGGACACGATGGTCGCTGCCGTGGTGCAGAACATCGCCTGAAAGAGAAAGAAGGCCGAATGCCAGGTATCGGTGAACGGCAACATGGCAAACCCTTCGCCGTACCAGCCACCCGCGCTGCCACCGAACATCAGCCCAAAACCGAACAACCAGTAGCAGAACACTGCAAGACTGAGGTCGGCCATGTTCTTCACGGCCACATTGATCGCGTTCTTGCTGCGGGTCAGCCCCGACTCAAGACAGAGAAAGCCAATCTGCATGTTGAACACCAGACCAGCACACAAGACCAACCACAGAACATCGATCATCGAGATGGGCATAGGTGATACCTGTTCCATTTGGAAACTGGCACTTTGATAGCGCGACCAAACAGCCTGCGCACCAGAGTAGTGCAGCCACTGAGCAGGTATAGGCAGCCCGGCTCAGGACAGTGCAGAACAATGCAGTTTCTGTACCAAAAGTCGTCGAACTGGTCAGAATGTGTCGCCAGAAAGGCGAAAGGCGGGGGCGTCACGATCGACCGCTGAACAGCAGCCGAGGCCCTGTTTCGGGCGCGCCAGGGCGCCCGAAACAGGTAGGCAGTTCACGGTCAGTCGGCGATATGCACCAGTTGCTTGCCGAAGTTCTTGCCCTTGAGCATGCCTTTGAATGCCTCAACGGCGTTCTCCAGGCCTTCGGCTACGGTTTCGCTGTACTTCAGCTTGCCGGAAGCTACCTGCTCAGCCAGCAGCGCGGTGATCTCCTGGTGCTTGTCCTGCCACTCGGTGACCAGGAAGAAGCGATGCTCCGGCTTGGGATCCAGCGCGCCGAAGATGTGGAACGGGGTTTCAACCTTGCTCTGATCTTCCGCGTTGTAGGCCGATACATAGCCACAGATCGGCACACGGGCACCCGGGTTGATCAGCTTGGCCACAGCCTTGGCCACCTCGCCACCGACGTTCTCGAAGTACACGTCAATGCCGTTCGGGCAGGCTGCCGCCAGGTCTGCGTCCAGGTTGCCGGCTTTGTAATCGATGCAGGCATCAAAACCCAGCTCCTCGACCACATAACGGCACTTTTCCGGGCCACCGGCGATACCGACCACGCGGCAACCTTCCTGCTTGGCAGTCTGGCCAACCACGGTGCCGACCGGGCCGGACGCGGCAGCCACAACGACGGTCTCGCCCGACTTGGGCTTGCCCACGTACATCAGGCCGCAATAGCCGGTGCGGCCCGGCATGCCGGCCACACCCAGATAGGTCTGCAGCGGCACGCCCTGGTCCTTGATCTTGTAGACCATCTCGGCGTTGCCCGGGATGATGCAGTACTCCTGCCAGCCGGAGTACACGGTAACCACATCACCGACCTGGTAGTTGTCGGACTTGGACTCAACAACGCGACCAACGCTCTCGCCGACAATCGGCGCACCGATTTCGATCGGATCCATGTAGCCCTTGCTGTCGTTCATGCGCGGACGCATGTAGGGGTCCAGCGACAGCCACAGGGTCTTGATCAGGACTTCACCGTCTTTCAGATCACGTACCGGCTCTTCTTTGAGAACCAGATCGCCATCCTGGATTTCACCCTGCGGGCGCTTGTTGAGCACGACTTTACGGTTGCTATAAGCAGACATCGGATGCCTCTCGTTTGAATGGATGAATGGGCGGAAAACTCCGCGAACTCCCGGATCATAAACGAACATCGCCAGGGACCCGCGCGAACCGACCTACTATTCACGCACTTGATCGGACGCCAATCCGCAGGCCGAAACGCGCTCAGCCAAGCTCGCTGATCTGCAATGGGCCACCCTGGCTGATCACCCGGTTGCGGCCATAGGCCTTGCCCCGGTACAGACGCTGGTCGGCACGACGATACAGGCTCTCGGCGTCCAGCGCATCGCTCGGCCAGTGCGCCACGCCAAAGGTCGCGGTAATGCGCAGCTCCTGTTTGTCGCCCCAGGTCAGCGGCGTCTGCTGCAACTGACTGCAGAGAGTCTGCACCAGCTGTTCGGCAGCCTGCGCATCGGTGCTGCGCAACAACAGACCAAACTCCTCACCGCCCAGCCGGCCGATCGCATCGGTCTTGCGCAGGCGGCGCTGCAGCACTTTACACAGATGGCGCAGGGCACGATCGCCGACTTCATGCCCCCAGCCATCGTTGACCTGCTTGAAGTGATCGACATCCAGCAACACCAGGGCAAAACCGTCGCCACTGCGCTGCCCCTGCTCAATGCACTGTTCGAATAATTGCTGGAAGCGTCCTCGATTGTAGACCCCGGTGAGCGCATCGGTTTCCGCCAGCCGCTCCAGCGTCTGCTGGGCGTTGGCTCGGCGCACTTCGTAAAAGTGCACAAACAACAGGATCATCAAGCCGCAGATCACCGCGTTGCCCAGATCGATCAGCCCGTGCGCTGTCTGCAGATCGGCATAGCGGATCACGTACAGCACTACCGCCAGCAACATGAAGGGTAACGACAGCAGCAGGCCGGCTTTGCGCCCCAGCAACAGGTACGCCAGCATCGGCACCATGTAGATCCAGACAAAGGCCGTCATAGAGGCGGCCGGCATCAGCATGATGTATATCTGGAAGCAGAAGGTGGGCAGCAGGTAAGCGTAAATCCAGGGCGTCAACCAACGTACCTGACGCATATGCCAGGCGGCCCACACCAGCAGCGCCCCCACGGCGATTTCCAGGCTCGCCAGCAGGGCATTGTTGTTGTCGAACTGCAGCCAGGCGAAGCCCCAGAGCAGGACGCCGGTGGACACGAAGATCAGCTGCAACAACGACCGGCGCGCCTGTTCGCCCAGACCGTTACCCGCCGCCTCGTCCATTGGGAACTTCCCGTTCACGTCGTTTGCCTCTCCTTGCTCGCACCCGCTGACGGCGGAGTATAGTCGCCGTCAGCTAGTCCGCGTAGTTCTCCAGCAGATGCTGGTCCTTCAGGCGCACATAGTTGGCCGCCGAGTAGGTAAAGAACTCACGCTCCTTGTCGGTCAGCGCACGCACCTGTTTGGCCGGGCTACCCATATACAGATAGCCGCTTTCCAGCGTGCGGTTGGCCGGCACCAACGAGCCGGCACCGATGATCACCTCGTCCTCGACCACCGCGCCATCCATGACAATGCTGCCCATACCGACCAGCACCCGGCTGCCGATGCTGCAGCCATGCAGCAGCACCTTGTGACCAATGGTCACGTCATCGCCGATGGTCAGCGGATAACCGTCCGGGTTAAACGGGCCCGCGTGGGTAATATGCAGCACGCTGCCATCCTGCACGCTGGTGCGGTCGCCGATGCGGATACGGTGCATGTCGCCGCGAATGATCGCGCCCGGCCAGACCGAGCAATCGTCACCCAGCTCTACATCGCCCAATACCACCGCCGACGGGTCAACAAATACCCGGTCACCCAGCACCGGCTGCCAGTCCCTGAATCCACGTACGTTCATTGTCTTACCCTTGAATTTTGCGGCTATCGCCGTCATTGAGAACTTCTAACGAAGTCACGATGCCAAGCGCGCCCGAGTTGATTACCATGGACGCATTGTAAGTCATCGATCGAATCAGGATACCCGCCATGCCCAATCCGCTGCTGCAACCCTACGATCTGCCGCCCTTTGCCGAGATCCGTGCCGAACATGTCAAACCGGCCGTCGAGCAGATTCTGGCCGACAACCGCGCACAGCTCGATGCCCTGCTGGCCAACCCTCCAGCGCAATGGACCTGGGCCAACCTGATCGAGCCGCAGGATGACATGGGCGAGCGCCTTGGCCGCGCCTGGTCGCCGGTTAGCCACCTCAATGCGGTAATGAACAGCCCCGAGCTGCGCGAAGCCTACGAAAGCTGCCTGCCGCTGCTGAGCCAGTACTACACTGAGATGGGTCAGAACCAGGCGCTGTACGACGCCTATCAGCAACTGGCCGACAGCGAGGAATTTGCCAAGCTGGACACCGCCCAGCAAACCATCCTTGAACACGCCCTTCGCGACTTCAAGCTGTCCGGTATCGCGCTGCCGCCGGAGCAGCAAAAGCGCTACGGCGAGCTGCAGATGCGCCTGTCCGAGCTGCAGAGCACCTTCTCCAATCAGGTGCTGGACGCAACCCAGGCCTGGACCAAACATATTACCGATGCGGCCCAACTCGACGGCCTGCCCGAGTCCGCGCTGGCCCAGGCCAAGCAGGCCGCCGAAGCCCGCGAGCTGGACGGCTGGCTGATCACGCTGGAATTCCCCAGCTACTTCCCGGTGATGACCTACGCCACCGACCGCGCACTGCGTCAGGAGGTGTACACTGCCTTCTGCACCCGCGCATCGGATCAGGGGCCCAACGCCGGCCAGTTCAACAACGGCCCGATCATCGACGAGATTCTGCTGCTGCGTCAGGAGCTGGCCGAGCTGCTGGGCTTTGCCAACTACGCCGAACTGTCGCTGGCAACCAAGATGGCCGAGAGTACCGATCAGGTACTGGGCTTCTTGCGTGACCTGGGCGAGCGCAGCAAACCCTTCGCGCAGCAGGATCTGGCTGCGCTGCAGGCCTTTGCAGCCGAGCAGGGTTGTGACGACCTGCAGCCCTGGGACGTTGGCTTCTACAGCGAGCAACTGCGCCAGCAGCGTTACGCCATCTCGCAGGAAATGCTGCGCCCCTACTTCCCGATCGATACCGTGATCAACGGCATGTTCGCCATCGTCCAGAAACTCTACGGCATCGAACTGCGCGAAGTCGCCGAGTTCGAGCGCTGGCACAAGGACGCACGCCTGTTCGAGGTGATTGAGCAAGGCGAAGTCATCGGCCGCTTCTTCCTCGATCTGTACGCCCGCGCCAACAAGCGCGGCGGCGCCTGGATGGATGGCTGCCGCGACCGCCGGCTGCTGCCTGACGGCGCCCTGCAGCGCCCGATTGCCTATCTGGTCTGCAACTTCACCCCGGCGGTTGGCGGCAAGCCGGCATTGCTGACCCACGACGAGGTCACCACCCTGTTCCACGAGTTCGGCCACGGCCTGCACCACCTGCTGACCCGGGTGAACTACGCCTCTGCCAGCGGCATCAACGGCGTGGCCTGGGACGCGGTCGAGCTGCCCAGCCAGTTCATGGAGAACTGGTGCTGGGAGCCGGAAGGCCTCGCGCTGATCTCCAGCCACTATGAAACCGGCGAGCCGTTACCGCAGGACCTGCTGGACAAGATGCTGGCGGCCAAGAACTTCCAGTCCGGCCTGGGCATGCTGCGCCAGATCGAATTCTCGCTGTTCGACTTTGAATTGCACGTACGCAAACAACCGCAGCTGAGCGCGCAGCAGGTGCTAGATCAGGTACGCGAAGAGGTTGCAGTCATCAAGGTGCCGTCGTTCAACCGTTTCCAGAACGGCTTCAGCCATATCTTTGCCGGTGGCTATGCAGCCGGTTACTACAGCTACAAGTGGGCAGAAGTGCTGTCGGCTGATGCCTTCTCGCGCTTCGAGGAAGAGGGTGTACTGAACGCCGAGACCGGTCGCGCCTTCCGCGACAACATTCTTGCCCGCGGCGGCAGCGAGGCGCCGATGGCGCTGTTCGTCGCCTTCCGTGGTCGCGAGCCATCGATTGATCCACTGCTGCGTCACAGCGGCCTGAGCGGGGAAGCGGCATGACCAACGGCCCGGTGAAGCGCTTTATCGCCGGTGCGGTCTGCCCGGCGTGCAGCGCCATGGACACCATCAAGATGTACGAGGAAGACGGCGTACCGCACCGCGAATGCGTGCAGTGCGGTTACACCGATACGCTGGATGCCCGCGGCAACTCGGTACCCAAGGAGCTGGGTACCCGGGTCAACGAAGTGCGCAAGGCACCAAGCAAACCCACCAGCCAGACGGTACAGTTCTTCCCCAATCCGCGTCTGAAAAAGAAAGATTGAAGCGCAACGCAGCGTTGCTTGCTCAGGCAACGCTGCGTAGTTCGATATCCACACCCAGTTGCTGTGACATACACGGCCACTGCGCCCACAGACGCTGTACCTCGGCCGGATCCAGCTGCGCCCGGTAGGCCTGAAATTCAGCTGACTGAAACAGGTCCTCGGGCAACAGCCCCGAGACCGCCTCCTCGACCGCCGCATCCAACCGATTGGCAAAGGACTCGCCCAGCAGATGATGCACGATCAGGTTGGCACGGGTGGTGTCCATCGGAATCAGCGACTCGCCGCCGTGGGCGACGTAGCGATCGTTCACGTCTTCCACCAAGCGATGGGCCAGGTAGGCCTCATCCAGCAGCGTTACCAGCCCGCGATGTTCGGCCGGCAAATCTGGCGGCTGCAAAAAGAACGCCTCGGCCACCTTGAGGACCGGCAGCATGCGCGGCTTCAATTGAGCTGACTCGGCCACCGCTGCGGCGGCTTCCAGCACCTCCGGCACCTGTTCGATGTAAGCGGTGGCAAAGCGCTGCAGTGCCCCGACCGGGTCCTCCTGCAGGCGAATGGAGGGGTGTAGATCCGCGATCCGGGTCTGCAACCAGGCCTGCATTCCCTCACGCGAATCACTCTGTGCCGTTGCTTCGGCAATACGGTGTTTCAGCCCAGCGATGTTCATACTCTAGCTCCACAACGGCAAACGGAGGCTGCCAGCGAGCAGCATCACTTTGACATTATTGTAAAGCGAAAAACCTAGCAGAGGAGTGCTAGTGCGTCAAAGTGCCTCACCACGAGGCATGAGATCAAATTGTAATAAGCCCACCCGACGGTCCCGCCAACAATTATCCGCCGCAACATTGCGCGCCGATGACCCCCGTCTATACTCCAGATGACTGGTGGCCTGTGGGGGAAGTGCTGGCCGGGGGATGAAACGCCGCGAACAACGCGCTGTATGTCCTGCGGTAAGCGGGTTGCTGAGGAGTCTGGCGTCGTAGTAGCGCCACATTTGCAGCAGTCTGCCTGGGTGTCTGCGCAGTGTGATACCCCTTCGTTCCGTGCACCGGTAGCGATAAAAACAATAAAGGGGGACCGGGAATGTTGCGAGCAGCAATCACCTGGCCGGTTGGACTGTCCCTGTCTGTGCTCGGCGCCCAAGCGAGTGCCGAGTGGGGCGTCAACATGCGCCGGGGCGTCACCGAAGTCAGTCAATCCGTGTTCGATCTGCACATGACCATCTTCTGGATCTGCGTGGTCATCGGCATCGTGGTATTTGGTGTGATGTTCTGGTCGATGCTGATGCATCGCAAATCCGAGGACAGCAAACCGGCGACCTTCCACGAACACCTTGGTGTGGAGATTCTCTGGACGGTGATCCCGCTGGCGATTCTCATCGTCATGGCCATTCCGGCCACCAAAACACTGATCGATATCTACGACGCCGATGAGGCGGACATCGACATTCTGGTAACCGGCTATCAATGGCGCTGGCAGTACCAGTACGTCGGCGAAGGCGTGAGCTTCTTCAGCAGCATGTCGACGCCACGCGACGAGATCGGCAACGTCAGCGACAAGAACCCCAATTACCTGCTCGAAGTGGACAACCCGCTGGTCATTCCGGTCGGCAAGAAGGTCCGCTTCCTGGTCACCGCCGCCGACGTCATCCACTCCTGGTGGGTACCCGACTTTGCGGTCAAGAAAGACGCCATCCCCGGCTTTATCAACGAAGCCTGGACCCGCGTAGAAGAGCCCGGCATCTACCGAGGCCAATGTACCGAACTGTGCGGCAAGGACCACGGCTTCATGCCCGTGGTGGTCGAAGTGCTACCCCAGGATGAATACGACGCCTGGATGGCCGAGCAAAAAGAGGCCGCCGCCAAGGAAGCAGAGCTGCGCGAGAAGGACTGGACCCTGGAAGAGCTAGTCGAGCGTGGGGAAAAGGTCTATGCCTCCGCCTGCGCCTCCTGTCACCAGCCCACCGGCGAGGGCCTGCCGCCGATGTTCCCGGCGCTCAAGGGCAGCGCCATTGTCACCGAAGATATGGCCCAGCACCTGGATATCGTCCTCAACGGCGTACCGGGTACCGCGATGGCGGCGTTCGGCAAGCAACTGTCGGAAGTCGATGTGGCGGCCGTGATCACCTTCGAGCGTAACGCATGGGGCAACGACACCGGCGAAATGCTGGCGCCCGTCGACGTGCTGAACGCCAAAGAAGGCCAATAGGAGACCTGTCATGAGCGCTGTGATCGATACCCATCACCACGACCATGCCCACGGTCCGGCCAAGGGCCTGATGCGCTGGGTGCTCACCACCAACCACAAGGACATCGGCTCGATGTACCTGTGGTTCAGCTTTGCCATGTTCCTGCTCGGCGGCTCGATGGCCATGGTCATCCGTGCCGAGCTGTTTCAGCCGGGCCTGCAACTGGTGCAACCGGAATTTTTCAACCAGATGACCACCACCCACGGCCTGATCATGGTGTTCGGGGCGGTTATGCCGGCCTTTGTCGGCCTGGCCAACTGGATGATTCCGCTGATGATCGGCGCACCGGACATGGCGCTGCCACGGATGAACAACTTCAGCTTCTGGCTGCTGCCGATGGCCTTCGGGCTGCTGGTCTCGACACTGTTCATGGAGGGAGGCGGCCCGAACTTCGGCTGGACCTTCTACGCACCGCTGTCGACGACCTACGCGCCGCCCAGCGTCACCTTCTTCATCTTCGCCATTCACCTGGCGGGCATCAGTTCGATCATGGGCGCGATCAACATCATCGCCACCATTCTCAACCTGCGCGCCCCCGGCATGACGCTGATGAAAATGCCGCTGTTCGTCTGGACCTGGCTGATTACCGCTTTCCTGCTGATCGCGGTGATGCCGGTGCTGGCCGGCGTGGTGACCATGATGCTGATGGACATCCACTTCGGCACCAGCTTCTTCAATGCCGCCGGCGGCGGTGATCCGGTGATGTTCCAGCACATTTTCTGGTTCTTCGGTCACCCCGAGGTCTACATCATGATCCTGCCGGCGTTTGGTGCGGTCAGCCAGATCATTCCGGCCTTCAGCCGCAAGCCGCTGTTCGGCTACACCTCGATGGTCTACGCCACCGCCGCCATCGCCTTTCTGTCGTTCATCGTCTGGGCGCACCACATGTTTACCGTCGGCATTCCGATTACCGGTGAGCTGTTCTTCATGTACGCCACCATGCTGATCGCCGTACCGACCGGGGTGAAGGTGTTCAACTGGGTCAGCACCATGTTCCGCGGTGCGCTGACCTTCGAGGCGCCGATGCTGTTCGCCGTGGCCTTTGT
This sequence comes from Pseudomonas abyssi, assembly GCF_003444685.1. Classification (NCBI taxonomy): domain Bacteria; kingdom Pseudomonadati; phylum Pseudomonadota; class Gammaproteobacteria; order Pseudomonadales; family Pseudomonadaceae; genus Pseudomonas; species Pseudomonas abyssi. The sequence goes on along the minus strand of NZ_LMAZ01000004.1, from coordinate 106,516 downwards.
GATTCTGTTCACCATCGGCGGCTTTTCCGGCCTGATGCTGGCGATTGCACCGGCCGACTTCCAGTATCACGACACCTACTTTGTGGTCGCGCACTTCCACTACGTGCTGGTGCCCGGAGCCATCTTCGGTATCTTCGCCTCGGCCTACTACTGGCTGCCCAAGTGGACTGGCCACATGTACGACGAAACCCTGGCCAAGACGCATTTCTGGATGAGCTTCATCGGCATGAACCTGGCCTTCTTCCCGATGCACTTTGTCGGGCTGGCAGGCATGCCGCGGCGTATTCCCGACTACAACGTGATGTTCGCCAACTTCAACATGATCTCCTCGGTCGGCGCCTTCATGTTTGGGGTTACCCAGCTGCTGTTCCTGTTTATCGTCATCAAGTGCATCAAAGGCGGCAAGAAGGCGGCCGCCAACCCCTGGGAAGGTGCAGAGGGGCTGGAGTGGACCGTGCCCTCACCCGCGCCATACCACACCTTCTCGACGCCCCCCGAGGTGAAGTGACCGGAGGTCGCGGCAATGAGCGAGACACAGTCCAACCGCCGCCTGGTCGGCAAACTGGTACTGACGGTATTCGGCATGTTCGGCTTCGGATTCCTGATGGTGCCGCTGTATGACGTGATGTGCGATGCGCTGGGCATCAACGGCAAGACCAGCGGCACCGCTTACCAGCAGGAAGTCGAGCAGATCGACAGCAGCCGCACCCTGCGGGTGCAGTTTGTCGCCACCCGGGCCGAAGGCATGAGCTGGGACTTTGGCCCCGAGGCCGAACAGCTCAGCCTGCACCCGGGCGAAACGCGCGAGATGCTGTTTCTGGCGCATAACCCGACTGACCGGCCGATGGTGGCACAGGCCATTCCCAGCGTTTCACCATCGATTGCCGCAGCCTACTTCCACAAGACCGAGTGTTTCTGCTTTACCCAGCAGGTGCTGCAACCGGGGGAAAGCGTCGAGATGCCGGTGCGTTTCATTGTTGATCCGGCGGTGCCGGCACAGGTCAAGCACCTGACCCTGGCCTACACCCTGTTTGATGTATCGGAGCGAATGCCTGACAAGCTGGCCGCCGCCCAGGCGCAGGCCCACTGAGCACGATTGCCGTACAAGGAGAACAACAGATGGCCAATCATCAGACCTACTATGTGCCGGCCCAAAGCAAGTGGCCGATCATTGCCTCGATAGCGCTGCTGCTGCTGGTGTTTGGCGGCGGCAGCATGATGAACGGCGACAGCGCCGGAGCCGGCAGCAGCCTGGGCCGCTGGCTGTTCTTTGCCGGTGCACTCTTGACCGCCTGGATGATGTTCGGCTGGTTCAGCAATGTGGTGAAGGAAAGCCGCGAGGGCCTTTACAGCCCGCAGATGGACCGCTCCTTCCGCATGGGCATGGGCTGGTTCATCTTCTCGGAAGTGATGTTCTTTGCCGCCTTCTTCGGCGCCCTGTTCTACGTGCGTACCTTTGCCGGCCCGTGGCTCGGTGGTGAGGGCGACAAGGGCCTGGCCAACATGCTCTGGCCGGATTTCACTTATCAATGGCCGCTGATGATCAACCCGGACCCCAAAACCTTTCCCGGTCCCAGCGAGGTGATCAGCGCCTGGCAACTGCCGCTGATCAACACCCTGCTGCTGATCTCCTCCAGCGTGACCGTCACCTTTGCCCATCACGCCCTGCGCAAAGACAATCGCGGCGCTACCAAGGCCTGGTTGGGCCTGACCGTCGCGCTGGGCACGGTCTTTCTGGTGCTGCAGGCACTGGAATACCAGCACGCCTATCACGACCTGGGGCTGACGTTGAACTCGGGCATCTATGGAGCCACCTTCTTCATGCTGACCGGCTTCCACGGCGCCCACGTCACCATGGGCACGCTGATTCTGGCCATCATGCTGATCCGCATCGCCAAGGGCCATTTCACCCCGCAGCAGCACTTCGGTTTTGAAGCCGCCAGCTGGTACTGGCACTTCGTGGACGTGGTCTGGGTTGGGCTGTTTATCTTCGTCTACATCTTCTGAGCGGTACCCATGATGCCTGCCAAGTCAATGCAACCAGGGCGTGTGCCAGGTCAGCTGGCCCGCCCAGAAGCCCCAGGCAATCAGCGCCATCAGCAGCACTGTCAGGCCGATACGCACGCTCAATGCCGTTACCAGCCGGCCGCGCCCATCAGTGTCTTTCATCAAAAAGAACAAACCGCTGAACAGGCTGATCAGTATCAGCGCCAGCAAGATCACGATGACCAGCTTGAGCCACATGGTCTTCCCCTGATTGTTGTTATGGTCGGCCTGAGTATAGCCGGAGCAGCTCATGGTGCTGTCTGAGGCCGCAGTGACCAACCGACGTTTCGCGCCGGGCTGGCCACTCTGGGTGTTCACCCTGAGTCTGCTGCCGGTGCTGCTGGGGCTGGGCGTCTGGCAGCTGCAACGGGCCGATCAGAAACAGCAACTGCAGGCCAGCATCGATGCCCTGCAGCACGCACCAGCCAAGACCCTGACACAGCTCGGCGGGCAAGCGCCTGCCGACTGGCAGCCGCTCAGCCTGCAGGGTCGGCTCGACCCACAGCACATCTGGTTGCTGGACAACCGCACCCGCAACGGACAGGCCGGCGTCGAGGTACTGCAGGCCTTTCAGGCAGATAGCGGGGACTGGCTGCTGATCAATCGCGGCTGGCTACCCTGGCCGGACCGGCGCCAGCCGCCACACATCAGCACACCACCGGGCAGGCTGCAGCTGCAAGCAGAAAAACTGCCCGCCAGCAGCGCCGGCTGGCGGCCGGGCAGACGCGCCTGTGACGCGGATCAGCGCAGTTGCGTGATCGCTCAGCTGGATCTGGATGCCCTGCGCGCGCAGTCAGCGCTACCGCTGCTGGGCTGGAGCGCCCGACTGAGCAATGTCGGCAGCGCCGCACTGACGCTGGACTGGCCGGCGCTACCCATGAGCGCCAGCCGCCACACCGGCTACGCGGTGCAATGGTTCAGCCTGGCAGCGGCACTGCTCGCCCTGTTTCTCTGGGCCGGTTTTCGGCCTCAATAGCACGTTGATCTCGGGGGAATAACAATGATGAGCCTGACCGAATCCGAACAACGCCCGTCACGCCCAAGGGGCCAGCTCAAGTTGCTGGCCATCATCGGCGTCGTGGTAGGGCCTATTGCGCTGGCAGCGCTGATGGCGGAGCTGGATATTGGCATGCCTAAAGGCCACGCCAACAAGTCCGCATTGGTGGAACCCGCGATTCAGACCAGCGACTGGCAGCTCGCGGTGGAGCCGGTCGGCTATGGCGCGCCATGGCGCCTGCTGGTCACCCACACCGGCGCCTGCGAGCGCCAGTGCATGGCGCTGGTCCACGAAGCAAGGCAGATCAACGTGGCGGTCGGTCGCGAGGCCGAACGCGTGACCCATGTACTGGCGTCTCCGGTGGCGCTGCGCGCCGACGAGGTTGCCGCGCTGGAGGCACAGTTTCCGCGCCTGGAGCGCACCACCTTTGACAGCAACGCCTACCTGCACAGCCTGCAGACCCAGCCCGACAGCTGGCTGATCGGCCCACAGCTGTGGCTGGTCGACCCGCTGGGCCGCGTGGTGCTGCATCACAGTGCCAGCCAACCAGGCAAGAACCTGCTGGATGACCTCAAGCGTCTGCTGAAACTCTCCAAGGTGGGCTAAGCCATGCGCAAACCCGGCTACGCACTCGCTCTGGCAGCGCTGCTGCTCTGCTTTGTAGTGGTCATTCTCGGCGCCTACACCCGCCTGGTACACGCCGGGCTGGGCTGCCCGGACTGGCCAGGTTGCTATGGCTTTCTCAGCGTCCCACAAAGCGAGCATGCCTTGCAGGCAGCGCAGTTGCGCTTCCCGGATGAGCCGGTGGAAGCCTTCAAAGCCTGGGCCGAGATGATTCACCGCTATGCTGCCGGCACGCTTGGCCTGGTCATCCTGACCTTGGCAGTGATCGGCATCAGCCAGCGCCGTAACCCCGACTACCCCACAGGCCTCGGCCTTGGCCTGCTGGCGCTGGTGGTCTGTCAGGCTCTGTTCGGCATGTGGACGGTGACACTCAAACTCTGGCCACAGGTGGTAACCGCGCACCTGCTGGGTGGCTTCGCGACCCTGAGCCTGCTGTTGCTGTTGGTGTTGCGATTGTCCGGTCGCCTGCCCGCCCTGACACCCAGCCGCGCGCTGACGCGCCTGCGCACGCTGGCCAAGGTCACACTGGCAGTGGTGATTGTGCAGATCATGCTCGGTGGCTGGACCAGCACCAATTACGCAGCGGTGGCCTGCATCGACCTGCCCACCTGCCACGGTGAATGGTGGCCGGAGATGGACTTTCACACCGGCTTCAATCTGCTGCACCAGGAGATAGGCCCGAACTACCTCGGCGGCATGCTCGAAGGGCCCGGCCGCACCGCGATCCACTTCACCCATCGCCTAGGCGCACTGGTCACCACCTTGGTGGTACTGCTGCTGGGCTGGCAGCTCTGGCGGTCGCGCCTGCGCGGCCTCGCTGCGCTGCTGAGTCTGGCCCTGATCGCACAGGTCAGCCTGGGCATCACCAACGTGCTGGCGGCCCTGCCACTGGCGATTGCCGTCGCACACAACGGCATGGCGGCGTTGCTGCTGCTGTGTACCGTGTCCGTCGCGTACCGACTGCGCGCACCGACGCCGGCGCGGGTTCGGCTGGTCGCCAAACCACCGCACAAACTGGCAAGCCCACTACTTGGCAACCATACTGCGAGAACAACAACACAGGTGCGCTAAACGCACCGACAGGGGGGACGGACCATGGCTAGCATCACCCATGCAGTAACGGCACAGGCCGGCTGGCGTGATTATCTGGAACTGACCAAACCCAAGGTCGTTGCGCTGATGATCATTACCTCGGCCATCGGCATGCTGCTGGCCAGCGACAGCGCGGTACCCTGGAGCACCTTGCTGCTCGGTAACTTGGGGATTGTCCTGTGCGCAGGCTCCGCAGCGGCCATCAACCATGTGGTAGATCGGCGTATCGACGTACAGATGGCCCGCACCCAGCGCCGCCCCCTGGCCCAGGGCCGCGTCGAGCCACTGAATGCCGTGCTCTTTGCCATGTTACTGGGCAGCGCAGGGCTGGCCGTGCTGCTGTCCTGGACCAATACCCTGACTGCGGTGCTGACCCTGGGCTCGCTGCTGGGCTACGCTTTGGTCTATACCGCCTTTCTTAAACGTGCCACGCCGCAGAATATTGTCATCGGCGGGCTGGCCGGTGCCGCGCCGCCCTTGCTCGGCTGGACGGCCGTGAGCGGCCAGATCGATGCTGGCGGCCTGCTGCTGGTGCTGATTATCTTCGCCTGGACCCCGCCGCACTTCTGGGCGCTGGCGATTCACCGCAAGGCCGAGTACGCCAAGGTCAACATTCCGATGCTGCCCGTCACCCACGGCGAGCAGTACACCAAGCTGCATATTCTGCTGTATACCTTTATGCTCTTGGCCGTGAGCCTGCTGCCCTTTGTGATCCACATGAGCGGCCCGCTCTATCTGGTGGCCGCGGTGGTGCTGGGCCTGCGCTTTATCGACTGGGCGATTGCCCTGTTGCGCAACAGCCGCCCACATGCGGCCATCAAGACCTTCAAATATTCGTTGTGGTACCTGCTGTGGCTATTTGTGGCGCTGCTGCTGGACCACTATATCGAGGTGGCTGGATGGCTTTGACCGGGGTACAGAAAACCGTTCTGGTATGTGTGGCAAGCATTGCGCTGGTGGTTGGCGCCGTGGTCAACAAGGTAACCCGTCCAGCGCCGCTGGACCGCAACGCCCTGCAGCAAGCCGGGGTCTATCTGTTCGACAGCCCGCGCGCCCTGCCCGAGGTCAGCCTGCGCTCTGCTGCCGATCAGCCCTGGGGGCTGGATGACCTGAACGGCCAGTGGGATCTGCTGTTCTTCGGCTACACCTTTTGCCCGGATATCTGCCCGACCACCTTGGCCGAGCTACGCCAGCTGATGCAAAAACTGCCTGAACAAACCCAGACCCAGCTGCAGGTCACCTTGGTCAGCGTGGACCCAAACCGCGACACACCGGAGCAGCTGGCAAGCTATCTGAGTTTCTTTAACGCCGGCTTTGCTGGCGCCACCGGTGACAGCGATCAGCTCGCCACCCTGGCCAAGGCGCTGTCGATCGCCTATATCGAGCCAGACACCAGCAACGAAAACTATCTGGTCGACCACAGTGGTCAGGTGGTGATCGTCGACCCTCAGGGGCGCTATGCCGGCTTCATCCGTCCGCCATTGAACATCGACCAGCTGGCCCAGTGGCTGCCCCGCATCATGGCGGAGCAGTAGGGTCTGTTGCCGCTCCGCTCACCGGCCTGCCGAGAGCCCCTGTTCGACTAGGCGCGGCGTGGAATCGCCAGCGCCAGCATGAACAAGGCGGCCGCGCAGACAACCACCGAGGGGCCCGCCGGCGTATCCAGCTCCCAGGACAATGCCAGCCCGCCGAGTACCGCCAGCATGCCCAGCACGCTGGCCCCCAACGCCATCTGCTCCGGCGTACGGGCGTGGCGCTGCGCTGCCGCCGGCGGAATGATCAGCAGCGAGGTGATCAGCAGTACGCCAACCACCTTCATCGCCACCGCGATGACAATCGCAATCAGCAACATCAATGCCAGGCGGATAGCCGTGACCGGCAGCCCCTCAACCCGCGCCAGCTCTTCATGCACCGTGATCGACATCAGGCTGCGCCAGAGCCACCCCATCAGCACCAGTACAATCAGCAAGCCGCCGATCATCCACGCCAGCTCGCTTGAGGTGATGGCCAGCAAGTCGCCGAACAGGTAGGCCATCAGGTCAACCCGCATGTTTTCTGCCAGGGCCAGGACCACCAGCCCCAGCGACAGGGTGCTGTGGGCAAGAATACCCAGCAAGGTGTCGCTGGCCAGCCACTCCTTGTGCTGCAGGGCGACCAGCAGCACCGCGATCAGCACGCAGCCCACCGTCACCGCCACCGTCAGATTGATATCCAGCAACATGCCCAGCGCCACGCCGAGTAGTGCCGAATGGGACAGGGTGTCGCCAAAATAGGCCATGCGCCGCCAGACTACGAAGGAGCCAAGCGGGCCGGCCACCAGCGCCAGCGACAGCCCGGCCAACAGGGCGTACAGCAGAAAATCAGGCATGCTTGCAACCAGGTCCGTGTTCGTGGGGCACCACTTCGCCGTGCAGATCGTGGCCGTGGTCGTGGTGATGGCTGTAGACAGCCAGGGCGCTGGCCTGCTCGCCAAACATGGCGACAAAGGCCGGGTCGGTGCTGACCTGCTCCGGATGCCCGGAGCAGCAGACGTGTCGGTTGATGCACACCACGGTGTTGGTCGTGGCCATCACCAGATGCAGGTCATGAGAAACCATCAGCACGCCACAGCCATAGCGGTCGCGCAGCCGGGTAATCAGTTGATACAGCTCGATCTGGCCATTGACATCGACGCCCTGCACCGGCTCGTCCAGCACCAGCAGGTCGGGCTCGCGCAACAGCGCACGCGCCAGCAGGATACGTTGCAGCTCACCACCGGATACTTGCTGCAGCGGCCGTTCCAGCAAATGCTCGGCGCCCACGTCGACCAGCGCCGCCTCCACCGCCGGCCGCCGCACACCCGGTACCAGCAGCAAAAAGCGCAGTACCGTCAACGGCAGCGACGGATCAACCTGCAGTTTCTGCGGCATGTAGCCGATGCGCAGACGCGGCCGCCGACGCACCTCGCCGCTGGTTGCCTTGAGCAGGCCAAGCACCACCCGCACCAGACTGGTCTTGCCTGCGCCGTTGGGGCCGATCAGGGTGACAATCTCGCCAGGCTGAACGCTCAGGTTGACGTTTTCCAGCACGTCAGTCTCGTTCAACCGCAGGCTGACGTGCCGCAGCGACAACAACGCGTCGCTCATGCCGCCGCCCGGCAACGCGCGCACAACCCGCTCACTTCAACAGTTTCACTGCTGGCGACAAAATCATGCGCCGCAGCCGCACTGGCGATCGCCTCACTGATGCCCGACTCCTCCAGCTCGATGGCCACGTGGCACCCCAGACAGATCAGAAAATGCCCCTGATGGCGGTGCTCCGGGCTGGGGCAACCGATAAAGGCGTTAAGCGACGCAATACGGTGCACCAGCCCCTGCTCCTGCAGAAAGTCCAGCGCGCGATAGACCGTCGGCGGTGCCGCGCGGCGGCCGTCGTCACGGGACAGGGTGTCCAGAATGTCATAGGCGCCAAGCGGTTTGTGGCTTTGCCAGACCAACTCCAGCACCCGCTTGCGCAACGCGGTAAAACGCACACCCTCACGGGTACACACCTGTTCTGCAGCCTGCAGGGCATGGCTGACGCAGTGATCGTGGTTGTGCGGTGCTTGAGGGTCGGAAAGGTGGGGGGGGTGGCTCATCGGGCTGCCTCGCTGGCTGCGCCCCGGCACCAATTGGCGACAGGGACTGTTCAGAGGTCAATGACCTGTTATCATATAACGCTTTTGCGTTTCGAGGAATTCCCCATGTTACTACGCTTGCTGTCGGCTTTGGCCGCAGGTTTGCTGCTGTCCTGCTCGGCTTTCGCCGACAGTCGGGTACTCACTACCATCAAACCGGTACAACTGATCAGTGCCGCGCTGCTCAACGGCATCGATGAACCAGCCGTTCTGCTGCCGCCGGGCGCCTCACCTCACTCCTTCGCCTTACGGCCGTCAGACCGCCGCGCACTGGCGGATGCCGAGCGTATTTACTGGGTCGGGCCCAATCTGGAGCGCTTCCTTGAGGACGTCCTGCACAACGCCGCCAATGCCCGCGAGCTGATGGACGTGCCCGGCCTGACGTTGCGCGAGTATGCGGAAGAACATGCCGAGCATGGTCATGACCATCACGACCACCACCACGACGAAGGCAGCCTGGACCCCCACATCTGGCTGTCGCTGGACAACGCGTTGGTCCTGGCACGCTGGATGAAGCAGGACCTCGCGCCGCTGTACCCCGAACAGCAAGCGCAGCTGGACGCAAACCTGGCGCACTTCGAGCAGCAGGTGGGCGAGCTGGAGCAGGCCTTGCAAGCGCGCTTTCTGCCACTCAAGGACAAGCCCTATTTCGTTTTTCACGACGCCTATGCGTACCTGGAAGAGTATCTGGGAATCAAGCATCGCGATGTATTCAGCCTGTCACACGAGGTACAGCCTGGTGCACGCCACGTCAACGAGCTGCGCGCCAAGCTGCGTGACGCCGGTCGCGCGTGTGTCTTCAGCGAGCCCCAGTTCACCCCGCGCCTGGTCAATAGCCTGACCGCCGGACTGCCAGTCGAAAGTGCTCAGCTGGACCCCTTGGGTGCGGACACGCCAGCCAGCGCCGACGGCTACGTGCACATGCTCAGCACCTTGACCGACAATCTCGGCGGCTGCCTGGAAAGCCTCTGACCCTGCATGGCCGACGTCCCGCTGCGGACGTCGGCCAGCTGCCCGATACCTCAACGCAGCCAGCGTCCGCGTAGCCGCCACCGCCAGAGCGCCCACCCCCAGATTGCCAGCTCGAGCAAAAACACCCAGTGGACGATGAAATTGAGCCACCAGGGCTGATAGCGCGCGGTGACCGTGACCAGCGAATAGCGCTGATCGACAAATGGCGCGAACCACCAGACGTCTCCCGCCAGGCTGTCCAGCACCACATGCAGCAGGCCGCCCAGACTGAACATCAGCAGCAACCAGGGCGCAGCCAGGCGTCGACACAGCGCCAACCAGCCCAGTGCGCCCGACAGCAGACACAACCAGAGCAGCGGCCAATGGGTCGCATAGCGGTGGTGGTGGACCATGCCGTGGTCAACGAAGAAGAAGTACAGCATGTCAAAGTCGGGGAAGATGCCGCCCAGGGTACCGGCAATCAGCAACCAGACGGGACGCACCGGCGTACGGCGCAGCGGCGACAACATATAGCTTGAAAGGATGTAACCAGACGGCAGATGGGCAATCAGCATGGACCAGCGCCTGTTCGGCAGTGAAAGGGCAGGCCGTATGAGGGCCCGGACAGCACTCTGACCACGAAGCTGCCGGCCGGTTCTGAACGCTCTCAGTCCGAGGCGAGAAACTGCATCAAGGTAGCGCGCTGCGCATGCCCAGCGAGCCAGCTCTTGATCTCCGCCGCCCGGGCCGCATCAGCGGCACCGACCTGCTGCTCCAGGCGCTCGCGCTTGAGCTGGGCCATTTTTTCGCTGCGCACCCGCCGCTGCCATTGCTCGGTAAATACCGCCGGCAGCTTGTGCGCCAGCTCCAGCGACTTCAGCAACTGCCACTCGCCGCCATCCAGCCAGGCTTCGTCACAGCGACCACACAGATCAATCCGGCTGGCCAGCGCCCCCGAGACCGAGAACTTGGTCATCAGGCCGCTGCACTTGGGGCAGGCCAGCGCGGCCTTGGCGTCTGCCTCCTCCACCACCTCGGTGGCGACCTCCCCATCCGCCAGCGGCGGCTCGTTTCGCTCCACCCAATCACGGTAATAGAGCAACGACAGCAACGACCCTGCGCACGCGGGGCAGCCCATCGCGGGCAAACCCTCTTCGACCTTGCTCGCCTGCAGGCGGGTATTTCGACACTTGGGACACTGCATAGGATTACCTTTCCGTCCTTGAACCACGCGGCGACTTGCCGCTTCCTCGGGGCAGCAGCTTAGCCTTTGGGGAGCAATAGCAACAAGCCTGAGTTGCCCGGGCGAAGCTGGGCAGCAGCCAGATGCCTGCCGCTCTGAAAGCCGCATTTGTAGCGTTTTTTTCCATGCACTACATTTTTGAATACAAAATGACGACGTTTTTGTACACAATATGCGACCGTTCAGCGCAGATGGTCGTGGCGGCCCGGTGTCGGCTGCGCTGCGAAGGCGGAACAAAACGTGCAAGCGCAACGGCGAGGGCTGTCAGGTTCAGCAGCCTTGCCCGGTACCCACAACAAGACGCAAGGAAAGGCCCATGGCTAACGACGACTTTCAGATCCGCGACATCGATCCGTCGCTCCACAACGAAGACCTGGCACCGCTGCCGCCGGGCAAGCGCAGCTGGGGCTGGTTCGAGATTTTCAACGTCTGGTCCAACGATATTCAGAGTCTGTTCGGCTATACCCTGGCTGCGACCCTGTTCATCTCCTATGGTCTGAGTGGCTGGGCGGTGCTCGCCGGTATCGTACTGGCGGGCTTTATCGTCATGGGCCTGGTGCAGCTGACCGGCAAGCCGAGCGTCAAGTACGGCATCCCGTTTCCGGTCATGGCGCGCTCCAGCATGGGGGTTCGCGGTGCCAACTTCCCCGCGGTGGTGCGCGGCATCGTGGCGATCTTCTGGTATGGCGTGCAGACCTACTTCGCCTCTACCGCGGTAGCGCTGCTGCTCAACGCCCTACTGGACTCACCGGCAGATGCCGGCACCTTTCTTGGCATGACCGCTATCGGCTGGGTCTCCTACTGCCTGGTCTGCGCCTTTCAGGTACTGCTGTTCGTACGCGGGATGGAGTGGATTACCCGCTTCCTCAACTGGGCCGGCCCGCTGGTGTATGTGGTGATGATCGCGCTGATGCTGATCATCTGGTATCAGGCAGGACCCAGTCTGCTGAACGAGCTGGGCAGCATCTTTGCGGGCAGTGGCGAGTACGCCGCAGGCCCGGTCGCCGCCTTCTTTGCGGTGGTTGGCACCATGGTGGCCTACTTCGCCGCCGTGGTGATCAACTACGGTGACTTCGCGCGCTTCGTAAAAAACGAGCAGCAGATGACCAAGGGCAACCTGCTGGGCCTGCCCGTTAGCCTGGCGATCTTCTCCTTGATTGCGCTGGTGATCACCGCCGGCACCGTGGTGGTGTTTGGCGAAACCCTGACCAACCCGACCGATATCGTCGCCCGCGTCGACAGCCTGACGCTGACCATCATCGCCGCACTGACCTTCTTTGCCGCGACCGTAGGCATCAACCTGGTGGCCAACTTCATTCCGCCCGCCTACGACATTGCCAACCTGGCCCCGTCACGCATCAGCGCCCGCACCGGCGGCTTCATCACCGCGGCCATCGCGTTCTTCATCGGTGCGCTCTGGGTTGCCTTCATCAGTGAGGTCGGCATCGCCGCCTTTGTCGACACCCTGGGCGCCATCCTGGCACCGTTGTATGGCATCATCGTGGCCGACTACTACCTGGTCCGCAAACAGCAGCTGGATCTGCAGGATCTGTTCAGCGCGCGCGAGCAGGGCGCCTACTACTTTGACGGCGGCTGGAACCGCAAGGCGCTGATTGCCTTTGCCGTGGCCTCGGTATTTTCGGTGGCCTCGGTCTGGGTGCCGGCGGTCAGCCAGCTGCACGGCTACGCCTGGCTCCTGGGCGCGCTGATGGGCGCCGTGCTGCATTACCTGCTGATGCGCAATGCGCCCGTGCTGCAGGCGTCCCCGCGCCAGAGCTAGACCGAACCCGCGCCGGGGTTCTCCCGGCGCCTGGCTACAAACGCTGCAGGGCCACCTCGATGGACTGGCTGGCCTTGCGCAGCCACACCTTGGTGCGTTGACGCTCCATCATGCTCAACTGCGCACCAGTACTGCTCTTCTGATTGATCGCCGACCAGAAGCTCAGGGCCAGCTTGTCGATGCGGTGCAGGGTGCCGACGTGCAGCTCGGGAATATCGACCACCGCCAGCAACCGGGGCGCCGCCGCCTCCGCCACCACCTGATCAATGTCGCTGAAGTCACTGCCGCAGCCATGGTTTCTGACCACCACACAGGGCATGAGCGCGCCGTACTTCTGGGCGAAGGTGCGCAACAGCATGACCGAGTCCCGTCCGCCATCGACCACGTACCAGAACAGCGTATTGACCCCCAGCTCATCGCACATCTCCAGTACTCCGCTGTCCTCCAGCCAGCGATCCAGAAAGCGCTGACTCTGCGCGGGCAGGTCCACCAGCAGCTGCTTTTCATCATCCTCGCTGGCCATCTCGATCAACTGATCAATGCTCTCGAAGTCGTCCAGCACAATCGGCTGGGTGAACTCGGGATAGTAATGGGTGAGGGTGGCGTGGGACTGGTCAGCATCGAAGCCGGCATACAGCAGACCGTTGTCGAGGAAGTACTGGGACAGCAAGCGCGAAACGACCGACTTGCCGACCCCGCCTTTCTCGCCACCGACGAAGTGAATGGTACTCATGAACGCGTCCTGTGCAGGGCTGGGAAAGAAAATCCAATGCGAAATATAGGCCAGCAATGCGTCCGGACTGTGACGTCTAGCGGCTGCGCAGCGCCGCCCAGGTTTTCTCGCCGACGATGCCATCCACCAGCAGGTCAGCCGCCTGCTGGAACTGCATGACCGCCAGCTCGGTCGCCGGGCCAAAGTCGCGGTCAATCGACAACCGATAACCCCGGCCGACCAGCAACTCCTGCAGCGCCTGCACGGCATCACCAAAAGAGCCTCGGCGCAGGGCCACCGAGGTGCCGCCCTGTAGCTGCGACACCCGCAATCCCTCCATGGCCGCCAGCGCGGTCTTGGCCTTCTGCAGGTACTGACGCCGGTCGTCCAGACCGTTGAGGCCACCATTCACCAGCCGGGTGGCACGGATCAGGTCGTCACGATCAGCCGCGTTGTTGATCTGCCGGGTCTGCCAGTACTCGCAGGCAATCTTCAGCGAGGTCAGCGGCTCGGCGGCCAGCGCCGGCTCGGCCTCCAAGGGCAAGCGCAGGCGCTCGCCCATCTGCCGATAATTGGCCCGCCCGGTCAGCTGGATCAGACCACGCCCCTTGTAGCGCCGCCCATCGCCGCGCTCGGTATTGCCCAGATCGCGCCGGCCCTCGTAGGCCGCGCCGCTGGCAAACTCCTCGGTAGTGCGGAATCCTGCACACTCGTGGGTCACCTGCGCCATGAAATGCGCGATACGCAGGCGGGAGTCGATGCCGTAATGGGCAAGGGTCGGCGCAAAGGCGGCGGATATGTCGCCGACGATGCGGCGCTGAGCGTCCGCGCGGGCGCCGGAAAAACGGGGAGAAACAGCGAGGATAAAGGCTCCGTCGACGGGAATCATGGTGGCAGCTCCGTTAGGCAACGGCACTGCCTGACGACGCCGCTGGGTTAATGCCTAACCAGATTAGCTGCTATCACCTAGAGCGCCAGCGGCAGCCCAACAGCAACTACCCGATGCTGCAGCAGCAGGCGGGCAAAGTGCTGCGGGTCTTTCACCAGCACGCCGTCCTGCCCGGCAAACTCCTCGGCTGCAATCTGCCGCGACAGCCAGAAGCGCAGTGCCGCCAGACGCAACATGGCCGGCCAGCACTCGGCTTCAGCAGCGGTGAACGGACGTCGCGCCGCGTACCCGGCGAGCAGGGCGCGAACCCGGCGGGGCATCAGGGCACCATCGTCACCCAGACACCAGTCGTTGACGGCAATGGCCACGTCGTACAGCATCCAGCCACTGGCTGCGTTGTAAAAATCGATCACACCACTCAGATGGTGGCCGTCAAACAGCACGTTGTCACGGAACAGGTCCGCGTGCAGTACCGCCCGCGGCAGACCCGGGTCCTGTCGTCGCCAGTGCACCAGCTGCTGCAACAGCTCCTCCAGCGCTTCGGCCAGCGGGCCAGCCTGCTGCTGCAACTGCTGCCGCGCCTGATCCTGCATCCAGTCCACACCGCGCTCGTCCGGCCGCGCCAGCGCAGTATCGCGAGTCGCCTGGTGCAGTTGCGCCAGCCAGGCGCCAACCGCTTCGCAGTGGCTGGCGTCCGGCTGACCGACATGCCCACCGGCCAGCCGGGGCTGCAGCAGGGCCGGACGCCCCTTGAGCTGATGCAGACACTGACCGCTGCGATCAGCCACCGCATAGGGCACCGCCAGCCCGGCCTGCTGCAGACAGGACAGCAGCTCGACCAGAAACGGCAATGCCGCCGGATCGCCGCGCTCTACCAGGGTAAGCACAAACTCACCGCCCTCGCAGCTGACAAAGAAATTGCTGTTCTCGCTGCCGCCGTCGATGCCCTGGTAGTCAACCAGCCGGCCCAGACTGAAACCGGCAATAAAGTCTTCCAGCTCAGCCCGCGCCAGCGGGGTAAACACAGACACGGCTCAGGTCACCACTCGAAGATCTTCCAGGAGGGAATACGCAGCCCCTCGGGCTGGTCTGAGCGCACGTAGTTGCCGTCGTCATCTACCGCCACCAGGTAATAGGGCGCGCCGCTGGTGGGGATAACCTTGATGGCATAGAGAAAACCGTTGACGCGGTATTCTTCCACAGTGCGGTCGCCTTCCTGACGGATGGTCACCTCAGGGTCGCCCGGTACCGCGTCCTGCGCCATGACCGAAGCACTGCCCAACAACAGCGCGGCGGCCAATCCAAAGCCCGTTCTACGAATCATGGTAGTCTTGTCCTTTGCCTGAATGATGCCCTCATTCTAGCCCCATTGGCTCCGGAATTGTTGACCTGACGCATGACAGACTCCACACCCCTCGTCCTGGTGGACGGTTCGTCCTACCTTTATCGCGCCTTCCACGCGCTGCCACCACTGACCACCAGCAAGGGGCAGCCGACCGGCGCGGTGAAAGGCGTGCTGAACATGCTGAAAAGCCTGCTCAAGCAGTATCCCGACAGCCCGATCGCGGTCGTATTCGACGCCAAAGGGCCGACCTTCCGCGACGAGATGTTCGAGCAGTACAAGTCGCACCGCCCGCCGATGCCGGATGATCTGCGCTCGCAGATTGAGCCTCTGCATGCCGCCGTGCGCGCGCTGGGTCTGCCACTGCTGTGCGTCGATGGCGTGGAAGCGGATGACGTGATTGGCACCCTGGCGCGCCAGAGCGCCGACGCCGGCCGCGCCGTGGTGATCTCCACCGGTGACAAGGACATGGCTCAGCTGGTCGATGACCACATCACCCTGGTCAACACCATGACCAACACGGTGATGGACATTCAGGGCGTACACGACAAGTTCGGCATCGGCCCGGAACTGATCATCGACTACCTGGCGCTGATGGGCGACAAGGTCGACAACATTCCCGGTGTTCCCGGCGTGGGCGAGAAAACCGCGCTGGGCCTGCTGACCGGCGTCGGCGGCGGTCTGGACGTGATCTACAATAACCTGGACAAGGTCCCGGAACTGGCCATTCGCGGCGCCAAGAAGCTGCCCGAGAAGCTCGAAGAGCACAAGGAGATGGCCTACCTCTCCTACCAGCTGGCCACCATCAAGCTGGACGTGCCACTGGAAGTACAGGTCGACGCGCTGCAGCCCAGCGCCGCCAACCGTGAAGCGCTGATCGAGCTGTATCGGGAAATGGAGTTCAAGAGCTGGCTCGACGATCTGCTGCGCGAAGCCAAGGCCGAGGGTCAGGCCGGCAGTGCCGACGAACCCGCCGAAACGCAACAGAACCACTACGAAATCATTACCGAGCAGGCCGACTTCGAGCGCTGGCTCGGCAAGCTGGCGGCTGCCGAGCTGTTCGCCTTCGATACCGAAACCACCAGCATCGACGCCCAGCGTGCCGAGCTGGTTGGCGTGTCGCTGGCGGTCCAGCCTCACGAGGCCGCCTATATCCCGGTTGCCCACAGTTATATGGGCGTACCCGACCAGCTCGACCGCGATCAGGTACTCGCCGCGCTCAAGCCCTATCTGGAAGACCCGGCCAAGGCCAAGGTCGCCCAGCACGCCAAGTACGACATCAACGTACTGGCCCACTACGACATCCGCGTGCAGGGCGTGGCCTTCGATACCATGCTCGAGTCCTACGTGCTGGACGCCACCGCTACCCGTCACGATATGGACAGCCTGTCGCTCAAGTACCTGGGCCAGGGCACCATCAAGTTCGAAGAGATCGCCGGCAAGGGCAGCAAGCAGCTGACCTTTGACCAGATCGCCCTAGAGCAGGCCGGCCCCTACGCCGCAGAAGATGCCGATGTGACCCTGCGCCTGCACCAGACCCTGTGGGCCAAGCTGCAGCCACAGACCTCGCTGGCGCGCGTACTGCAAGAGATCGAGATGCCGCTGATGCCGGTGCTGGCGCGTATTGAGCGCAACGGTGCACTGGTCGACGCCAAGCTGCTGGGCCAGCAGAGCATCGAGCTGGGCGAGAAGATGGTGGCGCTGGAGCGCCAGGCGTTCGAGCTGGCGGGCGAGGAGTTCAACCTCGGCTCACCCAAGCAGCTGGGTGCCATTCTGTATGAAAAGCAGGGCCTGCCGGTGCTGTCGAAAACCGCCAAGGGCCAGCCCTCGACTGCCGAAGCGGTGCTCGCCGAACTGGCCGAACAGGGCTTCGAGCTGCCGCAGGTGATCATGCAGTATCGCAGCGTCAGCAAGCTCAAGAGCACCTACACCGACCGCTTGCCGGAGCAGATCAACCCGCGCACCGGACGCATTCACACCTCCTATCATCAGGCGGTAGCTGCCACCGGCCGACTGTCGTCCTCAGACCCTAACCTGCAGAACATCCCGATCCGCACCACCGAAGGCCGGCGCATCCGCCAGGCCTTTGTCGCCCCCAAGGGCTACAAGCTGCTGGCGGCCGACTACTCGCAGATCGAACTGCGCATCATGGCGCACCTGGCTCAGGACGCTGGCTTGCTGGATGCCTTCAAGCACGATCTGGACGTCCACCGCGCCACCGCTGCCGAAGTGTTCGGCGTCGAGCTGGACGAGGTCACCGGCGACCAGCGCCGCAGCGCCAAGGCGATCAACTTCGGCCTGATCTACGGCATGAGCGCCTTCGGCCTGGCCAAGCAGATCGGCGTCGACCGCAAACAGGCCCAGGCCTACATCGACCGCTACTTCACGCGTTATCCGGGCGTACTCAGCTATATGGAACGGACCCGCGAGCAAGCCAGCGAGCAGGGTTACGTCGAAACCCTGTTCGGCCGCCGCCTGTACCTGCCGGAAATCCACGCCAAGAACCAGGCCATGCGCAAGGCCGCCGAACGCACCGCCATCAACGCGCCGATGCAGGGCACCGCCGCCGACATCATCAAGCGCGCGATGATCAAGGTAGAAGCCTGGCTGAACGACAGCAGCCTGGATGCCCGCGTCATCATGCAGGTACACGACGAACTGGTTCTGGAAGTACGTGAAGACCAGATCGACGCCGTCACCCAGGGCCTCAAGGAGCACATGGCCCAGGCCGCCGAACTCGACGTGCCGCTGGTGGTTGAGGTAGGAGTGGGTGATAACTGGGACGAGGCGCACTAGCGGCGGCCCTTTGGGCCGAGCTGCAAGCTTCAAGCCGCAAGTTAAACCCGCAACATTCGACCTTGCGCGGGTTTAACTTGCGGCTTGAAGCTTGCCGCTGAAAACGGCAGCGCCTAAGCGCTGCCGTTTTCATAACCAACCCATCTAAAACTTTTTTTGAACTTATCCCGAACCTACCCGGTCAGACCTTATGAACGGCTTGAGAGCCATTCATGCTCCTTAGATGTGATTTAGTGTTGGCAGAAAAACCGGGCACTCCCTTTCCTAGCACAGCCCGGTTAGTTAACCCCGAGCCTCCCTCCCCATAGAAGCTCGGGGTTTTTTTTGCCTGACATTCAGGGTCTGATGCGGTTGCGCTCACCCGCCTGCCGGCGGCCGTTGATCAGCCAAAGACTCTAGCCTTCGCCACCGTCTTGCTCTGCCGGGAACAGCCACTGCGCCAACCGCCCGTGGGCCTCATCAATGCCCATGCGCTTGGGCGAGGAGAACAGCTGGACGCTGGCATTGGAGCCCAGTTCCTTGCGCATCCGCGTCTGAACCTTGAGCAGCGCATTCTTGGCCGCGCCAAAGGCCATCTTGTCGGCCTTGCTGAGCAGCACATGCGCCGGGATGTCGCTCTTGCGCGCCCACTCGAGCATCATGCAGTCAAAATCCGACAGCGGATGACGCAGATCCATCACCAGCACCAGTCCGACCAGACTCTGACGTCCAGTCAAATAGGCATCCAGATGCTGCTGCCAGTGCGCCTTCAGCTCCAGCGGTACCTTGGCGTAGCCGTAACCGGGCAGATCCACCAGGCGACGTTCGTCATCCAGCCGGAAAAAGTTGATCAGCTGCGTACGCCCCGGCGTCTTGGACGTGCGTGCCAGACGCGCGTGGGTCAGGGTATTGAGGGCGCTGGACTTACCCGCATTGGAGCGGCCGGCAAAAGCCACTTCCAGCCCCAGATCGGGCGGGCACTGGGACACCAGGCTGGCGCTTTTGATGAAGGTAGCCTGCTGACAGAGGGAGACGAGAGGGGTGCTGGAGGACATGGGATTCCCATTGAAGCCGGCGCAACAGGCCGGACACTGATGACGTTCACGTTTGCGGCCCGCTTAGTATATAATGCGGCGGTTGTGGGAAGCACTGACCAATTGCCTCGGCTCGTGTCAGGCTCAAAAGAGGCCTGCCGGTCAGGCTGTGGTCCAGGGTGCGGCATTTCAGCCATTGCACCGGGGCCAGTGCGCCGCTAGCATGAGCACAAAATCAAGGTAGCCTGCGCTGGATAACGCGGTCATCAAGGCCGGACAGCAGGCAAAGCCAACACGTTTTCTTTTAGCCGTTATTGGATTAGCCGATGAATAAATTACTCGTTAGTCTGGTGTTGACCCTGGGTGTCGCCACGAGCGCGCACGCTCTTGAGGGCAACGCAGAAGCCGGTCAGGGCAAGGTCGCCGTCTGTGGCGCCTGTCACGGTGCAGACGGCAACAGCCCAGCCCCCAACTTCCCCAAGCTGGCTGGCCAGGGTGAACAGTATCTGCTCAAGCAGATCACTGATATCAAGGAAGGTCGTCGCGTCGTCGTCGAAATGACCGGCATGCTGGACGGACTGAACGAGCAGGACCTGGCAGACATCGCTGCCTACTTTGCTTCCCAGAGCATGACGCTGGGCGTTGCTGATCCGGCCCTGGCCGAACGCGGCGAAGCCATCTTCCGTGGCGGCAATCTGGACACCGGTCTGCCGTCCTGCACTGGCTGCCACTCTCCGACTGGCAAGGGTAACCCGCCGGCCTCCTACCCGCGCCTGGCTGGCCAGCACGCCACCTACACTGCCAAGCAGCTGACCGACTTCCGTGAAGGCAACCGCACCAACGACGGTGACGCCGCCATCATGCGCACCGTTGCCAGCCGCCTGAGCAACAAGGATATCGAAGCGGTTTCCGCCTATATCCAGGGCCTGCGTTAAGCGTAAGCGCTTGTAACAAATAAAGGGCAGCCAGCGGCTGCCCTTTTTTGTGCCCGCACGCTTTGTATCTGGTAATCACGGAATCTTTGTTCTACTGTCGGGTCTCACATCCGTCATCACCCCGTTTTGGAGTTCTACATGCGTGCGTTGTTCAGCGTTGCCCTGATCTGGCTGCTTGGCAGCTTTGCTCTGGCCCAGGCCCAGGAAGCCCCCTACCAGGCTGGCGTGCATTACGTCGTCCTACCGACCCCGGCCGCGACCGCCGACCCGGAGAAGATCGAGGTGGCAGAGCTGTTCTGGTACGGCTGTCCGCATTGCTACACGCTGAACCCGATGGTCACCGAGTGGAGCAAGACCCTCCCCGACGACGTGGTCTTCCGTCCGGTACCGGCCATGTTCGGTGGCGCCTGGAACACCCACGGCCAGCTGTTCTACACCCTGGACAGCCTGGGCAAGCTGGAAGAGACCCACGACGCCGTCTTCAACGCGATTCACAAGCAGAACAACCGCCTGGAAGATGAAGACGCCATGATCGACTTCCTTGAAGCCTACGGCATCACTGAAGACGAGTTCCGCAAGGCATGGAGCTCCTTCGGCGTGAAGAGCCGCATCGATCAGGCCACCCGCCTGGCCCGCTCGTACCGCGCAACCGGTGTACCCTGCCTGATCATCAACGGCAAATACCGTATCGAAGGCCAGATGGCCGGCAGCTACGAAAACATGATGAAAATTGCCGAATACCTGATCGAGCAGGAACGTCAGGCCACCCAGGGCTGATCCATGCTTTCGGTCGGCAACATCAATGGTCGCCGCACCACCCGGGGTCACATGGCCCCGGGAGAGCTGCGCACCAATGAACACTGCGCCAACGACCGGCAGCCGCTGCCCGATGTCCTGCGCCTGCTGAGCTTCAATATCCAAGTCGGCATCAATACCCAGCGCTATCACCACTACCTGACCCGCAGCTGGCAGCATCTGCTGCCCCACGCCGGACGCCAGCAGCAGCTGGGGCGCGTAGCGCAGTTGCTCAACGAGTTTGATCTGGTCGCCCTGCAGGAAGTCGATGGCGGCAGTCTGCGTTCCGGCTTCGTCAATCAGGTGGAGCACCTGGCCCGCGAAGGGGCCTTCCCCTACTGGTATCAGCAGCTCAACCGCAACCTTGGGCGCTTTGCCCAGCACTCCAACGGCTTGCTCAGCCGCTACGCGCCTGACCTGCTGGAAGACCATAAGCTGCCGGGCATCCTGCCGGGCCGTGGCGCCATCCTGACGCAATTCGGCCAGGGCGAAGAATCGCTGCTGGTGGTCATGATGCACCTGGCACTGAGTACCAAAGGGCGCGCGAACCAGCTGGCCTACGTGCGCGAGCGCATCGCCGATCACCGCCATGTAGTGCTGATGGGCGATATGAATACCCACGCCGAGGACTTGCTGGAACACTCGCCGCTCAAGGGCGCCAACCTGCAGGCACCAGACCTGCCGGGCACCTACCCGAGCTGGCGGCCGGCACGCGTGCTGGATCATATCCTCATCAGCCCCAGCCTGGAGATCGATCGGGTCGACGTGCTGCCGCAAGCCATCTCCGACCATCTGCCCGTCGCCATGCATATCAAACTGCCAACCAGCCTCTGTCAAAGCTAGCCAGCCACCCCACATACCCTATAATCTCTGGGAATCAACCCCGGAGCCATCATGTCGGACACCCAGCCTAACACCCACGGCTCTTCCCGCTATTTCGAGTCTGAGGAACAGACCGAGCTGCTGAAACGTGGCCTGGTGCGCGTCAGTATCGCGGCTGCGGGCATCGACCCGCTGCTGGACAAACGGCTGAATGAGCTACGCCGCGCCCTGCGCTCGGACGCGCCTGCGCACCTGCTGGGCGAGCTGCTGCCCGACCTTGAGCGAGCCGTGCTGGCTGCCGACCAGAACCGTCAGCAAGCCTCCAGCGACACCAGCAAGGCAGTGCACAAACTGATCGAACAGCTGCAGGAGTGTGAGCCCCCGCGCGAGGTGGCCCGCGCACTGCGCGCGCTCGAGCGTCAGCTCGGTGAGCTTGCCGAACTCCCACGCAAACTGCCCTCGCTGCTGGGTGAGTTGCAGCAACTGCAACAGCAAGCCCTGCAGCACAGCGAAGAGCAAAGCAGCAGCGGTCTCTGGTCCCGCCTGTTGCGTCGCAAGCAGCGCGCAGAGCTCCAGGCAGGCCCGCTCAGCGACGATGAGGTAGCAGCCCCCGCCGCCGAGCAAGCGGCCCAGGACAACACCGTCGCCTCACCGCCACCAGAGCAAGAGCAAGAGCAAGAGCAGCCCGCCGACAGCGCCAGCAATATCAGCGGCGAGGAGCAGCACTTTTCCCAGCTGGCGGCCCATATCGAATCGATTCTGCTGCGTCTGCTGAGCGAACTGCAGGTACTGGAAACCCAGCAAGCAGCCCGCGACCGGCTGCGCGAGCAGGTCAGCAAGGGCCTCAACTGGTATGAACTGACCGCCGCCCTCGACGCCCTGTGCGACTTGGTGCTGGGCGCCCAGCAGAGCCGCCAGGCCGACTTTGAGCGCTACCTGCTGCAACTCAATGAGCGCCTGAGCCAGTTCCAGGGCAACCTGGAAGAAGCCCAGAACAGCTACAGCGGCTCGCTGGACGCCGAGCGCGAACTCAGCGGGACCATTCGCGGCCAGGTGCAGGTGCTCAATGACAGCGTGCGCGATGCCGACGATTTGAGTTCACTCAAGGCCAACGTTGAAGCCCGGCTGAACTCGCTGCTGGAGAATATCGACAAGGCCCGTGAGCTGCGCGAGGCGCGCGACAGCGAAGTCGCCGAACGCCTGAGCACCATGGTCGAGCGTATCCAGGCCATGGAGGTAGAGGCACAGACCTTCCGCCACCACCTTGAGGAGCAACGCCAGCAGGCGCTGATCGACAGCCTGACCGGCCTGGCCAACCGCAGCGGCCTGCAGCAACGTATGGACGAAGAGTTTGAACGCTGGCAACGCTACGGTGGCCGCCTGCTGCTGGTCGTGCTGGACGTCGACCACTTCAAATCGATCAACGATCGCTTTGGCCATCTGGCCGGCGACAAGGTGCTGCGCCTGATCGCCCAGCAAGTGTCTCGGCGCCTGCGCAAGACCGACTTTATCGGGCGCTTTGGTGGCGAGGAATTTGTCATCCTGATGCCCGGCGTCAGCCCGGAACAGGGCATCGTCGCCCTGGAAGAGCTGCGTAGCGGTATCGAAGGCACGCCCTTCCACTTCAAGAGCGAGCCGGTGCCGGTCACCATCTCCCTGGGCTTCACCGAGTTCACCCGGGGCGACTCGCTGGACAGCGCCTTTGATCGCGCCGACAAGGCGATGTATCAGGCCAAGGAATTGGGCCGCAACCGAGTGGTGCACGCCGCAACGTCATGAGTCTGCTATTCCCTCGTTTACGCACCCTGCTGGCTCTGTCCGCAGCCCTGCTGACAGGCTGCACCACCGGCCCCGCCATCGACACCCGTTACCAGGCCCGCAGTCAGGACAGCCGGGTGCAGTACGTGGTGCTGCACTACACCTCGTCGGGTTTCGCGCGCTCGCTGTTCAGCCTGACCCAGGGCGACGTCAGCAGTCATTACCTGATCAGTGATGGTGAACCGGTGATCTATCAACTGGTGAACGAAAACCGCCGCGCTTGGCATGCCGGCGACAGCAGCTGGCAAGGCCGCACCTGGCTGAACGCCAGCACCATCGGCATCGAAATGGTACAACCCGGCTACACCGACACTCCGACCTGCCGTCAGTGGCACCCCTGGGCGCAACCGCAGATCGATGCATTGATCAGCCTGCTCAAGGGCATCCAGCAACGCCACCAGCTGCCGCCAGAAGCCATCCTCGGCCACAGCGATGTCGCGCCACAGCGCAAGGTCGACCCCGGCCCGCTGTTCCCCTGGGCGCAGCTCGAAGCGGCTGGCCTGGCCACCCGCGTTGACCCGCAGCGCGCCGAGGTCATGCGCCACTGGCTGATGGGACGCGTTCCCTCGGTGACCTGGTTCCAGCAGGGCCTGCAGCGTTGGGGCTACGCCGTCCCGGCCCATGGCAGCCTGGATGAGGCCACGCGCAACGTGATTGCCGCCTTCCAGATGCGCTTTCGCCCGGCGCGCTTTGACGGCTTGCCCGACAGCGAGACCGCCGCGTTGCTCGCTGCACTGGTGCCGCAGCAGGGCAGCGAGCTGCTCAATGACCCCGCCCCTCAGTGGTATCAGCCCGATCAGGCTCAGCTCAGTCCACGGCTGCCACCCTGCACCGCGGCGGACTGATCAGGCATGCTGAACTGGATCTGGCTCGGCTTTTTCATCAGTGCCTTTGCTGCCGCGCTCTGGCAATGGCTGGGGTTGGGCGACGCCGAGGTGTTCAGCCGCCTGGTGACAGCGCTGTTCGATATGGCGCGGCTGAGCGTGGACATCATTCTGGTACTGGTCGGCACCATGACCCTGTGGCTGGGGTTTCTCAATATTGCCGAGCGCGCCGGGCTGATCAACCAGCTGGCGCGACTGCTCACCCCGTTGTTTCGCCGACTGATGCCGGAGGTGCCGGCAGGGCACCCGGCGCTGGGCCACATCACCATGAACTTTGCTGCCAACGTGCTCGGCCTGGACAACGCCGCCACGCCCATCGGCATCAAGGCGATGCATTCGCTGCAAAGCCTGAATCCGAGCAAGGAGACCGCCAGCAACGCGCAGATCCTGTTTATGGTACTCAACACCTCGTCGCTCACGTTGCTACCGATCACTGTGTTCATGTACCGCGCCCAACAAGGTGCCAGCGACCCGACCGAGGTGTTCCTGCCGATCCTGCTGGCCACCAGCGCCTCCAGTCTGGTTGGTCTGCTGAGCGTTGCGCTGATGCAGCGCCTGAAGCTCTGGGACCCGGTTGTGCTGGCCTACCTGGCGGGTGGCGCCGCCGCGCTCGGACTGCTGCTGACCACCCTCGCCGGCCTGTCGGCCGAGGCGCTGGCGGCCACTTCCACACTGGTCGGCAACCTCACCCTGTTCGGTATCGTCATCGCCTTCTTGCTGATCGCAGCCCTGCGCAAGGTCAACGTCTACGACAGCTTTATTGAAGGCGCCAAGCAGGGTTTTGAAGTCACCATCTCACTGCTACCGTTTCTGGTTGCCATGCTGGTCGCCGTCGGCGTACTGCGCGCCAGCGGGGTGCTCGACGCGATACTCGACGCCATTCGCTGGCTGGCGGAAGGGCTCGGCTGGGACACCCGCTTTATCGATGCGCTACCGACCGCCTTCATCAAACCGCTATCGGGCAGCGGCTCACGCGCCATGATGATCGAAACCATGAACACCTTCGGCGTCGACAGCTTCCCCGCCCAGCTGGCCGCGACCTTCCAGGCCAGTACCGAGACGACCTTCTACGTGCTCGCCGTCTACTTCGGTGCCATCGGTATCAGCCGCGTACGCCACGCACTGGGTTGCGCGCTGCTGGCCGACCTGGCCGGCATGCTGACGGCCATCGGCGTCTGCTACTGGTTTTTTGGCTGACA
>NZ_LMAZ01000004.1:43978-80898 GCF_003444685.1 Pseudomonas abyssi | reverse complement strand
AAGCTGCAAGCTGCAAGCTTAATCAGGGTGCGCTCGGTCGCAGAAACAGCAACTGTTTTCTGCTCACTTTTACTGCCTCCTGTTGCTGCAAGTAAAACCAACACGATTCAACGCCACACGGGTTTTACTTGCAGCTTACGGCTTGAGGCTTGAAGCTGTCAGTTCCCGCTGACCTGACCCGCAGAGAGATCCGCATGCCCGCCCCACGTTTCGACCAACTCCACCGCCAGCCCGGCCCCTGGTTTGTGGCCCTCGGCGGCGCGGGCATGTTCGGGGCCAATTTCTACCTTTACGGCTCGGGCGGCGAGTGGATTGCGGTGGACTGTGGCTTCGCGCTGACCCCCACGCCCAGTGGGCGAAACAGCGTGTCAGTGCCTAGCCTGGCGGCTCTGGAGCGACACGACATCAAGCTGTCGGCTCTGCTGATTACCCACGGCCACGAAGACCACATCGGTGCCATCCCGCATCTATGGCGCGCGCTCGACTGCCCGATTTACGCCAGCCCCTTTGCCGCCCAACTGATTCGCGCCAAGCTCGATCCGGGCCTGAGCTGGCCACGCCTGCAGGAAATTCGTCCGCTGGAGCCGGTCGGCATAGGCGCCTTTCAGGCCGAGTGGATTCCGGTCACCCACTCAATTCCCGAGTCGCACGCTATTGTGCTGGAGGTGGCCGGCAAACGCCTGTATCACAGTGGCGACTGGAAGCTCGACCCGCAGCCGCTGGTCGGCGGCCTGACCGCGCAGGCGCGATTGCAGGCGCTCGGGCGCCAGGGCGTGGATGTGATCATCGGCGACTCGACCAACGCGCCGGTGGCCGGCGCCAGCCGCTCCGAAGCCGCGGTGCAGAATGGGCTGCAGGACGCCATTCGGCCCTGCCGTCAGCGGGTGATCGTCACCTGCTTTGCCAGCAATCTGGCACGGCTGCACAGCCTGGCCGAGATCGCCTTTGATTGCGGCCGCTACGCCGCGCTGCTGGGGCGCAGCCTGGTCAGCATGCATGGCTTTGGCCGGGCGCAAGGCTACCTGAACAGCCGACCCGGTTTTATCGGCCCCTGGGAGCTGGGCCACCTGCCGCGTGAGCAGCAGCTGTGGATCTGCACCGGCAGCCAGGGCGAACCAGCCGCCGCCCTGGGCCGCCTGGCCAGCGGCAACCACCCACACCTGAGCCTGGAGCCCGGCGATACCGTGGTGTTCTCCTCGCGCCTGATTCCCGGCAACGAAGAAGCTCTGGCGCGCATCAAGCAGGGCCTGAAAGAGCAGGGCGTCGAGCTGATCGACGATGATATGCAACCCGCTGTTCACGCCTCGGGGCATCCGCCACAGGACGACCTGCGCCAGCTTTACGGCTGGCTCAAGGCACGTCATCTGCTACCGGTACACGGCGAACCTTATCACCAACAGACACACATGCAGTTTGGCCGCAGCCTGGGTCTGGGTGGGCTGGTGCCGAACAATGGCGACCTGATCGACCTTAGCGCCCAGCCCTGCAAGGTAGCCGAGCTGCCCCACGGGCTGGTGGAAATCGAGCAGCGCTAGGGGCTACCAGGGTTCGTGGAACGGCCGTATTTCCGCCAGAAAGGTCCAGGCATCGCGCGCCTGATGCGCCAGATGGAATACCTCGTCGGCGATGGACCTGGGCTGAATAAAAAAGTCATCCGGCGCCTCCGGCATCCGCTCGCGCTGCCAGGGCACGTCGATAACCGCATCGATGATCAGGTACGCCACATGCACGCCCTTGGGGCCCAGATCACGCGCCATCGACTCCGCCAGAATCCGCTGCGCCGCCTTGCTGGGCGCAAAGCCGGCAAAGTGCGCCTTGCCGCGCTGCGCCGAGGTATTGCCCGTGACGATCAACGCGCCTTCACCCGCCGCCACCATGGCGGGCGTGGTCAGCCGTGCCAGGTGCAGCAGCGCCATGGTGTTGATTTCGAAGTTGCGTCGCAGTACCTCGGGGGCGATGTCCATGAAATTGCCAAAGGCGCCGCCCACCGCGTTATGCACCACCACCTTGGGAGCCCCGACCTTGGCCAGAGCCGCTTCCAGCGCCGCCAAGTCGGTCACGTCACAGGGCAGGGCGATGCTATCGGGTATCTCTTTTTCAAGCGCCGCCAGGCGCTCGGCATCGCGCGCCAGCATGGCCACACGGTAGCCGCTGTCGGCAAACCGACGCGCTACGGCAGCGCCGGTGCCGGGGCCAACGCCCGTTACCAGGGCAAGGGGTTTGGATTGATCTGTCATGGTCATTACTCCGCTGCCTGCGCGAGGGCCTCGCGCAAAAAATCGAGGCGATCATTACCAAAGAACATCTGCTCGCCGAAAAACACCGTGGGTGAGCCGAACACGCCGCGCTCAGCTGCCTCGTTGGTACTGCGCTCCAGCGTAGCCACCACCTCGGGGCTGTCTACCCGCGCGCCGAGCGCCTCGGTATCAATACCCGTCGCCGCCAGCACGGCCAGAATCTCTTCCTTGCTGGTCAGCGCCTTGGCCTCACCCCAGCACGCCCGGTACAGCGCCTCGGTGATGGTCGCGGCGTCCTTCGCCGAGCCCGCGGCCAGCACCGCGCGCAGGCAGGCCTCGCCATCCACCGCCTTGATGTCGGTCGGGTTAAGCGGTATGCCATAGCGCTGGGCCCAGCGGCCCAGATCCACCCGTGCGTAACGTGCCTTGGCGCTGCAGATCAGGGTGGTGGGCACGTTGCCCACCTGCTCCATGACCTTGAGTACGACCATCGGCTTGAGCACGACCTCGACCTCCATGCGCGCGAGCTGGCTGTAGGCCATGTAGCTGTAGGGACTACGAAAATCAAAGTAGAACTCGACTGTGTGCGGCATTCGTCAGTACCTTTTTCTTGGGTTGCAGGATCGCCGTCAGCGCTCAATCGGCGTCGGTGACGGGGAGGAAGGGGACACCGGTGAAGGGCTGAGCACTGCAGGTTTGTGCGCCGCGCTGAACCAGCTGCGACGCCACACCGCCAGCACAATCAACAGGCCATACACCAGCATGGCCAGGGCCAGTGCGTAGAACACGGCATTGATGCTGCTGCTCAGCCGCAGCGCCAGCCAGCCACCGCCCAGAGCGATGGCCAGGCGCAGGAAGCCGGCGACCAGCGGCCAGCGCAACCGGCCCGCGCCCTGGGAAGCGAAGTACAGCGCCAGCCCCAGACCAAAAAAGCCGTAGCAGGGGCCGACAATGCGCAGATAGTCGGCGCCTGCGGCTAATGCCAGGGGATCCTGGGTGAACAGGCGCAACCAGTGCTCGGGCCAGAGCGCCGCGCTCAGGCCGATGGCTTCGGTGGCGACAAACGCGATCAGTCCACCAATCAAGCCTATGCGCAGCGCTCGCTCGCGCTGCCCGGCACCCAGATTGGTACCCACCAGCACGACCAGAGGAGCGCCTATGCCAAAGGCCAGCGGCACCAGCAGATACTCCAGACGCACGCCGGTACCAAAACCCGCCACCGCCTGCATGCCCGCACCCGTGGCGACCAGCGCGGTCGCGCCGGCAATGATGACATTGGTCAGCACCGTGGTGATGGAAGACAACAGCCCAACGTGCAGAATATCGCGCATGTGCCGCCACGCCAGCGGAGCACGGCTGAGCCTGACAACGCAGCGGCCAGACAGGATGAACCACAGCATCGCCAGCGCACCGCCAACAAAAAACAGCACCATGGCCACGCCACCACCGGCAATACCCAGGCCCGGCAGCGGCCCGACACCAAAGATCAGCAGGGGCGACAAGGGGATGAGCAGCACCACGCCGGCGCAGGTAACCAGCGCCGGAAACAGCATGTTGCCGGTGCCACGGATCACGCTGGCCAGCGCATTCATCAACCAGAGCGCGATGCTTCCAGCGAAGACCACATTCGAATACTGCAGCGCGGCGGCGAGTTCAGGCCCCTCGGCACCCATCCAGCGATAGAGCGGAGCGCCACCCAGCAGAAAGAGCAGCGAGAACGCCAAGCCCAGGCCGCCGTTGATCAGCAACGCGTGCCATACCAGCGCGTTGGCATCGCTGCGCCGACCCGCACCCAAGGCCCGCGCTACCGCCGAGGAGATCCCGCCGCCCATGGCGCCGGCCGACATCATCTGCATCAGCATCACACCAGGAAACACCAGGGCCATACCGGCCAAGGCATCGGTGCCCAGCTTGGCCACCCACCAGGTCTCGATCAGGCCGGTGGAGGCCTGGGCGCACATGATCAGCACGTTCGGCCAGGCCATTACCAGCAATAGGGGCAGTATGGGGGCCTGCAACAACCGGCGGGTGCGGGCATCGGTGTCGCCCGGGGGTGCGCTGCTTGTTTTCATGTTGAACGGCTCGAGAGAAGGTCGAGCCATATTAGATTACGGAAATCATATAAGTAAATATGTTGGTCGTAATCTAACAACTGGAAGCAATCAGGGTGGGTACAGGACCATAGGGGTCAAGCATCGCAGGATGTCGATAGCCGTTATCTGCAACAGCTCTGAAGCTCTGACTGCTTCAGCTTCCAGCTTCAGGCCTCCAGCTCCCCACGCGACCAGGCGCGTGGGGCTAAAACAGCTCCTTGGTGCGCTCCCAGAGCATGCCCATCGCCAGCAGCGGGGCGCGGAAGCGCTGGCCGCCAGGGAAGGCCATGTGCGGTACCTTGGCAAAAATATCGAAGCCGGTACTGGCCTGGGTGGCGATGGCTTCGGCCAGCAGGCGGGCGGCCAGGTGGGTGGCGTTCACGCCGTGACCGGAGTAGGCCTGGGCGTAGAACACGTTGGGCTGCTCATCGAGCCGGCCAACCTGCGGCAGGCGGTTGGCGCCGATGCCGATCATGCCGCCCCACTGGTATTCGACTTTCACATCGGCCAGCTGCGGGAACACCTTGAGCATCTTGGGGCGCATGTAAGCGGCGATATCCGCCGGGTCGCGCCCCGAATAATGACAGGCACCGCCAAACAGCAACCGATGGTCCGCCGAGAGACGGTAGTAATCTAGCGCCACGCGCTGATCACACAGCGCCATGTTCTGCGGAATCAGGCTGCGCGCCCGTTCCTCGCCCAGCGGCTCGGTGGCGATGACATAGCTGCCAGCCGGAATCACCGTACCGCCCAACTTGGGATTGAGCTGCCCCATATAGGCATTGCAACCCAGCACCAGTTGCTTGGCATGCACGCGCCCGGTCGCCGTGTGCACGCTAATGGTGTCGCCGTAGTCGATGCGGCTGACCGGCGAATGCTCGAACAGCCGCGCGCCCAGCTGGCGGGCAGCGGCTGCCTCGCCCAGCACCAGGTTGAGCGGATGCAAGTGGCCGGACCCCATATCCGTCATGCCGCCGATATATTGATCGGAGCCGACCACGCTGTGCAGCTGCTCGCGCTCGATCAGCGTCATTTCATGGCGGTAGCCCAAGGATATAAGCTCCTCGCGGTCCGCCAGAAAGCCTTCCATGTGCGCCGGCTTATTGGCCAGGTCGCAGTAACCCATGGTCAGATCGCAATCGATGTTGAAGCGCGCGATGCGCTCGGTAACGATCTCGACCGCCTCGATGCCCATCAGCTTCAGATTGCGCACACCGTCCGCGCCAATCTGCTTTTCAAACCGGTCAACATCGTGACCAACGCCGCGAATCAGTTGACCGCCATTGCGCCCGCTGGCACCCCAACCGATCTGATGCGCCTCCAGCAGCACCACCGAAAGGCCGCGTTCGGCCAACTCCAGCGCCGTGTTGACGCCGGTAAAGCCACCGCCGACGATGCAGACATCCGCCTGTTCCTCGCCCTGCAACACCGGCAGCCCAAGCTGCTGGTTGGCAGTGGCGGCGTAATAGGAGGGGGCGTGCTCATGGGTATGGGTTGCGCTGCGCAGCATGGGGTTATCCGTTCGCGGTCGTGGCGTTTGAAATCGTGAAACACCGTAAATAAAAATTGACGCCAGCATAACCAGATACCAGCGCCCCGACAATCCCGCTCAGTCCGACTCGGGAATGGGCAGCGCCAGTGTCTCTTTCAGTTCTTCCATAACAATGTAGCTTTTCGATTCCCGCACCCCGGGCAGGCGCAGCAGAATGTCGCCGAGCAGCTTGCGGTAGGACGCCATCTCGGAAATCCGCGCCTTGATCAGGTAATCGAAGTCGCCGGACACCAGGTGGCATTCCAGCACGTGAGGCAGTTTGGTTGCCGCGCGGCGAAAATCATCAAAGATGTCGGCCGACTTGGAGTACAGGCTGATCTCGACAAACACCAGCAGGTTGGCCTGCAGCTTCTGCGGATTCAACCGTGCGCCGTAACCGAGGATGAACTTCTCCCGCTCCAGGCGCTTTACCCGCTCCATGCAGGGCGTGGTCGACAGCCCCACACGCTCGCCCAGCTCCACATAGGACATCCGCCCCTCTTCCTGCAGCAATTGCAGGATGTGGCGGTCAATCCGATCCAGCTCGCGACTGGAGGCCTTTCTGGTTTTCATGAAATACCCCTGAAAAACGTACTCGCAAAAGAATCTTGCTCTGTAACAGGCAAAATAAACGAAAAATCAGACCAGATCACTTGCCATAGAATAGCAATATCGCCCAAAGGCAAATTCACAGGTTATTTTCCGGGAGCAATGTCATGCAGGTTCTCATCCTCGGCAGTGGCGTCATCGGCGTTACCAGCGCCTGGTATCTGGCCCGCGCCGGCCATCAGGTCACCGTGGTTGATCGCCAGCCGGGTGCCGGTCTGGAAACCAGCTTCGGCAACGCCGGCATGATCTCCCCCGGCTACTCCGCCCCGTGGGCTGCACCGGGCGTGCCGTTCAAGGCCGTCAAGTGGATGCTGGCCAAGCACCCGCCGCTGTCCATCCGCCCGACCAGCGACCCGCACCAGTACCGCTGGATGGTGCAGATGCTGGCCAACTGCACCGAAGCCCGTTATGCGATCAACAAGGAACGCATGATGCGCCTGGCCGAATACAGCCGCGACTGCCTGATGGATCTGCGCAGCGACAGCGGCGTCGACTACGAACACCGCGAACAGGGCACCCTGCAGGTATTCCGTACCCAAAAGCAGATGGACGCCGCTGCCCAGGACATCGCCGTACTCGAACGCTGCGGCGTACCCTACGAAGTGCTCGACCGCGACGGCTGCGTGCGCGTCGAGCCGGGTCTGGCCGCCAGCGCCGACAAGATCGTCGGCGGCCTGCGCCTGCCGAACGATGAGACCGGCGACTGCCACCTGTTCACCACCCGCCTGGCCGCCAAAGCCGCCGAGCTGGGCGTCGAATTCCGCTACAACTGCGCGATTGACGAGCTGCTCAGCGATGGCGCGCAAATCAACGGCGTACGCCTGGAAAGCGGCGAAGTACTGACCGCCGACCGTTACGTGCTAGCCCTCGGCAGCTACTCGCCCAAGCTGGCCCGCCCGCTCGGCTTCGATCTGCCAATCTACCCGGTCAAAGGTTACTCGCTGACCCTGCCGGTAGCCAACGACGCCATGGCGCCGGTTTCCACCATCATGGATGAAACCTACAAGGTTGCCGTCACCCGCTTTGCCGACCGTATCCGCGTGGGCGGCATGGCCGAGCTGACCGGCTTTGACGACACCCTGAAAGAAAAGCGCCGCGCGACCCTGGAAATGGTTGTCTCCGACCTGTTCCCGCAGGGTGGCAAGGTGGCCGAAGCCACCTTCTGGACCGGGTTCCGCCCGATGACCCCGGACGGCACGCCGATCATTGGCGCCAGCCGCTTGCGCAACCTGTATTTCAACACCGGTCACGGCACCCTGGGCTGGACCATGTCCTGCGGCTCCAGCAAGCTGCTGGCCGACCTGCTGTCCGGCGAGAAGCCGGCGCTGAATGCCGGCGACTACAGCTTTGACCGTTACTCCAACCACAAGGAACACCAGCACCATGGCCATCCAGCGTCTGCACACTAACCACCGCATGAGCCAGATCGTGATTCACCAGAACACGGTCTACCTTGCCGGTCAGGTGGCCGCCGATGACGACCTTGCCAAGGACGCCGCCGAGCAGACCCGCAGCACCCTGCAGGAAATTGAAAAGCTGCTGGCCGAAGCCGGTACCGACAAGACCAATATCCTGTCGGTGACCATTTACCTGAAAGACATCGACGCCGACTTTGAAGCCATGAACAGCGTCTGGGATCAGTGGCTGCCGGCCGGTACCGCACCGGCCCGTGCAACCGTCGAAGCCAAGCTCTGCGAGCCGGAGATTCTGGTCGAGATGTCGGTGGTTGCTGCACTGCCCTGAGGTTGCGGCAAAACCTGTTTCACCCTCTCAGTCACCGCTCCCACGCGTTCAGTGGTGTCTGATATTCTGACGGGGCAATTTGCCCCGTCTTTTTTATTCAAGATGCCTTGCCCATGCGCCCAGCCCACGCCCTGATTGACCTGTCTGCCCTGCGTCACAACTACCAGCTAGCCAAGTCCCTGTCCGGCTGCCGCGCCTTCGCGGTGATCAAGGCTAACGCCTATGGGCATGGCGCGCTGCGCTGCGCTGCGGCCCTGCACGATGCCGACGCCTTCGCCGTGGCCTGTATCGAGGAAGCACTGGAGCTGCGCGCCGCGGGCATCCGTCAGCCGATCCTGCTGCTCGAAGGCTGGTTTGAGGCCGATGAGCTGCCGCTACTGGCCGAGCACGACCTCTGGGCCGTGCTGCATCATGAAGAGCAATTGCTGCAGCTGCAGGACGCCACCCTTAGCCGCCCGTTGCACATCTGGCTGAAGCTCGACAGCGGCATGCACCGCGTCGGCTTCAGCCCGGATGAATACGCCAGCATCTGGCAGCGTCTGGCCGCCTTGCCGCAGGTCGCCAGCCTGAGCAAGATCACCCATTTCTCACGCGCCGACGAGCCCGAAACCGGGCGTACTGAACAGCAACTGGCGACCTTTGCCGCCGCCACCGCCGGCCTTGAGGGTCCGGCCAGCCTGTGCAACTCACCCGGCATCCTGGCCTGGCCGCAAGCCCATCACGACTGGCTGCGCCCGGGCATCATGCTCTACGGTGCAACGCCATTTGAATTCGAGCAGGAACAGGCCGCCCAGCTGCGCCCGGTCATGCAGCTGCGCTCACGTATCATCGCCACTCGCGAGCTACCGGTTGGCGAGCCGATTGGCTATGGCTCACGCTTTGTTACCACCCGGCCGACCCGCGTCGGCGTGGTTGCCATGGGCTACGCCGACGGCTATCCGCGCCATGCCAAAGACGGCACGCCGGTGTTGATCGACGGCCAGCGCAGCCAGCTGATCGGTCGCGTGTCGATGGACATGCTGACGGTCGACCTGACCGAGCTGCCGGGCAGTGGCCTGGGCAGCGAGGTGACCCTGTGGGGCGAAGGTCTGAATGCCAGCGAGGTCGCCGCCTGGGCCGACAGCATTCCCTACCAGCTGTTCTGCAACCTGAACCGCGTACCCCGTCACTACTGCGACTGAAAGGTGGCCCGCTAGATTGCACAGCCGTTGAAAATTCTGAACAGTCGTGCAATTATCCCCCGGTCGAACGCCGGATCGAGCGTTCACTCCCACCACCCGCCGGAGGAAGCAGCCATTGGACGTTGGTGCCCGTCTCAAAACCATTCGTAAACTCAAGGGCTTGTCCCAGCGTGAACTGGCCAAGCGCGCCGGCGTCACCAACAGCACCATCTCCATGATCGAGAAGAACAGCGTCAGCCCCTCGGTCAGCTCCCTGAAAAAAGTGCTTTCGGGCATCCCCATGTCACTGGTCGACTTCTTCTCCCTGGAGCTCGAACAGGACAGCCAGCGCCAGGTGATCTACCGCGCCGACGAGCTGCTCGATATCGGCAGCAATGAAGTGACCATGAAGCTGGTTGGCAAAGGCCACCCGAACCGCGCCTTCGCCTTCCTCAACGAGACCTACCCGCCCGGCTCGGACACCGGCCCGGACATGCTCAACCACGAAGGCGAAGAAGCCGGCACCGTGGTCAGCGGCCAACTGGAGGTCACCGTCGGCAGCGAGGTCTATGTGCTGGAGACCGGTGACAGCTACTACTTCGACAGCAGCCAGCCGCACCGCTTCCGCAATCCCTTTGACGAGCCCTGTCTGCTGATCAGCGCGACCACGCCCGCCAACTTCTAAACCCCCGCCCGTGGGTCGTAGCGGTGGAGAACGCCACAGGCTTCTCCACCGCGCGATCTCGACCACCTCGCCCAGCGCCGTCTGCAAGGCCGTCCGGTCACGGCATGCCGTGGCCCTAGGCCTCAGGTACCGGCGGTGCGCCGGCCAGTGAGCG
This sequence comes from Pseudomonas abyssi, assembly GCF_003444685.1. Lineage (NCBI taxonomy): Bacteria > Pseudomonadati > Pseudomonadota > Gammaproteobacteria > Pseudomonadales > Pseudomonadaceae > Pseudomonas > Pseudomonas abyssi. Next base: position 70,686 of record NZ_LMAZ01000004.1, on the reverse strand, counting down.
GTAGACGCTGACCATCGCGGTTGCGGTCTCGATGCGGCTCTGCACCAGATCACTGCGCACGCCGGTCAGCTGCTGCTCGGCATCCAACACTTCAAAGTACTCGATATAGCCCTGCTCGTAACGCAGCCGCGCCTGATCAACCGCCGCTTGCGCCGCTTCGCTGGAGGCCAGCAGCCAGCGGCTGCGCTCCTGTGCATGGCGATAGCGCACCAGCCCGTTCTCGGTTTCCTCCAGCGCCAGCAATACCGCCTGCTGGTAATGCGCCAGCCGCTCGGCACCGGTGGCGTCCGCCGCCGCGATGCGGGCACGCACACCCTCTACGTCAAGGAAGGTCCAGTCGATACCCAGTGTGACGCTGCGTGACTCGGCGCCCGCAGTGAACAGGTCACCGTCGCTGCCCACCACCGAACCCAGCAGTGCGCCCAGGGTAAAGCGTGGAAACAGGTCTGCGGTGGCCACACCAATGCGCGCAGTTGCAGCCGCCAGCCGGCGTTCAGCCGCCTGGATATCCGGGCGACGGCGCAGCACGTCAGCCGGTGTGCCGACCGGAATCCTGGCATTCATCGGGGGCAACTCCTGCGGCGCAGCCAGCTGCTCGTTCAGCGCCGCGGGCGGTTGACCGGTGAGCACCGCCAGCCGGTGCAGGCTGAGCTGCACATCGGCCCGGCGCTGCGGCACCGCAGCGCGCAGGGCATCCAGTTCGGCCTGAGCTCTGACCCGATCAAACTCGGTGCCGCGCCCGGCATCCAGCCGGGCGCTGACGATATCCAGCGAGGCCTGCTGCAGCTCGACGTTCTGTTCGGCCACGGCCAGCAACTGCTGCTGGCCACGCAGGGTGAAGTAGCCACTGGCAACCTGACCGGCAATCGCGACCTGCAACGCCGACAGGTCTGCCGCGCTGGCCGAAAGGTCCGCCTCGCCCGCTTCAACCGCCCGCTGCAGACGGCCATAGAAATCCAGCTCCCAGCTGGCGACAGCCCCCACCGAGTACTGCTCCACGCGCTCGCGGTTGGGGTCGGTGCGCTCCACCTCTGCCAGGTGCCGCTCTCCACCAGCGGCTTGCAACGTGACGCTGGGCCAGCGGTCGCGACGCGCACCGCGCAGCAGCGCTTCAGCCCCCTGGTAGCGCGCCAGCAGGGTCTGCACATCCAGATTCTGCGCCAGCGCACGATCGACCAGTGCCGCCAACTGCGGGTCATTGAAGCCGGACCAGAAGCGTTGCTCGCTGGCCTGCTGCTCAGCCGCCGCGTCGGCCTGGCTGTAACTCGCCAGCGGCACCGACTGCGGCGCCTGATAGTCAGGACCCACCGCACAGGCGGTCAGCATCACACTCAGAGCCAAGGGTAATAGCTTATACATTGGTTGTTTCCTCCTGCTGCGCAGCGGGGCGTTCGACCGCCAGCGAGGTGCCGGCCAGCTTGCGCAGCGCAACATAGAACACCGGTGTCAGCAGCAACCCGAACAGGGTCACACCCAGCATGCCGGTAAAGACGGTAATGCCCATGGCGTTGCGCACTTCGCTGCCAGCACCCGAGGCCAGCACCAGCGGCACAACACCGGCGATAAAGGCGACCGAGGTCATGATGATCGGGCGCAGGCGCAGGCGGCTGGCTTCCAGCGCGGCCTTGACGGTGTCGACCCCTTCCATTTCCTGCTCGCGAGCAAACTCGACAATCAGGATGGCGTTCTTGCATGCCAGACCCATCAGCACCACCAGGCCTACCTGCACGAAAATGTTGGCATCACCACCGCTCCACCAGACCCCAAGCATCGCCGCCAGCAGACACATGGGTACGATCAGGATCACCGCCAGCGGCATCACCCAGCTCTCGTACAATGCTGCCAACACCAGGAACACCAGCAGCAGGGCGACCGGGAAAACCACCAGCGCAGCGCTGCCCTGATTGACCTGCTGGAAGCTCAGATCGGTCCACTGAATATCCATGCCCGGCGGCAGCGACTTGGCCGCCACGGACTCAACCATGGCCAGGGTTTCGGTGGACGACAGCATCGACGGATCGGACTGACCGATCAGGTCCGCCGCCGGGTAGCCGTTGTAACGGATCACCGGGTCCGGGCCAAAGCTCGGTGTCAGGCTGACCATGGTATTGAGCGGCACCATCTCACCGGCGGCGTTGCGCACATAGAGGCTGTCCAGGTCGCTGGGCTCATCCCGATAGGGCGCATCGGCCTGAGCCCGCACCTGATAGGTGCGGCCAAACAGGTTGAAGTCGTTGATGTACTGCGCGCCGAAATACAGCTGCAGGGTGCCGAACAGCTCATCCAGGCGCACGCCCTGCGCCTTGGCCTGCAGGCGATCCACCTCGGCGTCCAGCTGCGGCACGTTGGCCTGATAGGAGGTGATCGGGAAACTCAGGCCCGGCGTCTGGCTCAGTTGCATCGCCAGCCCGTCGGTCGCCTGCTGCAGGGCGCCGTAGCCGTTGCCGCGGCGATCCTGAATGTACAGCGAATAACCCGACCCCGCGCCCAGACCAAACACCGGCGGCGGCATGAAGGAAATGGCAAAGCCTTCTTTCAACTGGCCCAGCTTGCCGTTGATCTCGGCGGCAATCTCATCAGCCGTACGCTCGCGGATGTCGAAGTCGTCAAACAGGATAAACACGGTACCGACGTTTGGCGTATTAGTGCCCTGCAGCGCGTTAAAGCCGACAAAAGCCGCCGCGTTGGCGACACCCTCGGTGTCCAGCGCCAGGTCGCTGACCTGCCGTGCCAGCGCTTCGGTCCGATCCAGCGTGGCGCCTTCGGGCAGGCGGATGCTGCCGATCAGATAGGTCTTGTCCTGCACCGGAATAAAACCACCCGGCACCTGCCGGAACATCACCACGGTTAGGCCGAGCAGCAGCAGATAAACCACAAACACCATACCGCGACGACCCAGACTACGGCCGACCAGACGCTCGTAACGCTCGGCGTTGCGCTGGAAGAAGCGGTTGAACGGGCGGAACAGCCAGCCGAAGCTGCGGTTGATCATCCGGGTCGGCAAGTCCGGTGCCGCGCCATGTGGCTTGAGCAGCGTGGCCGCCAGCGCCGGCGACAGGGTCAGCGAGTTGATCGCCGAGATCACCGTGGTAATGGCGATGGTCACCGCAAACTGGCGGTAGAACTGCCCGGTAATGCCATCCAGAAACGCCATCGGCACAAACACCGCGCAAAGCACCAGACTGATCGCCACGATAGGGCCACTGACCTCGCGCATCGCCTGATGCGCCGCCGCCAGCGGTGCCAGCCCCTGCTCGATATTACGCTCGACGTTTTCGACCACCACGATGGCGTCATCCACCACAATGCCGATCGCCAGCACCATGGCAAACAGCGTCAGGGTGTTGATCGAGAAGCCCAGCATCAGCAGCACGGCAAAGCTGCCGACAATCGACACCGGCACCGCCAGCAGCGGAATCAGCGAGGCGCGCCAGGTCTGCAGAAACAGAATCACCACCAGCACCACCAGCGCCACGGCCTCCAGCAGGGTGGTGATCACCGAGCTGATCGAGGTGCTGACAAACACGGTCGGGTCGTAGGCCACTTCCCAGCTCAGCCCCTCGGGAAAGTCCTCGGCCAGCTCGGCCATCTTGCCGCGTACGGCAGCGGAGACGTCCAGCGCATTGGAGCCAGGTGACTGGAAGATCGGCAACGCCACCGCCTGACGGCCGTCGAGCAGGGCACGCAGGGCGTCTTCCTGCGCCGCCAGCTCGATCCGGGCCACGTCACGCAGGCGCGTCATCTCGCCGTCGTCACCGGTTTTCAGCACGATATCGCCGAAGGCTTCGGTACTGTCCAGACGCCCCTTGGCGTTGATCGAAATCAGCATGTCCGAGCCCTGCGGCATCGGCGGCGCACCGATCTGGCCGGCCGACACCTGCACGTTCTGCTCGCGCACGGCTGCGACGATATCGCTGGCGGTCACGCCGAGGGAGGTGGCACGCTGCGGGTCAATCCACAGGCGCATGGCGTAGTCACCTGCACCAAACAGGCCGGCCTGACCGACACCGGGGATACGCGCCAGCTCATCACGAATATGTAGCACCGCGTAGTTGCGAATATAGGTGGCATCGAGGCTGTCATCCGGCGAAATCAGGTGCACGGCCATCATCAGGTTGGGCGACTGCTTCTGCGTGGTCACCCCCAGCTGGCGCACATCCTCGGGCAGACGCGGCAGCGCCTGCGATACCCGGTTCTGCACCTGTACCTGGGCCTGGTCCGGGTCGGTGCCCAGGGCGAAGGTCACGGTCAGCGCCAGGCTGCCATCACTGCCGGCCACCGACTTCATGTAGATCATGTCTTCCACGCCGTTGATGGCTTCTTCCAGCGGCGTGGCGACGGTTTCGGAAATGGTCTTGGGGTTGGCGCCCGGGTAGCTCGCGCTGACCAGCACGCTGGGCGGCACGACCTCCGGATACTCGCTGACCGGCAGCATCGGAATGCTGATCAGGCCAACCACGAAGATAATGATCGACAACACCGAGGCAAAAATCGGCCGGTCGACAAAGAAACGTGAAATATTCACGGCAATACGCTCCCTTGGCGTGCTCGAGAGAGCACGCCCCAGCAATATCGTTAAAAGGGGAAAGTCAGTTCAGGATCAGAACGCGGTCTGCACTGCGACCTCGTTGCCGGCCGGCTTGCGCCGGTCCATGGCGACCAGCTGCGGCGCGACCTCGATGCCCGGATAGAGAATCTTCTGCAGGCCGTTGACCACCACCCGGTCGCCCGACTGCAAACCGCCGCGGATCACCAGCAAACCATCTACCCGCCGGCCCGTCTCGACAAAGCGACGAGTCGCCCGGTTACCCTCATCGAGCACGTAGACATAGCGACGATCCTGATCGGTCAGCACCGCTTTCTGATCAATCAGAATGGCCTTGCTGGCCGCCGCTACCGGCATCTGCACGCGGGCAAACTGACCGGGGCGGAACAGCCCCTCAGGGTTGGCGATCACGGCGCGGTACTGCAGGGTGCCGGTGCTGCTGTTGAACTGGTTGTCGACAAAATCGAGCTGCCCCTGGTAGGGGTAATCCTGCCCATTGCCCAGCCCCAGACGAACCGGCGTGGCGCCCACATCGTCAAGCGGGTTGCCCTCCGCCGTCTGCTGGTCGCTCTCAAAGTAGACATACAGCGGGTCGACCGAGACCAGCGTTGCCAGCAGCGTGGCGTCGGCGGTCGCCAGGTTGCCCTTGGTGATTTCCGCGCGCCCCATACGGCCGGACACCGGGGCCTTGACCTCGGTGTAGGCCAGATCCAGCTCGGCGTTATCCTGCGCCGCCTCGGCTGAGGCCAGCGCCGCCTGCGCCATGGTGCGGGCGGCGCTACGCTGCTCCATCTCCTCGCGGGAAATGGCTCGGCGCTCCCACAGCTGCTCGGCGCGCTCGGCTTCACGCGCAGCCAGGGTTACCTGGCTGCGTGCCCGGGCGACTTCTGCGCGTGCCATCTGCAGACGTGCCTGGTAAGGGCGCTGATCAATAACGAAGAGCACATCGCCCTGCTTGACCAGCTCACCTTCTGCAAAGGAGACCTTGTCGATATAGCCGCTTACGCGCGCGCGCAGCGCCACGGTTTCCGGGGCCGCCATGCGGCCGGTGAAGTTGTCCCAGAGTGTCACGTCGCGCGGCTGCGCTACCGCAACGTCCACTTCCGGTGCCGGCATCGTCTGGTTATTGGTCTGGTCGCCACTGGCGTCGCAGCCAGCCAGCAACAGCACGAGCGCCGAGGCGGCGCCAAACCGTGCAAAGCCATTCAAAGCATGCTTGTTCATGTTATCCATCGCTCCCTGTGGGTTGGGCAATTGGCAGGCAAAACGGAATGATCCCCCGTGCTCCGGTTGGCGCACTGGCTGGTGAAAGGGGATCAGGTATGGCGTAAACGATACGGCGGGGGTGGTATTGCCGGGTAGCGGAGTTCTCCGCAAAGATTGCCTAATTCTGTTGAATTGGAGTTTTTGGCAATCTCATGCCTGTGCTCAGCAAACGCGCAACAATGGACAGAATCGCACCAGAAAAAGACAAAAAGCACCTTACAGCACTAGGCTTTGCGCGATCCTGCAAGCTTATTGCCTGATCCTGCAATTGCTGCCAAGCTGTCATCAAGCCGTGAATCGAGCTGCGTATACTGTCGCGAAACTCCAGAGGAGGCTTTTCCGATGATTGATCTCAGCACCCACCAACCCCGGCTTGATCTGCCCATGTGTCGCCAGCTGGCCGACCTGGTTGGCGAACGTGCGCTGGCAGAAGGCATTAACGATACCGCCATCCCCGGCCTGCAGATCTATCGGACCGATCACCCCACCAGCGTCAACTCGGCTGTTTATGAGCCCGCCCTCTGCGTTATTGCGCAGGGCAGCAAAACGGTACAGCTCGGTGATAAGGAAATCATGTACGGCCCGCTCAGCTACATGATCTCGGCGGTCGAACTCCCCGTGGTTGGCTGCGTGGTCGACGCGACCCCAAATCAGCCCTATCTGGCCGTCAAGCTATCGCTCGACCAGCAGGAAGTGGCTGACCTGATCCTTGAGCTGGGTGACGCCTTGCCACCACTGGACCAGCAGCGTGAGTGCCCCGCCGCCTCCTGCGGGCTGTGTGTCGCGCCGCTCGACGCCAACATTCTGCAGGCCATGACCCGGCTGGTCTCGCTGTTGTCCTCACCCACCGACTGCCGCATTCTGGCCCCGCTGGTGCGGCGCGAGCTGATCTATCGGGCACTGCTCGGTGAAATGGGCTGGCGACTGCGCGACTTTGCCGCCACCGACACCCAGGCACACCGCATCTCCCGGGTGATCGCGGTACTCAAGGACCGATTCGCCGAGCCGCTGCGGGTACGCGAGTTGGCCGACGACGTGAACATGAGTGAGTCCAGCCTGTTCCACAGCTTCAAGCAGGTCACGCGCATGTCGCCGGTACAGTTCCAGAAGAAGCTGCGCCTGCACGAGGCCCGCCGCCTGATGCTGACCGAAGGGCTGGAAGCCGCCACCGCCAGCTACCGCGTAGGCTACGAAAGCCCCTCGCACTTCAGCCGCGAATACCGGCGCATGTTCGGCGCACCGCCGCGCGCCGACGTCAGCAAGCTGCGTGGCGAGCAGGTGATGGCGGCCGCGCTGTAATCAGCAGCGCCTGCTCGCGTTTCGCGCTACCGCAGACCACTTTCGCCAGGCACAACGGGAAGAGCGCGTATACTGCGCAGGACGTTTACCACCGCAGGCGCGCACATGAGTCAGCACAGGCAGCACAGCGAGTACCGGGCCGCACCGCCGCCCGACCATGCCCGCCTGCGCCCGGCGCCGCTGCCTGCGGAACCACTCCCGCGTACCGCGCTGCTCGACCAGCTCATGCAGCACCTGGCCCGGGGACGACGCCTGGCGCTGCTACGCAGCCCACCGGGCTACGGCAAGACCACCCTGATGCACGCCTGCGCACTGCAGCTCAGGCAGGACTGGCTCTGGCTGCGCTGCAGCAGCGCCGACAACCAGCCGGCTCAGTTGCACAGTCAATTGGCCGCACTACTGGCGGTGCCACAACCCGACAATCCGGCGCACCTGGAAACGACACTATTCAACCAGCTGGAAGCACGCCAGGCGCCACTGGTGCTGTTTATCGACGACCTGCACCTGCTGCGCAGCAACCCTGCGCGTCAACTGATCAACCGCCTGCTGGCAGTGGCGACACCCCGGCTGCAGATTGTCGCTGCCAGCCAGGGCCAACCCCAACTGGCCATCACCCACCTGCACCGTGATCAGCAACTGCTTGCACTCGACACCGCCGAGCTGGCACTGGACAGCCAGCAGATTGCCGCGCTGGCGAGCGCCCGGCATATCGCCCTGGACAACGACAGCCTCTACCAGCTGCGTACCAGCAGCGAAGGCTGGATCAGCGGCGTGCTGCTGGCACTGTCCGCCCGCGCCCGACAGACCAATGCCGACGAAGACACCGCGCGCTACCTGAACGAGTCGGTGCTCGACAGCCTGGCCCCGCGCCTGCGCCATTTTCTTGAGCAAACCTCGGTGGTCAGCGCCTTCAGCCCGGCACTGGCCGCGCACCTGAGCGGCGACGCACAGAGCGAGCGCACCCTGGCCCAGCTGCGCCGCGACGGCCTGTTTATCGAGGACAACCCCGACCCGCTGCTGCCGCTGCGCTACCACCCGGCCCTGCGCAACGCCTGCCAGCAGCGACTGCAACAGCGCGCCCCGGCACGTCTGCGGCAACTGCACCTGCGCGGCGCAGACTGGCTGCTACAGCACGGCTGCTACGGCGAGGCGGTCTATCAACTGGGACGCGGCGGCGACTACAACCGTCTGCTCGCCGAGGTAGAGCAGCACAGTTTTGATCTGCTGCGCGAGGGCAAGGTGGACTCCATCGTCGACTTTCTGATGGATCTGCCCAACCGGGATACCGACCATCTGACCCTGGCCATCACCGAGGCCAGCACCGTCATCGCCACCAATGACATCGAGCGCGCCCGCCTGTGTCTGGCCCGCCTGCAGCGCCTGGTGCGCGACCTGCCGCCGCCGATCCCTCGGCCCGAACGGGTGTTCCAGAGCATGGCCTTTGTGCGCAGCCGGCTGGCGGTGCTGGCCGGCAACTACCAGCATGGTCTGCGCCTGACCGGCGACAGCCTGCGCCGCTGGCCGCAGCAAACCGCCGCCAGCGCGGTGTTGCTGTACAACCGCGCCAGCTGTCTGCACGCCCTGGGCGAGCTGCATGCCGCGCGCCGCGTGGCCGAGGACGCCCTAAGCCAGCTCAGCCAGTTTGCCTTTCGCGGCTATACCCACAACCTGCAGCTGCTGCTGGCCCAGATTGACCTCAGCCAGGGCAACAGTGCCGGTGCGGCCCAGCGCCTGGGCGCCCTCACCGAGCGCCCCGATAGCCGCTCGAACACCTTTTACGAGCTGTTCCTCAACATTGGCCAGGCCCAGGTTCTGCAGCAGCAGGGCGCCTTTGAGGCGGCGCGACAGCAACTGGCCCAGGCCGAAGCGACCGCACTGGAGGTCAGCCATAGCGCTGCCTTGCCCTGGGTACTGCATTATCAGGCCTGCCTGCACGACGCCTGGGACCAGAGCGCTACGGCCGCACGCCTATGGGACGAAGCCCTGCGCCTGAGCCGACAGTTTCGCCTCTGCGGTCTCTATCGCCTGGCTGCAGCCTGGCGGGTACGCCTCGCCGCGCGGCAACAGGACGAAACCGCCATCCAGCAGTGGCTGAAAGAGTGGCGCTGGTGCCAGCAGCAGGGTGAGAGCAACGCTCACCGCGAGGAGTTACTGGCCTATGCCTGGGTGCTGCAGCATCAGGGTCGGCACGACGAGGCCCGCCAGCGCGCCGACGACCTGCTCAACCAGGCCCGGCAACAGGACAACCGCTGGCTGGCGCTGCAAGCGCACCTGTTGAGCGCCCGACTGGCCCGCGACACCGGTCACCGCGACAGCCTGATCAACCAGCTTGAATCCGCCCTGCAGCTCAGCCTGCAACAGGGTTTTGCGCAATTGCTGCAGCACGAAGGCCGCAGCCTGAGTGATGCGCTCAGGCCGCTGCTATCCGCTCGCTTTCGTCAACAGCAGGGCCTTGCCCCGCTACCCGCCGAGAACCCGTTGCTGCATCCGCTGCAGCAGCTGCTGGCCGACAGCCAGACGCAACACCTGCTGGTCGAGCCGCTGACCCGCCGCGAACAGCAGGTGCTACAACGCATCGCCCGGGGCCAGAACAACCAGCAACTGGCCGATGCCCTGTCGGTCAGCACCAGCACCATCAAGACCCACATCAACAACCTGTTCCGCAAGCTGGGCGCCAACGAGCGCCAGCAGGCCATTCAGATCGCCCGCAGCCTCAAAATTCTGCCTTAGCGACCTTTTTCTCCACCCATCTCCACCCTGAAAATCCACCCTTGGTTGGACGCGCCAGGTCAGGCACTTTGCTAAAAAGCACAACGTGTTTCACCCCGCCCACGAGGTCACCATGACTGACAAGCTGCTCAACGAACGCGAGCTGAACTTCCAGCTCTACGAAATGCTCGACACCGAAGCGCTGCTAGAGCGTCCGCGCTACGCCGAGCACGACCGCGCCGTCTTCGACGCCACGCTGGAAACCGCCCGCGGTATCGCCGCCGAGTACCTTGCCCCGCACAACCAGAAAGGGGACGCCAACGAGCCGACCTTCGACGGTGAAAAGGTCACTCTGATCCCGGAAACCAAGGCCGCCTGGAATGCCCTGGCCGAGGCCGGTTTCCACGCCGCGCACCACGATGCCGAAGACGGTGGCCTGCAGCTGCCGGAAGTCATCCTGCGCACCTGCGTGGCGTACTTCAGCGCCGCCAACATCTCCACTTCCGGCTATTCCTTCCTGACCATCGGCTCGGCCAACCTGGTCAAGAGCTTCGCCAGCGATGAGCTGCGCGAGCGTTTCCTGCCGCCGATGCTGGACGGCCGTTACAGCGGCACCATGGCGCTGACCGAGCCGGGTCAAGGTTCGGCGCTGGGCGACATCCGCACCACCGCGCGCCCGGCAGACGACGGCAGCTACCGCGTGTTCGGCCAGAAGATGTTTATCTCCGGCGGTGACCACGAACTGACCGACAACATCGTGCACATGGTGCTGGCCCGCATCGAAGGCGCACCCGCCGGGGTCAAGGGCATTTCCCTGTTCCTGGTACCCAAGGTGCTGGTCAACGAAGACGGCAGCCTGGGCGCGCGCAACGACGTCGCACTGGCCGGTCTGCTGCACAAGATGGGTTACCGCAACACCACCTCTACCGTACTGAGCTTCGGTGAGAAGGGCGGTGCGGTCGGCTATCTGGTCGGCGAGGCCCACAAGGGCCTGTCGTACATGTTCCAGATGATGAACGAGGCACGTATCGGCGTTGCCCTTGGCGCATCGGTGCTGGCCTATCAGAGCTACATCCATGCCCTGGACTACGCCCGTGAGCGCCCGCAGGGCCGTCTGCCCGGCAGCAAAGACCCGCTGGCACCGCAGGTGCGCATCGTCCAGCACGCTGACGTCCGCCGTATGCTGCTGCAACAGAAGGTCTACGCCGAAGGCAGTCTGAGTCTGTGCCTGTACGCCAGCAGCCTGTTCGAGGACTCGCACACCGCGCCGACCGAGGCCGAGCGTGCCGACGCTGCCGAGCTGCTCGACCTGCTGATTCCGATGGTCAAGTCGTATCCGTCCAAGTACGGCGTGATTGCCTCCGATCTGGGCATTCAGATTCTCGGCGGCTCCGGCTATATCCGTGAGTACCCGCTGGAGCAGTACTACCGCGACAATCGCCTGAACCCGATCCACGAGGGCACCGAAGGCATCCACGGCCTCGATCTGCTGGGCCGCAAGCTGGGTCAGCGTGGTGGCAAGGGCTATCGCCTGTTCCTCGACGCCGCGCGCGCCAGCATCAATGAGGCCGCCAGCACTAAGCAGTGCGCCGGTCTGGCCGCCGCATTGAACGACGCGCTGGGCATTCTCGAGCAGCTCAGCCCGGAACTGCAGGCACAGGTCGCTGCGGATGTAGACCTGGGCCTGGCCAACGCCACCGCCTATCTGGACCTGTTCGGCCGCGTAGTCGTCGGCTGGATCTGGCTGCGGCAGGCACTGGTGGCCGAACGCGCACTGGAGGCCGGCGCCGCCGACAGCGAAGCCGACTTCTACCAGGGCAAGCTGCACGCCGCGCGTTACTTCATGGACTGGGAACTGGCCGGTCTGGCCAGCCAGGCGCAGCTGCTGCGCAGCGGCAACCGCCTGACCTACGACATGCAGGACGCCTGGTTCTGACTTCAGGCGTGGCCGGCACGCTGGTGCCGGCCTGACAGAAGAGAAAACGCGGATGGCACCACGCATGCCATCCGCGTTTTTTATTCTTCATGAATTGACCAGCGGTACAACAGCTGGGCCAGCTACCACCTGGTACTTTCGCGAACTCGGTCTTTCGCCTTTTACGGCAAGCCAAGGGGCCAGCAACCTGCCTTTACGTAAAGCGGGGTTGCGTCATCCTGGGTGGGCTTTAAGCCTCATTCAATAAGGCGGGAAGGCTTCCAGTACCCGCCCCGTCATGCGCCGGGCCTGCTCGTCGCGCTTGGCTGGGGTCTGCGGCGAGGAGCTCAGGCGCTCGCTTTCGCTGCCACGCCAAACCAGACGACCGCTGGCCGGGTCCAGCAGGTCGATCTGCAAGGTGATCTCCTTGTAGTCCGAGGGATAGGTCTGAATCGACGGACCACCCCAGAAACCACCACCCCAGCCCCAGTAGCCGCCAAAGCTGGTGCTCACGTTCTCTTCACGGTTTTCCACCACAACATAGGTCTTGACCGACAAATCTGCCGCCTGGCCTTCCCGCACCGGGCGCAGGCCGCGGGCGTCCAGCCCCTCCGCCACCGCCTGCTTAATTCGTTCAGCGGTCAGGTCGCTGCTCAGGCGCGGATCTTCGGCGGGTGTAAAGGTGACCTGGGGTTCAGCCCATTGCCAGGTCTGGCTGGTAGAGAAGTCATAGCTGGTGTCGTAGTCCGGCTTGATGGTGGTCTGACAAGCCGCCAGGACGAGAACACAGGGCAGCAGAAACACATGATGAAGACGCATGAGAAGTACTCCGATGGTGATGGTACCGGCCCCCAGTGTAGCGCGACGCCGGGCTGACTGCTGCCCGACCATGACCGTATCAGGCCCTTTGGTCGCGCTTGCCGATTACTGACACGGAAAAAGCGTGCAAATTGCACGGCCAAATTTTCTCCGTCGTGCAATGCGCACAGGTCAACGGGCCAGCAGTTAAACACAACCAATTGATTTTAAAGGGTTTTATAAAAACCAAAAAGCTGGCACGACCTCTGCAATATTCCATGCAACGGTCACCGATAGGCCGGATACGGACAAAGCGAGAACAGGAGAAACACCCATGAACAAGCTGAAAACACTTGCCATTGCTACCGCCACCGCCAGCGTACTGAGCATGACGTCAATGGCCGCACACGCTGATGACGGTGACCTGACCGAAGCCCGCCAGGAAGGCTCTATCTGGACCGCCATCACCCTGAACCGTCACCTCAACCCCTTCACCATTGATGTCGACGTCGAAAACGGTGTCGCCACCCTGACCGGTGATGTGGAAAGTGACGTCGACCGCGACCTGGCAGAACAGGTTGCCAAGGACATCGACGGCATCCAGCGCGTTGACAACCAGCTGCAGGTCAACCCGGACGCCGAGCGCAAGGAGCGCACTGAGGGCAACACGCCGCTGTCCACCAGCTTCAGCAACGCCACCACCACAGCGACCATCAAATCCAAGCTGCTGTGGAACAGCAACACTGAAGGTCTGGACATCGATGTCACCACCAACAACGGTGTGGTCACCCTGAGCGGTACCGCCCAGAGCGACGAAGCCAAGGACCTGGCCGGCATGCTGGCCAAAGACACCGACGGCGTGCACCGCGTCGATAACGAAATCCGCGTCAACGCCGATGCGACCGCTGCCGCCAAGGCACAGAACGCAGCCGATGACGCCGGCGAGGCCATCAGCGATGCCTGGATCACCAGCAAGATCAAATCCAGCTATCTGCTGAGCAGCAACCTGAGTGGCCTGGATATCTCGGTTGATACCAAGAACGGCGTTGTCGCCCTGAGCGGCACCGTAATGTCCAGCGAAGAGAAAGATCTGGCTATCCAGACCGCCGAAAACATCAAAGGCGTGAAGGAAGTGACCGCAGAGAACCTGCGCACTGCCAGCTAATCCGGTGGCCGGCCCGACGGGCCGGCCCTCACCCTGAAGCTTGAAGCAGAACCGTGTTTTACGCACCCAACAGAAGGATACGGATCATGAGCAACAAGACTGAAGAACTGAATGACCTGATTGAAGTCACCCGCGACGGCAAGCGCTTTTACGAGCATGCCCGTGACGAAGTCAAAGAGCCGCAACTCAAGGCGCTGTTCACCGACATGGCCCAGGCCAAGACTGAGGTCATCGCCGCCCTGCAGGGCAAGGTCGCTGCCAACGCCGACACCCCGGCTACCGGCGGCACCCTGACCGGCAAACTGCGTGAGGTGTATGCCGATACCCGCGCCAAGCTGTCCAGCGACGAAGGTGCCACCTACATCGCGCAGCTGGAGGAAGCGGAAGACCGCATCCTGCACGCTTTTGAAGACGCCATGGACGCCCACGAGCCCGACCTGCGCGCCGATGTGGCACCGCTGCTGCCCAAGGTACGCGCCTGCCACGACCGCATGCGCGATCTGAAAAAGGCACAGTAACCATTACCGGTCGCCGCCCGCCTTTGCGCTGGCGGTGACCCGTCAGATCAGGCCGGAGCAATCACGCCGCAGGCTTGTCGAAAAGGAGAAACACCATGCTTAGTTGGGCTATTACTTTCCTGATTATCGCCATCATCGCTGCGGTACTGGGCTTCGGTGGTATTGCTGGCACCGCGACAGGGATCGCCAAAATCCTGTTCCTGGTCTTCCTGGTGCTGTTCATTGTCTCCTTCATCCTGGGGCGCCGACCCAAGTTATAGCGACCTGCGATGAATGACCCCGCACCCGCCTTCTGGCGGGTGCTGTCGTATCTGCCCTCAGTCTTTGATCAGGTTGCCGCGAGCATCACCTTGAACACGCCACTGGCCCGTGCACACACCTCTCCGTCTGCCAGCACCAGCGCCTCGGCAAAGCACAGGCTGCGGCCCGTCTTGCGCACCGTCGCCCGCACCTCCAGCCACTGCTCGCACCGTGCGGTACCGAGAAAATCCAGCGATAGATTCACCGTTACCAGCCCGCTGATCTCCGTCAGCTGCCGCGCGCAGCTCAGCCCCATGGCATTGTCGGCCAACGCCGAGATCAGGCCGCCGTGCACAAATCCACGGCTGTTGGCATGCGCCTCGGCGGCGCGTAGCCCAAGGCTGAGTCCGTCAGCGCGCTGCATGGCGTACAGCGGCTCCCAGGGGTCAGTCAAACCGCTGCGCCGGGTGTGACGGGTAAAACCATCGGGGATAGCTGAACTGGACATGGCAACACTCCTTCACTGGATGATGTAGACCAGTCTATATAACTTCAGCGTATTCGCCCTGTCACACAAACGGATATAGCGACGCTGAATGGCAGCAGCAAAGTGGCGCGAGGTTACACCGCTGCCATACGCAGACGCACCAGCGCCGCAACCTCTTCGGCTGTCTCGACAATCGGCTGGTCGCTGCCGGCCACCCGCGCCAGCAGCAAAGCGCCCTCCAGACTGGCGACGGCCAGTTGCGCCAGACGCCGCGCGGCGTCCTCATCCAGACCATCGCGTTGCAGCGCCTGCTGCAGCACCGCGCACCAGTCAGCAAAAACGGTACGACCGGCGACCGTCATAGCCGAGGACGCAGGCGCCGTTTCCAGCAGGCAGGTCGCAATGGGGCAGCCGTCACGATAATCGGAAGCCGACATCCAGCCGGCCAGCTGCGCGGCATAGGCCCTCAGCAGCGTCGGCGTGTCTGTCGCCTCAGCCGCCATCTGTGCCAGGGTGTTGCGGCCACGCTCGCCAGCCCAGCGCACCGCCGCCACACCCAGCTCCTCCTTGCCACCAGGAAAGTAATGGTAGAGCGAGCCCTTGGGTGCGCCGCTCTCGCGCAGGATGTCGTTAAGACCGGTGGCAGCATAACCACGCTGACGAAACAGCTTGGCGGCGGTCTGTATCAGATGTTCCCGGTGTTTGGCGGCGGCCGGCATGGCTGAATCCCTGGGGCGATAATAGGTCAGGCGGCAGTGTACTACGCAGAGCAGGCGCCAGCCCGGCCACACCGGCACATCGTCGCCACCGTAACCCTGACCCAGCGCAAGGTGGTCATGCCAAACTCTGCTAGGGTCTGTTGATGTTTTATTCACCCGCCTGCCGGAGGCCAGCATGACCGACACACTGCACGACTGGAGCCAGGGCTTCGGCGTCATCCAACATGACTTTCTGACCCGCGAGCGCATCGATACGCTGCTTGAAGCCTTGGCCGCCGAAGGCACCTGCCAGCGCGATCAGGCGATCGAGCTGCTCCAGGCGGCGGACCGGCTGTGCAACGCCGCCATGCGTCAGGTCGCCCATATGACCTACGCCCGCCAGGTCTATCTGGACGGCCGTCCGCTCGACCAGAGCGATTTCAAGCCAACACCCGAAGGCCACACCGGCGGCGCGCTGAACATGGTGCCGGCCTACGTCGGCTATCTGCTCGCCAACGCGCTGACCGGCACCACCCGCAGCTGGCTGATGGGCCAAGGGCACTGCGTGGCGGCGATTGATGCGGTCAACGTGCTGATGGGCAACACCGAAGCGGCGCAGGCCGAGCGCTACCCGTTCAGCGATGCCGGACTCAGCCAGCTCTGCCAGGACTTCTACAGTTACGCCATCGACGCCGAAGGCCGCCCGGCGGTGCCGCTCGGCAGCCACGTCAATCCGCACACCGGCGGCGGTATCAGCGAGGGCGGCTACCTAGGCTTTGCCGGCCTGCAGTACGTGCATATGCCGCTGCCCGGCCAGGAGCTGGTGACCTTCCTCAGCGACGGCGCCTTTGAGGAGCAGCGGGGCAGCGACTGGGCGCCACGCTGGTGGCGCGGTGAAGACAGCGGGCTGGTGATGCCGATCATGATCGCCAACGGTCGGCGTATCGACCAGCGCTCGACCATGGCCCAGGTTGGCGGCGTCGACTGGCTGCGCGACCACCTGACACTCAACGGCTTCGACCCGATCGACATCGACGGCCGCGATCCGGCCGCCTTTGCCTGGGCCATCATCGACATGGCCCGCAGCCTGCGCCGCGCCCATGAGGCCGTCGTCAACGGCGACGCGGAATACCCGGTGCGTCTGCCCTACGCCATCGCCGAAACGGTCAAGGGCTTCGGCTTCCCGGGCGCCGGCACCAACGCCGCCCACAACCTGCCGCTGGTCGACAATCCGGCCGTCAACGAGGCCGCCCGCGAGCGCTTCAATCAGGGCATCGCCGCGCTGCACGTCGACGAAGCCGAGCTGCGCGCCGCAATCGCCGCCCTGAACACCCACAGCGAGCAGCAGCGCCCGCAAGAGAAAGACCACCCGCTGGCACGTATTCAGGTCCCGGCACCGCAGCTGCCGCCGATCGCCATCGATCAGCCGGACTCGCCCATGGCCGCCATCGACCAGTGGTTCTGTGCGCTGATCCGCGCCAATCCAGAGCTGCGCGTACGCGTCGGCAACCCGGACGAAATGCGCAGCAACCGCATGAACCAGACCCTCGACCTGCTGCTGCATCGGGTCACCGCAGCCGAAGACGGCATCGCCGAAGGACCGCAGGGCAGCGTGATCACCGCCCTGAACGAGGAGGCCGTGGTCTCCGCGGCACTGGCCAACCGCCAGGGCATCAACCTGGCCGTCAGTTATGAAGCCTTTGCGGTGAAAATGCTCGGTGCCATGCGTCAGGAACTGATCTTCAGCCGCCACGCCCGTGAACTGGGCCGCGCACCGGGCTGGCTCAGCGTGCCAATCATCGCCACCTCGCATACCTGGGAGAACGGCAAGAACGAGCAGTCCCACCAGGATCCGACCCTGTGCGATGCCTGGCTGCAGGAAATGAGCGATGGCGCGCCTGTGTACTTTCCGGTCGACAGCCACAGCGCGGTCGCGGTGATGCGCAAGGTCTACGCCAGCCACGGCAAGGTAGCACTGGTCGTCGCACCGAAAAACCCGGTTGAGAGCTGCCTCACCGTGCCTGAGGCGCAGGCCGCTGCCGACAACGGTTTTGCCGTCCTCAGCGCCGATCCGGGCGCCGAGCTGCAGCTGCTGGCCATCGGCGCCTACCAGCTGCAGGCGGTACGCCGCGCGGCCCGGCACCTGCGCTACCACGGCGTGCCCTGCAGCGAAGTGGTGCTGATCGAACCGGGTCGACTGCGCGAAGCACGCGACACGCTGGAACAGGCGGTGGTGCACAGCGACAGCGACCTCGCCCGGCGCATCCCCGCCGCACGCTGTCGCCTGTTTGTCTGCCACGGTCACGCCGAGGTGATGACTGGCGTGTTGCGTCGCCTCGATACCGGGCCGCAGACCAGCCGCTTTCTCGGCTATCGCAACCGCGGCGGCACGCTGGACACCTTCGGCATGCAGTTCGCCAACCGGCAGAGCTGGGCGCATCTGGTTGCCGAGGCGGCTGCGCTGCTCAACCGGCCGCTGGACGATCTGCTCGGCAAGGCTGAACAGGCGGTGCTCAGGGGCGAGGGCGATCCGCGGTTACTGGCGCGCTGAGTGGCGCGCCGCCTGCCAGCGGCGCAACGCCTTCTCCAGCTCGACCACCACAAAGATCGACAGCGCGACCGCTGTCAGCCGCAGCCAGTCTGCGGCCGACAGCGACTCCAGCCCGAACAGCTGCTGCGACCAGGGCAGATAGCTGTAGAGCAGCTGCAGCAGCACTACGCCAACAATGGCCCCCAGCATCGGCCCGGCACGGCGGACAATGGCGGGGGACAGAACCGAGGCATCGAGAAAGCGGCAGTTGATCAGATACACTGCCTCGATCATTACCAGCGTGTTGACCGCGACCGCCCGCGCCAGCTCGACTGACGCGCCGTGGCTCAGGTAATCACTGAACTGCCAGAACACCAGCAACGCCGCCCAGACCGACACCAGCGCTGCCCGGCCCGCCAGCGCTGCCCCGATCAGACTTTGTCCAGCTGGCCTTGGCGGGCGCGCCATCACGCCGGGCTCAGGCGGCTCAAAGGCCAGCGCCAGCGCCAGCGTGACGGTGGTTACCATGTTGATCCAGAGGATCTGCGCCGGGGTGATCGGCAGCGTCCAGCCAAGCAGAATCGCCAGGATGATCACCGTCGCCTCGGCCAGGCTGGTCGGCAGCGTGTAGAGGATAGATTTGACCACGTTGTCATACACGGTACGGCCTTCGGCGACCGCATGGGCGATGGTGGCAAAGTTGTCGTCGGTCAGCACCATGTCACCCGCTTCGCGCGCCGCATCGGTGCCCTTGCCGCCCATGGCGATGCCAATGTTGGCCTGGCGCAGCGCCGGTGCATCATTGACTCCGTCACCGGTCATCGCCACCACCCGGCCCTGGCGCTGCAGCGCCTCGACCAGCTGCAGCTTGTTGGTCGGGCTGGTGCGGGCAAAGATATCGACGCTCACCGCAGCCTCATCCAGCCCGTTCCGATCAAGCTGATCCAGCTCGGCGCCGGTCATCACCCGCTGCACGTTCAACCCCAGCTCGGCGCCAATCGCCGCAGCGGTTACCGGGTTATCGCCGGTGATCATCTTCACCCGAATACCCGCCTGGTGGCAGCGGGCAATACTGGCGATGGCTTCCGGCCGGGGCGGATCACTGATGCCGACCAGCGCCAGCAGACACAAACCCTGTTCGACCAGGGCGTGGTCCGCATGACTATCCACCGGCAAACGACGCTCGGCCAGCGCCATGACGCGCATGCCATCGGCGCCAAGACGCTGCAATTCAGCCTGCCAGCGCGACAGCTCCAGCGGCTCCGGGCCATTGCTCCCGAACTGGCTATCGCAGCAGCCGATCAGTCGATCCGGCGCGCCCTTGACCGCCAGCAGCGCGACACCGTCGGTGTCCGAACGGTGCAGCGTGGCCATATAGCGGCGCTCGCTCTCGAACGGCAGCTCCTCCACCCGCGGCCAGCGCTCCAGCAGTTCACTCGCATTCGCCAGCGCCTTGCGCGCCAATACCAGCAGGGCACCCTCGGTCGGGTCGCCGTGCAGCCGCCATTGGCCGTCTTCCTGCGACACACTGGCATCGTTGCAGAGCAGTGCTACGCGCGCGGCAGCCAGCAGTGCCCCGTCGGCAGCAGGCTCTATGACGCCCTGCGGGCTGTAGCCATCACCGCCGATCCGGTGCAGCTGAAGCGCCGTCACACATTGGCGCGCCGTCATGGCATTGGCGGTCAGGGTCCCGGTCTTGTCGGAGCAGATAACGTCAACCGAGCCGAGTACCTCGACGCTGGGCAAGCGGCGGACCAGCGCCTGCTGCCGCGCCATGCGCTGCACGCCGATGGCCAGCGCAATGGTGACAATCGCTGGCAGCCCTTCGGGAATGGTCGCCACGGCGATACCGATGGCGGCCTGAACCATGTCGTCCAGCGCCAACCCGCGCAGCAGGTTACCGATCAACAGGGTCAGCAGCGCGATGACCACCGTCAGGATGCTCAGTTGACGGGCAAAGCGGGTGAGCTGAACCTGCAGCGGGGTAGCGGTCAGGCTGACCTGCCGAGTCAATTCGCTGATGCGGCCGATCTCGGTCTGCGCGGCGGTGCGGCACACCAGCCCGCGCGCGACCCCGGCAGTCACCAGTGTCCCCATGAACGCCATTCCGCGTTGCTCGGCCAGCGGCACGTCTGCCGCGTCGGCCTCAAGGTGCTTGCGAACCGCCACCGATTCACCGGTCAGCATCGACTCGTCGCAGGCCAGATCCTTGAGCTGCAGCAAGCGCAGGTCTGCCGGCACCTTGTCGCCCGCCTGCAGGCTGACCACATCACCCGGTACCAGCTCGCTGCTGTCGACCGTGCGCAACTGGCCGTCGCGCCAGACCAGCGAGCGGGTGCGGGTCATGCCGAGAATGGTCTGCAGGGCAGCCGATGCCTTGCCTTCCTGAACGAAGCCGACCAGCGCGTTGATCAACACCACGCCAAAGATCACCCCGGCATCGACCCGGTGACCCATCAGCAGACTGATCACGCCACTGGCGATCAATACGTAGATCAACGTGTTCTGAAACTGGCGGGCAAACCGCCGCCAGGCCGGTTCCGGCGGCGCCGGGGGCAGGGCATTGGGCCCGCACTGCTGCAGTCGCCTGGCAGCCTCGGCCCCAGTCAGGCCCTGTTCGCTGCCGCCCAGTTGCTCCAGCGCGTGATACCCCTCCAGCGTATGCCAATCAACCGGCGATCCCTGCTCAGGCACGACCTGTCTCCTTTCAGAACGCCATAGATTGGCCGGGGGTCGGGATCATGGCGTCGATCTGATGCTCATCCCACAGCCGCTTGGCCAGCGCATCCAGGGCATCGGCTTCGCCGTGCACCAGCACCACCTCCGGGCTGGTCTCAAAATGACTGACCCAGTCCACCAGTCCGGTCTGGCCGGCGTGGGCGGAGAAACCGCCCAGCGTCTCGATCTGCGCCCGCACCAGGTACTCCTCGCGGAACAACTTGATGCGCTTGACCCCGTCAACCAGGATGCGGCCCAGCGTGTTACGCGCCTGATAGCCGACAAAGATCAGGGTGTTGCGCTCATCCCAGATGCGCTGCTTGAAGTGGTGACGGATGCGCCCACCGGTACACATGCCGCTACCGGCAATGATCAGCGCGCCACGCTTGATCTTGTTGATCATCATCGACTCGTCGGTGCTGGCGGTCAGCCGCAGGCGCGGCAGAAAGTCACGCAGCAGCGTCTGATCGCCGCTGCACAGGCCCTTGGCACCTTCGCAGTCGAGCTGGCTTAACCAGCGGTCGTAGAGCCGTGTCACCTCAATCGCCATCGGACTGTCGAGAAAAATCTCCCAGTTATCCAGCTTGCCTTGCTGGTGCAACTGGCCGAGATAGAACAGCAGCTCCTGCGTGCGGCCCACCGCAAAGGCGGGAATCATCACGTTGCCGCCGCGCTCCCAGGCTTCACTGAGAACCTGCTCGAACTGCTCCAGCGTATTGCCCAGGGTACGATGGTCACGGTCACCGTAGGTGCCTTCCATCATCACCACATCAGCACGGGTCAGGACCTCGGGGTCAAACAGCAGCACGCTGTCCTTTTTGCCCAGATCGCCGGAAAACACCAGGCGCTTTTCCCGGCCCTGCTCCTGCAGCGTCAGCTCGACTATCGCCGAGCCCAGAATGTGGCCGGCATCGTGGAAAGTCACGCTGCCCGCCTCACCAATCGCAAACGGCTGACGGTAACGCTGCGGCGAGCATTGCTTGAACACCCGCTCGACATCCGCACGCGTATAGGCCGGCTGCAGTTCCGGCGCACCACGGCGAGAGCGCCGCAGATTCTCGCGCTCCAGGTCGCGTTCGTAGAGGCCGGCCGCATCATTGAGCATCACTTGCAGCAGATCGGCGGTGGCGCGCGTGCAGTAGATCGGCCCGCGAAACCCTTCGCTGACCAGTTTCGGCAGCAGCCCGGAGTGGTCGATATGGGCATGCGAGAGGATCACCGCATCGATGTCCGCCGGCTTGAATCCAAACCGTTCATCGCGCAGCCGGTCCACCGCATCGCCGCCCTGATGCATCCCGCAGTCCAGCAGTACCTTGCCGACCGCCACCGAGCTCACCAGGTGACAGGAGCCCGTGACTTCCTGCGCCGCCCCCAGAAACCGAATACTCGCCATGCCGCAACCTCCGTCGTGTCATCGTGGCTATTCCACTCTGGCACAGTTTGCCGGGGCCTGCCGCCGGCTGCGCTGACCCATATCAGCATCAGCGTTAGCGCCGGCTGGCTGATACACTGCCGCGACTGCGACAGGAGGAGACTATGAGCAATACCAAACTGGAAGGCCTGCAGGTGCGCCGCGAAGTCATGGGCGATGCCTTTGTTGACCGCGCGCTGAACAACGCCACCGAGTTCAGTCAGCCACTGCAGGAGTTCGTCAATGAGCACGCCTGGGGCGGGGTATGGAACCGCGAAGGGCTGGACCGCAAGACGCGCAGCCTGATCACCCTGGCCGCCCTGACGGCGCTGAAATGCCCGCAGGAGCTGAAGGGCCATGTGCGCGGCGCGCTGAACAACGGCTGTACCGTAGAGGAAATCCGCGAAGCGCTGCTGCATTGCGCGGTGTACGCCGGCGTGCCTGCGGCCATCGACGCCTTCCGTTCAGCGCAGGAAGTCATCGACAGCTATCAAAAGGGCTAGGGTCTGTTGACGTTTCGTTCGCCCGCCTGCCGGAGGCCGTTTTTTCGGCCAGGCAAGGCGGAGGAAGCGCAGTGTAGTTGACCTACATAAACGACCGACAACGTAGCACGGCTGAAAAATGGCCCCGGCCCTGCGGGTTGCGCCTGTAAGGCCGCCACTCGGCGTCGCTCGTCACTTATTTGGAATGACCAAACTGCGCTCCTCGCTTCTTGATTGGCGACCTTACAGGCAGCAACAGGCGGACGAACGAAACGTCAACAGACCCTGGGGCCGCGCCCTGCTCAGGCAAAACGGGATTCAAGGTAGGCGTTGATCGCGTCGGACTCGTACAACCAGCGGGTCTGGCCGTCTTCCTCGATGCGCAAACAGGGCACCTTGATCTTGCCGCCTTCAGCCAGCAGGGTCTGGCGGTGCTCGGTATTGCCGGAGGCATCGCGCAGTTCAACAGGCAGGTTCAGGCGACGCAGGGTGCGGCGCACCTTCACGCAGAACGGGCAACCGTGAAACTGGTACAGCGCCAGCGAAGAGGCCGCCTCATTGACCGCCGCCTGCGCGGCGGGCTCACGCTGCATCGGGCTTGGGCGAGTAAGAAAGCTGATAAAAACAACGAGCTGGCCAACAACGACCCGCAGAGCCTTGACGATCATGGCAGGATTCTCTGTGATGAAAAATGGGGCCACGCAGCATACCCTGTCCGCTGCGCCAACCCAACATGACCCGACCAAGCAGCGCAGGCATACTCTGCGCAGGCCCTCCTGATCTCGAGCCACCATGAACCCCGAAGACCTTCTCCTGCTGGTTACCCGCGAAATGCCCTACGGCAAGTACAAGGGCCGCCTGTTCGCCGACTTGCCCGGTCACTACCTCAACTGGTTCGCCCGCGAGGGCTTCCCCAAGGGTGAAGTAGGCCGCCTTCTGCAACTGATGCAGGAGATCGACCACAACGGCCTCAAGCCCTTGCTGGATCCGCTGCGTACCCGTCCCCGAGTGCCCGACCAGGATTGATGCCGCAGGTCGTCTGAACTTGCCTTGCCTCAGGTGCTCTATGCTGTGAGACATGCGCGCCTGCTCTGACGCAGGCGCGGCACAGCCTGTTCCACCACTTTAGGAGTATTCCGATGGCCAAGATGCTGGTGCTGTATCACTCTATGTACGGACATATCGAAACCCTTGCGCAGGTCGTCGCCGAAGGCGCGCGGCAGGTTCAGGGGGTTGAGGTCACCATCAAGCGCGTCCCCGAAACCATGCCCGATGAGGCCTTCAAGGCAGCCGGCGGCAAGGTTGATCAAGCCGCAGAGGTAGCCAGCCCGGGCGAGCTGGCCGACTACGACGCCATCGTCGTGGGCACGCCGACCCGCTTCGGCAACATGTCCAGCCAGATGCGTACCTTCTTCGATCAGACAGGCGGCCTGTGGGCCAAGGGCGCGCTGCACGGCAAGATCGCCAGCGTGTTTACCTCCACCGGCACCGGCGGCGGCCAGGAGATGACCATCACCTCCACCTGGACCACCCTGGCGCACCACGGCATGGTCATCGTGCCCATCGGCTACGGCACCAAGGAACTGGCCGATATCGAACACGGCAAGGGCGGCACCCCGTACGGCGCATCGACCATCGCCGGCGGTGATGGCTCGCGTCAGCCAGATGCCCGCGAGCGCGCCATCGCCCGCTACCAGGGCAAGTATGTGGCGGGACTGGCCCAGAAACTAGCCGGCTGAGGGCACGCCATAGCGGCCCGTCAGATACGGCAGAACGCTGCTCCAGGGATATTGAATTACGGTCATAATCTAATTAAGATGACAACCGTAATTTAAACTTGGAGCACGACCATGAATGCCTTCCCGACTGTTCAGACCGCTCTGATCACTGGCGCCTCCAGCGGCATTGGCGCCACCTATGCCCGCCGCCTGGCGGCGCGCGGCTACAACCTGCTGCTGGTCGCCCGCAATGAAGCCCGACTCAGATTGCTGGCTGATGAGCTGACCGCCCGCCACGATATACAGATCGACATTCTCGCCGCGGACCTCGAGCAACACGGCGAGATCGAGCGGGTCGCCAATCGCCTGCGCAATGACCAGCAGATCAGCCTGCTGGTCAACTGCGCCGGTGTCGCCCTGAATGGCAGCCTGGCCGAGGCGGATATCGACAGCACCCACAGCCTGCTGCAACTCAATCTGCTGGCCCTGACCATGCTCTCCAGTGCAGCGGCCGTGCGCTTCAGCCTGGCCGGACGCGGCGCGATCATCAACATCGGCTCGGTGGTCGCGCTGCTGCCCGAGCGCTTCAACGCCATCTATGCCGCCAGCAAAGCCTACGTCCTGAGCCTGAGCCAAACCTTGCATGCCGAACTGAGCAGTCGCGGTGTCCAGGTGCAGGTGGTCCTACCTGGCATCACCCGTACCGAGATATTCGAGCGCTCCGGCAGCTCCCTGGCGCAGATCCCGCCGAGCATGGTGATGGAGGTAGAGGATCTGGTCGACGCCGCTCTGCACGGCTTCGACCAGGGCGAGCTGGTGACCATTCCCTCGTTGCCCGACGGTGATGACTGGCACGCCGTGACCCAGGCGCGCATGCAGCTGGCGCCCAACCTGTCGCGCAACCAACCGGCCGCGCGCTATCACTGAGCAGTCAGGCCGTCGCCCAGATAACCTGCGCGGCGGCCCGCCCCCCCTCCACCAGCGCCGCTTTGTGCGCCTGCTGCACCTGGCTGCCGACAATCAACCCTTCACCTATCAGAAACAGTTGCGTCGCCAGCGGCTCGGGCTGACTGGCGCCAGCCGCCGCGCACAGCGTCAGCAGATAAGCTTGAATGTCCTGCTTGTGACTGGCCGCCTGTTGATGGGGCACAGCGTCCATCTGGGCAAACTCGGCCGACGCGTTGATAAAGGCGCAGCCGCAGAAGTCATCCTCCTGAACCCAGTCAGCGATAAAGTCGATGTAGGCCAGCGGGCGATGGGCAACAGCCGCCTGCTCGACAAACGTCCGCAGCCTGGCCATGAACTGCGCATGGCGCAAATCCAGCGCAGCCTCAATCAGCGCATCCTTGCTCGGATAGTGGCGGTAGAGCGTCTTCTTGGTAACGCCAGCCTCCCGGCTGAGCAGGTCTACCCCTGATGCGTGAAATCCATTGCGATAAAACAGCCCCAGCGCGGAGGCAACGATCTGTTGCGGCGTGCTCATAAGTATACCGATCGGTTGACCATAAGATACTGATCGGTATACTAGCCCGAAATCAGCTTACTTTCACCCACGCAGGACCTCGCCATGTCGATCCGCCGCTTGCTGCACTCGGGCGCACCGCCCGCGCCCCCGCTGACCTTTATCGCGCTATCGTCGCTCGGTGCGCTCATCGCCATCGCTATTACCGGCGGTTTGAGCGTGGTATCGGGCATCCCCTGGCTGATGGCGCCCTTCGGTGCCAGCTGTGTACTGGCCTTCGGCGTACCAGACTCGCCGCTGGCGCAGCCGCGCGCAGTGATCGGCGGCCACCTGGTCGCCACCGCAGTCGGTCTGGCCGTGGCGGCACTACTGGGTGACGGCTGGCTGGCCTGTGCGGTCGGGGTTGCCCTGGCGCTGGCCGCCATGCAGCTGACCCGTACCCTGCACGCACCCGCCGGCGCCGATCCGCTGGTAGTGATCATCGCGCACGCGCCGCTGAGCTATCTGGTATCGCCGGTACTGGTCGGCTCGCTGGTAATCGTGCTGACTGCCTGGGCGGTCAATAATCTGCGTAGCCCGCGGAGTTATCCGAAGTATTGGTTGTGAGGCTCGGCAGCAAAACATTCTCATGACAAACCAATGGGGACCAATGAGTATTTGTCTTTGCCTGAACGCCAGCCTTCCTTAGAGTGGGACGAATATCCGCAGACAGGTTTCCGGCCTGAGCGGCAACGGGATCTGCCTTT
>NZ_LMAZ01000004.1:35216-43018 GCF_003444685.1 Pseudomonas abyssi | reverse complement strand
AGACCGCCGGTGCACACTTCACCATCCGAGCATTCGGCATGCCGACCTGGACCGGCGTTTTGCACTACTCGGACATTAGGTTTCAAACAAAAAAGCCCCGCTGTTCCCAGCAGGGCTTTTCATTTACCGACTACAAATCAAGCCGACTCGGTCAGCGCCTTCAGTTGCTCGCGAGTGCTGCTCAACAGCTCGGCAGACAGGGCTTCATCCTTGACGCTGCGCGACAGCAGCAGCGCGCCGACCATCGCCGAGAGCACCAGCACGGCCTGCGCCCGGCTGTCGTCGCCTTCCAGCTTGCTGGCGATATTGTCCAGCCGGTCTTGCACCACCTCGTCGGTGATCTCGCTCTGCTGGCCGCGCTGGCCCAGTTCGGCAGAGATGGTCGGCAGCGGGCAGCCCTGCTCGGGGTTGGCGCGGTGGCCGGCGGACAGGTAGGTATCGAACAGCGCGCTGAGCGGCACATCCGGGCCGGTGTGCATGGCCAGCGAGGCCTTCAGGCCATCCACCGCATGGCGCAGCGCCTTTTCCACCAGCTCGTCCTTGGACTTGAAATGCGCGTAGAAGCCCCCGTGGGTCAGGCCCAGGGCCTTCATCAACGGTTGCAGGCCCGTCGCACCGACGCCGTCCCGACGGAATCGGCGCGCCGCCTCGTCGAGAATCAGCTGATGGGTTCTGGCCTTGTGGTCTTCTGAATAGCGCATGACGCCTCCGGTTATTGAATGCCGCTCATCATCTTACACCGAATGCCCGGCAGTCGCTCCAGTCGATTCATCGTCAGCCGACGAACGCGCCCGGCGCTCCAGCACCAGCGCACAGAGCGCCGGCAGGAACAGCAGCGTCAGCAGGGTACCCATGGTTACCCCGCCGATCAGCACAAAGGCGAGCGACGACCAGAACACCGAGAAGGTCAGCGGAATAAACGCCAGCGCCGCCGCCAGCGCGGTCAGCACCACCGGCCGTGCGCGACGCACGGTAGCCTCGATGATCGCCTCGCGAATCGCCATACCGGCACGCTGGTTCTGCTGGATCTGGTCGGTGAAGATCAGCGTATTGCGCATCAGAATGCCGCCAATGCCGATCAGCGCCAGAATCGCGTTGAAACCGAACGGCTGGTTGAACACCAGCAGCGCCGGCACCGCGCCAATCAGCCCCAGCGGCGCGGTGGCAAAGACCATGAACATCAAGCCAAACGAGCGCACCTGAAACATGATGACCACCAGCATCAGCAGAATCATGATCGGGAACAACACCGCCAGCGCCTGGTTGGCAATCGCGCTTTCCTCTACCGGGCCACCGATGGTGATGTGATAGCCCGCCGGCAGGCTGTCGACCAGATCGCCCAGATCACCATAGGCGGCCATGGCGGCGTCCGGCGGCTGGGTTCCGGCCACGATGTCGGCACGCACCTCAAAGGTCAGCTCACGGTCGCGGCGGCGCAGAATCGGGTCTTCCATGACCGGCTGGAAGCTGCCGACCTGCCGTAACGGAATCGCCTGACCGGCATCGTTGGTGATGGTCATATCCTCGATGCTGCCGAGGTTCTGCCGCTGGGCATCCACCGCGCGCACCACCACCGACACGGTGCGCGTGCCTTCGCGCACCTCGGTAATCGGGTTGCCGGAGAGCAGGGCATTGACCTGCGATTTGACCTGCGCCGGGGTAAAGCCCAGCAAGCGCAGCCGATCCTGGTCCAGCTGCAGACGGTAGCTGCTGGCCTTCTCGCCCCAGTCGATAAAGGTATCGCGGGTCAGCGGGTTGGCCTCGACGCGCTCACGCACCTGCTCGGCAATCGCTCGCAGCGGGCCCAGTTCCGGCCCGCTGACACGGAACACCACCGGGAAGGGCACCGGCGGGCCGAACACCAGCTGGGTCACCCGCACCCGCGCTTCCGGAAACTCGCCGGCGCTGACCCGCTCGCGCAGGCGCGCCATCAGCGCATCACGGGTGTGCGCATCGGTGGTCTGCACAATCAGCTTGGCAAAGGCCGCATCCGGCAGCTCGGGGTTGAGCGAGAGGAAGAAGCGCGGCGCACCGCCCCCCACATAGGAGTCGACCATCAGGGTCTGCGGCTCGGCCATGATCGCCTGCTCGATGCGGCCAACCACCGCCTCGGTGTTCTTGAACGCGGTGCCCGGCGGCATGTAGACCTCGACGATCACCTCGGAGCGATCGGAGTTGGGGAAGAACTGCTTGTTCACCACCTTCATGCCCATCACGCAGAGCACAAACGCTGCCAGCACCAGGCCGGTCACCAGCCAGCGATGGCGTACGCAGAACAGCACGGTAGAACGCAGGCGCTGGTAGACCGGGCCATCGTACAGCGCATCATGCCCACCCGGCTTGGCGGCAATGTTCGGCAGCATCTTCACCCCGAGATAGGGCGTGAACACCACGGCCACCACCCAGGAGGCGATCAACGCGAAGCCGACAATCCAGAAGATATTGCCGGCGTATTCCCCGGCGCCGGAACGGGCAAAGCCGACCGGCAGAAAGCCGATGATGGTCACCAGGGTGCCGGTCAGCATTGGCGCGGCGGTGGACGACCAGGCGTAGGTCGCCGCACCGAGCCGATCCATGCCTTCTTCCAGCTTCACCACCATCATCTCGATCGCGATGATGGCGTCGTCCACCAGCAGACCGAGCGACAGGATCAGCGCGCCCAGGGTGATACGGTCAAACTCGCGGCCGGTCATCATCATCACCACAAACACGACGGCCAGCGTCAGCGGCACTGCAGCGGCGACCACCAGACCCACGCGGAAACCCAGCGCCAGCAGGCTGACCAGCATCACCACGCCGAGCGCGACGAAGAACTTGAGCATGAATTCGTCAACCGCGTTGCGAATCTTGCTGGCCTGGTCAGAGACCTTGGTGAACTCGATGCCCAGCGGCAAATTCTGCTGTACCTGCGCCTCATGGGCCTGCAGCGCACTGTCGAGGTCCAGCCCGTTGAAGTGCTTCTGCATGATCACGCCGAGCATCAGCGCCGACTCGCCCTGATGACGAATGCGGTAGCTCGGCGGGTCTTCATAGCCCTGACGCACCTCGGCGACATCAGCGATGCGCAGGACTTGCCCGTTGGCCACCACCGGCACATTCTCGATCTGCTCCAGACTGTCGAAGGCGCCATCCAGGCGGATATAGGCCCGCGGTCCGGAAGTCTCCACCGAGCCGGACGGCGCCACTGCGTTCTGCCGCGCCAGCGCGGTAAAGATCTGCTCCGGCGTCAGCCCCAGGGTGGCCAGCCGCTGATAAGAGAACTCGACGTAGATGCGCTGCGCCTGCTCACCGAGGACGTTGACCTTCTTCACGCCCGGCAGCTGCAGAAAATCCTGACGCATGCGCTCGGCCAGCTGCACCAGCTGGCGGTGCGGCAACTGCCCGGCCTCCAGCGCGTAGAGCGCGAAGTAGACGTCATTGTATTCATCGTTGAAGAAAGGGCCGGCAACGCCGCTCGGCAGCCGGGCGGCCTCGTCACTGAGCTTTTTGCGGGTTTGGTAGAACAGCTCGGGCACCAGCGCCGGCGGCGTGGAGTTGAGGAACTGCACCTTCATCGACACAAAGCCCGGCTGGGCGGTGGTTTCCACCCGGTCGTAGTAATCCAGCTCCTGCAGGCGTTTCTCCAGCCGGTCGGCCACCTGCTCCTGCATTTCACGCGCGGTGGCACCCGGCCAGGCGGCCGTGATGGTCATCACCTTGACGGTAAAGGAGGGGTCTTCGGCGCGGCCCAGCTTGCTGAAGGCAAAGGCCCCCGACAACAACACCGCGATAATCAGAAACAGCGTCACCGCCGGGTTATGCACCGCCAGCGCCGACAGATTGAAACGGCTCATGTCAAAGGCTCCGTGCAGCGTCGGACCCAGCCAGCTTGCCCTCAGGCAGCGGCTTCACGGCATCGCCTTCATGCAGCAGATGCGCCCCCAGCGCGACTACCCGCTGGCCGTCCTCAAGCCCCCCGCTGAGCACCGCAAACTCCTGGCCCAGGCGCGCGACCTCAACCGGGGTAAAGCGCACGCGGCTGTCGCCATCGATGACCCAGACGCCGGTACCCTTGCCATTGCCCTGATCGAGCAACGCCCCCAACGGCACCCGCAACTGCGGGGCGCGTTCGCTGTCCTGCAGGCGGATGCTCACCGTCGAGCCAATCGCCAGTGGCTCGGCAGCGGTATCCAGGACATAACGCGCACGATAGGTCCGGGTGACCGGGTCAGCTACCGCCGACAACTCGCGCAGGGTCGCGCCAATCGGCGTATCGGGCTGCCCGAACTGGAATGCCTGCGCCGAGCTGCTCGCCAGCGCACGCTGGGTTTCCGGGATATTGATCACCGCTTCACGTGCACCGCTGTGGGCCAGCCGGGCGACCACCTGACCGGCGGCCACCACCTGACCCTGATCGACCAGCACGTCGGTAATCACGCCATCGGCATCGGCGGTCAGGGTCGAGTAACCACGGCGGTTCTCGACCTGCTCCGCGTCGGCGCGGGCGGAGGCCAGGTTGGCTTCGGCCACGCGCAGCTCGGTGACCAGTTGATCATGCGCCTGACGCGAGATCGCACCGTTGTCGGCCAGCTGGCGATAGCGCTTTTCATCGTTCTGCAGCTGCCGTACCGAGGCGTCGGCCGAGCGCACGCGCTGCCGAGCAGCCCGCAGGGCCAGTTCGAAGTCGTCTACATCCAGCACCAGCAGCACGTCATCACGCTTGACCCGGTCACCCGGGTCAACCCGCCGCTCGATCACCTCGCCAGCGACCCGAAAGCCCAGCTCGCTCTCGGTGCGGGCGGCTACCACGCCGGTAAACAGGGCGCCGTCACTGGCAACCGGGTGAACGGCCATCGACAGCACCAGACGCGCCGGCGCGGCGTTGCTCTCAGGCACCGGCTCTGCGTCGTTGCGGCATCCCAGCAAAACGCCCAAGAGACCCACCAATACCGCCCATTTGGCTGCAGACTTCATGCTCACTCCCTGCGGGCCAACTACCGGCCCTGTTGTTATCTGAATTCAGACAAGCGCCTAAAAGCCTCGGCGAGGTGCCCGCTTTTCAACTACCTGTCAGATCGCTTCCAGCAAGGTGGCCACCCCCTGACCACCGGCGATGCACTGGGTAGCCACTGCATAACGGCCGCCCGTACGCTGGAGCAGGGCCGCCGCCTTGCCGGTGATGCGCGCCCCCGTCGCTCCCAGCGGGTGCCCCAGCGCCAGCGCGCCACCGTCCAGGTTGACGCGCTCCAGCGGCATGCCGAGCTCACGCAGACAAGCCAGTGACTGGCTGGAAAACGCCTCATTGATTTCCATCAGGTCGACATCATTGATGGTCAGCCCGCTGCGGGCAAGCACTTTACGCGTCGCCTCGACCGGCCCCATCCCCATGATCTCGGGTGCACAACCGCCCACCGCCGTCGCCTTGATGCGCGCCAGCATCGGCAGCTTGTGGCGTCGGGCAAAGTCTTCGGTGCAGACCAGCACGGCGGCGCTGCCGTCGGTCAGCGGCGAGGAAGTGCCTGCCGTGACGACGCCGCCAAAGGCCGGTTTCAGGCCAGCCAACGCCTCCATATTGGTCCCCGGACGAATACAACCGTCTTCACTGACCACCCCATCCGGTGTCGTGACCGGCACGATTTCATCTGCCAGCAGGCCTTGGTCACGCGCCTTGGCGGCCTTGCTGTGCGACAGCACCGCCAGCGCGTCCTGATCCTCGCGGCTCACCTCAAAGCGCCGCGCCACCTCCTCGGCGGTGTGCCCCATTGCCATGTAGACCTCAGGGAAGGTTTGCAGCAGGGTCGGGTTGGGCGAGGGGGTAAAGCCGCCCATCGGCACCCGGGTCATCGACTCGACACCGGCGGCGATGTAGGCCTCACCGGCACCCAGCATCAGTTGCCCGGCGGCAAAGTGGATCGCAGTCATCGACGAGCCGCAGAAGCGGTTCACCGTCACGCCACCCAGCGTCTCGGGGAAGCCGGCACGGAAGCTGGCGATACGCGCGACGTTGGTGCCCTGTTCACCCTCGGGGTAGGCGCAGCCCATGATCACGTCTTCCAGCAGGGCAGGGTCCAGATCCAGCCGTTCAACCAGGCCGCGCAGCACCTGAGCGGCCAGATCATCCGGGCGCAGGTTGATCAGGCCACCCTTGCGGGCGAACTGGAATGGGGAACGCAGGTAACCGGCGATCACGATGGAGGTCATGGCAGTGCTCCTTACGGTCAGAGGGTCCGTCAGACCCGTTGAATTACGACCATAATTTAATAAAGCGCATTTAAATGTCAACCATAATTTAAAAGATCTCAGGGAGTCTGATAGATGGCGAGCAGGGCGCCCATGTCGTCGGCCAGCTCGACAAAGTGCGCAGGCTCTATCGCCCGCTCGGTAAAGCAGCGCAAGCCAATCACCTGCGCTTGCAGCAGCCGCGCCAGCCGCTGGCAATCCACCTCGGGGCGCAGTTCACCCGCCGCCTGCGCCTGTTTCAGAGCAGCGGCAAAGCGCTGCTCCATCAGCCCGAGAATACGATCCACCTGGGCGCGCAGCTGCGGGTCTTCCGGGTTCACTTCCAGCAGCGTCTTGATCAGCATGCAGGCCCGCGGCGGGGCGCCGTTGCGCCATTGGCAAGGCCCAGCCAGCACCAGCAGATAGTCACGAAAGCCCTGCAGACCCGTCTCGCCATCCTGCAGGCAGCGACTCAGCTCATCGGCCATCTGCTCGGCGTAGCGGTTGAGTACCTCGCTGAACAGGCCCTCCTTGCTGCCAAAGGTCGCGTACAGGCTGCCGGGGCGCATATCCAGCGCCCGCTCGATGTGCTTCATCGAGGTGGCGTGATAACCGCGCTTCCAGAACAGATCAACGGCGCGCTCCAGCGCCTGCTGGCGGTCGTGACGGGCGGGTCTGGGCATGGGGCCTCCAGGCGTCTTGGGGTGGGATTCTGAACGAGCGCTCAAGAATAACTTGAACGATCACTCAAATACAGCTAGCGTATTTTTGAGCAATCAATCAAAAACCACAACCCGAGGAACAAGCCATGTCTGAATTCACCCTGCACAGTCTGGAATCCGCCCCCGAAGAATCTCGTCCGCTGCTGGAAAACTCCCTCAAGGGTTTTGGCATGATCCCCGGCCTGCACGCCGTCATGGCCGAAGCCCCGGCGCTGCTGGAGGGCTATCAGCTGCTGCACGGGCTGTTTCAGAACACTAGCTTCAACGCCGACGAACTGACCGTGGTCTGGCAGACCATCAACGTCGAGCACGGCTGCCACTACTGCGTGCCGGCCCATACCGGCATCGCCAGGGCGATGAAGGTATCGGACGAGATCAGTGAGGCGCTGCGCAACCAAACCCCGCTGCCCGACAGCAAACTCGAAGCCCTGCGCACCTTCACCCTGGCCATGCTGCGCCAGCGCGGCGAAGTCGACCAGACCCAGCTCGACGCCTTCTACGCCGCCGGTTACGGCCAGCAGCAGGTGCTGGAAGTGATCCTCGGACTGGCCCAGAAAGTCATGAGCAACTACACCAACCACGTCGCCCAAACGCCCGTGGATCGAGCCTTTGCGCCGTTTGTGTGGGAGCCGAAGGCTGCGCGCAAGGCGTCTTGATCCAGGTACATCCGCCGCTCCGCGCTGGCCGAGTTGGAACTCGGCCTTCCCGACAGCGCGCCCGGGAGGGTCGAGCTCCTGCTCGACCAGCGAACTGGCAGGCATAGCCGCAACTCCGCAGCCGGACGCAGAGCGTCGTGACACGATCAGCGGAGGTGGCGTGTGCACGCAATTCAGTCCCGTTTACGCGGGCGAGTAGCGCAGATTTATCGGGGAAAAGAGCCAC
>NZ_LMAZ01000004.1:26751-34644 GCF_003444685.1 Pseudomonas abyssi | reverse complement strand
GGGGGGGCTGGGCAAGCAGCCGACAAAACGAAAGTGATTCAGAAGCACGCTCAAACGCTCGCGCTAAACCCCAAAACTCACCCGCACCAACAACCCCCCCTCAGCCCCCTCATGCAAACTGATCTCGGCACGATGGGCGCGGCAAATCTCACCGACGATCGACAACCCCAGACCGGTGCCTGACGGACTCTGCCGGTAGAAGCGCTCAAACACCCGTTCGCGCTCCTCGGGCGGGATGCCGGGGCCGGTGTCTTCGATCTCGACCAGTGCCGGGGCGCGCAGACGCAGGGTGACCACGCCGCCATCCGGGGTGTGCTGCAGGGCGTTGTCGATCAGGTTGCCGAACAGCTCCTGCAGCAGCGTCGGCTCGCCCCAGACGTCGAACGCCTGCTCCACCTCCAGCGCCAGTTCGATATTGCGCGCGTGCGCCAGCGGCACCATGGCCAGCGCCAGCTCCTGCGCCAGCGGCGCCAGTGCCACCTGCTCGGCGCTGCCCTCGGCGACCGCGCGCGCGCCACGCTCGATGCGTGCCATCGACAGCAGCCGGTTGGCCAGGCCAATGGTGCGATCGGTGCTGGCGTCGGCTTCGCGCAGGGCCTGCTGCCAGGCCTGCGGGTCGCTGGAGCGCAGCCCCAGCTCGATACGCGCCTTGAGCGCCGCCAGCGGCGTGCGCAATTCGTGTGAGGCTTCAGCGATAAAGTCGCGCTGGCGCTCGAAGTTCTCGCGCAGCCGGCCGGTGAAGTGGTTGATGGCATTCACCAGCGGCCGCACTTCACGCTGCAACCCCTCGGTCTCGATGGGCCGCAGGTCATCGCTACGCCGCTCCGCCACCTCGTGCCGCAGGCGCTGCAGCGGACTCAGCGCGGCGGTCACCGCCAGCCAGGCCAGCACCAGCGCGCTGACCGCCAGCACGCCCAGGTTGATCAGCGACTGCCGCAGCAGGTTGGCCGCCATGCGATCCCGCGCCTCGCGGGTTTCCGCCACACGAATTTCCGCCATGCCGCTGTCGGTGGTGGTGCTCACCGCCTGCAGCAGGCTGACCACGCGCACTTCCGAATCGCGGTACTCGGCATCGTAGAACCGCGCCAGGGCCGGATAATCCT
Source organism: Pseudomonas abyssi (assembly GCF_003444685.1). Taxonomy (NCBI): domain Bacteria; kingdom Pseudomonadati; phylum Pseudomonadota; class Gammaproteobacteria; order Pseudomonadales; family Pseudomonadaceae; genus Pseudomonas; species Pseudomonas abyssi. Next base: position 33,541 of record NZ_LMAZ01000004.1, on the reverse strand, counting down.
GAGTCATCGGAATAGTCGCAGAGGCCGCAGGCAGGTCCTCGTACCCGGAGATAAGCCGACCATTGAAGTCGATAACCTGATAATAGAGCCGGCCGGTGATGTCGTAGGCAAAGTTGTCGAGCGCCACGTAGGGCACCTCGACCGCCAGTTCTCCGTCTTCGCTGTAGAGTCGCTCGGCAATCGCCCGGGCAGAAGACAGCAGCGAGCGGTCATAGGCCGTATCTGCTGCCAAACGCGCATTCCAGTAGGCGACCGAGCTGGCGATCAGCAGCAGCACCGACAACACCAGCGCCAGCCGTCGCAGCAGACGTCCACGCAGACTGCCGGCCCCCGCCTGCGCCAGCGGGGTCTGCGCCCCCAGTGTCACGCCTCGGCCTCCAGCAGATAGCCAAGCCCACGGAAGGTCACGATGCGCACACCACTGCCATCGAGCTTACGGCGCAGTCGGGAGATATAGATTTCGATCGCCTCGGGGCTGGCGTCCTGATCCAGCCCGAACACCTTGCCGGCCAGTTGCTCCTTGCTCATCAGCCGGCCAGGGCGGGCGATCAGGTTTTCCAGCACAGCGTGCTCGCGCGACGGCAAGGTCAGCACCTCGCCGCGCAGGCTGAAGCGGCGGTCGTTGAGATCGTAGATCAGCTCGCCGCACTGCTGCTGGCGCTCGCCGCCCATCAGGCTGCGGCGCAACAGGGCGTTGACCCGCGCCTCCAGCTCGCTCAGCTCGAAGGGTTTGGCCAAATAGTCATCGGCGCCCAGGTTCAGTCCGCGCACCCGGTCGGCCACCTCGCCACGGGCGGTGAGCATCAGCACCGCCAACGTCTGGCCCCGCTCGCGCAACTTTCTCAGCACCTCGAATCCGTCCTGCCGAGGCAGGCCGACATCGAGGATCGCCAGCGCGTAATCCTCGCTGCGCAAGGCCAGATCGGCGGCCACGCCGTCGTGCAGCACATCGACGGTCCAGCCCCCGTTCTTGAGGGCGCGGGCCAGGCTCTCGGCCAGTTCGGGGTCGTCTTCTACCAGCAGAATGCGCACTGGCGGTCTCTCTTGCAAAGGGTCGAATCGCCTGAGTTTACACCGCCTGTCGGCCCGCGACAGCGCGAGTTTCGGGGGGTGAGGGATGAAAGGTTGCTGAAAGGTTCGCTCATTAGCATCGCCCGACGGTCACCCACCGTAGGCGTCAAAACGCAAACAAGAACAACACCGGAGTACACCTGATGCACACCGTATTCATCCCACGGCGCAGCCTGTCTGCCGCCCTGCTGGCCGCCTCCGGCCTGCTGCTCACTCCCCTGGCCCAGGCCAGCAGCTTCACCGAGGACAGCAGCGCCAAACTGAGCACCAGCAACATCTACTTCAACCGCGACTTCCGCGAAGGCACCGGCCAATCCAAGCGCGAGGAATGGGCTCAAGGCTTCATTCTCGATCTCAAGTCCGGTTACACCGATGGCCCGCTCGGCTTTGGTCTCGACGCCAAGGCGATGCTCGGCATCAAGCTCGACTCCAGCCCGGACCGCACCGGCACCGGCCTGCTGCCGACCCACGATGACGGCCGCGCCGCCGATGAATACAGCAAGCTTGGCCTGACCGCCAAGATGCGCTACTCCGAGTCTGAACTGTTCCTGGGTACGCTGATGCCCAAGCTGCCGATCCTGCAGCCCAACACCAGCCGCATCCTGCCGCAAACCTTTCGCGGCGGCATGGCGACCATCAACGAATTCGACAACCTCAGCATCGATTTCGGCCGCCTGACCAAGGCGACCGACCGTGATTCCACCGATGCCGAGGACCTGGCCCTGAACAACAAGAATCGCCGTTTCGGTGGTTCGTTCTCGGCTGACCAGCTTGATTGGGCCGGACTGAACTACCAGTTCAACTCCAGCCTGGCGGCTAGCTACTATCTGGCACAACTGGATGATATCTACCGCCAACACTTCTTCGGTCTCAACCACAGCGCCGCTCTGGGCGCCGGTGAGGTGAGCACCGAGCTGCGGGTCGCCGTATCCGACGAGCAGGGCGCAGCCCGCGCCGGTCGGATCGACAACCAGGCCTGGCAGGGCCGCATCGGCTACGCGCTGAACGGTCATGAAGTGAGCGCAGCCGCGCAAAAAATGCGCGGCGACAGCGCCTTCCCGTATATCGACGGCAGCAACCCGTACCTCGTCAACTTCGTGCAGATCAACGACTTTGCCGAAGCCAACGAGCGCTCCTGGCAGCTGCGTTACGACTACGACTTTGCTGCAGTCGGCATTCCCGGCCTGAGCTTCATGACCCGCTACATCAGCGGTGACGACGCCAAGCCCGTCGCCGGTGGCACCGGCTCGGAATGGGAGCGCAACACCGAGCTGCAGTACGTGTTCCAGGATGGCGCACTGAGAAATCTCGGCCTGCGCTGGCGCAATGCGAGCTACCGCTCCGACTTTGCCCGCGACGCCGACGAGAACCGCCTGATTGTCAGCTACGCCTTCCCGATCTGGTAAGCGCCGCGCCCCTGACAATCGCCTAGAATAACGCCATGAGGACAACCACCATGAAAGCGACACTGCGTTCTGCCCTGCTGATCGGCCTGTGCTTCGGCCTGGCTGGCTACACCCAGGCTGATGAGCCGTCCCGTCCCGAATGTATCGCCCCGGCTTCGCCCGGCGGCGGATTTGACCTGACCTGCAAGCTGGCGCAAAGCGCGCTGCTGCAAGGCGAGTATCTGTCGCGCCCGATGCGCGTGACCTACATGCCTGGCGGCATTGGCGCCGTGGCCTACAACGCCGTGGTCGCCCAGCGCCCTGACGAGCCGGGCACCATTACCGCCTTCTCGACCGGTTCGCTGCTGAACCTGGCCCAGGGCAAGTTTGGCCGCTTCGACGAGAGCGCGGTCAAATGGCTGGCCGCCGTCGGCACCAGCTACGGCGCCATCGCCGTGCGCGCCGATTCCGAGTTCCAGACCCTGGAGCAACTGGTCGAGGCGCTGCGCAAGGACCCGTCCAAAGTCGTCATCGGCTCCGGCGGCACCGTCGGCAGCCAGGACTGGATGCAGACCGCACTGGTCGCCCGCGCCGCCGGCATCAACCCGCGCAGCCTGCGCTATGTCGCGATGGAGGGCGGCGGCGAGCTGGCCACCGCGCTGCTCGGCGGCCACATTCAGGTTGCCAGTACCGACATCTCCGACTCCATGCCGCACGTCGAAAGCGGCGACATGCGCATCCTGGCAGTCCTCGCCGACGAGCGTCTGCCCGGTGATGTGGTCGAAGACATCCCCACCGCAAAAGAGCAGGGCTTTGATGTCAGCTGGCCGGTTATCCGTGGTTTCTACATGGGCCCGGACGTCAGCGATGAAGACTTCGCCTGGTGGCAGACCAACTTCGAGCACATGCTCGCCTCCGAGGAGTTCGCCACCCTGCGCGAGCAGCGTGAACTCTTCCCCTTCGCTCTCACCGGTGCTGAGCTCGAGGCCTACGTCCACGAGCACGTTGCCGAGTACAAAAACCTGGCTGGCGAGTTCGGCCTGACTCAGTAACCGCCCTGCCTGCACGCACCCGGCCCCGGGTGCGTGCTGCGTCCGCGAGGATTACACCATGCTTTATCAACGTCTGTTTGCGGCGAGTCTGCTGCTGGCTTGCCTGTGCCTGGGCTTTATCGCCTGGGGCTACCAAGCGCCCTTCTCCTATGAGCCGGTCGGCCCGCGCGCCTACCCGCTGATGCTGCTGATTCTGCTCGCCCTCGGCGCGCTGGTACTGCTGGTCAAGCCAGCGATGGAGAGCAGCGAGTCCGATGAACCGGCGCTGACCCGTCCGATGCTGATCAAGGCAGCCATCTGCCTTGGCCTGCTGCTGGCCCTGGCGGCGTTGTTCGAGCGCCTGGGCTTCATTCCGACCAGCATCCTGTTTGCACTCGGCATGGCGCGACTGTTCGGCGGTCGCTGGCTGCCCAGCGCCGTGCTCGCGCTGGTACTGGGCGTTGGCCTGTATTTCCTCTTTGACCGGGTACTGGAAGTCCCCCTGCCGCTCGGCGTTCTCAGCGCCCTGGAGATCTGATCATGGATACCCTCTCTTACCTTGGCCAGGGCTTCGACGTTGCCCTGAGCCCGAACAACCTGGTGACCGCGCTGGCCGGCACCACCATCGGCACCATCGTCGGCCTGCTGCCGGGCCTGGGCCCGATCAACGGCGTGGCGCTGCTGATTCCGGTCGCCTTCGCCCTCGGCCTGCCGCCAGAAACCGCGCTGATTCTGCTGGCCTCGGTCTATCTGGGCTGTGAATACGGCGGCCGCATTTCCTCCATTTTGCTGAACATCCCGGGCGAAGCTTCCGCCGTGATGACCACCCTGGACGGCCACCCGCTGGCCAAACAGGGCAAGGGCGGCATTGCGCTGTCCATTTCCGCCTGGAGTTCGTTTATCGGTGGCCTGATCGCCACCATCGGGGTGACCATCTTTGCCCCGCTGCTGGCCAAATGGGCGGTCTCCTTCGGGCCGGCCGAATACTTCATGCTGATGGTCTTTGCGATTGTCTGCCTGGCCGGCATGGCCGGTGACAAACCCATCAAGACCGCCGTCGCCGTGCTGATCGGCCTGATGCTGGCCTGCGTCGGCATCGACGCCAACAGCGGTGTCTATCGCTTCACCTTCGGCAGCCTCGGTCTGGCCGACGGCATCCAGTTTGTGGTGCTGGTACTGGGCCTGTTCAGCGTCAGCGAGATCCTCATGCTGCTGGAGCGCACCCATCAGGGCCAGGTGGCGGTCAAGGCCAGCGGGCGCATGCTGTTCAACCTGAAAGAAGGCGCCTTCGTGCTCGCCACCAACCTGCGCAGCGGCGTGCTGGGCTTTATCTTCGGCGTGCTGCCGGGTGCCGGTGCGACACTGGCCAGCGCCGTGAGCTATATGTCCGAGAAGCGTCTGGCCGGTGACAAGGGCCGCTTCGGTGACGGCGACCTGCGCGGTCTGGCCGCGCCGGAAACCGCCAACAGCGCCTCGGCCTGCGGCTCGATGATCCCGATGCTGACCCTCGGTATTCCGGGCTCCGGCACCACCGCGGTGATGCTCGGTGCGCTGACCCTGTACAACATCACCCCCGGCCCGCTGCTGTTCCAGCATCAGCCGGACATCGTCTGGGGGCTGATTGCCTCGCTGTTCGTCGCCAACATCATCCTGATCGTGATGAACGTGCCGCTGATCAAGGTGTTCACCCGCATCCTCGCGGTGCCGAGCTGGACCCTGGTGCCGGCCATCGCCATCATCACCTCGATTGGTGTCTACGCGGTCCATGCGACCACCTTCGACCTGTTCCTGATGATCGCCATCGGCCTGTTCGGCTACCTGCTGCGCAAGCTCGACTTCCCGCTGTCGGCGCTGCTGCTGGGCTTTATCCTCGGCCACATGATGGAGAGCAACCTGCGCCGCGCGCTGTCGATCTCCAACGGTGATCTGGGCATCCTGTTCTCCAGCCCGATCACCATCGGTCTGTGGGTACTGGTGGCCGCCATGGTGGCGCTGCCGTTCTGGCGTCGCTACCGCAGCAAGCGCAGCGCCGCGCTGGCCAGTGCCTGAGCGGCTGTTTAGCGCACTGCGCTACCTCAGCGCGCCGTTGACCGGCGCGCTCGGCGGCCTGCTCGCCAGCCTGGCCGGCTGGCCGTTGCCCTGGATGACCGGCTCGCTGGTAGCGGTCATCCTGCTGCGCTGCAGCGGCTGGCAGTGCAGCCCGCCACCGGGTTCCCGCCAGACCGGCCAGCTGATCGTCGCCTGTGCCATCGGCCTGCACTTCACCACCCCCGTCTTTGCCCAGATCATCAGCCACTTGGGCCTGATCGTGCTGGGCGCCTGCGGCACCTTTCTGCTCAGCCTGATCGGCATCCGCCTGTTGACCGGCGCCGGCTATGACCGCGCGACCGCCTTTTTCTCCAGCATGCCCGGTGGCGCCAGCGAGATGGCGGTAATCGGCGCACGCCACAACGCCGGCATCGCCAACGTCGTCGCCGCCCACAGCCTGCGCCTGCTAATGGTGGTGCTGCTGATTCCGGCGCTGTTCACCTGGGGCCTGCCGGCGGTCAGCGCGCCCGCGCCGCTGCCGACCGATCTGCCAACCCTGGCCTGGCTGATTCCGCTCGGCGTGCTGCTGGCCGTGGTCATGCGCCGCCTGCGCCAGCCCAATCCGTGGATGCTCGGGCCGCTGATTGTCTGCGCCAGCGCCGGCGTGCTGCTGGATATCGAAATCGCCCTGCCGCCCGGTGTCAGCGCCGCCGGGCAGTGGCTGATAGGCAGTGCACTGGGCTGTCACTTCGACCGCGCCTTCTTCCGCAAGGCCCCGGCCTTTCTGCTGCGGGTGTTCAGCTTTACCGTGCTGGCGATGCTCACCGCTACCGGCGCCGCGCTGCTGCTCGCCCAGCTCGGCAGCGTCGACCGCATCAGCCTGATGCTCGGCATGATGCCCGGCGGCATCACCGAGCTGTGCCTGACGGCAGAGGCGTTGCAGCTGTCGGTGGCGCTGGTGACGGCGTTGCAGGTGATGCGGTTGTTTTTGGTGATGTTTTTGGCGGAGCCGCTTTTTGTGTTGTGGCAGAGGGTTTGGCCGGAGAAATAGGCTCTGCACCGCCGCATCATTGCTCTACCTCTGCGCCGCTATCTAGCTCACCTTTCGCCTTTTCCGGCGAGCCAACGGGAGCTGCTTGTCCAGCCACCGTAGGGCCACGGCACGCCGTGGCCGTGCAGCCTCCATAACAGCATCATTGTTCTACCTCTGCGCCGCTACCTGGTTCGCCTTTCGCCTTCTCGGCGAGCCAAGGGGGGCTGCTTGCCCAGCCCCCC
>NZ_LMAZ01000004.1:18148-25919 GCF_003444685.1 Pseudomonas abyssi | reverse complement strand
ATTTATCGGGGAGTCATAAAACTCGTCGCTTCGCTCCTCAGACATCCTATGACTCTTTTTCCCGATAAATCTGCGCTACTCGCCCGCGTAAACGGGACTGGGGTCCGTGCATGCTGCATGTCTTACACCCCCTTTCGTAGGGCCACGGCATGCCGTGGCCGGCTTTAGAGATAAACGTCGTTCGCCCGTACATACATCGCACCTCGCTCTTTACTCCACAGACCGATCGGTCTATAACTAGCAACATGAGCAAAGAAGATAGCCGCAAAATTCTCGTCAAAACCATGCAGAACGCCCTGCAGAGCAAGGGCCTTCATGGTGTGGGGTTGAGTGAGATTCTGAAAACCGCAGGGCTGCCGAAGGGCAGCCTGTATTACCACTTTCCCGGCGGCAAGGAAGAGTTGGCGCTGGCCGCCATTGCCAACGCCGAGGCGGAGATGGCGCGGTTTCTGGAGCAGATGTTTGCGCGCTTCGATGACCCGCTGGAGGCGCTGGCGGCGTGGATCGACAGCGCGCTGCAGCGTATCGCCGCCAGCCGCTTCAAGCTCGGCTGCCCGCTGGCCGCCGCGGCGCTCGACTGCTCGCCGGAGGACACCGACCTGCTGTTGGCGCTGAACGGCGCGTTCAACAACCTGAGCGGCCTGCTGACCCGAGAGATCAGCCGCGCCGGCTTTCCTGCCGAGGCCGCTGCCGACCTGGCCGTGCTGGTGCTCACCAGTTACGAGGGTGGGCTGATCATGGCCCGCGCCGCCGGCAGCACCGACCCGATCGAGCGTTCGTTTCGCGCCCTGCTCAGCCACGTTCGCCTGCAACAGAAGGAGTTTGCCCATGGCCACTGAATCGCTCGCCCCGCGCGACCTGACCCTGACCGCCGCCGATGGCTACCAGCTCGCCGCCACCCTGTACCCGGCCAGCGAGCCACGCGGGCAGATTCTGGTCGGCAGTGCCACCGGCGTGCCGCAGGGCTTCTACCGGCGCTTTGCCGAGTTTGCCGCCAGCAACGGCTTCACTACGCTAACCCTCGATTACCGCGGTATCGGCGCTTCGGCCCCGGCCAGCCTCAAGGGCTTCGAGATGGACTACCTAGACTGGGCCGACAAGGACCTCGCCGCCGGCGTCGACTATCTCGGTCGGCAGGATCTGCCGCTGTACTTGGTCGGCCACTCGTTCGGCGGCCACGCCTTCGGCCTGCTGCCCAACCGTGATGCGATCCACGCCGTCTACACCTTCGGCACCGGTGCTGGCTGGCACGGCTGGATGCCCACAGGCGAGCGCCGCAAGGTGCAGGTCATGTGGAATCTGGTGCTGCCGCTGATCGTCGCCATCAAGGGCTATCAGGCGTGGAACTGGCTGGGCCTCGGCGAAGACCTGCCCAAGGGCGTGTACCGCGACTGGAAACACTGGTGCCGCTACCCCCGTTACTTCTTTGAAGACCCGAAGATGGCCTGGCTTAACGAGCACTTTGCCGCCGTGCGCACACCGATTGTCGGCGCCGTCTCGCTGGACGATCTCTGGGCCGGCCCCGAATCACGCGACGCCTTTATGAGCGCCTTCAGCGGCGCCGCCTATCAACCGCGGGATATCGACCCCAAGGCCCTCGGCCTCAAGCCACTGGGCCACATGGGTTACTTCCGCCCCTACGCCGAACCGCTCTGGCGCGACGCGCTGGACTGGTTCGCCAGCCAACCCCGGGCTGCCGCTGCGGCCTGATCGACTCAAGGAACACGCAATGAACCCGAAAGAAATGACCGGCCTGCAGATCATGCAGGCCGCCGCAGCCGGGCACCTGCCGATTGCACCGATTGCCAAGACCATCCCCATGCAGGTCAAGCTGGCCGAAGAGGGCCGCGTAGTGTTTGAAGCCACCGCCGACAAAAGCCACACCAACCCGCTGGGTGGCGTACACGGCGGCTTTGCTGCGACCGTGATGGACTCGGTCACCGGCTGCTCTGCGCACACCATGTTGGGAGCAGGTGAGGGCTATGGCACCATCGAGCTGAGCGTGAAGATGTGCAAACCGGTGCCCTTCAACAAGACACTGATCGCCGAAGGCAAAGTTATCAACAAAACCCGCCGCTTAATCATCAGCGAAGGGTATCTGCGTGATGAAAACGGCTCGCTGTATGCGTATGCCACCGCGACCAATATGATTCTCAGCTGATAGCGGCAAGCCTCAAGCCTCAAGCCTCAAGCCTCAAGCCTCAAGCCTCAAGCCTCAAGAACGGTGCCCTCCGGGAAGGCCGAGTTCCAACTCGGCCACCGCGATGCACCCACGTCCGCTGGTCGAGCGGGAGCACCTCACACCCCCGGCAACACCTTCAAAAGCGTCAGCAACTCACGCGCCGCCTTCTCGGATGACGCCGGGTTCTGGCCGGTGACCAGCAGGCCATCGACCAGCACATACTCGCCCCAGTCCTCGCCTTTGCTGTACACGCCGCCCTTTTCCTTCAGCGCGTCTTCCAGCAGGAAGGGCACTACTTGGCTCAGGCCCACGCCGTCTTCCTCGGAGTTGGAGAACCCGGTCACCCGCTTGGCGCCGACCAGGTACTCGCCATCAGCAGCCCGCGCATTCAGCAGCACCGCCGGCGCGTGGCACACCGCGCCAATCGGCTTGTCGGCCTTGGCAAAGGCATTGAGCAGCGCCAGCGAGTCGGCGTTGTCGTGCAGGTCCCAGAGCGGGCCGTGGCCGCCGGGGTAGAACACCGCGTCAAAGTCAGCAGCGGACACCTCACTCAGCCGCACGGTATTGGCCAGCAGCCCCTTGGCATGCTCATCCGCGTCAAAGCGGCGGGTCGCCTCGGTCTGCGCGTCCGGCTCGGCGCTTTTCGGGTCCAGCGGTGGCTGGCCGCCCTTGGGCGAGGCCAGGGTGATTTCGGCACCGGCGTCGTGCAGCACGTAATAGGGCGCGGCAAACTCCTCCAGCCAAAAGCCGGTCTTGTTGCCAGTATCGCCAAGCTTGTCGTGTGAGGTGAGAACCATGAGAATCTTCATATCGCTCCTCTCTACAATCGATGAACCAACGGCTGTGACGCGAACGCGCGCCAGACAGCATGAATACACAGTAAATCCGGCAGCAATCGACGCAAATGGTTCAGTCTCACCGCGCCGGTGACAGCACAGGACAACCAGTAACCATGCAGCCGCTACAACTCAACTGCGACATGGGCGAAAGCTTCGGCGCCTGGACCATGGGCATGGACGAGGCCGTGATGCCGCATGTGCACAGCGCCAACATCGCCTGCGGCTTTCACGCCTCCGACCCATCCACCATGCGCCGCACCGTCGCGCTGGCGGCGCAGCACGGCGTGCGTATCGGCGCGCATCCGGCCTACCCGGATCTGGTCGGCTTTGGCCGCCGCTCGATGGCCTGTTCCGCGCAGGAAGTGGAAGACCTGCTGCTTTACCAACTCGGCGCACTGGACGGCATCTGCCGCGCCGAAGGCGCCAGCCTCAGCTACGTCAAACCCCACGGCGCGCTCTACAACGACATGATGAAACAGCCCGCGCTGCTCACCGCAGTAATGCGCGCCGTCGCCCGCTTCAACCCGCAACTGCCGCTGATGCTGCTGGCCCGCCGCAACAACAGCGAAGCCGAGCAACTGGCCGCGGAGCAGGGCATCGGCCTGCTGTTTGAAGCCTTCGCCGACCGTGGCTACGACCCGGACGGCTACCTGCTGCCGCGCAACCAGCCCGGCGCCGTGCAGCACGACCCGGAGCGCATTCTGGCCCAGGCACTAAGCTTCGCCCGTGGCGAGCCGATCAGCGCCAGCGACGGCAGCCAGCTGACCCTGCGCGCCGACAGCCTCTGCGTACACAGCGACAACGCCGAGTCGGTCGCCGTGGTCGCCCGCATCCGCGCCGCACTGGACGCGCTGTGAACCTGCGCATCGAGAGCGCAGCCATCGACAGTCTGATGGTGCGGCTGTTTGATCAGATCGACGAGGCCAACATGCCCTGGCTGATCGCCGCCGCAGAAAACCTGCGCGCAGCCTTCGGCGCGCAGCTGATCGATCTGGTGCCGTCCTACACCACCTTGCTGCTGCACTACGACCTGCACGCCCTGGGCGAAGCAGATGCCATCGCGCTGATCCACAGCAGCCTGCACAACCTGCAGCCGCTGACGAATGAGACCGGCACCCTGCACGCCATCCCGGTCTGGTATCACCAGAGCGTCGGCCCCGAACTGACCAGCATCGCCCAACGCGCCGGGCTCAGCCCGGAGCAGGTGATCGAGCAGCATTGCAGCCGCGACTACCCAGTGTTCACCCTCGGCTTCGCGCCCGGGTTTGCCTACATGGGACTGGTGGATGAAGCGCTCGCTTCGGCCCGCCTCGCCACCCCGCGCCAGCGCGTGCCCAAGGGCAGCGTCGGCATCGCCGAACGCCAGACCGCCATCTACCCGCTGACCTCACCCGGCGGCTGGAACCTGATCGGCCGCTGCCCGCTGACCCTGTTCAGCGCCGAGCGCGGCAGCCTGCTGCAACCCGGCGACCGGGTGCGCTTTGTGTCCATCGACCACGCCGAATTTATCCGCCTGGGCGGCGACGACACGGCGATGGAGGCCAGCGCATGATCGAGCTGCTGGTCGAGCACAGCCTCGGCTTTGCCCAACTGCAAGACGGCGGCCGCTTTGGCGTGCGCCATCTGGGCATCACCCAGGGCGGCGCGCTGGACTGGGTCGCCATGCAGCAGGCCAACTGGCTGCTCGGCAACTCAGCAGACGCCGCCGTGATCGAAATCCCCCTTGGCGGCCTGCAACTGCGCGCACAAGCCAGCGGCTGGCTGGCGCTGACCGGCGCCGATCTGGATGCGAAACTCGACGGTCAGCCACTGGCACCCGGTCAGGCATTTCAGCTGCACCACGGCCAGACCCTGCGGTTCAACAGCCCCAAGCGCGGCGTACGCGCCTACCTCGCCACCCCCGGCGGCTTTGCGGCAGACCCGGTCATGGGCGCAGTCGCCACCGTGATGCGCGAACAGCTTGGCAGTTTGCACGGCAATGGCCGCGGCCTGCACAACGGCGACCGCCTGCAGGGTAACGCCAGCGATGCCACCCCCAGAACCATGCCCGCAGGCGCACTCTGGTATCCGGGCAATGAGGTCGTGCTCGACCTGATCCCCGGCGCACAAGTCGCCAGCTTCGCTGGTGCCAGCCTGTTCGCCGCCTTCAACCAAAGCTGGACCCTCGACCAGCGCGCCGACCGCATGGGCATGCGCCTCACCGGCCCCGCACTGCGCTACCAGGGCCAGGCCCTGATCTCCGAAGGCATCCCCCTCGGCGCCGTTCAGGTACCGCCAGACGGCCAACCGATCATCCTGATGAACGACCGCCAGACCATCGGCGGCTATCCCCGGCTGGGCGCGGTCACACCGCTGTCGCTGGCAAGGTTGGCGCAGTGTGCGCCGGGACAGAAGGTGAGGTTAAGGGTGGTAAGTCAGGAGGCCGCGAGGCGGGAGATGCTGAACGTTATCAGCGCCCTGCAAGCACAGGGCGCACCATTCGGGTCGTAGGGTGGACAAAAGCGCAGCGTTGTCCACCAAGCGGCATCTGACGCAACGCGGAGTTGAGGCATATTCTGATCGCTCCCACGCCACCTCGTTCGTAAGGCCACGGCATGCCGAGGCCGTGCTGCCTCCACCATCGCAACGTTGCTCAGCATTTGCGGCGTCGTCCTGCTCGCCTTTCGCCTTCTCCGGCGAGCCAAGGGGGGCCGCTTGCCCAGCCCCCCAAAGGGAAGCGCCAACCCATTTCACACGCCCTCTGCGAGTGCTAAAGCATGCAGATGCAAGGCGCGATGTGCAGCCAATAATGGTTCTATTGGCAAGCAGCGCAACGCAGTCAGATGCATGCTTGAGCGCTCGCCCTACGGGGCGTTCAGGCCGGTCCGCACTCTACGTTGTGATTTCTCGACAGGTCCCGACATGCCATCGAAACCACGCCTTGATTGCGGACCGGCCTGAGCGCCAGAGGGCATGTGAAATGGGTTAGCGCTTCCCTGAATCCCCGGGGCACCCGACTACGCGGCCCTTCGGGTTCGCTGCGTTGCTCGGCCTGACGGGGATCGGCAGCCCTGCGCTACTCGCCCGCGTAAACGGGACTGGGGTCCGTGCATTCGCCACGCACGCAATCGTAGGGTGGAGAAAAGCGCAGCGTTGTCCACCAAGCGGCATCTGACGCAACGCGGAGCTCGGGCATGCGCCGTCCGACGCTCCACCACCACTCACACCGTCAACCACCCCACCAGCCGCCGCACCCAAGGCGCAACCAAGGTCACCGTCGGAAACGCCACCGGCCAGGTCAGCGCGCAGCTTCTGAGCCACGCCGCAACAAAGTGCTCATCAAAGCCTTGGGTGACCGCAATCACAAAGGCCGACACCAAGGTCACCATGATCGCCGACAGCAACGCGCCAAACACAATCGGCGCAAAACGCGCAGGAATAGCCATGTCAGACTCCTTTAAAAGCATTGAGAAGCAGCGCTGAGCCATACAGGCCCAAACCGAACACGCTATGGGTGATCAAACTCTGCAAACGCGCAGCGTTCGGGCGTGGCGTGCGACTGGCGGCAAACCCCGCGCCCATGCCAGGCTGCATCAGCAAAAAGGGCGCCGCCACCGTCACCATGCCCCAAACCAAGGCGGGCAATAGCGTTGGCTGACGAAGCCATTCCGCTCCGCACATCGCCACCAGCAACAGCGCAAACACCACCCCGATCAGGTAATGCGCGCCCCAGCCAAGCAACGCCTCCGCCGGGATCGGTCGGGCAGCGGCAATGCGCTCATGCCGAAAGCGCCCATGCGCCATATGCCCTAGCCAACGCCCCACCAACGCATAGTCTGCCGGTGGAATCCCCAACAGCTGTTTACGCACAAGCCCCCAGCCGTCCATCACCAGCGTTGCGCCTACGCCAATAGCTACCGCGCTCCATAAATCATCCATTTTCTGCCTCCTGTGAGTTGCCCTGGACGGGCAGAAAATGCACGATGCCACTTAAAGTCGACTTTAAGTCAAGGGCGCGAACATGGACATCAACGAGGTCTCGAAAGCATCCGGCCTGCCGGCCTCCACCCTGCGTTATTACGAAGAAAAGGGGCTGATCAAATCGATTGGCAGACGCGGCCTGCGCCGGGCATTTCAGCCCCGCGTGGTGCAGCAGCTGGCACTGATTGCGCTGGGCCGCGCAGCGGGGTTCTCACTGGATGAGATTGCGCAGATGTTCTCGCCAGACGGCCGCCCCGAGATTGATCGCCAGCAGCTGTCCAACCGCGCCGACGCACTGGACCGCAATATTCGCCAACTCAGCAACCTGCGCGACGGCCTGCGCCACGCCGCCGCCTGCTCCGCGCCCAATCACCTGGAGTGTCCTAAGTTTTGTCGGTTGATGGATGCGGCGGCGACCGCTGCTAAAAGTAAGAAGACGCGCAGGGGTAAGGTGAGCCCGCCGGAGGGGGTGTGAGCGCAGCTCGAGCGGCATCCTTGGCAGCTCAGGTCAGTCGGCGCTAACCCAGCGTACAAGGGCAGGGCATGCCGTGCTCACCCTCACACCCAGAGCCATTCCCACCCTCCACCGTCATCCCCATCGTTTCTCGTCATCCCCGCGAAGGCGGGGATCCAGATCCGCCGCCACGCCAACCAAATGGATTCCCGCCTGCGCGGGAATGACGGCGATTGAGATCAGTGACTGCCTTCTTGAACGCCTGCGCATTGGCAGACGCACCCTTTCGCCTTCCCGCCAGCCCTGCACTACTCGCCCGCGTAAACGGGACTGGGG
>NZ_LMAZ01000004.1:0-17465 GCF_003444685.1 Pseudomonas abyssi | reverse complement strand
AGCACTATCAAATCACCGCAACTCTCGCGGCCCCGTCAGGAGGCATGGATGCTACATAGACTCGACACACTTCATCTCGAATACCCGACAGCACCCGCACCTGAGTGCAAGCCTTCGTCGTCGATCAGAGGAGTGTTAAACCTCGTGCGGTTTAACGTTCAGCACTCGTGCGCTAGGGCCGCTAATCCATTGAAATATAAGAGAATATGAGGGCGGCGCATCCGGCGCTACGCCGCGTACTAAAGTTAGCGCGATCTAATCACTGTTAAGCGGCAAGAGAGCCTATGTCAGAGAAGCAAGCTTTGAGAGCAGATTTTGAAAGTGCAATGGGAGAAGAGTTTGGTGATTTAGTGTCTCCTCCTGTTCCATTTTTTGAGGCCTCACCTCACGAATGCTGCGAGGCTATTTGGAAGGCCCTCGGAGACGATGTAACACCAACCATGTTAGAAAATCTGACCGATTCTGATTTTCAAAAAATTGCAGTGGCGTTCGGCAATTGGTTTGAGTGCGAAGCTCCTCCTGCAATGCAAATTGCTGAAGCTGTAGCAAGAACATTAAGTAGATGGCCAGCGGGGTCATTAGATGAAGGCGCTTAACAAGGCCAAGCAGCATCGCGCACTACGTGCGCTGGACCTCGCTGCGCTCGGCCGCTGTTGGCGGCGTTAGGCATGGCGAGGTAATCAGTCAAAGTGGAAACTAAAAAGCGTGAGTGGCATGGTGCTCATCACACTTGGAGTTATCACCCTCAAGCGTTTTGCTGGTCGGGCGAGATGATTGGCGGAATTAATTTACTGCCGATCGCAACAGATATGCGTGCTTGGATGCAGCAGCGAGGGCATTTGCCTCTTATGCCCGCTCAAGAATCACCGGAGAGAAGTGGCTTTACGAATCCCTATACGAAAAGTGGAGTTACTTTATCACTTCTTATGGGTAGAGTTATTAACTACTCTTATGATTATGCGCATGGAGCTGAGCCTAGCCATGATGAAGTAGACTCAGAAATCGAAAGGCTCCGTCTTTACAATGAAATACTTTTGTATTCTGCAAGGCTCTGTGAAGTTGCAATTAAGCAGCTTCTCTACTGCACACAGATACCTGAGTCAAGATACGGAAGAATGGCATTAGGTCAATTACTAGAATCACCATGCCCAACTTGTAAACGGGAAAATGGTAAAGAACCTCATCTTGTTTCATTAGTTGGAACTTTGGCACACCCATATCGTTTGTGCCTGGAGTTCGAGCATTGCGCCATGGATCATATGGATCTCGTGAACAAATTGAGAAACTCCCAAGCGGCTCACTCGGGCGTTCAGGAATTGAATATCAGAACTTCAGACGTTTCTAGATCGCAATTGCTGGAAGAGAGTAGCGACATACTTAACGGGTTTCTACATATGCTTTCTCACGTTGAGGATCTTGAGCAAAATATTTTGCGAGACTTGGAAGATAAAGCCAAGGCCATTAATCTCCTTAAGATTAATGGCCTTAAGCCCGAGGACTGTAACTTTAATTTGGTTCCGGGTGAGAAATTTGTATTTCATCCTGAGCAATAATATGCCTAACAATCGCAGGCACGGGGACAAAATTTCCGCTGTGCTACAATTTTGCCCGTGCTGCGGGCGTTATGTTTAAGGAAATTCTGTGGATGTCTTGACAAATCTTGCTGTGAGCATAACTTCTGGCGCTATCGCTGCTTTTTTGGGCGCATGGTGGGCAATAAGGAAGTTCTATGTCGAACGCAATTGGGAGCGTCGTGAGCGGGCATACGAAGAAATAATTCATGCACTTTATGATATTACCCGTTACTGCGCCGTTCAGAAGGAAAACTACGGCCAAGGTACCGGGCTATCAGCAGAGAAAGAACACGAACTCCAAGTAAAATATATGTCTGCTTACTCGTCCGTGAATAAATCAATCGATATCGGTAGTTTGTACATATCATCTAAAGCCAACGAGATACTTCAACTATTACGTGAAAGGCGTAACGTTGATTATGAAGGTGAGCCGGCGTTTGAGGTGTTCGAGCATGAACATAGCATTCATAAAGAGTCTCTTGAATCATTTTTAATTGTGGCACGTAAAGAACTTCATGTTAAATAAACATAACAAGCGACGGCACTCGGATGGCGCTTCGCGCAACCGTGTGCCGAGCGTTAACTACACAAGGTTTCAAGTATGGTGCAAGAGCAATATTGGAAAGAGCTCTATCAACTCAAGACCCACATTGGGTTTATAGAGCTTCAGCTTGAAAGAGCAGAGGGCATTGATCGTGCCCTCAAGATTGTTCTCGCTATTGCTTCCAGTTCAAGTATCGGGGCGTGGGTTATATGGAACCAGCTTTCATGGATATGGGCCGGCATTATTGCGTTTTCTCAAGTTATCTCGGCGATTAATCCTTACCTACCTTACAAGAGCCGAATTAAGGCATATTCCTCGTTGCTCCACGAGCTTGAGGAGTTAATGATTCAAGCTGAATTTAAATGGCACGCGATCGCAGAAGGGCAGCTGACAGCGGCAGAAATTAATAAAGCTCGGTTTGATATACGTGCAACCAAGCAAAGGTCTCTTAAAAAGTACATAAATACAACGATACCGACGGATGGTAAGCTACACGATAAAGCTGAAGCATCCGCTACCGCGTACCTCGAAAATTTCTACCCAGCATAGGGGGTTACATGCCTGATAAAAAAGATACACCTTCGTCCCAACACCACAATCCCAGACCGCTTACTGAAGAGAGGGGGCTGCAGCCTGCTAAGAATCCGCCAGCCATGCCCCAAGTCAAACCACCTAAGAATGAAACAGGCAGTTAACAATCGGCTGTTGTTGCCCCTTCGGGGCTGGGCGTTAGGCAGGCATTGAAATATGTTTGACGATTTTCTAAAAATCTGCGGGGCAATTTCTATTTTCGGTGCAACCATCGTACTGCTTTACAAAGCATATCGGCTTGTTTTTCCAATAAAATCATCAATTTCTTACACGCTGAATGTTGACGGATCCGCCCCCGACAGCCTATCCGTCATAGTTACAAACCGTAGTAGTTCTACAATTTACATCCGGGCCTGTAAAGTACGATGCACCTACCCATTTTGGGTCCTCGCCATCAAACACCTGCGCAGGCCGTTTTTATCCCCTCGCCTCTACTCAAATCTGCGTTATAACAGCTCTATTTATGAATTCGTAGATGATGAACCTGTGAAGCTAGAACCCGCACAACTCATTGAGCTAAAGCGAGAAATCTACGAGCATCCACTTAACGCGCTGTACGGCCCTATGCTTATTGCTTTTGTCGAACTTACTACCGGGCGCACAGTTCGCAGTAAAAAAATGCCATCACCACCAGTATGGCGGATGATTGGTAGGCGCAATCGAGCACCTGCCTAACAAGTAAATCCAGGTGCCACCTACAACAAGCCTCATGTAGTCTTTACAAGTTGCAAGCTGCGCTTTCTAAGTCATCTCGTTTTTAATCTACGACGCCCCTTCGACCAGCAGTAAGACCACGCCCCCATCCACGGCCCCCAAAGGTCCCCGTTTACGCGGGCGAGTAGCGCAGGACTGACGGGAAAAAGAGCCGTAGGATGTCTGAGGGGCGCAGCCCCGAGTTTTCGGGCGGCCGGCGAGGTCTCCCCGTCAGACCGAGCAACGCAGCGAACCCGAAGGGCCGCGTAGTCGGGGTGGCATCGGGTCTGCTCGCGGCCAATCGCGGCCGCGCCGTCGCCTGTTTTGGCGCAGTGCAAGGCGCGAGTCACGTGATTTGGTTATTCCAAATGAGTGACGAGTAACGCAGCAATGCGCCAAAACAGGCGGCGGCCCGGAGGGTTGCGTTTAAAAACGTGCCCTGCTGCGTTACGGACCTTGGAAAGGGCTAGCCATTCCCTGCGGCCCGCGCCTTGCACGGCACGTTTTTCAACAGCAACGCGGCTCGCGATTGGTCGTGAGCAGACCCGTTGGGGTGCAGGGGGAAATGGCCATGCATTTCCCCCTGCTCGCCGTAAGGGCGAAAAGGTGATTTGAAGAATCAGCGCAGCCGAGCAGAACAGATCAAATCCCAATAGCCGTCTTTCCCGCGTAGGCGGGAATCCATTGGTTTGGCGTGGTGGCGGGTCTGGATCCCCGCCTTCGCGGGGATGACGGTGAAGGGGCGGGGATGACGAGTGAGTCGGGGATGACGAGAGAGTCAAGGATGACGGCGAAGGACCGGGATCACGGTGCGGAGCCATAGCAGTGAGTGAGTGAAGCGACAGCTCGGTGACCAGTCTCATACGCCGCTTGGTGGACAACGCTTCGCTTGTGTCCACCCTACCGCCGGGCTACAGCCCGATTACCCACTCCGCCACGGCAACGTCGGCGCCGCCAACCGCTCCCCATCAAACCCCGCAACCTTGCCAAAGCGCACAGACTCCGCCTGCCACTCCCGCGTCGCTTCGATGATGTATTCCCGGCTGTAGCCGACAAAATTCCAGAACATAAGCACCTTCTCGGCCGGTTCTCCGCCGATGAGGATCAGGCGGCTGCCGGGGGTGAGGGTCAGGCGCAGCGCGGATACGCCGGGGTCGAGGGCGGCGAGTTCATTTTCGGCGAAGCGTTCGCCGTCCAGTTCCAGTTCGCCTTCCATCACCAGCAGGCCGTGTTCGAAGGCGGGGTTGAGGGTCAGTTCGCACTCGCCGCCGCTGGGGCTGTGGATATCCAGGCCGAGCAGTGGGCTGTAGACCTCGACCGGGGAGGTGTGGCCGGCGAAGTCGCCGACCAGCAGGGTGAAGTCGATACCGCTTTGCTGCCAGGTGGGCAGGTCGGGGTAATGGGTAAAGGCGGGGGCGGCATCGGCCATGTGCGGTGGCAGTGCGATCCACAGTTGGGCGGCGTGCAGGCGGTCGGTGGCGTCGGTGGAGTCTTCGGTGTGGCTGATGCCGCGGCCGGCGGTCATCAGGTTTACCTCGCCGGGGCGGATCAGTTGTTCGTTACCGAGGCTGTCGCGGTGCAGCACGTCGCCTTCGATCATCCAGGTGAAGGTCTGCAGGCAGGTGTGCGGGTGGGCGCCTACGTGCATGCCCTCACCTGATTCAAAGCGGGCGGGGCCGGCGTGATCGAGAAAGCACCAGGCGCCGATCTGACGGCGTTGGCGGGTGGGCAGGACACGATTGACCGGCAGGGTGCCGCCGATTTCGGCGGTGCGGGCCACTATTCGCTGTGGTGTAGGTGTCGACATGGGACGGTTCCTCCGCTGCTGGGTCGCCGGGCGACATAACTCGATACACACGGCGCGGAAACTCGGGCCATCCGGCACGGTCGGTGTTCCAACGCGAATAACGATCATGCGGCCATCCGTGGCCCGAGGCAATGCCATGCAGGAACAGAGTCTGCCACCCCGCCATGTATCCCGGCGCTATCTGCCGGCCCGCTATCTCCCGCTACTTGCCACCGTCAGTTGCCTATTGCTACTCGCTGACGACGTTATCCAGCAGTGGTTTACCAGCACCAATCACGCCGAGCTGGAACTGCGCTATGTGCTGGTGCTGTGGCTGTTCAGTCTCGGCCTGTGGCTGGCGGCCAACCGCTGGCTGACGGCGATCGTGCTCACGCTGCTGGCGGGCATGCAGTTGATTCAGCTCGGCAACATGGCCTATACCGGCATGCCGTTGCTGCCGTCTGACCTGAGCGGGCTGTTCGGTGAGTTTGCCGATGTGCAGCAAACCGCCGTCGCCCAGCTCGGCAATCACTGGCATGTACTGCCCAGTGTGCTGCTGCCCTACGGCGCGCTGTTTGTGCTGCATATGAGCCTGACGCCACGGATCTCTCCGCGTGCGCGCTGGGTGGGCTGGATTCTGGTGCTGATCGTGCTGGCGGCCAAACCCTACCGGGCAACCTACCGCGACATGACCCACTTTATGCCGGGGCCAACCCGTTCATCGCTGCACAACAGCCTGAACAGCTTTGCCTTCTACGCGGTAAACCTGGCTGGCCGTGAGCAGCAGGCGCTGCCGGTGAGTCCGTTTCAGCCGTATCAGGTGGACTTTACCGCGCCCACGGCCAAGCACGTCTGGATCGTGATGGCCGATTCCTTGCGGGGTGATCGTCTGGGCGTGATGGGTTACCAACGCGATACCACGCCATTCCTGTCCAGGCTGGAAGGCAGCGGCGAGCTGCTGGTGCGTCAGGGCATCGCGTCCGGGGTGTCGACGGCGGTGAGCCTGCCGGTGTTTCTCAACCTGATCCGCGAGCCAGGCCAGAACCACCTGCTGCGCGAGCAGCCGCACAACCTGTTCCGGCTGGGCCGCGAGCAGGGCTTCAATACCTTCTGGCTGTCCTCGCAGGAATCCAAGCTGCTGACCTTTGCCGGCAAGTCCTTCCTGGACGTATCGATCACCCGGGAAGACTTTCCGCTGCTGTTTGCCCAACGGCAGGACCACGCCCTGAGCGACCTGCTGCCACGCAAGCAGTGGGGCGAGCGCAACCTGGTTATGATCAACCTGCGCACGGCGCACAGCCCCTACGAGGCCCATTACGCAGACCACAACGAACCGATTGCGCGCTGGCCGACCGACAAGTCGCTCAGCCGTGACGAACGCGAGAGCAACGCCTACGACAACGCGCTGCGCTACTTCGACGATGTGGTCGCCGATATCGTTGCTCAGTTCGATCAGCTGGAGGGCGAGCGCTACCTGCTGATCACCGGTGACCACGGGCAATTGCTTGGTGAAAACGACGTCTGGGGCCATAACCGGCTGCTGCCGGCGGTGGTAGACGTGCCGATCATGGTGCTGGCACGGGACGCCCCGGCCAATGCCCTGGACGGGCTCAGCCAGCAGCGCTGGGTCAGTCACTACGAGGCGGGGCTTTGGCTGGCCGGGCGCCTCGGCGCCGAGGTACAGAACCCCAATGCCGACCCGAACGTGCACTTCGTCAAGGGCAAGCTGCTGCTGGGCGACAACAGCATCATGCAGGTGAAAGAGTCCGGTGGGGGTCTGCAGTTCAGCGAACCCATGCTGCTCAGCAAGTGGTTGCTGGGCCCGGCCCAACAAACCCTGCCCCCGCCCGACCCGGGCTAGGCCCGGCGGGGGGCGGTTAAACCCGCCGCCCTTCGACCGGGATCTTGTAGAACAGGCTGTAGATCACCGGCAGCACCACCAGGGTGAGGATGGTGGCAAAGCCCAGGCCGAACATGATCACCACGGCCATGCTCTGGAAGAAGGCGTCGGTGAGCAGCGGCGCCATGCCGAGGATGGTGGTTAGCGCGGCCATGGACACCGGGCGTACCCGGCTGATGGCCGAGTCCACCAGGGCGCTGTAGGCCTCTTTGCCGGAGTCGATCTGCAGGCGAATTTCGTCCACCAGCACGATGCCGTTCTTGACCAGCATGCCGCTGAGGCTGAGGAAGCCCAGCAGCGCCATAAAGCCGAACGGGATGCCGGTGAGCAAAAAGCCCAGAGTCACACCGATCACCGCCAGCGGTACGGTCAGCCAGATGATGGCGGCGCGGCGCACCGAGTCGAACAGCAGCACGGTGATCAGGAACATCGCCAGGTAGCCCAGCGGCAGGCTGCCGAACACGGCTTTCTGGGCGTCGCGTGAGCTTTCGTACTCGCCGCCCCACTCCAGCTTGTAGCCGCGCGGCAGCTCGATGGCCTCGATCTGCGGGCGCACGCGGGCAAACAACTCGGCGGCGGTCTGGCCGCTGAGGATGCTCGGGTCAGCCTGTACGGTCAGGGTGCGCTTGCGGTCTTCGCGCAGGATCAGCGGGTCTTCCCAGTCGGTGACGAAGCCGTTGACCACCTGGGTGATCGGAATATAGGCGCTGCGCACACTGCTCCATACCAGCAGGTCATTCAGCGTGCCGGCGTCCAGCCGCTCGGACTCCGGGGTACGCGCGACAATCGGCAACATGTGCGTGCCGTCACGGTACAGGCCCACGTTCACGCCGCTGAAGTTCATCTTCAGCAGGGTGTCCAGGTCTCGCTTGTCCACGCCCAGTTCACGCGCCTGCGCTTCGGCAAACTGCGGGCGCACCAGCTTGGTCCGTTCACGCCAGTTGTGCAGCACGGCATCGGCCACCGGGTCGGCCTTGAGGATGGCGATGGCCTGGTCGCCCAGGGCACGCAGCACCTCGGGGTCAGGGCCGGTGAAGCGCGCTTCGATCTTGCTGTCGCTGCCCGGGCCAAGCATCAGCTGCTTGAGTTTGACCTTGGCAGTCGGGTGCTGGGTCTTGAAGTATTCGTCCAGCTCGGTGATCAGCGGCACGATCTGGTCGCGCTGCTCGGTGCGCACCAGCAGCTGCGCGTAGTTGGCGTGAATACGCTCGGGGAAGTAGGTGAGGATAAAGCGCAGCGCGCCCTGACCGATGGTGGAGGTCACCTCGGTGACGCCCTCCTGCGCCAGCACGTACTGATCCATCTCGGCGACCACCTGCTCGGTGTAGCGGATGTCGCTGCCCTTGGGCAGCCAGACGTCGACAAAGAACATCGGCGTGTTGGACGGCGGGAAGAACGCCTGCCGCACCTGGCTGAAACCGGCGAGCGCGGCCACCAGCAGCACCGCCAGCATCACCAGCGTCAGCACCCGGTGGTGCAGCGCGTTGGCCAGCAGTTTGCGATACACCACAAAGACCACGCCGCGGTACGGGTCTTGCGCTTCGGTCTGCTCGTCCTTGGCCGGCTGGTCGCGGAAGAACAGGCTGGCGAAGAAGGGCGTCAGGGTAATCGCGGTGACCCAGCTGAGGGTCAGCGAGATCATCAGCACCTGGAACAGCGACAGACAGAACTCGCCGGTGGAATCATCCGACAGGCCAATCGGCGCAAAGGCGATGATGGCGATGGCGGTCGCGCCCAGCAGCGGCAGCTTGGTCTGGCCGACGATGTCGCCCGCCGACTGCAAGGTGGTCTGGCCGCGCTGGCGACCCACCAGAATGCCTTCGACAATGACGATGGCGTTATCCACCAGCATCCCCAACGCAATCACCAGCGCGCCGAGCGAAATACGCTGCAGCTCGATGCCGATGATCTGCATGAAGATAAAGGTGCCGAGCACCGTCAGCGCCAGCACCAGACCGATCAGCAGGCCGCTGCGCAGGCCCATGAAGATCAGCAGCACGACGATGACAATGGCGACCGAGGCGAGGAAATTCCAGACAAAGCCGCTGACCGAGTTTTCCACCTCGGCGGACTGGTTGTAGAACATGGTCACCTGCATGCCGGCCGGGCGGTCCTGCTCCAGCTCGGCGAGGCGCGCGGCCACCGCGTTGCCGACATCCACCACGTTGACGTGGGCGGCGTAGGACACGCCCAGCCCCAGCGCCGGATTACCCTGGCTACGGTAGAGGCTGGTGGGGGTTTCGGTAAAGCCGCGGGTGATGCGCGCCACATCCCCGAGATAGACCTGCTTGGAGCTGCCGGGCGGGCTGATGATCACCCGCTCCAGCTCGCTGACATCCTGAAACTCGCCGGTCGGGTGCAGGCGAATGGACTCGCTGCCCACCAGCATGCGGCCGGCGTCCGACACCACGTTCTGACGGCTCAGCAGGTCATAGATGGCTTGCGGCGCAATGCCCAGTGCGGTCATGCGCGCGCGGGAGATTTCCAGGTGCACCTCTTCCTGCGGTACGCCGGCCAGATTGACCTTGCCGACCCCTTCGACCAGCACCAGCTCGCGGCGCAGGTAGTCGGCATAGTCGCGCAGTTCGCGGTAGTCGTAGCCGTCGCCGCTGATCATGAAGAAGGTGCCGAACACATCACCAAAGTCATCCATGACCTGCGGCTCTTCAACGCCCGGCGGCAGGTTGGGGCGCAGGTCATTGATGCGGCGACGCATCTCGTCCCAGATCTGCGGCAGCTGTTCGGCGCGGTACTGGTCCTGCACTTCCACCATGATCTGCGACAGGCCGGCGCTGCTGGTGGAGGTGATGGTATCGACGTAGGGCAGTTGCTGGATGGCATTCTCCAGCGGGTAGGTCAGCTCCTCTTCCACCTGCTGCGGCGAGGCGCCGGGGTAGGGCGTGACCACCATCGCCATCTTCAGGGTAAAGGCCGGGTCTTCCAGCCGCCCAAGGTCGATAAAGGCGATGACGCCGCCAATGCCGAGCAGCAGCGCGACCAGCCAGCTGGTTACCCGACGCTGGATAAAGTACGCGGCAATATTCATTACAGCCCCCGCTCGCGGACCCAGCGACGGACCTGCTGGTCTTCACTCAGCTCGTTGCCGCCGGCGGCGACAATCTGCTCGCCCGCCTCCAGCCCGCTGAGCACCTCGATGCCATCATGGGTCAGCTGGCCTACGGTCACATCGCGGGCGCTGACGCGCAGCTCGCCGTTCTGCTCGGTAACCACCCAGACCTGACGCACCTCGCTGCTCTCGCTGTCCGGGCTGAACACCGCCTCAACCGGCACCACCATCGGCACGCGGGTGTTGCGGGTAATACGGGCAAAATCGATGATCACGGTGGCACTCATGCCCGGCAGCAGCACCATGCCGTCGGGGATCGGCATGCTCAGGGTCACGTCATAGGCCAGCGTGGACGGGTCCGGCTGGCTGGCGTATTCCTTGTAGACGGCTTCAATCAGCGTGTCCTGCAGGTTTTCCAGTCGCACTCGCGCGACCAGATCCTCGGGCTGCAGATCGCGGCGCAGGTTGCTGAACAGGTTTTCCGGCACCTGAAACACCACGTCAATGCTGTCGCCGCTGTAGAGCGTGGCGATGGGCTGATTGGGTTGCACCACCTGGAACTGCTCGACGTGGGTACGCGCCACCACGCCGTCAAAGGGCGCGTTGATGCGCGTGTAGGCCAGCTCCTGACGAGCCAGATTGAGCGCGGCTTCCGCCGAATTGAACTGCGCCTTGCGCTGGTCGTACTCGGCCTGCGAGACCATCTGCCGCTCGACCAGCTGCTCCATGCGGGTCAGCTGGCTGCGGGTCAGGTCATAGTTGGCCTGGCGATCGCTCAGCTTGAGGCGGTAGTCGGTGTCGTCCAGTACGGCGATCAGATCCCCGCGTTTGACCTCCTGGCCTTCATGCACCTTGAGCGACTGCAGCTCGCCGCCCAGGCGGAACGACAGCTGGGCCTCCTCCGGTGCCTTCAGGCGGGCCGGAAACTCGCGAGTGCGCTCGGCGCCCGGGTCCGCCACGGAGAAGAGTTTGACCGGTCGCGGCTTGTCCGGTGCCGGCTCAGCCGGCTCGGAGCAACCGGACAACAAGGTGGTGAAAACAATGGCCGAGAGACCTATGGCAATCCAGCGTGCAGCACGATCCATGGGTAACCTGCGAAGTAGTTGGCAATAAGGGGGCAAAAAAGAGTGCACGCATTATAAGGTCCAATGCGGCATAACGCCGGCCAATAACCTGCCGATTGCGCCATTTTCTCGTCTTTTATGGCCTGCGACCCCGCGCCGCAGAGCAGACGCTTGCAGTTGCCCGGCTTTCAATCTATTTTTTTATATATTGTATTGACCTTAACTGTACTGCTGCGAGGTGACCATGCTCTTTCGTCAACTGTTCGATGCTGCTTCCTCTACCTATACCTACCTGCTGGCGGACCCGGCCAGCGGCGAGGCCCTGCTGATCGATCCGGTGTTCGAGCAGAGCACCCGCGACCTGTCGCTGCTGCGCGAGCTGGGCCTGACCCTCAAATTGGTGGTCGACACCCACGCCCACGCCGACCACGTCACCGCCGCCTGGTTGCTGAAACAGAAAACCGGCTGCCAGATTGCCTCGGCGGCGGTGATCAACGCCGAGCACGTCGACCTGCCGCTGCAACCCGGCCAGCGCTTCGGCGTTAACGGCATCGAGCTGGAAGCCCGCGCCACGCCCGGCCACACCGACGGCTGCATGAGCTATGTGCTGAGTGATCAGTCGATGGTGTTCACTGGCGACGCCCTGCTGATTCGCGGCTGCGGGCGCAGCGACTTTCAGCAGGGCAACCCGCATACGCTCTACCATTCGGTGGTCGAGCAGCTGTTCAGCCTGCCCGACAGCTGTGCGGTGTACCCGGCCCACGACTACAACGGCCGCACCAGCAGCAGCATCGACGAAGAGCGGCGCTGCAACGCCCGGCTGGGTGGCGACGCCAACGAGGCCGACTTTGTCGGTTACATGCAGGCGCTGAAGCTGCCGCACCCCAAGCGCATCGCGGAGGCGGTGCCGGCCAACCTGCGCAGCGGCTGCCCGCAGGACGGCCAGCTGCCGCCCGAGCCGGACTGGTCAAGCGACCTGCGCATGACCTACGCCGGTATTCCGGAGGTAGGCCCGCAATGGCTGATGGAGCACCGCGATGCGGTCACCCTGCTGGATGTGCGCGAGCCGGGCGAGTGGCAGAACGAGCCGCTGCCGGCGCAACTGGATGCGGTAGTGCAGATACCCATCGGCAGCCTGGCCGACCGCGTTGCCGAGGTACCGCAGGGCAAACCGGTGGTAGCGCTGTGTCGGTCAGGCAAGCGTTCGTCGCTGGCCACCGGCATCCTGCGCGGAGCGGGCTTTGAGCAGGTGGCCAGCTTGCACGGTGGGGTGCTGCCACTGGCGCAGCACTAAACCTGCTGCTTTGCTGGTGCACGCGCCTGGGCGTTGCACCAGCCCTGTGCATTTGCCGTGGATTTTGCGGTTATCGATGCGCTGCCGCTGGCCGCATGACAGCAGGAACGCTAGAATTTCGCCGATTTCTTGAACAGATGGCCAGCTTTTTGCTGTATCAGGAACCATCGGCCGCCGTCCAAGGACGCGGCACGGTCGCCAACAAGATCATATCCAGGAGAAGTTACATGAGTCTGAAACGCACGCTTGCCCTCGCCGCAGCGCTGACCCTGCCATTGCAGGCCGTGGCTGCCGACGATCCGCTGAAAGTCGGCTTTGTCTACGTGGGCCCCATCGGGGACCACGGCTGGAGCTACCAGCATGACCAGGGCCGCAAGGAGCTGGAAGCCCACTTTGGCGACAAGGTCCAGACCACCTACGTTGAAAACGTCAACGAAGGCGCCGACGCCGAGCGTACCATCCGCCGTCTGGCCCAGGCCGGCAACGATGTCATTTTCACCACGTCCTTCGGCTTCATGAACGCCACCGAGCGCGTTGCTGCCGACTACCCGGACAAGACCTTCCTGCACGCCACCGGCTACAAGCAGGCCGAGAACCTGGGCACCTACCTGTCGGTGACCTATGAAGGCCGCTACGTCACCGGTACTGCTGCCGGTCTGGTCACCGAGAGCAACGTGCTGGGCTACATCGCCTCCTTCCCGATTCCGGAAGTGATCCGCGACATCAACGCCACCTACCTGGGCGCCAAAGCCGTTAACCCGGACATCGAGCTGAAAGTCGTGTGGGTCAACACCTGGTTTGACCCGGCCAAGGAAGCCGACGCCGCCAACACCCTGATGGACCAAGGCGCTGACGTCATCATCCAGCACACCGACAGCCCGGCTCCGCTGCTGGCTGCGCAAAAGCGCGGCGTCTGGGGCGTGGGTCAGGCGTCTGACATGAGCCACTTTGCGCCTGAAGCCCACCTGCTGTCAGTGGTGAACCACTGGGGCCCGTACTACATCGACACCGTACAGGCCGTGATGGATGGCAACTGGGAGTCGGCTGACTACTGGGGCGGCATCAGCGATGACGTTATCCAGATCAAGGAAATCAACGCCAAGCTGACCGACGAGCAACGCGCCAAGGTTGAAGGCGTCATCACTGCCATCAAGAGCGGCGAGTTTCATCCCTTCACTGGCCCGATCAATGACCAGAGCGGCACCGAACGCGTAGCCGAAGGCGCCAGCATGACCCGCGAAGAGCTGGCCACCATGGACTGGTACGTCGAAGGCATGACCGCGACCATTCCGAAGTAAGCCTGCCCCGCACCGCCCGCCAATGGCGGGTGCTGCAAGACAGCACCAAAGCCCGCGCCAGCACACGGCGCGGGCTTTTTTGTGGGCGGCCTAAGTAGGGCGGCCTAAGCCAAAGGCGTGGCCGCGCTCTGCACCCGGCAAAGCCGAGCTCCCGCTCGACCAGCACACCGCCGTGCAACCCCATGGCCGAGTCAAACCTCGGCCCTCCCAGGCCCAAAAACAACAAACCCGGCACAGTGGCCGGGTTTGTCTTACATCGCTGAGACGTTACTTCTTCGCTTCAGCAAAGTTTGCCTGAATGCGCTGCAGCAGGTAGTCGGCTGCAGAGATCGGCGGGTATTTGCCGGCCGGAGTCTCGATCATCACTTCCTTGTTGGCCTGGCAGAAGAACGCCATGCTGTAACGCGGGCCGCGATACTCGCCCGGCTTGGGCATGCGCACGCGGTGCAGGGTGGACTTGAGCTGATCGTCGCTCCAGCGCATCAGCATGTCACCGATGTTGCAGGTGATGATGTCGTCACGCGGAATCACGCTGCTCCACTCGCGGTTGTCGCCGGCGCCTTCGGCGTCTTTACCGGGGCTGACCTGCAGGCCGCCCTGACCTTCCTTCTGGAACACCATGGTCAGGCAGTCAAAGTCGGTGTGCGCACCGGCGCGCCAGAGGCTTTCGTCCAGGTCTTCTTCCGGCATCGGCAGGTAGTGCAGCAGGCGCAGGGTGCTCTGGTAGTCCGGCAGGCTGCGGTCGTGGGCTTTGGTGAAAAAGTCGCGGGCAAAACCCAGACGCTCGGCAAAGCAGGACAGCACGTCCATACCCAGACGCCAGGCGCGGTATTCAAAGTCCAGCATGATGCGCTGGAACTCCGGCACCACGGTCTGGTTGGGCCACAGGTCATCCATATGCGGCAGGGTGATCTGGTAGGACTCTTTCTGGTCAGCCGTGCGAGTCGAGGGGCGAACCTGCGACATGAACTCCCAACCGGCGTTCAGACCTTTCTTCAGCGGGAAGCGGGCTTTTTCGTCGTTGGACAGGGCAAAGAAGGCTTCAGACAGGGCAAAGGCGCTCTGCACCAGCTTGACGTCCAGACCGTGGTTGACCAGCTGAAAGAAGCCGACTTCGGTCGCGGCGCTCCACAGTTGATCAGTGATCTCGCTGCGACGGTTCTCAAAGTCGGTCAGGTCGATCAGCGGAATCTCGCGCACGGTTTCCTTGCCCATGCCGCCGAAGGTGGTTTCCAGTTGCAGTTCTTTCAGGCCGTATTCAGGGGTTGTTGCGGTTGTCATGTTGAATCTCCGAGTAGTCCCATTGGGGCAAATGGTGCGGAGAATGACGCGGGCGGGAAAACGGCAGAAGGCTGTGGCCTGTCAGTCCGCGTTCGCCGCGCGATGCGCATTGTCCGACGGAGGAATCGATGGCTAATTCCGCATGCCCTCTGGCGTTCAGGCGGAGCCGCAATCAAGGCGAGGTCTCGAAGGCATGTCTGGACCTGTCGAGAGACCGCAACACCGAGTGCGGTTCCGCCTGAGCGCCCCGTAGGGCGAGTGCTCAAGCATGCATCTGCCGCGTTGCGCCGCTTGCCAATAGAACCACTATTGACTGCACATCGCGCCTTGCATCTACCCGCTTGGGCGCTCGCAGAGGGCGTGTGGAATTAACCATCGCTTCCTTCTACTGAGCAATGACCTGGGGTGTTGCCCCCTGACAGCTTCTACTCACGTTGCCGAGGATAATCCTCAGGCACAAATACTCAAGCAGTTATTGCGCCAACTTGCCCAAATCCGACGAACGCGCCTGCTGACGCGGCATGCCGAGAATCCGCACGCCCTGACCCGCGCCCGGCACTGCACCGCGATCGCGCAAAAGCTGACCATTCGCACCGGATTTGGTCATTTCAGTCACCTTGCCCAAGGCGCACGCCTGATGAATCGGTGCCTGCACGGGCGCTGGCGGGTTGGTCAAAAAATTGCACTCTTTACTGCAGCACCGCATGCTGCGGTCATATCAACACAACGCAACAGAGTAGAAGCGGTCAGGGGCGTGAGGCATTGATCCGTGCTTCCCCAGCTCCGGGACATTGCTCTTTGGCAGCAACAGAGGAGCAGTACCTGCATGGCGTACCTGATCAAGAACGCACAAGCCGTCTTTTCCCCCACCGCCGCAGACGCGACCGATATCCGCATCAGCAACGGCAAGATCACCGAACTCGGGCGCGATCTTGCGCCGGCCGCCGACGAAACGCTGATCGATGCCCGTGGCTGCGTGGCCTGGCCCGGTCTGGTCAACACTCACCACCATCTGGCCCAGTCGATCATGAAGGGCGTGCCCGGCGGCCTGAACCAGAACCTCAACGACTGGCTGGGCTCGGTGCCCTACCGCTACTGGCCCAAGGTCACCCCGGAGCTGATGTATCACGCCGCGCGTCTGGGCCTGTATGAACTGCTGCGCTCGGGCGGCACCACCTGCGCCGATCACCACTACCTGTATCACGCCACCACCAGCCCCGAGCTGGAAGACGCGGTGTGGCGCGCCGCGGATGAACTCGGCATGCGCCTGGTACTGTGCCGTGGCAGCGCCACCTCGGTGGGCAGCCACCATGGCATGCTCGAACACGGCATTGCCCCGGAAACCATCGGCCAGATCATCGAACGCCTGGATGCCAGCCGCGTGCGTTACCACCAGGACGGCGGCGACGCCATGCGCAAACTGGTGGTCGCGCCGACCAGCCTGATTCACTCCAGCGACCCGGATGGCCTGCGCGAACAGGCCGCCTACGCCCGCGAGTTCAAGCTAGGCATGCACTCGCACCTGCTGGAAGTGGACTTTGATGAAGTCGCCTCGCTTAAAAAGTACGGCAAACGCGCCGTGGATTACGCCGGCGATTGCGGCTGGCTGGGCGACGACGTCTGGTTTGCTCACCTGGTGCACTGCGACGACTACATCATCGACCGCCTCGCCAGCACCGGCACCGGCATCGCCCACTGCCCCACCTCCAACTGCCGTCTGGGCAGCGGCATCGCCCCGGCGATCAAAATGGAGCAGGCCGGCATGTCGATCACCCTGGGTGTGGACGGCTCCGCCTCGGCCGAATCCGGCTCCATGCTGCAGGAGCTGAACCTCGCCTGGTTGATCCACCGCGCCGTACACGGCCCGGACGCCACCACGCTGGAAAAGGTACTCGGCTGGGGCAGCCGCAACGGCGCCGAGCTGCTTGGCCTGCACGATGTCGGCGAGATCAAAGTCGGCATGGCGGCCGACCTGGTGCTGTTCGACATCAACCAGCCACGCTTTGCCGGCGTGCACAGCCCGCTCACCGCGCCATTGATGTGCGGCGAACCGGCCAGCGTCAAATACAGCTTTATCCAGGGCCGCCCGGCCGTGGATAACGGCGACATCTGTGGGCTGGATGAAGCCGAGCTGACGGCGCGGGTACAGGAGTCGGTGGCGCAGTTGATTCGGAGCTGATTCTGGAAGGGCCGGGTTTCAAGTCGGCCAGCGCGTTGTCGTGCTTCATCAAGGTCAGTGTTCATGTCTTTCGGCGTCTAGGCTTTCGCGGGTCAAGGCATCGTGGCCGAGCTACCGGCACCTCAGCAATATTGCTGAAAACCTGCGTAATGCTTGAGCCCGCCTTTCGCCTTTTACGGCGAGCCAAGGGGGGG
>NZ_LMAZ01000003.1:298311-497428 GCF_003444685.1 Pseudomonas abyssi | reverse complement strand
GCGGAAAAGACCGGTAGCGGGTCGAGACTGTTTGAGTCGACCGCGACTCTCCTGGTGCTCGCAATGCTCCTGCCTCCTGCCTGCGCCTCAACTGGCGCCCCTTTGTCTGATCCTATAGCTTGTCTTGATGGACTGCTAAGCTGGACGCATGATCAGGAGGTTCCATGGGGTTATACGACAAGTATGTGCTGCCCAGGTTGATCGATACCGCCTGTGGCATGGGGGATGTCATGAAGCGCCGCGCCGCGCTCATCCCGCAGGCACAGGGTGATGTACTTGAGATTGGCATCGGTACCGGCCTGAATCTGGCTTACTACGACAAGGCTTGCGTGACACGGATAACGGGTGTCGATCCGGCGGCGCAGATGCAGGCTCTTGCCAGGCAGCGAAGTCTCGATATCGGGATCCCGGTTGATATGGTAGCAGTCGATGTTCGTGGTATCCATGCGGATGCCGGGCGCTTTGACACCATCGTGATGACGTTCACCTTGTGCAGTATTGAGGACCCGATTCCGGCACTGCGGGAGATGAAACGCGTGCTTGGTGACGGTGGGCGCTTGCTTTTCTGTGAGCATGGCCTTGCTCCGGAGCAAGGCGTTAAGGCCTGGCAACACCGCTTGACGCCTTGGTGGAAGCCCCTTGCAGGCGGATGCCATCTGAACAGGGATATTCCTGCGCTTATTCAGGAGGCTGGGTTCGTGATCGAACGGTTGGACACCGGTTACATAAAGGGTCCGCGTCCGATGACCTTTCTGTACGAGGGCGTTGCAATCAAGTAGCGCAGAAACAAGAAGAGCGCCTGCGGCGCTCTGTCTTTGAGTCGTCTAAAGGGGCTCAGGCACGTCCCCACTCTACATCCTGCAGGTGTCTCCACATGATCTTGCCAGTCGGCGACTTGGGAATGCTGTCGCTGAACTGGACCATTTGAGGGCATTTGTAGGCGGCCATGTTTTCATGGCACCAGCTGATGATGTCTTGCTCTGTGGTTGCTTCCTGCCCCTTGGCCAGGACGACAACCGCTTTGACTGTTTCGCCGCGACGTTCGTGCGGGGCGGAGATGATGCAGACCTCCTGAATGGCTGGATGTGCATACATCAGCGACTCTACCTCCGCTGGCCAGACTTTGAAGCCCGATGCGTTGATCATGCGCTTCACACGGTCAACCAGGAAGAAGTAGCCTTCTTCATCGTAGTAACCTAGGTCGCCTGAGCGGAAGAAACGCTCGCCGTCGACCTCAACGAACGCCTCGTCTGTCGCCTCGGGTTTGTTCCAGTAGCCTTGGAAGATCTGTTCGCCGCGCATGATGATTTCACCCGTGACGCCGGGCTCAACCTCTTTCAGCGTTTCGACGTCGATCACGCGAGAGTCAACGCCGATGAAGGGAATGCCGAGACATTGTGCTTTGCACGCCTGGGGTGGGTTCACATGTGTTGCCGCGATGGTTTCCGACAGCCCGTAACCTTCCATATAGGTGAGGCCGGTCTTGTCCTTGAGTTTGGCTGCCACCGCCGCTGGCATGGCCGCGCCACCACCGCCAATACCGGTCAGGGAGCTGATGTCGTAGCTGTCGATGTCCGGATCCGACAGCATGTCGACGACCATGGTCGAGATGTTGCGCCAAGTGTTGATCTTCAAGCGCTCGATCAGTGTTGCGGCGACCTTGCGATCCCAGCGTGTCATCACCACCAAGGTGCCGCCGGCGTATAGCGTGGAATTCATGCAGGACTGCATGCCCGTCACGTGGAACATCGGAACCGATACCAGGTGAACACAGCTGTGCTGGGTATTGACCCAGGCGGCGCCGTACACCGTTGTTGCCATCACGCTGTGATGGGTATGCACGCAGCCCTTGGGGTTGCCGGTGGTACCGGAGCTGTAGGGGATCACGCAGAGGTCGCTCGGGCCGGCAGTGAGGGGGCCGGGTTGCAGCTCGGCTTTGAGCGCGTCCTGCCACAGAGTCACACCTGCGGCCTTGGTGATATTGCACGGAGCAGAGACAACGTCGGGTAGCGTCAGGTCAGTCGGCTGCTGGATGTATTCGTTGTAAGCGCTTACAACGACTTCGCGAAGGCAGCCTTCGCCAATGTGAGGCACCACAAATTCGCTCAGCTCTTGCCCGCAGAGTGCAACAGGGGCCTGCGTATCCTCGATCAGGTAGGCCAGCTCGGCGGTGCGGTTCATCGGGTTCACCGGCACCACAACGGCGTTGGCTCGTAAAATGGCAAAGAAGCCGATGATGTACTGGGGGCTGTTTTGCATATATAGCAGCACCCGGTCACCGGCCTGTACGCCGGCTTGCTGAAGATAGCCGGCCAGACGCTCGGTTTGATCCTGCAGCTCGCGGTAGGTGACATCGGTGCCATAGTAATGAATGGCGGGATGTTCCGGGTATCGCAGCGCGGAGACTGTGATGTTGTGATACAGGTTGGTTGCCGGCAGCTCCAGCTCGCGGGGTACCTGTTCTGGCCATACTGCGAAATGACGATCAAACATGCGCTCAGTCTCCTGTTATTGTCGAGCAGACCTGGGCGCTGCTCGGCTGTTGTGCTTGGCATCGTAACAGCATAGGGAAAGCAAGAACGTGACGAAATGAAACTGGCTCGCGGTGTTGGCAGGCAATAAGCCTTGCTTAGTTCGCGTGCCGTTTGCGTGCCGGGATCGGGTATCATTGTGCACTTGGGAAAACGCGTCGCGGAGGGCTGCGGACATGTCACAGAATCAGGTCATCATCTTCGATACTACCTTGCGCGACGGGGAACAGAGCCCTGGCGCGTCCATGACCAAGGATGAGAAGCTGCGCATTGCTCGCGCGCTGGAGAAGCTGCGGGTCGATGTGATTGAGGCCGGTTTTGCGATTGCCAGCCCCGGCGACTTCGAAGCGGTCAAGCTGATTGCCGATACTATCCAGGACAGTGTCGTCTGCAGCCTGTCGCGCGCAGTGGATGCGGACATCGATCGCGCCGCTGAAGCATTGGCCGGTGCCAACGCCGGACGTATTCACACCTTTATCGCCACCAGCCCGATTCACATGCAGCACAAGCTGCGCTTGCCGCCTGATCAGGTCGTCGAGCAAGCGGTTCGGGCGGTCAAGCGTGCGCGCAACCTCTGCCCGGATGTCGAGTTTTCCTGCGAGGATGCGGGTCGCTCGGAGATCGATTTCCTGTGCCGTATCATCGAGGCCGCCATCGACGCCGGCGCGCGCACGATCAATATCCCCGATACGGTTGGCTATGCCATCCCGCACCAGTTTGCCGACACCATCCGCCAGATAATCACCCGCGTGCCGAACGCCGACAAGGCGATCTTCTCCGTACATTGCCACAATGATCTTGGCCTTGCGGTGGCCAACTCGCTGGCGGCGGTAACCGCAGGCGCGCGGCAGGTCGAGTGTACTATCAACGGCCTCGGCGAACGTGCTGGCAACGCCGCGCTGGAAGAAATCGTCATGGCGATCAAGACGCGCAAGGACCTGCTCAACGTGCAGACGCGCATCGAGACCGAAAACATCCTCGCCGCGTCACGATTGGTGTCCGGCATTACCGGCTTTCCTGTTCAGCCCAACAAGGCGATTGTGGGCGCCAATGCGTTCGCCCATGAATCGGGGATTCACCAGGACGGCGTGCTCAAGCACCGCGAGACCTATGAAATCATGAGCGCGCAGTCGGTTGGCTGGCACACCAACAAGCTGTCACTTGGCAAATTGTCCGGCCGTAGTGCCTTTCGTTCTCGGCTCGAAGAGCTGGGCATTGAGCTGACGGGTGAGGCGTTGAACGCGGCCTTTGCCCGCTTCAAGCAACTGGCTGATCGCAAACACGAAATTTTTGATGAAGATCTGCAAGCCCTGGTGACCGACACGCTGACCGAGGTCGAAGAGCACATTCGCCTGATCCACCTGGAGGTCACCTCGTGCATGGGCGAGGTGCCGGTGGCTGCAGTGCAGTTGAGTGTTGACGGCAAGGAACAGGCCGCCAGCGCCGAAGGGTCGGGCCCGGTGGATGCTACGTTCAAGGCCATCGAGCAGTTGATTGGGTCAGACGCGAGCCTGCAACTGTATTCGGTCAACGCCATTACCCAGGGTACCGACTCTCAGGGTGAGGTGACGGTGCGTTTGGAAAAGGCAGGACGCATCGTCAACGGCAATGGGGCAGACACCGACATTGTTGTTGCGTCGGCCAAGGCCTACATCAATGCGCTCAACCTGATGCGCGAGGGTGCTTATAGAGCGCATCCCCAGACGGCGGGGGTCTGATGTACGAAGCGACACGTCTCGCCTATCTGGAGGCGCTGGGTGTTACCAATTGGATACCCCGCCAACCGCTGGGTGGTGTGCCGATGCGCCCTCCCGCATTGCTGCTGCCTGAGCCAGAACCTGAGCCTGCGCTGAGCGAAACGTCGCCTACAGCCGGTTTGACTCGAGAAGCTGCGCCCAGCACCGCAGCGCGTATTGAGGTGCCACGTCCCGGCAAACCCAAGATGTCGGCACCTGCGCCGGTAGCCACACCGGAGCCCGCTGCGCCTCAGGTAACGCAACCCACTGGTCCGGCCGCTGAGCCGGTTGCGCCCTTCTATCTACAACTCTGGCAGTCCGGACCTTGCCTGTTGTTGATTGAAGCCCCCGAGCCTGGTTTGGAAAGCGCCATGCCCGGGTTTCTTTTGCTGCAGGATATTCTGCGCGCGGTGCAGCTGCCGGATCGCCCATCGCTGCTTGGCGACTTTCGCTGGCCGTTGAACCGTAACCCGCAGCTTGATCGCAGCGCCGGCGCCGCCAGCCTGGGCTTGCAGGCTTTCATGCGCAGGCGAGTTGAGGGTGGTGGCGTTGTATCGCTCGGCTGCTTTGGGTCCGCGACTACGCTGCTGGTAGACGCGGATCTGGCGCAGGCAGATAGCCTGCTTGGCTGCGAAGAAGCGCTGGATGATCTGCCGCCCGCCTGGTTTGCGCCCGACCTGGATACTCTGCTGCGCCGCCCGGCGAGCAAGGCTGAGCTGTGGGCGCTGCTGCGCCGTGTGCGTTCGCGTTGGCAGGAGACACAATGAGCGAACTGAGCTTCCGCCGCATGCAGGAATCAGATCTGGATGCGGTGCTGGCGATCGAGTTCGCCGCCTTCAGTCACCCCTGGACACGGGGCATCTTCCTGGATTGCGTGCAATCCGGACATGAGTGTTGGCTGGCCTTCAGTGGTCGACAGCAGGTAGGCCATGGGGTGTTGTCCGCCGCCGCAGGCGAATCGCATCTGCTGAACCTCACGGTCAAGCCGGAAAGCCAGGGCAATGGCTATGGCTATGCGCTGCTGGATCATCTGATGGCTCAGGCTCGGCTGCGTGACGCCGCCGAAGCATTCCTTGAAGTGCGCGCCTCCAATCAAACCGCCGCGCGACTCTATGAGCGCTACGGCTTCAACGAGATTGGCCGGCGGCGCAATTATTACCCGGCCGTTGGCGGGCGCGAGGACGCGCTGGTGATGGCCTACTCGCTGCTCGATTGACCGCGAGCCAACGGGAGAGACCATGTTTTTTGCCACACGCAAGGGGGCTGTCTGCGGGCTGGTTATTGGCGCATTGGCTTGGGCCGGTAATGCCCTGGTCGCGCGTGCTAGTGCAGGCATGCTGCCGCCGGTCGGCTTGTCATTCTGGCGCTGGGTGGTGGCGCTGGCCCTGCTGCTGCCGTTCACATTGCCAAGCCTGATGCGGCACCGTGACGTGCTCGTTGTGCATTGGCCGCGCATCGCCTTGCTGGCTGCGTTGAGCATTTCCTCCTATAACACCCTGATGTACCAGGCAGCCCAAAGCACAACGGCTATCAATATCACTCTGGTTAACACCGGACTGCCGGTTGCCGCCTTCATCTGGTCGATCCTGCTGCTACGCCAATGGCCTACCCGGCTGACGCTTGGCGGCACTGTCCTGTCATTCTGTGGGCTGCTGTTGATTCTGGGGCGTGGTGAGCCGACCCAGGTGTTTGCCCAGGGCATGAATCGGGGTGATCTGATCATGGTGCTGGCCGTACTTACCTGGGGCCTGTATTCCGTGCTGCTGCGGCGCTGGCCGGTGCCGTTGCCGGGCTTCACGTTGCTGGCGGCGATGCTGCTGTTCGGCGTGCCGATTCTGCTGCCGTTCTACCTCTGGGAAGTCGGTCAGGGCGCGACCATGCCCTTGTCTGCCGTCTCGGTGGGCGCTGTGTTGTACACCGCGGTGATGGCTTCTCTGGTGGCCTATTCCGCCTGGAATAACGGTGTAAAGGTGCTGGGGCCGGGGACGGCGTCTCTCTTCAGCTACCTGATGCCGGTATTCGCCTCGTTGTTTGGTGTGCTGCTGCTGGGTGAGCAGTTGCATGGCTATCACCTGCTGGGCGGCAGCCTGACCTTCGCTGGCCTGGTGCTGGCGACCTGGCAGGGGCGCAAGGCATGAAGCGACTATGTGTTATTGCCGGCGACGGGATCGGCGCAGAAGTTGTGCCGGTGGCAGTCGATGCCCTCAGGCGCTTGTTGCCGGACCTGGCTACGGAATCCGCCGAGGCGGGCTGGGGCTGCTTCGAACGCAGCGGCAGCGCAGTGCCCGAGGCGACGCTGACGAGCATGCGTGCATGCGGCGCGGGCATCTTTGGCGCGGTGTCTTCGCCGTCCCATGCGGTTGCCGGCTATCGCAGCGCCATCCTCACGCTGCGTCAGCAACTGTCCCTCCACTGCAATCTGCGTCCGATACGCAGCTGGCCGGTCATTTCCCCGCGTCCGCATATCGACATGATTATTCTGCGCGAAAACAGCGAAGGGCTTTACATTGGCCGTGAGCGTATGGACGGTGAAGGCCGCGCCATTGCCGAACGACAGATCACTCGCAAAGCCAGCGAAAAACTGGCGCAGCGCCTGGCAGAGGTGGCAGCACTGCGCAATGCGCGGCGCATCACGCTTGTACACAAGGCCAATGTCCTGCCACTGACCTGCGGCCTGTTCCGTGACAGCGCGCGGCAAGTGCTGGCCGAGGCAGGTTGGAGCGAGTGCGTCGACGAGCGTCTGGTCGACGTGGCGGCGCTGCAGCTGGTGGAGTCACCGGAACGTTTTGACCTGATTGCCACCACCAACCTGTTTGGCGACATTCTCTCTGACCTGGCCTGTCACTGGTCCGGTGGGCTCGGCACCGCACCTTCGCTCAACTGGGGGGATGGCATTGCCCTCGCCGAGCCAGTACACGGCAGCGCCCCCGACATCGCCGGTACCGGCCGAGCTAACCCCTTGGCGGCGCTGCTCAGTGCCGCGCTGCTGCTGCGTTACTACTGGCACCTGCCCGCGTTGGCAGACCGGCTGGAGTCCGCCGTTGCGAACTTTCTGCAAGACGCCGGCACTGTCGACTTTGGCGACCGCACCACTCGCACCATCGCCGACGGCGTGCTGGCGCGGCTTGGCTGAGGGTGCGGACTCGCCAGCAGACTGCCGTGGGCCGCTGGAGAGGCGAGGAGGGGAGCAGAAATAAAAAAAGGCCTAGCCGAAGCTAAGCCTTTGAAAAGGTTGGTGGCTACACCGGGACTTGAACCTGGGACACCAGCATTATGAATGCTGTGCTCTAACCAACTGAGCTATGTAGCCATCCGAGGCGCGCATTATTCATTTTGGCGGATACCTTGTCAAGCCTGTTGCCTTAATTTTTTGGCTGCCATTTCAATCGCTTAACCGGCCGTCTCGAAAGCCCTACTGACTATCCAGGTGCAAGGGGACGGTGACGGCTTCTGTGCCGCTGCTGTCCGAGGTGCTGACGTCGATAAGGTAGAGGCGCTGTGCGTCCAGGCCGCCGCGTTCGACCAGGTAGGCTTTGATCTCGGCGGCGCGGGCCTGGGCCAGGCGTCGCAGCATGAGGTCGTTGTTGCTCCAGTTGTCGAGCACTGCTTGGCGTAGCTGCGCCGCACGTTGTTCGCGGTCCAGCTCGCTCCATTCTGGTGGTGGCTGGCGTTTCAGTCGCGTGCGATAGATGCCTTCAAGCAGCGCGGGTTTGTCGTCTTCCTCCACGACCAGCTCATTGGGGCTGGCCGGTACGCGGGCGCCGCTGCGTTGCAAGGATTGGTACAGCAATCGCTGATACTCCGCTTCCAGGCGTGCGGCCGCCAGCAGTGGCCCGTCTTGCTGCACGGTACTGAGGCCTTCGATTTCCAGGGTCAGGGCCGGGCGTTCCTGCAGGGCACTGGCCAGCGTGTCGAGTGTTCGCTGGGCGTTGGCGTCCAGCTCTTTCTGTCCGGGAGCAAAGCTGACCTGGCTTAGGTCCTGATCATCGCCGCTGACCAGGCCGGCGATAAACTTGAAGGGCGCCTGGGTGGCGCGCAGCAGCAGGTTGCGCAGGGTTTGCCAGACTATCGGCATGACGCTGAACTGCGGGTCTTCGAGGTTGCCGGAGACCGGTAGCGAGAGGTCGATATTGCCTTTGGTGTCTTTGAGCAGCGCGACAGCCAGGCGCACCGGCAGGTCGACCGCATCCGGGCTATCCACTTTCTCACCCAGTTGCAGGCCTTCGAGCAGCAGCTTGTTTTCGGCGTTCAGCTGGCCCTGTTCGATACGGTAGCGCAGGTCGAGGTTGAGACGGCCTTTGCGAATGCGGTAGCCGGCAAACTTGCCGGAGTAGGGTGTGAGCGTGGTCAGTTCAACGTTGCGAAAACGGGTGGCGATGTCGAGGCTGTTAAGCGGATCGAAGGGGGTGAGGCCGCCTTGGATGGTGACCGGTGCATAGCGGTCTACCCGGCCTTCGATAGCCACACTGGCGACCAGCGGGCGCTGGTTGTCGATCGTGCCGATGCTGCCGTTGAGTTGGCCGAGTGCGGTAGCAAAGTTGGGGGTCAGGCTGAAGTCGGCGAAGTTGGCGGAGCCATCGTTGATGCGGATGCCGCCGATGCGCAGGGCCAAGGGGGACTTGTCGCTCGCTGGTGGCTGGCTTCGGGGCGCTGATGCTACTGGTTGTTCGACCAACAGGCCGCTGAAGTTGGTGGTCAGGTTTTCATTGATGATGAAGCGCACGTAGGGTTGCTGCAGGGTGACGCCGTCGATGCTCAGGCGATCGGTCTGGTAGTCGATGCCGCTGAGGTCCAGACGCTGCCATTTCAGCAGGTCGCGTTGGCGGGCGCTGTCGACAATGTGCAGCTGGTTGACATGGGCGTCGCCACTAACGCCGATGTCCAGTGGCTGCAAGCCTTTGAGCTGTACCTGCAGTTGGCTGCCGAGCAGGCCGCTGCGCAGCTGGATGCGCACCAGCGGTTCAACGTAGGCGCGCGCCAGCTGCAGGTTCAGGTCGCGGGTGTTGACCTGCAGGTTGGCCGTGAGCGGCGTCAGTGTAACGTCGCCGCTGGCCTGTAGCTGCCCACTGCCATTGACGCCGGTGTCCAGCGACAGTTGAAAGGGCGCCTGGCCCAGGCTGTCGAAGTCACGCAGGCTGAGGTTCAGCGGTGCGAGTTCCAGTTTCACATCTTCGGCTGGCTGGCGG
This sequence comes from Pseudomonas abyssi, assembly GCF_003444685.1. Taxonomy (NCBI): domain Bacteria; kingdom Pseudomonadati; phylum Pseudomonadota; class Gammaproteobacteria; order Pseudomonadales; family Pseudomonadaceae; genus Pseudomonas; species Pseudomonas abyssi. Next base: position 487,975 of record NZ_LMAZ01000003.1, on the reverse strand, counting down.
TCTTGCAGGTGCAGCTGGTAATTGCTTAGGTCAGCCGCTGCGACCTGCAGTTGCCAGGGCGGCGGTGGCTCTGCAGGTTCGGTTGCTGAGGGTGTTGCGGTTGAGTCGCTGGCCGGTTCGTCAGCGGCGGTGCCCTGGTCTTCGGCGCTGCTGTTGTTCGCGTCCGCTGCCGCGGCTTCGTCGGCGGGGGGCAGCAGGGCTAGCAGGTCGATCTCGCCCTGCTCGGTGCGTGCGGCCCAGGCCTCAAGGCCCTCGCTTTTTATCGTGCCTAGGCGCGCCCGGCGCTGAGCCAGGTCCAGCGAGCCCTCGGCGATGTTCAGTGTGGGGATGCGCAGCAGGGGCGCTTGCGCGGTCTGCAGATTGAAGTCCTGCAGGGTCAGCTGCGCGTTGCTGAGAGTGACGTCCGTGCGCTCGGACAGGTCAATCTGGTAGTCGGTACTGGCGCTCAGTGCGCCGCTTTGCAGGGTAACGGCCAGGCGTTCGCGCACATACGGCCAAATGGTTTGCAGCTCGGCAGCGTCAACGCTGACATGGCCCCTGGAGCGCAGCGGCAGCAGACTCAGTGAGCCTTGCCAGTCCAGGCGTGCGCCGTACGGGCCGCTGGCGGTGAGGGTCATGTTACTGTTGTTGTCGGGCAAGGTGCTGAGGTGGTGTAGCTCCAGCGACAGGTTGTCGTAGGCAAAGACCACCGGCTCGCTGGTGCGCTGGTCTTCGAAGAACAGGCTGTTCTTGATCAGCGCGATGCGATCCAGCTCAACGGGGAAGGGGCGAGAGTCGGTTGCGGGGGGCTCTGGCTCGGTGCGCTCGGGCAGGTTGAACAGCTGCAGCAGATTCAGCTCTCCGTCCCGGTTAAAACGGACGTCGCCGTGAGCGCGCTCAAGTTCTATGTCGGTCAGATGCAGTGCGCCGCGCCACAGGCTGTCCAGCGACAGGTTGGCGTACAGGCGGCGAAAGGCGATCTGCGGCGCGTCTGGCTCGCCGATATGCAGGTTCCACAGGGTGGCTTCAAAGCTGAACGGGTTGAACTCGACCCGCTCCAGTTTGGCTGGTGCATTGGTCAGTTTGGCCAGCTGCTGGTTGGCAATGTGCAGCACGGTGGCTGGTAGCAGCAGCGCGCCAATCAGGGTGTAGGCAAAGGCTGCGATCAACAGCGAAACCAGCAGGCTTTTCTTGCTCAAGCGCATGGGAATATCGTCGCAAACAGGGGCACCAGATGAGTATGGCATGAGACTAGCGCTTTGCCGCTGGTCTTGCGTCTGGCGTATATGTCATGTGCCGGTCGGGGCCGGGCTTTTACAATAACGCGGTACAACAAAAATAATAAGGAAAGCGGCATGCGCAAGCTGGGTATCGGGATGTTATTGCTGATGTTGGTGCTGTTGACCGGGTGGTGGCTGACTCGGCCGCCGTCTACCGACCTGATCTTTTATGGTGGCTCGGTGCTGACGGTCAATCAGCAGGATCAGGTAGCAGAGGCGCTGGCCGTCAAAGAGGGGGTTATTGTCGCCGTGGGCGACGTTGCGTCAGTGATGGCGCACCGCACTGCTGATACGCAGTTGGTTGACCTGCAAGGCCGTGCGCTGTTGCCGGGCTTTGTCGGGGCACACGAGCACCCGACGCTGACGGCGGTGTTTGCCGGAGCACATGACCTGTCCGGCTTTACCCACCAGAGTAATGCGCAGGTGTGGTCGGCGCTGCGTCAGGCGATAGCCGCTACACCTCCCGGCGAGTGGGTTTATGCTGGCGGTCTGGACGCGATTTTGGTGCCGGATCTTCAGGTGCCGATGCGCGAGGCACTGGATACGCTGGCCCCTGATAACCCTGTGGTGCTGATTTCCCAGACGTTGCACTCGGCCTGGGCCAATTCCATGGCCTTCCGTGAAGCGGGAGTCACCGCTGCCACGCCGGACCCGGGCACCGGCTCCTATTACGAGCGCGACGCCGATGGCGGATTCACCGGGTTTATTGCCGAGACTCGCGCGATGGCACCCTTTGTCGAGGGGCTGCGTGCGCCGCTGGGGTTGGCTGGCCGCTACGGCGAGACGCTTGATGGTTACCTGAGTCAGGGGTTTACCTCGGTTGCCTCGCTGGGCTACAACCTGCCGCCCTGGCTGGCTCGGCTGGTGGCGCTGCGGGATTTTCAACCGCGTATTCGCCAGTTCTTCTATCTGGTCGACAGCGAACTGCAGTATCTACCCGATACGCCGGACCACGATGACCCGTATTTTCGGGTACTGGGGGTAAAGCTCTGGCACGACGGCTCGCCCTACACCGGCAGCATGCTGACATCCATGCCGTATCTGGACAGCGAGCTAGGCAAGAAGCTGGGTATCGAGCCCGGTAGTCACGGCGCTGGCATGATCGCTCAGCAGGAGCTGGTCGAGCGCCTGCGCCACTACAGCCGTGCAGGTTGGCAGGTGGCGATTCACAGCCAGGGCGACGAGTCCAATCGGCAGGTGTCCAGGGCCATACTGGAGGCCTTGCCAGCCGGGGCTGGCCAACGTCAGGTGCGGCTTGAACATTCTGTGCTATTGCCGCCGGACCTGTTGCCGGCGCTGGCCGAGCGGGGAGTGAGTCCGAGCTTTCATATCAACCACATTCTCTACTATGGCGACCGGCTGGCGGACTCGATTATCGGTCGTCATGTGGCCCAGCAGGTGTTGCCGGTACGTCGCGCCTTTGAGCTGCAGATGCACCCGTCACTGCATGCCGACAGCCCGATGTTTCCGACCGAAGGCTTCAGCCTGATGCAGACAGCAATCACCCGGCAAACCTCCAGTGGGCAAGTGCTGAACGCAGCGCAGGCGATCACTGTGCAGCAGGCGCTGCGGGCGATGACGATCAACGCGGCCTGGCAACTGGGCATTGACCAGCAGGCGGGTAGTCTGGAGGTGGGCAAGTGGGCCGATCTGCAGATTGTTGACCAAAGCCCTTACGCGGTACCGGCCAAGAGGCTGAGCGCACTAAAGGTGGAAGAGGTCTACCTGGCTGGCGCACTGCAGTATCGCCGGGAGTAAGGAGCGTCGCCCGCGCATTGCGCGGCCGCGGGTGGTGTGCGGCGCCGAGTGCTTGGCGCCGCAGGTGGGTGTTACCAGGACAGGGTCGCCACCACACCCAGGGCGCGTGGGTCGCCATAGGCTGCATTGCCGTAGGTGGAGTCTTCGCGGAACCGCTCGGTACGGTATTCGCGATCAAACAGATTGTTGGCGTATAGGTAGGCGCCCCAGTTGTCCTGCTCATAGCCGACCTTCATGTTGACCAGCGCGTAGGCGTCGGTTTCGGTGTCCGGGGTGTTCAGCAGGCTAGCGCCTTCGCTGGCGTAGGAGACATTACCGTTGAGGAACCAGCCGTTGGCAAAACGCCAGGTGCTGGCCACATTGCCGGTCCAGTTGCGGGCAAACTGGAACTCTTCACCGGAATAATCGACACCGTTGTTCTCAAAGTCGTCGAATTCGGTCTTGCTGTAGCCCACGCCGGCGGATAGATCCCAGTTGCGGTTGACGGCGTACTTGCCCTCCAGCTCAAAGCCGTACACGTGCGACTCGCCCGCGTTGACGACAAAACGGTCCAGCGGATGAAACGCGCCGGGTGGCGCGATGGTTACCTGCTGATCGGTCCAGTCGGTAAAGAACAGGTTGACGTTGACCGCCAGACGCCGGTCCAGCAGCAGCGCACGCAGGGACGACTCGTAGTGGGTGGTGAACTCTTCGTCGTACTCCTGCACTTGGCCACGGATCGGGTTGGTAGACACGCCACCCGATCGGTAGCCGCGCTGGACCAGGAAGCCGGTCGACAGGGTATCGCTCCACAGGTAGTTGAAACCGAGCTTGGGCAGCAGGTTGAAGGCATCGGTCTTGCCGTCCTGCTGGCCCGGGCCGATCAGGCCGGCGAGGAAGCCATCGATCAGCGGGTCGAATCCGGGCCCATAGGACGTGGCGCGCTCGATGGTGGTCCTGACGTCGCTCTCGCGCTCCTCGTAATCGGCGCGCAGGCCCGCCAGCAGCACCAGTTGGTCGGTCAGGTGGTAGTCGATGTCGGCGAACAGCGCGGCGTTTTTGTAGCTTTCCTCGGTGTAGTTAGAGGAATTCAGCGCAATAGGAATGGGTAGCAGTCCACCCGTATCCAGCTCCACGTTATTGGTGGTATAGCCGTCATCCAGCTTGCCGGTGGCCAGATACAGGCCGGTTACCGAGCGCAGGCGATCGCCGTTGTAATGCAGCAGAAACTCCTGATTAAAGGTGTAGTCGTCGGTTTCCTGTTGCAGGGTCGCTTCGCCCGGGCTGCCGTCAAAGTCGTTGTCGCGCTCAAAGTCGCTCTGCACGAAACCGGTATTGGCCTCGAAGCTGAGGCGGTCGTTCAACGGTTGCTTGAAGCTCAGGGAAACGCTGTCGCTCACGGTCTCCCACGTGCTGGGGTAATTCAGACGGCTTTCGCGGCCACTCTGACGATCATCAACTGCGGCGTCGCCATCCTCGCGAAAGCGGTTGTGACTCAGGCTCAGCAGCAGCTCGCCGTCACTCGGTAGCAGGTACAGCAGCTTGCCGCGCAGGTTGCCGTTATAGCTGCTGTTGAAGTCACTCTGGTTCAGGAATTCATTGTTCACAAAGCCGTCGGTATGCTGGTAGTCACCGGTTATGCGATAGGCCAGGTTGTCAGTCAGCGGCCCGGTTTGCATGATCGCGGTCTGGTAGGTGTGGTCTTCACCGTAGGCCATCTTGGCCGCACCATTGCTGGCGAACTCAGGATCGCGGGTCTTGAGAGTGATTTGGCCGGCCAGTGAGTTGCGTCCGGAGGTGGTGGACTGCGGGCCGCGCAGGACTTCAACGCTTTCCAGGTCCCAGGTGCTGATGGCGTTGTCCTGAATGCTACGGCTGGTCAGCAGGCCGTTGTCGATATACACGCCAATGGTGCCGGCGCCGTTGTCTGCGCCGGTTGGGCCGGCGTTGGCAATGCCGCGAATCGACAGGCTGTTGAAGCCGCTGGTATTGCTGACGTTGGGCACGCTCTCGATCAGGTCGTAGAGGTTGTCCATGCGTGTGCCGTCGCTGATCTCATCACCCTCGACGACCAGCGCACTGGCAACGGTTTCCAGTTGGGTGCGTTCGATTTTCTGGCCGGTGATGAGAATTTCCGGCAGCGCCAGCGTGGTGCTGTTGCCTGTCGGTTCGGCGGCTAGTGCCAGGCCGGGACTGAGGGAGGCGAGCAGGGCGCCACCCAGGCGGTGAGCCTTGTAGGTTTTCATTATGTGATCCCTGAGGTGATTGGCAGATTTGTAGTTTTCAGTGCTAACTGTAGCGCGAATGAGAATCTTAACCAATTGCCGGTTGGGACAACGTGCCTGATGTCTGGCGCGGATGCGTCGTGGTTACGGGTGCTGGCGGCGGGGGCTGGAGGAGCGCGTGCTCGGGGCGGCGCTGCGCCTCAGGCGCAGCACTAGCAGCATGGCGCAGAGCATAAGGGCGGCGTTGATCAGCAGCGCTATGGGATCCTTCGGCCAGCCGTGCACTGCCAGGTGCGTGGCTACCAGCACAGGCAGACTGCTACTAAGCGCAACGTGCCACAGTCGATTGCTGGTGTCCGCTCTGACGGGGACGGCCGCGATCAGCAAGCTGCTCGCGGTCAACAGCAGCCAGGCGGGCAAGGTTGGCGCCTCAGGCCGCAGCAGCGTCAGTATCGCGAGCAGGGCGTAGATCAGCGGCTGCCCCCACAGCACCGCATCCCACTGGCGCTGCCAGCCGGGTGCCGCGCGCCCACTGTCGCTGCGGCGCAGCAGCCAGATTCGCACACCGCTGGTGGTGATCAGACAGAGCGCGGCGCCCAGCAGCAGATAGCTGAGCTTGACCAGGGGCGCGAGCCAGGGTTGGCCAAAACGACCAAAGTGCAGCGGTGCCAGAGCGGCGATGGCTTGCGCGCCGAAGGGGCCGTCGAAGGCATTGCGACTGCCCAGATGCTCGCCTGCGCCGTTGTAGATGTGGCGGTCAGTCAGTGCCAGCTCTGCGGGGTGCGCGATGTCGATTTGTACGCTTTGCCCGGCTGTACCAAATTCGCGTATCGCCAGGCGCGCTACCTGGGCGTCCGGGTAGCGCTGCTGGATGTCCTGCAAAATGGGCTGCAGCGCAGGCAACGGCGCAGCTGCCTCGTTGTGGGCGACCTGCGGCCCGACGAAAACCGCTCTTGCGCGCTGGGTATCGCCGTCGAAGGCGGCGTAGGACAGCGCGCCTAGAACCAGCGTGGTGAGGCCGAGAATTGCGCCGGTAAAGGTCACCGTCAGATGGAAGGGCAACGCCCAGACACTCAGCCGGTTGTGCAGGTCAGCCTGCTCCAGGCGCGGATTACCTCCACGGCGAAAGCGGAAGGCATCGCGGAAGATGCGCGGATGCGCCAGCACGCCTGAGAGGATCACCATGAGCATCAACACGCCGATTAGCCCAACCAGCGTCAGGCCCGGCGTGGCTGGCAGGTGCAGATAGAAGTGCAGATGCTCGAGAAAATGGCTGAAACCCGTGTGGCGCGGACCGAGCACTTCGCCCGTTGGGCTGACCTGCAGCAACTGCTCGCTGCCGGCCTGGTAGTCGACCCAGCGCAGCGATAGATTCGGGCTGCCGTCTGCCGGTGTGGTGACCACCACGTAGTCGTGAGTGCCGGCCTCTTGCGCCTGGGTGATGCCTGCCTGCAAGGCGCGGATCATGGCGTCGGCAGAGGCCTGCTCAAGCCGTGGCGCCTGCGGATTTTCCCAGCGCTCAATTTCCTGGCCGATGACCAGCAGGGTGCCAGACAGACACAGCAGGTAAATCAGCGCGGCCAGCAGCAAGCCGACCAGCGAGTGGGCCGCCAGCATGCTGCTGACCAGGCGCGGGGAGAGCAGGTTCTTCATGGGCTGGTGCCGCTCCTGAGCAGCAACAGCGTCGCCGACAGCCCGCAGCACAGCAGCAGCCCCGTGGCGGGCCAGCGCAGACGTTGCGCGCTGACGGCCCATAACACCGCCGTCGCCCAGAGGAGAGGAACGCTGAGCCCGGCAATCACAATGCTGTTGATGGCTGGCGGTGGCAACAGCCGGGCTAGCAGCATGCAAACGGACAGGGCAGCCAGCGCGGCCAGCGGGCCGGCGAGCAGCAAACGCATGGATTTGTGCCACCGGCCGCGGGTGGCGGGTGGGTCGGCTACGGCCGTGCGTTGGCGTGGCAGCCGTCGGGGTGAGCGTTGCAGGTTGGCCACGACCAGTAGCAATCCCAGCAGCATGCAGGCCAGCTGCGCTGCGGGAATCCCCACTTCGGCTCCGAAGGTCCTGGCAAAGGTCACGTGGCCAAGCATGATCAAGCCCCAGGCGATAGCCAGCCACAGGGCGCGGGCGCGCAGCGCCTTGCCCCAGGTCAGACGCAGGGTCAGTACGCCGGCGACCAGCAACGCCGTAGCCAGCAGGCCCATTACGCGATGGGCCTTGAGTGGGTAGTGGACGGGGGCCGCTGCATGTAGCGCTCCGCTAAGGGTTGGTGCGCGGAATTATCTCCGGCCCAGGACGGCGCTGCAAACTGCCCGCGTGGGTTCAGGCGACGCTGTGCTCGGCCAGGCCGCGGTATTGACCCTTGAAGTACAGCAGTGGCTCGCTGGCTGGCGCTTGCTGCAGGTTCAGTGCTTTGACCTCGCCAATGACGATCAGATGATCACCTGCGGGGTGTTCTGCATGAATCTCGCAATCCAGCCAGTGCAGGCTGCCTTTGATGAGCGGGCTGCCTAGCGGCGAGTGCTCCCAGTCGACCGCACGCCACTTGTCCGCGCCCTGCCGGGCGAAGGTATTGGAGATGTCGGCCTGCTCGCCCGCCAGGATGTTGACAGCGAAGCGGCCTGCGCGGCGAATCTTGGGGTAGCTGTAAGCGTCGGCCTTGACGCTGAAGGAGACCAGCGGCGGGTTCATCGATACGCTGTAGAAGGATTGGCAGGTAAAGCCGATGGGTTCGTCTCCGTCCTGCGCGGTAATGATGGTGATGCCGGAGGCGTAGTGTCCGAGCGCTTCGCGAAAGCGCAGTGGCTCGATAGCCGTGGTGAAACCTGACATGGTCAATCCTGAATTCGGGTGTGGTGTGCGCAATGCCCAGCGACCGTGCTGGCAGGAAGGGCCGGCCGGGCAGGCCCTTCCCGAGCCACGATTAGAGCTCGCCGCGAACGATGGCTGCACCGGCACTGAGGGCCTGCAGCTTGCCCCGGGCTACCTCGCGGGACAGCGGCGCCATGCCGCAATTGGTGCAGGGGTAGAGCTTGTCGGCATCGACAAACTCCAGCGCCTTGCGCAGCGTGCTGGCGACTTCTTCGGGCGTTTCGATGGTGTTGCTGGCGACGTCGATGGCGCCGACCATGACCTTCTTGCCGCGTACCAGTTCGATCAGTTCCATTGGCACATGCGAGTTGTGGCACTCCAGCGAAATCATGTCGATGGTGGATTTCTGCAGCTTGGGAAACGCTTCTTCGTACTGACGCCACTCCGAACCCAGGGTCTTTTTCCAGTCGGTGTTGGCCTGGATGCCATAGCCGTAGCAGATGTGCACCGCGGTTTCACACTTAAGACCTTCGATGGCGCGCTCCAGCGTCGCCACACCCCAGTCGTTGACCTCGTCAAAGAACACGTTAAAGGCGGGCTCATCAAACTGGATGATGTCGACGCCGGCGGCTTCCAGCTCGCGGGCTTCCTGGTTGAGGATCTTGGCAAATTCCCAGGCAAGCTTTTCGCGGCTTTTGTAGTGGCCGTCGTACAGGGTGTCGATCATGGTCATGGGGCCGGGCAGGGCCCACTTGATCGGCTGGCTGGTTTGCTGGCGCAGGAAACGCGCATCGTCAACAAACACGGATTTGGGACGGCTGACTGCGCCCACGACCGAGGGGACGCTGGCGTCGTAGCGGTCACGGATTCTGACGGTCTCGCGTTGTTCGAAATCAACGCCGTCCAGGTGCTCGATAAAGGTGGTGACAAAGTGCTGCCGGGTCTGTTCACCGTCACTGACGATATCAATGCCGGCGTGCAGCTGCTCCTGCAGAGATACGCGCAATGCATCCTGCTTGCCGTCAACCAGCTCCTGACCCTGCAGCTTCCAGGGCGACCACAGTTTTTCCGGTTCGGCCAGCCAGGAGGGTTTGGGCAGGCTGCCTGCGGTCGAAGTGGGTAGCAATTTTTTCATAATCAATGCGGCCGTCTGTCCGGTAGTTTAAAGGGTGTAGCTGGCAGACCACTGCTCGAGCACGGTCTGATAAGGCTTGATGAAGTGCTCTTCGGTGAACTTGCCCTGCTCGATGGCGAGCTGGCTGCGCTCCTTGCGGTCATACACGATCTGGGTCAGCGAATGGTCGCGGTTCTTCAGGTCCGGTTGGTAGCAGGCGCCGGCGGCCGCGTTGGCGTTGTAGATTTCCGGACGGTAGATGCGCTGGAACGACTCCATGGTGCTGATGGTGCTGATCAGCTCCAGGTTGGTGTAGTCGTTCAGCAGGTCGCCAAAGAAGTAGAACGCCAGCGGTGCTGCGCTGTTCGGCGGCATGAAGTAACGTACCTGCAGGCCCATTTTCTTGAAGTACTGCTCGGTCAGTGACGACTCGTTGGGCGTGTACTCAAAGCCGAGGATCGGATGCTGATTCTCGGTGCGCCGATACACCTTATTGTCGGACACACTCAGGCAGATGACCGGCAGCTTGCTGAAATGCTGTTTGTAGGTCTTCGAGTTGATGAAGTACTGGAACAGCTTGCCGTGCAGGTCGCCAAAGTTCTCGGGGATACTGAACGAGGGTTTGCCTTTGTTGTGATCGAGCAGCAGTACGCTGAAATCATAGTCGCGCACGTAGGACGAGAAGTTGTTGCCGACAATGCCTTCGATGCGGTTGCCGGTCTTCTTGTCGAGGATGTTGGTCTTGAGAATCTCGATGGCCGGGAAGGTATCGCCCTTGCCGGCAGCGTCCACGTGCAGCTCGACCGAGATGATGTCCAGTTCCACCGCGTAACGGTCGGCGTTGGGGTTATCCCATTTGGCCAGGTCGTTAAACCGGTTGTTGATCATGGCCAGGGCATTGCGCAGGTTGTTCTCACGGTCAGCGCCCCGGGCCAGGTTGGCAAAGTTGGTGGTGATGCGGGTGCTCTCAGACGGCTGGTAGTGCTCGTCGAAACGCAGGGTCTTGATGGAAAAGCTGAAGTCAGTGCTCATGATCGTCTGCAGTCCTGATATCCGAAGTAAACCTGAACGTCATCGGTAGCTGTTCAGGGGGCGCAATGCGTGCTCCGGCGCCGCTGGTGGCTGCGCGCCTGGTTGATGGCAGGCATTCTATGGGTTGCGCTGAATGAGTAAAAATGAACTTATTTCAATCCGGCATTAGTCATTTTCATGTGCTGCCAAACGGGTGCTGACGGGGGCTCGGCAGTGATTCAGGAGGGCTGCATACGGAGGTTTACCGCTGTCGGGCCATCGCCAGCCGATCCAGACGGCGCGCATCGGGCAGGCACTGGAGCGGAGTCGATGAAATACTGTGCAACCGTGCGATACTCTTGTTGCAGCCTCATTTCCTCGTATTGATTAACCTCTGTACAGCTGAGCAGCCACGCTATGCCCACCCCGCATTTGCCTTCACTGAATTTGATTCGTGTTTTTGAAGTGGCTGCGCGCCGATTAAGTTTCAAGGACGCGGCGGACGAGCTGTTTGTGTCCCCGCCAGCCGTCAGTCATCAGATCAAGGCGCTGGAAGAAAGCCTCGGCGTCGCGCTGTTCAAGCGCGAGAACCGGAAAATATCCCTGACCTCCGAAGGCAAGCGCTATTACCTGCATGTAAAGCGCGGCTTGGACCTGATTGACAGCGCTACGTTGGCCGTGCGCAAGGAACGGAAAAAGCGGCATTTTGTGATCAATACGCTGCCCAATATCGCCAGTTTGTTGCTGTTTCCTAATATTCACGAGTTTCAGGCCAGGTTCCCGGACCTGAACATTCAGATTGATTCAGATATAGCCCGAATCGATCTGGAGCGCTCGGAGGCGACGGTGGCCATCCGTCATGAATGTGGAAATGAGCCGGAGCTGACCTACCACCCCTTGGTGGAGATCTCACTCACGCCGATCTGCACGCGCAGCTACCTCGCCGAGCATCCGGGGTTGAGTGCGGGCGATTTTAGCGGCTGTCGGATCATCAAGATTGCCAGCGATACCTACCAGTGGCCCCGCTGGCAAACGCAGTGGGGGTTGCTGCCAGAGATTGCGAATGAGTTGGTGGTCAGTACGGTGCAAGCCAGTATTGAGGCGGTGAAGAGCAATGTAGGCGTTGCCATGGGCTACCTGCCAACGTCCTATCAATTTATGCGTAGTGACGATGATTTGGTGTTGCCACTGGCAGAAAAAGTGACCCAGCACGGTGAGTGCTTTTTGGCCTATAGCAACAGCAAAAAGGATGATGACGTCATCCGGGCGTTTCATGATTGGGTGGTCGGCGTGATCGCCAAAGAATGGTCGGATAAGAATATCTAATCCGAAGGCGCTGAATTATTCATTTGTCACCCCCGTGTTCACTGGGGAAGATAGGCGGCAATCGCAACGGAAAAGTGATCGCCACCATGCCCCTGGATAACCTCGCTAGCGGACTCTCCCACTCAAGCCAGCTGCCGCTGACGCCACGTGAGCGGCAAGTGCTGCAAGCCCTTGCCATGGGTAAGAGCAACAAGATGATCGCGCACATCCTGTCCATCAGCATGTATACCGTTGATGGTTACGTGAAAGAAATTTACCGAAAGCTCGGCATCAGAAACCGCACGATGGCGACGCTGTTTGCCGTTCAGCATGGGATTCTCAACTTGAACCATCTTGATATGGCCGACTTGTAGGAGGTGGCCGTGTTGCTGCGGTTTGGTCCGCTTCGCGAAACGCAGGGGTGAGCGCTGACAGGTCAGCGTAGAGAATGCTGGCAGGAGTAGCCATGACATCATGGCAAGTGGGCATTGCGCCACTCGATCAATGCGTTTTTGGGCGCGCTACAAGCGCAGCAAGGGCGTTCAACAGGCCAGTCTGCTGAACGCCCCCGAGATCAGAAAAGACCGTCAGACGTTGAAGCGGAAGTGCATCACGTCGCCATCTTTGACGATATATTCCTTACCTTCCAGACGCCATTTGCCGGCTTCCTTGGCACCGCTTTCGCCGTTGTACTGGATGAAGTCGTTATAGGCGACCACTTCGGCGCGGATGAAGCCTTTCTCAAAGTCAGTGTGAATCACGGCAGCCGCTTGCGGTGCGGTGGCGCCGATCTTCACGGTCCAGGCACGGACTTCCTTTACACCAGCGGTGAAGTAGGTCTGCAGGCCCAGCAGCTCGTAACCGGCGCGGATCACTCGGTTCAGGCCCGGCTCTTCCATGCCCATGGTTTCGAGGAACATCTGCTTTTCCTCGTCGTCATCCAGTTCGGCGATTTCCGCTTCGATCTTGTTGCAGACCGGTACGACTACGGCACCTTCTTCGGCGGCGATCTCGCGGACCACGTCCAGGTGCGGGTTATCCTCAAAGCCTTCTTCGGAGACGTTGGCGATGTACATTACCGGCTTGTTGGTCAGCAGGTGGAAGCCCTTGGCCAGCTGGCGTTCCTCCGGGCTGAGGTCCTTCAGCAGGGAGCGGGCGGGCTTGCCGTCTTCAAAGTGCGGGATCAGTTGTTCCAGCAGGGCTTTTTGTGCGATCGATTCCTTGTCGCCACCCTTGGCGTTGCGGGCAACGCGCTGCAGTTGTTTTTCGCAGCTTTCCAGGTCGGCAAAGATCAGCTCGAGATCAATGGTTTCGATGTCGCGGCGCGGGTTGACGCTGTTGGATACGTGAATGACGTTCTCGTCTTCAAAGCAGCGCACGACGTGGGCGATGGCGTCGGTTTCGCGAATGTTGGCCAGGAACTTGTTGCCTAGACCTTCACCCTTGGATGCGCCTTCTACCAGGCCGGCGATGTCGACGAACTCCATGCTGGTGGGGATTACGCGCTCGGGTTTGACGATGGCGGCCAGGGCGTCCAGGCGGGCATCGGGCATGGGGACCACGCCGCTGTTCGGCTCGATGGTGCAGAAGGGGAAGTTCTCGGCGCCAATGCCGGCCTTGGTCAGGGCATTGAACAGAGTGGATTTGCCGACGTTGGGCAGGCCGACGATGCCGCAGTTAAAACCCATGGTGTTGTCCTCTGCCGATGGTTCGGCGCAATGAGATTCAGGCCTTGAAGCTGTGCAGGCGTTGCATGACGGCGGTCCAGTTGCCTTCGACCATGCCGGGCAGTTCGCCAATGGCTTCGTCGATGCAGGCATCCAGTGCGTCCTGCTCGGCGCGGGGCGCTCGCCCCAACACAAAGCCGGTCACCTGCGAACTGTGGCCGGGATGGCCGATACCCAGACGCAGGCGGTGAAATGCGTTGTTGTTGCCCAGTTTGGCGATGATGTCGCGCAAACCGTTGTGCCCGCCGTGCCCGCCACCTTTCTTGCACTTGACCACGCCCGGCGGCAAATCCAGCTCGTCGTGGGCAATCAGGATTTCTTCCGGTGCAATGCGATAGAAACTCGCTAGCGCGGCGACAGCCTGCCCGCTGCGGTTCATGTAGGTGGTGGGGATAATCAGGCGAACATCCTGACCGGCGACGCTGATGCGTGCAGTCAGGCCAAAAAACTTGCTCTCTGGTCGCAGACTGGCGTTGTGCCGTGCGGCCAGGCGCTCAACAAAAAGGGCGCCAGCGTTGTGGCGGGTCAGTTCGTATTCCGGACCGGGGTTTCCCAATCCTGCAATCAACTTGATTCCCTGCGTCACAACGGGCGCCCCTCTTCAGAAGTCGTACGGGAGATTACTCCGCGGACTCCTCGCCTTCGGCAGCCGGCGCGTCGTCAGCAGCGGCAACGCGAGCAGCGTGAACGTTGGCAACCGGCAGATCGTGGTCAGGACCCTGAGCCAGGAACGGGATGCTAACGCCTTTCGGCAGTTTCAGATCAGACAGGTGAACGATCTGGTTCAGATCAACGCCAGCCATGTCGACTTCGATGAACTCCGGCAGGTCTTTCGGCAGGCAGTTCACTTCAACTTCGGTCATGGTGTGGGAGATCACGCCACCGCTCTTCTTGACGCCAACGCAGCTGTCTTCGTTGATGAAGTGCAGCGGAACGTGGACGGTGACTTCGTGGCCAGCAACAACGCGCAGGAAGTCAGCGTGCATGATCAGCGGCTTGGCCGGGTGACGTTGCAGGGCTTTCAGCAGCACGTCTTCTTTCTTGCCGTCGATGGACAGCTTGATGACGTGGGAGTAGAAAGCTTCGTTTTCCAGTGCTTTTTTCAGTTCGCGAGCTTCCAGCGCGATGTTTTGCGGGGCCTTGTCGCCGCCGTAAACGATTGCCGGAACCAGATCAGCGTTACGACGCAGGCGGCGGCTCGCACCTTTCCCCAGGTCGTTACGCGCTTTCGCATTCAGAGAGAAGTCGACCATTGTAGTCTCCTTGCTAATTCACCCGGGCACTTGCGACCAGTGCATCGGGCGAAGGGTTGTGCCCTTGTTGGGCGTAAACCAGCGCCGGTTCCTTAACGGAACATGGCACTGATGGATTCTTCGTTGCTGATGCGGCGCATGGCTTCGGCCACAATCGGGGCCATGTCCAGCTGGCGGATGCGCTCGCAGGCTTCGGCGGCCGGGGTCAGCGGGATGGTGTTGGTCACCACCAGCTCATCCAGCACCGAGCCGGTAATATTTTCGATGGCCTTGCCCGACAGGATCGGGTGTGTGCAGTAGGCATAGACCTGCGCAGCACCATGGTCTTTCAGGGCCTTGGCCGCGTGGCACAGGGTGCCGGCGGTATCGACCATGTCGTCGACCAGGACACAGGTGCGCCCTTCGACATCACCGATGATGTGCATCACTTCAGACTGGTTGGCCTTGGGGCGACGCTTGTCGATAATCGCCAGGTCAACGCCGAGGCTCTTGGCAACGGCACGGGCGCGAACGACACCACCGATGTCCGGCGACACAATCATCAGGTTTTCAAAACGCTGGTCCTGAATATCGTCGATCAGGACGGGCGAGCCGTAGATGTTGTCGACCGGGATATCGAAGAAGCCCTGGATCTGGTCAGCGTGCAGGTCAACGGTGAGCAGGCGGTCAACACCAACGGTGTCGAGCATGTCGGCGACGACCTTGGCGCTGATGGCAACACGGGCCGAGCGCGGGCGACGATCCTGACGGGCATAGCCGAAGTAGGGGACCACCGCCGTGACGCGCGACGCAGAAGAGCGACGCAGGGCATCAGCCATGACGACCAGTTCCATCAGGTTGTCGTTGGTTGGCGCGCAGGTGGGCTGAAGAATGAAGACGTCCTTGCCGCGTACATTTTCGTTCAGCTCGACGTTGACTTCACCGTCGCTGAAACGACCGACGGTAGCGTCGCCGAGCGGAATGTGCAGTTGACGCACGACGCGCCGTGCCAGATCGGGGTTGGCGTTCCCCGTGAAAACCATCATCTTGGACACGCAGCATTACCTTTTTGGGTAGCGGTCTTGGCGGAAGATTCAGGTCTGCGGGAATGCCGGGAGGCCTCAACCAGTCAGACATGAATCTGTTCTGTACGTGATTGCTGCCGGAGAGAAAAATGGCAGGGGCGGCTGGATTCGAACCAACGCATGGCAGGATCAAAACCTGCTGCCTTACCGCTTGGCGACGCCCCTGTATCTGTCCGGATGCACGGCTGCATCCGTCATGCTTGCTTTTGCAGTGCTCGGTGTAACGGTGAAACGTTACAACCTCGTGCTACAAAACTTCGCAGTGTGGCTGGCAACCGGGCGCGAACTTTATCAGCTTCGCATTCGTTTGGGAAGGCCCCAAACAAGCAACTGCCAGTCCCGGTCATCTTAGCCTCACAATATTTGTTTAGCAAGATCAACGTGTTACGAATTTCAGGGTAACGCGTTGTGACAACCGGCAAGCAGTCATTCCGACCACCGTGCTCACGGAAGGCCGCTAATGTAATGGGCGATGTATCGCGCGTCAACCTCTGGTCGGAAAAAATTTCTGCGGTACTGACGTGGCAGTCCGGCGCCACGACCAGAAACCAGGGTTCGTCCAGCTCCACTGGCGTCAGTTGTTCGCCGACGCCTTCGGCCCAGGCGGCCTTGCCGTGCACGAACACCGGCACGTCGGCGCCCAGGCGGATGCCGAGCTCGGCCAATTGCTCAAGCGACAGGCCGGTTTGCCATAGCTGGTTGAGGCCGAGCAGAGTGGTCGCAGCGTCGGAACTGCCACCGCCAATGCCGCCGCCCATCGGCAGCACTTTCTCCAGGCGTATGTCGGCGCCCAGCTGGCTGCCGCTGGCTTCGCGTAGCAGGCGCGCAGCACGCATGATCAGGTTGTCTTCGGCATCGACGCCGGGCAGATCGGTCAGCAACTGCAGCTGGTCATCGTCGCGCCGGTTGAAATGCAGGGTGTCGCCATAGTCGAGAAACTGAAAAAGGGTCTGCAGTTCGTGGTAACCGTTGGCGCGGCGACCGGTGATGTGCAAAAACAGGTTCAGTTTGGCGGGGGCGGGCAGGCTGAGTGTGGTGCTGTTCATTCGCTGAGACCGGGCTTCCATTCGGTGACGACCAGGGTTAGCAGCAGGTCGTGACCGGAAATCTGCAGGCGTTGTGGCAGTTCGACACCGTCGACCTGCTGGTAGCGGCTGTATTCTACGGTCCAGCCGCTTTGGCTGAGGCGGCCAAGGCGACTGTTGCTGTCCAGTTGCAGGTGGCTGGGCGAGTCCGGTGCCGGCAGGCCCCGGACCCACCAGAGCAGATGGTCGACTGGCAGACGCCAGCCAATCTGGTCTTCTACCAGCTGCTCGGCGGATTCTGCGGTCACCGGGGCACGCCCGGCGATCTCCAGTGTGGTTTGCTGGCGGTCACCCTGGATGCGCGTGGCGCCGCGGCCCAGTGGTCCGGACAGGCGGATATCGTAGTACTGCTGGCGCTGTAGCCAGAACAGGGTGCCGCTACCGGATTCCTGGGGGCTGCGAATGCCCAGCTTGCCCTGCAAGATCCAGCTGTCGATGGGTTCGACGGCGCTGCGATGGGTTTTCCAGGCGGCTTCGTCGCCGCCCAGTTCGAGTGTTTCGCGCTGATGCAGGCTGCTGCAGGCGGTCAGGGTCAGCAGCAGGCAGGCCAGCAGGATGCGGTGCAACAGGGGCATGGCTTATTCGGCTTCCAGGCGGTCGCGGGTGGCGGGGATCAATTGACTGTCGGGGCTGTGTTCCAGCGCCTCGCGCCAGATCTTGCGAGCTTCGCGTTCCTTGCCCTGGCGCCAGAGCACCTCGCCCAGGTGGGCGGCGACTTCCTGGTCAGGGTAGGCGGCGTAGGCGTCGCGCAGTAGGGCTTCGGCGCGGTCCAGGTCACCCAGGCGGTAGTAGACCCAGCCCAGGCTGTCCTGAATGGCGGGGTCGCTGGGATCCAGGGCGGCGGCGCGTTTGATCAGGGCGAGCGCCTCGTCCAGGCGCTCGTTGCGATCGGCCAGGGTATAACCCAGCGCGTTCAGCGCCATGGCGTTGTCCGGCTCGCGGGCGATGATATTGCCCAGGTCCTCTTCCAGACCGCGTGGGTTGCCCAGCATCTCGTGCAGCATGGCGCGGCTGTAGAGCAGATTGCTGTCGTTCGGGTAGGCCTGCAGGGCGGTGTTGGCCTGCTGGATGGCCAGCTCCGGGTGGTTCGGCAGCAGCGCTTCTATTTCGATCTGGAACAATGCCAGGCCGTGTTGCGGGTGCTGGTCACGATCCTGTTGCAACTGTGCCTGCAGGGCGGCGATGCGGTCCTGCTCCAGCAACAGGCGCGCCATCTGCACGCGGGAGGTGAGTAGTTCGGTGCCGCTGTCGATACTCTGCCAGGTCAGCAGGGCGTCGTCGGGGCGGTCGGCGGCCAGGTAGGCATTGCCCAGGTGGTAGCGGGCGGTATTGTTGCCCGGTGCCAGCTGCAGGGTGTTCTGCAGATGAATGACGGCGTCGCTGGCCTGGCCCAGTTCCAGCTCAATCAGCCCCAGCGACAGCTGTAGGTCCGGTTCGTCCGGGTTGTCGCGGGCCAGCTTGGCGTACTGCGTGCGGGCGTCGGCAAAGTTGCCTTCACTGACCAGGGTGCGTGCCAGCATCAGGCGCAGGCGGGTGTCATCCGGAAAGCTCTCCAGCCCGCGATACAGAATCTCGGTGGCTTCCTCGATATCCTGTTCAGCCACCAGACGGCTGTGCAGGAGGATGGCGGGCGGCGCCTCGTCCGTATGCGGGTGCTCTTCCAGCAGCGCTAGTGCTTCGGCGTTGCGATTGGCCTGTTGCAATAGCAGGGCGCGGGCAAAGACCAGCTGGGTGTTGTCCGGGAAGCGGTCGTTCATGCGTTCGAGGCTGTCGAGCAAGGCGTTGCGTGTGGTCGCATCGGTGTCGGCTGCGGCCAGGGCAAGAAAATCGAAATGGGTTTCGCCATGCAGCTCCAGTGCGCGCTGCATCATATCCATGGCCTGCTCGTGGCGACCTGTGCGTGCCAGGTGAATGGCGGCTGAGCGCAGGGCTTCCGGGTCTTGCGGTGCGACCTCTACCCACAGCCGTGCCATCTCCAGGGCGGCCGGCTCATTGCCGAGAAACTCGGCGACACGCAGGGCGCGTTCGCTGATGCCGGCGTCGCGCGTGCTGCGGGCCTGGCGCAGGTAGTTGTCCAGTGCCAGGTCAAAGCGGTTGCGCTGGCCGGCAATTTCGGCGCTCAACAGCTCATAGAGCGTGTCCTGCTGAAAGCGACCATAGGTGACCGGGGTGTCGGCTGTGCTGTCGGTTTCACTGCTGGTCGGCGGCTTTGCTGGTGCGGCTGGCGCGTCCGGCTGGGACAGGCTGCTGCAGCCACTGAGCAGCAGGCCGGCTGCGAGCAGGGCGGGCAGGGTGGATGCGGAAAACACCTTCATAGAATAGGAAGTCTCATGCAAAACGGTTGGCCTGCCTTGGTGGAGCGCGCAAGCGCGGTACAGCAGGTGGCATCATGACACAGGCGTGCGGGCAAACCCAGCGGCTGCCAGCGGCCTGCGCGGCGTTCTGTCGCCATGCCCGGAGGCGCTGTTGGGCATCTGGCGATTGATTGGCTTGAACTAACATAGGACAATTGCACGTTTTTGGCAGCAGCTCCGTTCTCGCAATACGAGGCATCATGGGTTTTATTGCACTGGGCATCAATCATCGGACCGCAGGGGTGGAGGTGCGCGAGCGCGTATCCTTCTCGCCCGAACAGCTGCCCGATGCCCTGCAGCGCCTGCGCGCCGAAGCGGGCGCCGATGAAGTGGCCATCCTCTCCACCTGTAACCGCACCGAGCTGTATTGCGCTCAGGATCGGCTCGACGCCGAGCGGCTGGTGGAATGGGTCGCCCGCTTTCATGGTATGACCGCAGATGAGATTCGCCGTTCCAGTTACCTGCATCAGGACGCGGGCGCGGTGAATCACATGATGCGCGTCGCCGCCGGCCTCGACTCGCTGGTGCTGGGTGAACCGCAGATTCTCGGCCAGATGAAGGATGCCTGGCAGGCCGCGCGCACCGCCGGCACGCTGGGACCCTATCTGGATCGGCTGTTTCAGAGCACCTTCAGCATGGCCAAGCAGGTGCGTACCGACACCGCGATTGGCGAAAACCCGGTCTCGGTGGCCTTTGCTGCGGTCAGCCTGGCACGCCAGATCTTTGCCGACCTGCGCCGCAGTACCGCCTTGCTGATCGGCGCAGGCGAGACCATCGGGCTGGTCGCACGGCACCTGTTCGAGCAGGGCGTGGGGCGTATTATCGTCGCCAACCGCACCTTGCAGCGCGCCGAGCTGTTAAGCGAGCCGCTGGGCGGTCAGGCCATCGTGTTGACCCAGATCCCGGACATTCTGGCCGAGTGTGATGTGGTCATCAGCTCTACCGCCAGCCCGCTACCGATCCTTGGCAAGGGCGCGGTGGAGCGTGCGCTCAAGCAGCGCCGGCACAAGCCGATGTTCATGGTTGATATCGCCGTACCCCGGGATATCGAGCCGGAGGTTGGTAGCCTGTCAGACGTCTATCTCTATACCGTCGATGACCTGCACGAGGTGATTGAGGAAAACCTGCGCTCGCGCCAGGGCGCGGCCGAGGCTGCCGAGCGTCTGATTGAACTGGGTACTGGCGATTTCATGCAGCGCCTGCGGGCGCTGGCGGCGGTGGATGTGCTGCGCAGCTACCGGCAAAAGGCCGAGCAGGCCCGCGATCAGGAACTGCAGAAGGCGCTGGCCAAACTGCAGCGCGGCGCTGATCCGGCGCTGGTGATGGCCGAAATGGCACGCATGCTGACCAATAAATTGCTGCACGACCCCAGTGTACAGCTCAAGCAGATGACGGCGCAGGGGCGGGTGGAAGCGCTGGCGCTGGCGCAGGAACTCTTTGCCCTGGGCGACTCGGCGCCGGGCAACCGTAACAACTCCTCACAAGGCGACTCATGAAAGCATCCCTGTTGAACCGGCTGGACGCCCTCGGCGAGCGCTTCGAAGAATTGGCGGCGCTGCTCAGCGACGCCGAGGTAATCAGCGATCAGCCGCGTTTTCGCAGCTACTCCAAGGAGTACGCCGAGCTGGAAGGGACGGTCAAGTGCTATGCGCAGTGGCGCCGCGTGCAGGGTGATATCGAGGAGGCGCGCAGTCTGCTCAAGGATAGCGATCCGGACCTGCGGGCCATGGCCGAGGAAGACCTGGACGCCAATACGGCGCAGCTGGCCGAGCTGGAAGAAGAGCTGAACCGCCTGCTGTTGCCGAAAGACCCGAACGATGACCGCAACGTGTTTCTGGAAATTCGCGCCGGCACCGGCGGCGATGAAGCCGCCATTTTCTCCGGCGACCTGTTCCGCATGTACAGCCGCTATGCTGAGCGCCAGGGCTGGCGTGTCGAGGTGCTGTCGGAAAACCCCGGTGAGCATGGCGGCTACAAGGAAGTGATCGCCCGTGTCGAAGGCCAGTCGGTCTACGCCAAACTCAAGTTCGAGTCCGGTGCGCACCGCGTGCAACGGGTACCGGAGACCGAGTCCCAGGGCCGTATTCATACCTCTGCCTGCACCGTGGCGATCCTGCCCGAGATGGACGAGCAGGCCGACATCGAGATCAATCCGGCGGACCTGCGAGTGGACACCTACCGCGCCTCCGGCGCTGGTGGGCAGCACGTCAACAAGACCGATTCGGCGATTCGTCTGACCCACTTGCCCACCGGCATTGTGGTCGAATGTCAGGACGAGCGCTCGCAGCACAAGAACCGCGCCCGCGCCATGAGCCTGCTGCAGGCCAAGCTGGTCAATCAGCAGCGCGAAGCACAGGAGAAAGAGCTGTCCGATACCCGCCGCTCGCTGGTTGGGTCGGGCGATCGCTCCGAGCGCATCCGCACCTACAACTTCCCGCAGGGCCGGGTGACCGATCACCGCATCAACCTGACCCTCTATAGCCTGGATGAAGTCATTGCCGGCAACCTCGACAACGTCATCGAGCCGCTGCTACGCGAATATCAGGCCGATCAGCTGGCAGCGCTGGAGTCGGCATGACGCCAACCCTGGCCGAGCTGCTGGCCAGCGCCGAGTTGCCTGACTCGGACACCGCGCGGCTGGACGCCGAGCTGCTGCTGTGCCACGCCATCGGCAAACCCCGGTCCTATCTGCGTACCTGGCCTGAACGCCAGCCTGATGCGGAGCAGTTGCGTCATTTTGAACAGCTCATCAGGCAGCGCCGCAGCGGCGTGCCGGTGGCTTACCTGCTCGGCTCGCAAGGCTTCTGGAGCCTGCAACTGGACGTCAGCGAAAGCACGCTGATTCCACGCCCGGACACCGAGCGTTTGGTTGAGGTGGCGCTGGAACTGGGGCCGCAGGGGCCTGCCGAGGTTCTGGATCTCGGCACCGGCACCGGTGCGATCGCGCTGGCGCTGGCGGTCGAGCGCCCTGACTGGCAGCTGACCGGGGTCGACCGGGTCGCCGAGGCTGTGGCGCTGGCGCGCGCTAATGCCGAGCGTCTGCAGATCGATAATGCCCATTTTGAGCCGAGCGACTGGTTCAGTGCGCTGGCCGGTCGGCAGTTTGACCTGATTGTGTCCAACCCGCCCTATATTGCGGCAGATGATCCACACCTGCAGCAGGGTGATGTGCGCTTTGAGCCTGGCAGTGCGCTGGTCAGTGGCGCTGACGGTCTGGATGATATTCGCCGGCTCGTGCAACAGGTGCCCGATCACCTGCAATCGGGTGGCTGGCTGCTGTTTGAGCATGGCTGGCAGCAGGCCCAAGCCGTCGCAGAGCTGCTGGGCCAGCGAGGCTTTGAGCAGGTTCAGAGTTGGCGTGATCTTGGTGGCCAGCAACGGGTAACCGGAGGGCAATGGCATGGATGATCAACAGCTGCTGCGCTACAGCAGACAGATTCTGTTGCCGCAGATTGATGTCGACGGCCAGCAGCGGCTGCTCGATAGCCGGGTGCTGATTGTCGGTGTCGGCGGACTTGGCTCGCCGGTCGCGCTGTATCTGGCCGCTGCCGGGGTGGGCGAACTGGTGCTCGCCGATCCGGATCAGGTCGATCTGACCAACCTGCAGCGGCAGATCATTCATCACGCAGCTGACATCGGCCGTGACAAGGTAGCCTCTGCCGCCGAACGGCTGGCTGCCATCAACCCGCAGGTTGGTTGTCGTCAGTTGCCGGTCGCGCTGGCGGACGATGCGCTGCTGACAGCCGTTGGCGAGGTTGATCTGGTGCTCGACTGCTCTGATAACTTTGCGACCCGGCATGCGGTCAACCGCGCCTGCGTGCAACTGGGTAAGCCACTGGTGTCGGGCGCCGCCATTCGTCTTGAAGGGCAGCTCAGCGTGTTTGATCCGCGCCGCGATGATAGCCCCTGCTATCAATGCCTATACGGTGATGGTGATGAGCAGGCGCTCAGCTGCAGCGAGGCCGGCGTGGTAGGGCCGCTGGTGGGCCTGGTCGGCAGCCTGCAGGCGCTGGAGGCGCTCAAGTTGTTGGTCGGGTTTGGTGAACCGCTGGTTGGGCGTCTGCTGCTGATTGATGCGCTGGATGGTCGTTTTCGCGAGCTGCGGGTGCGCCGTGACCCGGGCTGTGCCTGTTGTGGCGCGCGCGCATGAGTTGCCCTATCGGTGTCTTCGACTCAGGTGTGGGCGGCCTCTCGGTGTTACGTGAAATTCGCCGGCTGCTGCCAAGCGAAGACCTGCTGTATGTGGCTGACAGCGGCTATGTGCCCTATGGCGAAAAGTCTCCTGAGGTGATTCGTCAGCGCAGCAGACATATCGCTGAATTCCTCATTGCGCGGGGCGCCCGTTCGCTGGTGTTGGCCTGCAACACGGCTACGGTGGCTGCGGTCAATGATCTGCGCGGGATCTTCGATATGCCGATCGTCGGCATGGAACCAGCGGTGAAGCCGGCCGCACGGGCCACCCGCAATGGCAAGGTGGGTGTGCTGGCTACCACCGGGACGCTGCAAAGTGCGACCTTCGCTGCCCTGCTGGACCGCTTTGCCCGTGATGTGCAGGTGTTGGCCCAGCCCTGTCCGGGGCTGGTCGAATGTGTCGAGCGCGGTGATCTCGACGGCCCGGAGGTGACGATGCTGCTGCGCCAGTATGTTCAGCCGTTGCTGGCTGCCGGTTGCGATACGCTGATTCTGGGCTGTACGCACTACCCTTTCCTTAAGCCGCTGCTGGGGCCCATGCTGCCGCCCGATGTGCAGGTGGTGGATACCGGCGAAGCGGTTGCCCGCCAGGTGCAGGCGAGACTGACCGAGAGTGGCTTGCTGCGCGCCACGGGTACGGCGTCAGTGCGTTTCTGGACCAGTGGCGATCCGCAGCAGATGCGGGCCGTGCTACCCGTGCTCTGGGGCGATGAGGGGCCGGTTGCTGCACTGCCGGTGTAGAAATCGCAATGGGCAGGAAAAATTCCTGTTGGGAGAACTTTGCGTGAATTCGCGGTCTATCTAGCGTGATTTGTCGATAATTAAGGAAGAAGACGCATGAGACGTTCATTGATAATCGGAAGTATGCTGTCGATTATGGCCTGCAGTTCATCCGTATACGCCCTCGATGGTATTACCCTGGAAGGGGGGCATACCAACGAATCGACCGACACCTTGCGCCTGGGCCTGCAGTTCGATTTCGGCCGTACGCTGTGGCAAAGCGATGGCGGTGGCGCGGTAATCAGTGGCTATTGGGATGCCGGCTACACCCACTGGAGCGGGCTGGACGCCGAGAGTGTCATCCTGACCCCGGTGTTTACCCTGAGCTTTCCGGGTAATGGTGGCGTGACGCCCTTTATCGAAGGTGGTATCGGTGCCGCCGTGTTTACCGAAACCAACCTGGACAACCGTCGTGACTTGGGGTCCAAATTCCAGTTCGAGGACCGCATTGGCGCTGGTATGCGCTTCACCTCGGGGGCGGAAGTAGGGCTGCGCTACTACCACTATTCCAACGCCGGTATCAAACAACCCAACCAGGGTATCAACAAGGCCGCGCTCTACTACCGTCACCCGATCTGACGGCGGTCAGGATGCGTCCCCGCGGCGCTTGTTAGCCAGCTGCTGCATGCGATATTGCTCGCGGTAAAGGTGAGCAAAACCGTGCAGCACTGGCATGACCAAGGCCCAGATGCAGCCCAGTAGCACCAGGGTGGTGGTCGTACCCAGCGGCAAACCGACATCGGCCAGTCGGGCGCCGGCCAGGTAACTGAGCGGCCCGCCAACAGCGCCCAGTAGCACTGCCCGCCAGATGGGCTTGGCGGTCCAGCCCAGGCAGTGGTTCAGCGTGGTCCCCAGCAGCGCCCAGAGCACGGCCAGCCATAGCGGCACCAGCGTGTCCTGGTCGCGAAATTCCAATACGCCCAACTGCAGCAGGAAGGAGTCCAGCGCGGCGCCTGCCAGCATCACCGAGACCACCAGTTTGCCTTCGGCAGCCCAACTGCTGGTCCAGAAAAAATGCACCAGCAAGGCCGCCGCCGGCACCGCTAGCCAGTAGCTGTTGCCGCCCAGTACGCAGGCCAGCCAGCCGAGCTGGAACAGCACGGCATTGGCAATCAGTCGCCGGTCAGGCATGTCACTCCCCCAAGATGGTTTCTCCAGGGCGCGCATCAGGTTTGCCAAGCAGGATTTGCGCTGTGCCGATGCCGCGCTCGCGGAAGCCGCCCTCGCAGTAGCAGAGGTAGAACTCCCAGAGTCGGAAAAAGGCGTCATCATACCCGAGTTGCGCCAGCTCACCACGGTAGCGCTGCAGGTTGTGGTACCAGTGACGGAGCGTGCGGGCGTAGTGCAGGCCGATATCTTCCAGATGCAGCATGGCCAGATCGGTATGTCGCCGGGTCAGCTCGCCGATGATACTGACTGAGGGCAGGGAGCCGCCGGGGAAGATATAGCGCTGGATGAAGTCTACGCTGCGACGTGCCTGTTCGTAGCGTTGGTCGCGGATGGTGATGGCCTGCAGGAGCATGAGGCCATCGGGTTTGAGCAAGGCGGCGCAGGCCTTGAAATAGGTAGCAAAGTAGGCGTGCCCTACGGCCTCGACCATCTCGATAGATACCAGCTTGTCGTATTGGCCTTCCAGTTCGCGGTAGTCTTTGAGCAGCAAAGTGATGCGGTCCTGCAGGCCGGCTTGCGCAATACGCTCCTCGGCCAGCCGGTATTGTTCCTGCGACAAGGTGGTCGTGGTCACCCTACAGCCATAATGCTGGGCGGCATAGATGGCCATGCTGCCCCAGCCGGTGCCAATTTCCAGCAGGTGATCGTCGGCAGTCAGTTCCAGCTTGCGGCAGATGCGTTCCAGCTTGTTCAGCTGGGCGGCGTGCAGGTCGTCGCTGCCGGGCGCAAAGATCGCCGCCGAGTACATCATGCTGGGGTCCAGCAAACGTTCGAACAGGTCGTTGCCAAGATCATAGTGCGCGCTGATATTGCGCCGTGACCCCTTCAGGCTGTTGCGGTTGAGACGATGCAGCCACTGCAGCGCCGGCTGCCCGAGCCGTGCCAGGCCGGTTTCCATGGCGTCGAGCACATCCAGGTTGCGCACAAACAGGCGGGTTACCGCGGTCAGGTCTGGCGTGCTCCACATGCCCTGAAAGTAGGCCTCGCCGGCACCGACACTGCCATTGCAGGCAATCTGCCCCCAGGCGGCCGGATCGTGCAGGCGAATGTCGGCGTGCAGGCCATCGTGATCGGGCTGGCCAAAGTCCAGGGTTTCGCCCTCCAGGTGCAGTCGCAGGGTGCCGCGCTGCAACAGCCTCAGGCGAGACAGCACGGCCTGGCGGCACAGGCGTTGCAGCCAGCCCTCGCGTTCTTGCGCGGTGCTGCAGGTGAGTTCAGGTCTGCTCGGTTTCATGTCCGGACTCCTTGCGCGAATGCGCTGCCACCGACTGCGCGGCGGGCGCATGGTCAAACAACGGTATGCCTTTGAGCAGCAGACGCAGGGCCTGCCAGTAGATGCCGCTGACGGTACGCAGCACCATGAAGGGGAAGCGAACTGTCTCCCGGCGCAGTAGCGCCGGGCTGAGCGGCTGGCGCTGCAGGCCCATGCTGGCGTCGAACAGCCGCTGGCCGTCCTGATGGTGCTCGATGCGCACCTGCAGGCGCTCGGCCGGCGTACTGAAGTGCATCTGGTACTCGGCGTCGCAGGGCAAAAAGGGTGAAACGTGAAAGCGCTTGGCCAGGCTGAAGTGCTGGCGAGGCTGCTCGGGGTCGGTTTCCAGCAGGTAGCTGAAGCGTTCACCCCAGGGGGTATTGGTGACTTCGCAGATGATCGCTCGCAGTTGCCCGCGCCGGTCATGGCAATAAAAGAACGAAACCGGGTTGAACAGCATGCCGAAGCTGCGAATTTGCGTCAGCAGGCGGACCGGGCCGTCTAGCGTCAGGCCCAACTGCTCGCGCACCAGGCGCTGGGCGCAGGCTTTCAGGTTTTCCTCTGGCTGGCGCTCGGTACGCAGGTAGTCATTCTCGACAAAACGCATCGGCGACCACCAGCGACCGCTCCACAGTGCACTCAGGCCGAATACCTCGGGTTGCTCATCCAGATCGAGCAGTAGCAAGGTGATCCGGTAGCGGAACTGATGCCCGCGCGGCTGATGCCGCCGGTGCTGCAGTTGGCCGCTGTAGAGTGCGCTGGCAAGGGGCATCAGAGGCGCTCTCCGAAGTGGGCTGCCACGCGCAGGGCGCTGACCACCCCGTCTTCATGGAAACCGTTGGCCCACCAGGCGCCGCAGAAAAAGGTGTGCTGCTCGCCAAGCAGTGATTCCCATTGTTGCTGGGCAGCGCTCGCGGCCTGGCTGAACTGCGGGTGGGCGTAATTGAAGCGCGCCAGGATGCGCGCGGGATCAATCTGCTCGGTCTGGTTGAGGCTGACGCAGAAGGTTTCCGGCGCCTGTATGCCCTGCAGGATGTTCATGTTGTAGGTCAGCGCGGCGGGATTATGCGGATCGCCACCGAGCCGGTAGTTCCAGCTGGCCCAGGCCAGTCGCCGGCTTGGCAACAGACTGGTGTCGGTATGCAGGACCACGTCGTTGTCGGCGTAGCGAATGGCGCCAAGAATGGCCTGCTCTGCGTCGCTGGGTTGCTCCAGCAGGTTCAGCGCCTGGTCGCTGTGACAGGCGAGTATCACCCGATCAAAGCGCTCCTCGCCCTGCCGACTGATGATGCTGACGCCCTGAGCATCGCGGCGAATGCGCTGGACCGGGCAGTTCAGGCGTATGTTGCGGGCGAAGGGCGCGGTCAGCGCCGGAACGTAGCTGCGCGAGCCGCCCTGGATAACCCGCCACTGTGGCCGATTGCTGACCGACAGCAGTCCGTGGTTGTGAAAGAAGCGGACAAAGAAGGCCAGCGGAAAGTCCAGCATGTCGCGCAGGGACATCGACCAGATGGCTGATCCCATAGGCACGATGTAATGGTCGATAAAGCAGCGGCTGTAGCGGCGCTCGCGCAGGTAGTCGCCAAGGGTGGTCTGGGTGTTGGCTTCCGGCTTTTCCAGATCGGTCAGGGCTTCGCGGTTGAAGCGCAGGATATCGAACAGCATGCGCAAAAAACTGGGCGACAGCAGGTTGCTGCGTTGGGCAAACAGGCTGTTGAGGTTGTTGCCGTTGTATTCCAGACCGCTGGCCGGTTCGCACACCGAGAAGCTCATCTCGGTGGGCTGCGAGGCCACGCCGAGTTTGTCGAGCAGGCGAATGAAATTGGGGTAGGTCCAATCATTGAACACAATAAACCCGGTGTCGATGGCGTAGCGCTGCTGCGCCACCTCGACATCGACGGTATGGGTGTGCCCGCCGACCCAGTCATTGGCTTCGAACACGGTAATTTCGTGGCGACGCGACAGCAGGTGCGCCGCCACCAGGCCGGCAATACCGCTGCCGACAACAGCAATACGCATCAGTTGAGCTCCTGTCGTGCGCCGACTTCAGGTTTGCGACGGCGACGGGTCAAGGCCACGCGTATCCCGGCCGGCAGTGCAGCGATCAGGCGCAATACGCTGATGAAACGTCCGGGGAAGCGGATCTCCCGCTGGCCGCGCTCCAGCCCGCGCAGTATGCGGCGGGCGGCTTCTTCTGCACTGACGCGCATCGGCATGGCGAAGTCGTTTTTGGCGGTCAACGGGGTGTCGACAAAGCCGGGGCTGACCAGGGTGACCGCCACGCCTTCTTCGGCCAGGTCCAGCTCCAGCGACTGCATCAGGTAGCGCACGGCGGCCTTGGAGGCACCATAGGCTTCGGCGCGTGGCAGCGGCAGATAGGTCACGCTGCTGCCCACCGCCGCCAGACGCGGCGCGCTGCTGCGTCGGAGCAACGGCAGGGCTGCCTCGATGCAGTTGGCGGTGCCCTGCACGTTTACTTGCATGACCCGGCCCAGCAGGGCAGCGGAGAAGTGCGGCAGTTCCATGTACTCGCAGGTGCCAGCGTTAAGAATAGCCCAGTCCAGGCCGCCCCAGGCGGTATCGATACGCTCTGCTGCCTCGCGCACGGCGTGGATATCGGTGAGGTCGGCGGTGACCACCAGGACTTGATCGGGGTAGCGTTCGGCCAGTGCCAGCAGGGGTTCGCGGCGGCGCGCGGTCATGGCTACCCGGTGGCCCTGTGCGGCCAGTTGCTCAGCCAGTGCCAGGCCGATACCGCTGGAGGCGCCGGTTAACCAGATTCTACGTTGATGGTTCATGTCAGTCGTCTCTTGAGTAAGCGTATGACGCTGCCGAGCAGCGGTATGTGTTCGTACAGCAGGGCGCCCGCGTCGTAGTGATCCCGGTGTCGGTACACCTTGGCGTCGCGGAACCACACCTGGCTTACGCCCGGAACGCTGACTTCGCGTCCGCCGGCCAGTCGGGGGTGGCGGTAGTACAGGGTCCAGCACAGCAGCGCCTGCTCGTCATCCACCGGCGAGCATTGGCCGAATTCAAAGCGTACGCTGTTCAGATTGCTGTAAAGGTTGCTGCAATAAGCCTCCAGCGCAGGCAGACCATGCACCTGATGCAGCGGGTCGGTGAACTGCACCTCGGGGTGGTACAGCTCGGCCAGGCGTTCGAGGTTGTCGCGATTGAGACTGGCGAAGCCCTGGGCGAAGGCATCGATCTGCTGTTGACTGATCATGCGGTTTCTCCTGCTTCGCGGAAGGCGTCGATGGCCCGTTGACGGCTGCTGCGCAGGTCAACAATAGGGGCAGGGTAGGCAGGCCTGTCGGCAAACAGGTCGGCCTGGGGCGGCAGATGAATGTCGCGCGCAGGCAGCCCGGCCAGTTCCGGCAGCCATTGGCGAATGAAGCTGCCGTCCGGGTCGCATTTCTCGGACTGACTGACCGGATTGAATACGCGGAAGTAGGGCGCGGCATCGGTGCCGGTCGAGGCGCTCCACTGCCAGCCGCCGTTGTTGGCTGCGAGGTCGCCGTCGATCAGGTGCTGCATGAACCAGCGCTCGCCTTCGCGCCAGTCGATCAGCAGGTTTTTGGTCAGGAACATGGCGCTGACCATGCGCAACCGGTTATGCATCCAGCCGGTCGCCAGCAGCTGGCGCATGGCGGCATCGACCAGCGGGATACCCGTGCGGCCCTCTTTCCAGGCGGCCAGGCCCTTGGGGTCGTTGCGCCAGCGCACCGACTCGGTTTCCGGGCGGAAGGCACGGTGCCGGGAAACACGCGGATAGCAGACCAGAATGTGCTTGTAGAACTCGCGCCAGAGTAGCTCGTTGATCCAGCTCACGGCGCCGGGGTTGCCGCCGTCAAATTCGCCCTGGTTGACGCGTAGCGCTGCGTGCAGGCACTGGCGGGGCGAGAGTACGCCGGCAGCAAGATAGGCCGACAGGCGGCTGGTGGCATCCAGGTCGGGGCGGTCGCGGTCCTCGGCGTAGTCTTGCAACAGGTCGGCGCAAAAGTGTTCCAGGCGTTCCAGAGCGGCCTCTTCACCGGCAGGCCATAGTGCCTGCTGGTCATCAGTTGGGCGCTCGAACGAGTCAAAGCCGGCCGCCGGCTGATCGCTCTCAATGGCATGCGGCGGCTGGCGCCTGGGCGCGGGCAGACAGTCCGGCAGACGCCGATGGAGGCTGGCATAGGCCTGTTTGCGAAACTGGCTGTACACCTTGTACATGGTGCCGTTCTGCGTCGTCAGGCTACCTGGCTCGAACAGCAGTTGGTCGGTATAGCGCTGGCAGTCCAGACCTGCGTCCTTGAAGATCGCCGCAACGGCGGCGTCGCGGGCCTGCTCGTGCAGGCCGTATTCGTTGTTGAAGTGCAGGGCGCTGGCCTTCAGCTCCTGCGCCAGCTCGACGAGCAGCTCGGGGCAATCGTCCCAGGCCTCGGCTTGCAGCACGCGCAAGGCTATGTTGCGCTCAGCGAGCTGTGCTTGCAGCGCCACCAGGTTGCGGCGCCAGAAATCGATCTTGATCGGTGCGTCGTCGTGGGCGCGCCAGTCGTTCGGCGTGGTGATAAACACGGCCAGCACCTGGCCTTTCTGGCTGGCGTGCCAGAGTGCATGGTTGTCGTGCAGGCGCAGATCGCCACGCAGCCAGCACAGTTGCAGGGGGCTGCTCATGCGCGGTCTCCGGTGTGACGGCTGTAGTGACGGGTCAGGGTATTCATCGTTATATCGCGTTGCGCAGGCTGAGTTCAGGCGGATGCGGCTGCAGGTAAGCCTGTTGCAGCAGATAGGGATCGGGATGGCGCAGCAGATGGTGGCGCAGCAGAGTAACCGGCACGACCAGCGGCACGATCCCGCTGCGGTAGTGGTTGATCAGCTGCTGCAGCTCTTCTTTTTCCGGCGGGTTGAGTACTTTCTTGAAGTGCCCGGCGACGTGCTGTAGCACGTTGCTGTGTCCGCTTCGACTGGCGGGACGTCGCAGTGCGGCCATCAGTTCAGCGAAGTAGGCGTTGGCGGTGTCACGCAAGGCGGCGCCGCGCCCCGGGTTGGCCAGCATCTGCCCGATCTGACGGTAGCTGGGTGACTGATGTGCCATCAGCAGGTATTTGTGACGCGCGTGAAAGGCGAGCAGGCGGCTGGCGCTGAGCCCGTCGCGCAGCAGTTGCTGCCAATCCGAGTAAACGATGACACGGTTGACGAAGTTTTCGCGCAGCACCGGATCGTTCAGGCGTCCCTCTTCCTCAACCGGCAGCAGCGGATTGGCCTGCATCAGCCGAGCGGCGAAGATGCCCCGGCCGGTGGCCGGTGCGGGATGCCCATTGGGCTCGTAAACCTTGACTCGCTCCATGCCGCAGCTGGGTGACTTTTGCATAAAGATAAAGCCGCACAACTCTTCGCAGAGTACGGAGACATCGTCGGCGTATTGCTGCAGGGCGTCGGTCACGTCGAGGGTGTGATCCACGGTGCCGACCGCGCGAGGCGCTGCCGGGTCGCCGGCCAGCCGGATGGGCTTGCGCGGGGTGCCCAGGCCAATGGCGACTTCGGGGCAGAAGGGCCGCAACTCAAACAGGGTGCCCAGGTGGTCGGTGCACAGGCGCGAGTGCTTGTGGCCAGCGTTGAAACGTACCGGGTCACCCATCAGGCATTGGCTGATGCCGACGGGGATGCGTGCAGAATTGGCAGATCGCATGGCGTGTCTCCTGTACAGCTTGAATCGCTTTTGTACAAGGATAAGACTGATTTGGCTATTTTTGTATAAGTTTTTTCACCTTTCGTCTGTCAGCTGTTACCAGCTGTACTGATTTGGCGCTGCAAACCTGACTGCTCAGCGTTTGCCGAGCAGTACCTGGGCGGCCTCGCGACCGCTCAGCCAGGCGCCTTCAAGGCGGCCGGACTGGCACCAGTCCCCGCAGGCGTACAGGTTTAGGTCGGGGGCCGCCAGTGCGCCCCATTCGCAGTCGTCCGCAGGTCGGGCATAGAGCCAGCGGTGGGCGTGCAGAAAACGGATGGCCGGCAGCGCGATGCCGAGCGCCTGCGCCAGGGCGTCGACCAACTGCTGCGCAACCTCATGCGCTGGGGTGTCTAGGTGATCGCTCGCCCACGCGGGCGTGGATTGCAGTACCCAGTTTGCCGCCTCACTGCGTCCGGGTTTGCTGTGGTTGGCACAAACCCAGTCGAGCGGGCCGCAGCGTACAAAGGCGGCGTCCAGCTCGACGGCCAGTGGCGCCTCAAAGCCGACCGAGACGGCCCAGCCCGGCTCCATTTGCGCCTGCTTGGCGGCATTGGCCAGCGCCGGGGCGGCCTCCAGCAAGGGCACTGTCTGAGGGGCGGGGGTGGCAACGATAACCTGCTGGTAGGGACCATAGGTTTGCGCCTTGGTATCAACCAGCAGCCAGCCGCTCTCGGCCCGCTGCAGTGCGGCAATGCGGGTGGCGCTGTGCAGCGGCATGTCGCCAAGCAGGCCGCGACTCAGTGCGGTCATGCGAGGTGTGCCGACATAGCGTGGCTGGTCATCGTCGGAGCGCTGCAGGCCCTGTTCATCGATGCGATACAGGCGCGGCTGCCAGCGGGTAATCCAGCCCTGTTCCTGCCAGTACTCGACGGCTGCGCGGAAGGCGCTGTGGCGAGCGGTAAAGTACTGGGTGCCGATATCAAACTCACCCTGTTCGGTGCGCTTGCTGCTCATTCGGCCACCGGTACCCCGGCTCTTGTCGAAGATGTGGACACTAACGCCGGCTTCGTGCAGGTGACTGGCGGCACTGATGCCGGCGATGCCGGCGCCGATTACGGCTACGCTCATAATGTGATCTGGTCCTGTTCAGGTCGCTGTATGGGGCCGTTTTACCCCGGCGGAACAGGAAAAGCTATACATGGGCATGCTGTTTGTATAAAAATTTGTGCGTCGTCGGTGTCGCCGTTGTCTCGCATGTTGTCCATTTGGCAGTTTGGCGTGCCCGCGCTTGCCCCATGGGCTGTCAGGCCCTAGTGTGGCGGCTCGCAGTGCTGACGACAGGGAGTCCTTATGAATGTATTACTGACCGGCGGTACCGGTCTGATCGGGCGGCAACTGTGTCGCCAATTGGTAGCAGCAGGGCACCAGGTGGCGGTGTGGAGCCGCCGTCCGGGTGACGTTGCCAGCTTGTGCGGTGCACAGGTGCGCGGCGTCGCCAGCCTGGAGCAGCTGGATGATAGCCCGTTGGACGCGGTGATCAACCTGGCTGGCGCTCCCGTGGCGGACCGGCGCTGGAGCACTGAGCGCAAGGCACTGCTGTGGCAGAGCCGGGTGACCCTGACTGAGCAGCTGGTGCAGTGGCTTGGCCAGCGTGCACAGCGCCCCGAGGTACTGGTTACGGCGTCGGCGGTGGGTTGGTACGGTGACGGTGGCGATACGCCGCTGACCGAGACCAGCCCGGCGAAGGTAGAATACACCCACACCCTGTGCGATGCCTGGGAGGCGGCGGCGCGCCGCGCGGCATCTTACGGCATGCGGGTCTGTGTGTTGCGTATTGGTTTGGTGCTGGCGCCCGATGGCGGCTTTTTGCAGCGCATGCGTCTGCCTTTCAGCCTGGGGCTGGGCGGCCCGCTAGGGTCTGGGCGGCAGTACATGCCTTGGGTGCATCACAGTGATGTCGAGGCGCTGTTGCAATGGCTGATTGAGCGTCCTGACTGTCGCGGGGTGTATAACGGCACCGCGCCGACGCCGGTAACCAACCGGGAGTTCAGCCGTGCGTTGGGCAGGGCGCTTGGCCGGCCGGCGGTGTTGCCGGCCCCGGCACCTGTGCTGAAGCTGGCGCTGGGCGAGATGTCGCGGTTGTTGCTGACCGGGCAGCGCGCGTTGCCGGCCAAGGCGGAGCAGGAAGGCTTTGTGTTTCGTTACCCGCATCTTGAGACCGCACTGGCTCAAGTGCTGCAAAAGCAAAAATGATGGTTGTTGATCCGTTGGAGTGAGTGAATGTCTGAACGTGGGGTTTTGCTGGTCAATCTGGGCTCGCCAAAGAGTACCCAGGTGGCCGATGTGCGGCGCTATCTGAATCAGTTTCTGATGGACCCCTACGTGGTAGACCTGCCCTGGCCTGCGCGCCGGTTGCTGGTCAGCCTGATATTGCTCACGCGTCCCAAGGCCTCGGCGCATGCCTATGCCTCAATCTGGTGGGAGGACGGCTCGCCCTTGGTGGTGATCAGTCGCCGGGTGCAGCAGGCGTTGCAGCAACAGCTGGATATGCCGGTCGAACTGGCGATGCGTTATGGCGAGCCCTCCATCGAGCGGGGGCTGCTGGCACTGGCGGCGCGGCCGGGTGTGCGCGAGGTGCTGTTCATGCCGCAGTATCCGCAGCACGCCGACAGCACCATTACCACCTCGGTGCAGGAGGCGCAGCGGGTGATCAAGCAGCATGGTCTGGATATCCGCCTGAACGTGGTGCCGGCGTTTTATGATCGCCCCGACTATCTGGCCGCCCTGGCCGACAGCATGCGGCCCTATCTGGCGCAGGGCTTTGATCACCTGCTGCTGAGCTACCACGGCTTGCCCGAGCGTCACCTGCGCAAGGCCGATCCGACCGGTACTCACTGCCTGGCGTCCGGCGACTGCTGCGAACGTGCTTCCGCTGCTCACGCCACTTGTTATCGTGCGCACTGCAGCCACGTCAGCCGCGAACTGGCGGCCCGCCTGGAGCTGGCGCCACAGCAATGGTCAATGGCTTTTCAGTCCCGCCTGGGTCGTGACAAGTGGATTGAGCCCTATACCGAGACGCGGATCGACGAGCTGGCTGCGCAGGGCGTCAAGCGGCTGCTCGTTGCCTGCCCGGCATTTGTGGCTGATTGCATCGAGACGCTGGAGGAAATTGGCGATCGCGCGCGCGAGCAGTTTGTCGCTGCCGGCGGAGAGGAGCTGGTGCTGATCCCCTGCCTGAATGACGACCCGCAATGGGTTCAGGTGCTCGCTGACTGGTGCCGGGAGACCCCGCGGCAGGCGTGAGCCTGCCGCATTGCCATCAACCGCGCTTGATCCACTGCGACAGGGCCAGATGCAGGCCCAGGGCGATCAGCACGCCGCCCATCATCCGATCGAACCAGTGCCCCATGCGATGAAAGCCGCGACGCACCGCATCGCGGCTGAACAGCAGGGCCACCAGGCAAAACCATGCGCCGGTCGCTACCGCCGTATAAACGCCATAGCCGGCTTGTACCAGTAGCGGGGTGTCGTGGCTGATGACCACGGTGAACAGCGACAGGAAGAACAGTGTCGCCTTGGGGTTCAGGCCATTGGTGATAAAGCCCTGACGAAACGCCTGCGCGGCACTCATGCTGTGCTGGTTGCTAACCTGCTGGTCCGCCGAGGCCGGCTGGGCGCGCAACGCGCGAAAACCGATGTAGAGCAGATAGGCGCCGGCGACCAGCTTCAGCAGATTGAACAGCCAGACCGACTGCGACACAATCAGGCCAATGCCCAGCAGCGAGTAGGTCACGTGCAGGAAAATGGCGCAGCCAACACCGACCGCGGTGTACAGGCCGGCGCGGTGCCCGGCGCTGACGCTGTTGCGAATGACCACGGCAAAATCCGGTCCGGGGCTGATCACCGCGAGCAGGTGGACCAGTGCCACCAGCGCAAATTCATTCCAATACATTGCAGGTCCTCCTGTGGGCGGACGATTATACTGCGCCGTCTCCCTGCAACATAGGTACAGCCAGCATGCAAGAAGGTCTCTCCACCGTTTTTCTCGATCGTGCCAGCCTCGACCAGGGCGACCTGGATCTGAGTGGGCTGGAAGGCACCGCGAGTGTCTTCACCAGTTATCCGCGCACGGCTGCCAGTGAGGTCAGCGAGCGGCTGCAGGGGCAGCAGGTGGTGATTACCAACAAGGTGGTGATTGACCGTGCGCTGATGCAGGCAAACCCGCAGCTGAAGCTGATCCTGATTGCCGCAACCGGCACCAATAATGTCGACCTAGAGGCGGCGCGTGAGCAGGGCATCGTGGTGTGCAATTGCCAGGCCTACGGTACCCCGGCGGTGGCGCAGCACACGCTAATGCTGATGCTGGTGCTGATTACCCGGTTCGAGTCCTACCGTGAGGCCGTGCGCGGCGGCGCCTGGCAACGTAGCGAGCAGTTCTGCCTGCTGGATTATCCCATCGGCGAGCTGTCTGGCCGGACCCTGGGTATTCTTGGCTACGGCGAGCTGGGGCAAGCGGTCGCGCGGCTGGCCGAGGCCTTTGGCATGCGCGTACTGGTGGGCGCGTTGCCCGGGCGTGAGCGTGAAGGGCGCCCGGCACTCGAGCACTTTCTGCCAGCGATTGATGTACTCAGCCTGCACTGCCCGTTGACCGAGGCAACCCGGGATCTGATCGGCGCGCCCGAGCTGGCGCTGATGAAGCCGGGCAGCCTGGTGATCAATGCCGGTCGCGGTGGTCTGGTCAATGAGGCTGCGCTGGCGGCGGCGCTGCGCTCCGGGCACCTGGGCGGTGCGGCCTGTGATGTGCTGACGGTCGAGCCGCCGGTCGATGGCAATCCGCTGCTTGATGCTGATTTACCGAATCTGGTCATCACCCCGCACAGCGCCTGGGGCAGCCGCGAGGCGCGCCAGCGTATTGTCGAGCAACTGCGCGAAAACCTGTTGGGTTTTGCCGACGGCCAGATGCTTCGTCAGGTCGGCATCTGCTAACTCCCTCACACCTCCGTCGCCGCCCTCACCCAAAAGGGTGATGGTTGCGCGGATGCCTCCTTTTACGGTGAACGACGTCATCGGATGACGTTCGCCGGCTAGCTGCAGTCCGGTTGATCCGCCACGGAATCAGGGCCTGCAGGCATTGCTGCGCAGGTCCATTGGCACAAGGACCTGCCCCATGCCGGCCAATCACTCGTCTGTCTGCGGCCCGCCGGCCCAGCGCGGATTTTCATTGCTCGAAGTGCTGGTGGCGCTGTTGCTGACCACCCTTGGGGTGTTCGGCGCCATCGGCTTGCAGCTCAATGCCCTGCGCTTCAGCGCCGATAGCGCCCACCGTGCCCAGGCGTTGCTGATGACCAATGACTTGCTTGAGCGCATGCGTGCCAACCGTGGTGCCTTGCCGCTGTATGCCATGACTGTCAGCGGAGAGTGTCCCGAACAGAGCGTGGAAAACCTGCCTGTGCTGCAACAGGATCGCGCTGATTTTGCCAGCGCCGTGACCTGCCAGCTGCCCGAAGGCGAAGCGCGGGTGACGGTCGAGCAGGGCGTGGCGCGGGTGCTGGTGCGCTGGTCACAGGCGCGGATCAGCGAGCAGGGAACGGCCCGCCTGCAGCTTGATGTGCGGATCGGAGCGCAGCCGTGAACGGCCGGCCGAGCGGCTTTGGCCTGGTCGAGCTGCTGGTTTCCATGGCGCTGGGACTGCTGTTGACCATGGCCCTGATGCAGACCTTGCTGGGTAGTCGCGACAGCCTGGTGCTGCTGCGGCACGGCAACCAGTTGCAGGAGGATGCGCGCTACCTGATGGGGCGGTTGGCGGCGGACTTGCGCGCGGCGGGCAGTGAGGGGTGTCTCAACCTGCAGCTTAGCCCGGGTATCGCGTTGCCAGCACCACTGGCCCAACCGGTCAGTTACCAGGGCGGTGTGCTGCAGATCGTTACCGCCTTACCGGTCCGAGTCCAGACCAATGCCCCCACCGGCTATCGTCCCGGCACCTTTGGCGCGCGCTGGCTGGTGGCAGGCAATTGCCGGGACCGTGTGACCATCGCCGAAGATGAGCTGCAAGTGCAGCCTGGTGACTGGCTGCTGGCGCTTCGTCAGCTCGAATACCGTCAGCAGGGCGACCGGGTGCAGGTGCGCCTCAATGGTAGCGGCAACTTTGAAACGCTGATCGAGCAGGTGGTGGATTTTCGCGTGCAGTTTGCCCTGGCCGCCAACGCAGATATGCCAGATGCCGGTGGCCGCTACCAGTCCACGCTCACGCCCGGGGAGCAGCCCCGTTTGCGCAGTGTGCGGGTGAGTCTGGCGCTCAGTGATAACCCGGGCAGTCCGCAGGCCGGACGCCTGCTCACCCAGCGTTATACGCAGGTGACGCGCCTGCGCAATCGACCAGATCAATAAGGGAGTGATATGAGCAGGAGGCGTTCGTTCCGGCGGCAGCAAGGGGCCGCCTTGCTGATCAGCCTGGTATTTCTGCTGCTGATGGTGGTGGGGGCACACGCTGCTGTGCGCGGCGCCACCCATCAGCAACGTCAGGTTGCCAATCTGGTGCAGCGCCAACTCGGCTTTCAAGCTGCCGAAAGTGCACTGCGTACTCTGGAGGCACAGATCCGGGCACAGCAGGTGGCCCTGCCCGGGCAGGCCTGCAGCGGTGCTGATTGCAACCTGGCGGACGCCGGTTGGCAAAGCCTTGCCTCTGCCGCAGCCGGTGTGGCGGTTGTTTACAGAGTCGACTGGCTGGGCACCAGTGCGATACCTGCACAGTTGCAGCACAGTGGGCAGTCACAGGTTTACCGGCTTGTGGTGCGCACAGAAACCGGGCGTCGTCGCACCGAATTGGAGGCTATGTATGCATTGGCCTATCAGTAAGCTGGCAACCTTGCTGCTGAGTGCAGTGCCGACTGCTGCACTGGCGTTTCAGCCGATCAGCGGTCCGGTGAGCACGCGTAGCGCTGCACCGGCCAATGTGGTCCTGCTGCTGGATAACTCCTCGAGCATGGTGCTGAACAGTACAGGCGGGCGTACCCGTCTGGCGGTGATGCAGGAGGCTGCCAGCCAGCTGCTGCGCCAGCATCGCGACCTGCGATTTGGCCTGTTTGCTTTTAACCCGGCGTCGGGGACGGGCGCGCAGCGTGACACGGCCGGCGGGCGCTTGCTGGTGCCCGTCGACGGGATTGGCGATGACCCCGCCGGGCGGCAGCATCTGCAGCGGCTGGAGCAGGCCATTACCAGCCTGAACCCCGCAGCGGGCAGTAATCCGGACCTGTATACCTGGACACCGCTAGCGGAAACCCACTATGAGATCAGCCGCTACCTGCGCGGCATGACTTCCTTCTACGACCCCGCCATACCGCGCTACCAGAGCCCGCTGCAGTGGCGTTGTCAGGCCAGCGCTGCGGTTGTGCTGACTGACGGGCTGCCAACCCATGACAGCACCTTTCCGGTCTCGGCCCAGCAGGAGCCGGCTGGCCAGAACCCCCACCTGCCGGGCAACTGGCACCTGCCAGACTGGGATGGCGACACCGCTGATGATGCGACCGGCGCCAGCCTGCAGGACCCGGGCAGTACCTTTTATCTGGACGATATGGCGGCCTTCGCCCGCGCGCTCGATCTGCGCCAGGGCGGCGCCGACGCAGCGGGCCAAAGTTGGGACGATCCGGCCTATCCACCGCAAAACCTGCGTAGCTACACCCTCGGGTTTGCCGTTGATGACCCGCGTTTGCGTGCCGCTGCGCAAGCCGGAGGTGGGCGCTACCTGAGCGTCGCCGACGCCAGCGGGTTGTCCGCTGCGCTGAGCCAGCTTGTGGGGGAGGTGGGAGCGCACAGCGGTTACGTATCGGCAGCAACCCTTGATGGCCAGACGTTGAGCGCTGGCCGCTTGCGTGTCCGCTTGCACTATCATGCCCGAGACTGGAGCGGCGAGCTGGAGCTGCTGGCGCTGGACAGCCGCGGAGCAGAGCAGGGCGTGATCTGGCGTAGCGACAGCCAGTTTGTACCCGGCGGGCTGCGCGGCCGATACCAGAGCTGGCGCCACGCCGATGCCTTGCAGCCAGCAGGTCCGGTGACCCTGCGCGGCGCCGGATTTGGCGCCCTGGCGGCCGTCCAGCAACAGCAGCTGCAGGCGATGGCCGCCGGGCTCGGCTTGCATGGTGCCAATGCCGGGCAACAGTTGCTCGACTGGGCCCGCGGTGTGCCGGTACCGGGGCTGCGCGAACGCGCCCGCCTGTTGGGGGATAGCGTGCGCAGCGCGCCTCGGCTTTTGATGGCCGGGGCGCCCTTGCAGACCAGCCAGGAGGCGGCCTACCAGACCTATCTGCAGCAGCGCAGCGCCATGGGTGACCTCTTGCTGGTGGGCGCCAATGACGGTTTGCTGCACGTATTCGAGGCGGGCG
Organism: Pseudomonas abyssi; assembly: GCF_003444685.1. Lineage (NCBI taxonomy): Bacteria > Pseudomonadati > Pseudomonadota > Gammaproteobacteria > Pseudomonadales > Pseudomonadaceae > Pseudomonas > Pseudomonas abyssi. The sequence continues at coordinate 447,603 of NZ_LMAZ01000003.1, read as the reverse complement.
GCCTGCATCGGTACGCCTATCTGCCTGCTGCCTTGCAGGGCAATCTGCAGCACTGGGCAGCTCCGGCCTACGGCGCAGGTTACGGGCATTACTCCGGAGTTGATGGCCAGATAGCGCTGGCTGATGCTCGCCTGTCAGCTGGTTGGAGTACCTTGGCAGCGGCGGGCCTGGGCGCCGGCGGCAAGGGGCTGTTTGCCGTGCGGCTATATGACCAGCGCGACGCCGCCAATGCCTTGGGAGCGTTGTGGGAGGTAGATGCAGGGCAGCCGGGTTGGCAGGCGCTCGGCCACCTGTACGCCGCCCCGCAGGTGTTTAACAAGGCCGGGCGGGCGCTGCTGATTACGGGCAACGGCTACGGCAGTGCTACGGGCGTAGCCAGTTTGCTTGTGCTGGATGCGGAAAGCGGCGAACTGCTCAGACAACTGGACCTGCCGTCCAGGGCGGGCACATCTGAGAGCAACGGATTGTCGGCATTGACCCTGCAGCGTGACGCCGGCGCAAACGTCGTGGCAGCCTATGCGGGTGATCTGCATGGACAGCTGTGGGGCTTTGATCTGAGCGCAGACGACCCGCAGCACTGGCAGGTGATCAACCGCAGCAGTCCGTTGTTTGTGGCGCCGCCCGGGCAACCGCTGACGGCCGCTCCGGTGCTGCATCTCGGCGCGCAAGCCAAGGCGCCACTGCTGCTGTTTGGCAGTGGTCGCCTGCTGGCCGATGGCGATGCGCAAAGTCGAGAGCAACAGGCATTCTATGCGCTGCGGTTGGCGCCCTCGGTGCGCACCTTGAGCGTGGCGGATCTGACGCAGCGTCAGCTGCAACCAGGTGATACCGCCAGCACCCGGCAGGTGCAGGGCGCCGCGCTGGACTGGCAGCAGCAGGCGGGCTGGTATGTGCCGCTGCCGGTGCATTCGGTCAGCGCCGAACGGGTGGTCGAGGCGGCTACGGTCGTGGGTAGCCGGGTCCTGTTCAGCACGCTGATTCCGCGCCGCAGTGCCGCAGATCTGTGTCGCCATCAGAGCAGTGGCTGGCTGATATCGCTGGCGTTGGATACCGGCCTGGCGCCGCCCTTCGCCAGCCTGGACGGCAATGCCGATCTGCAGGTGACCGACGCAGATATCGGCGTGATCGGTATTGAGCTGGATATCGGCCTGCCCAGTCTGCCGCAGGTATTGCGCGCGGAGGCAGACCCGGAAGTGACGCTTCCCGGCTGCGAGAGCGAGCACTACCTGCTGCAGGGCAGTGAAGGCAGCGCGCTGCTGGCTGGTGGTGGGCGCTGCGTATTTGCGCGGATTCACTGGCGGCAATTGCGATGAAGCGCGCGTGCGGCTTTACCCTGCTGGAGCTGATGATGGTGGTCGCGATCGTTGGCCTGCTGGCGGCCATTGCCTATCCCGGCTATCAGGAGCATGTACGCAAGGGGCAACGGGCTGAGGTCAGTGGCTTGGTACTGGATAATGCCCAGCGTCTGGAGCACCACTATGCCAGCACTGGCCGCTATGACGAGGGCACGGTCGAGGGGTTGTGGCTGCAGAGTCCGGCGCAGGGCACGGCGGTCTATCGGGTGAGCGCGGAGCGAGATCGGGAGCGCTTTGTACTGCGTGCCCAGGCGGTGAGCGGTGGACTGATGGACGGCGATGTGTGTGCTGAACTGACGCTTAACCAGCTTGGACAGCGCACGCCAGCAGACGCGCGCTGCTGGCGGCGCTGAGCCGACATTACTGATGGGGCAAGACGTTCTCGTCTTCGCCTTTGGGCAGGATCAGGTTGAGGACAATGGCGACCACGCCACACAGGCTGATGCCCTGCAGGCTGAAGCTGTCATTGCCGATCACCATGCCGCCGATGCCAAATACCAGGGTCACCGAGACGATGCAGAGATTGCGCGCCTGCGCCAGATCTACCTGATTGCGTACCAGGGTATTCAGACCCACCACGGCGATTGAACCGAACAGCAGGCAAAGAATGCCACCCATGACCGGTACCGGCATACCCAGCAGCACTGCACCGAACTTGTCGACAAAGGCCAGGCCGATGGCAAACACGGCCGCCCAGATCATCACATTGGGGTTGAAGTTGCGCGTCAGCATGACGGCGCCGGTGACTTCCGAGTAAGTGGTGTTGGGCGGGCCGCCCAGGAAGGCTGCCGCCGAGGTGGCGATGCCGTCACCCAGCAGGGTGTTCTGCAGGCCGGGCTTTTCCAGGTAGTTCTTGCCGGTGACGCCCCCAATGGCCAGCACGTCGCCAATGTGTTCGATGGCCGGCGCAATGGCGACCGGAATCATGAACAGAATCGCTGCCAGCTGGAACTCCGGCGCAACAAAGGCCGGCACTGCCAGCCAGGGGGATTCAGCCACCTGGCTGAAGTCGACCACACCCAGCAGCCAGGACAGCACATAACCCACCAGGACGCCGGCCAGAATCGGCACCAGACGGAACAGCCCCTTGGCAAAGACCGCGACCACAATAGTGGTGGTCAGCGACGCTGCAGCAATCAGAATCGCGGTGTTGTAGTCCACCAGTTGCTGGCTGCCGTCGCCGGACTTGCCCATCGCCATGTTGACGGCGGTGGAGGCCAGACCCAGGCCAATGACCATGATCACCGGGCCGACCACTACCGGCGGCAGCAGGCGCTGGATAAAGCCCGGCCCACGCCAGCGGATGATCAGGCTGAGCAGGATATACATGACCCCGGCGGCAACCAGGCCGCCCAGCGTGGCCGGCAGGCCCCAGGTCTGGTTGCTGTACATGATCGGTGCGATAAAAGCGAAACTTGAGGCCAGAAAGATCGGGATCTGACGGCGGGTAGTGAACTGGAACAACAGGGTGCCAATACCGGCGGTGAACAACGCCACGCTCGGGTTCATGCCGGTAATCAGCGGCATCAGCACCAGTGCGCCAAAGGCCACAAACAGCATCTGTGAGCCGGCCAGCGCGGTGCGCCAGCCGTGGGTCTGGACGCCTTCCATCAGACAATATCCTTCTGCTTGGTGCCGAAGATCTTGTCACCGGCGTCGCCCAGGCCCGGGATGATGTAGCCCTGTTCGTTCAGGCGCTGGTCAACCGAGGCGGTGTAGATCTGCACGTCGGGGTGGGCATCGTTGACGCGTTTGATGCCCTCGGGCGCGGCCACCAGCACCAGCGCGCGAATCTCGCGGGCACCCGCTTTTTTCAGCATGTCGATGGTGGCGACCATGGAGCCGCCGGTGGCGAGCATCGGGTCGATGATCAGGGCCATACGCTGGTTCAGTTCGCCGACCAGCTTTTCCAGATAGGTGTCCGCTTCCAGGGTTTCCTCGTTGCGGGCCAGACCAATGACGCTGACCTTGGCACTCGGTACCAGACTGAGGACGCCATCAAGCATGCCCAGACCCGCACGCAGGATGGGCACCACGGTAACTTTCTTGCCGCTGAGTTTCTCGACTTGCACGTCGCCGCACCAGCCTTTGATGGTATGGGCTTCCACCGCCATGTCCTGCGTCGCCTCGTAGGTCAGCAGGGCGGCAACTTCCTGGGCCAGTTCGCGAAAGTTCTTGGTGCTGATGTCGTTGCGGCGCATCAGCCCCAGCTTGTGTCGGATCAGGGGGTGGCGGATTTCTTTGACGTTCATCGGAAAGTTACTCTGTTGCAAGAAGGGCGCGGCAATTATGGCACAGCCTGAGCCGGGTCAACATGCTGTCAGAGCATGTGTGGAACTGGGCAGAACTTACCTATACTTGTGCTTTCGCGGCGACATGGGTATTTTTCGCCCCTTTTTTCCGGCACCAGCGGAGGTCAGTCATGGCGGTAGAGCTGCAGCATATTAAAGAAGTGATGGCGGAGGCGGATTGTCTCTTTACCGAGGCAGACGTCGAGGCAGCGCTGCAGCGCATGGCCGATGACATCAACACGCGGCTGAGTGACAGCAACCCGATTGTCTACAGCGTGATGAACGGCGGCCTGATCATCAGTGGCAAGTTGCTGCCCAAACTGCCTTTCCCGATGGAAGTGGGCTATCTGCACGCCACGCGCTATCGCAACAAGCTGTCCGGTGGCGAGCTGTTCTGGAAGGCGCGCGCCGAGCATTCGCTGGCGGGCCGCAGCGTGCTGATCATCGACGACATCCTGGATGAGGGGCACACCCTGGCCGCGATCGTCGAGTATTGCCGTGATGCCGGCGCCGAGCACGTCTACACCGCGGTCCTGCTGGACAAGCAGCATGACCGCAAGGCCTATCCCGGCATGCGTGCCGACTTTACCGGTCTGGATGTCGAGGATCGCTACATCTTCGGTTACGGGCTCGATTACAAGGGCTACTGGCGCAACGCCGCCGGTATCTTTGCCCTCAAGGGCCACTAGACGATGCGCGCCTGGTTGCTGGGGGCGGGCTTGAGCCTGTTGGCGCCGCTGCTGGCGGCACAGGTCAGCCTGCCGCACGACGAATACCTGCCGGCTGATCCCTTCGGGCAACGGCAGGACAAGCCCGAGCAGGTGCTGTTTGAAGTGCAGCGCTACAGTCTGACCGTTGGCAGCGAGCTGCGCCCCGGCGGGCGTCCCAACCAGGCGGAAGCCGGCATCTGGCTGCTGCTGGAAGGGCGCTCGCTGCTGCCGGGCAGCCCGGTTGAGCGTGCGCGACTGCACTTTGTCGAGGGCGAAGGTGGTCGTCGTGCGGCGCGGCTGGAGGATGGCGCCCATACATTGGTGATCACCTATCCGCTGAGCTTTCTGCCGATTATCCGGCAGCAGCTTGATGCGCCCGGCGCCGATTATGTCCAGGGACGCTTTTACGGCAATGGCCTGATCTGGGCCGATGTGCATTCGGCGCCGCAGTCCGGTGGTCGCTGAACTGGTGGCCGCGTCGGCGGATGGTTACAATGCCGACCCTGAGCCAGTGAGGAAGCAACATGCGTAAAGACAAAGAAAAGGTGATCGGCGAGCCGATGACCGATGAGCAGGTCGCGGTGTTTCTCAACGCGCGTCCTTATAGCAGTGAAGAATCCGCCGACTATCACCTGCTGGTCCGCGCCTACCGTGGGCTGCGCGTCGAGGATTTCGAGCGTTTTCTGGTGATGTTCAAGGCCGAAGGCTTTGACCTGAACGCCGTGAACGGTGAGGGGCGCACCTTCGCCGAGACCGTGCGCGAACACGCGCAGGGCGAAGACTACGTTGCCGTGCTGGAAGCGGCCGGCGCGCGTTGACAGTGCCTTGCCGCCGGCTCAGGCCGGCAGCAGGCGCCAGTGGTTGCGCCGTGATGGCTGCGCCACGCGAGCACTGCTCGGCAGTGCTTTGCCGATCCAACGGGCCTCCAGCTCGTTGACCTCGACCCAATGCCCGGTGCGCGGAGCTTCCTTCAGCTCCCACAGGGCAAGACACAGCCCCTGCGGGCTGAGTTGTGCATAGCAGCGGCGGCGCTTGAACAGTGCGTTAAGCATGGGGCGGACTCCGTCGTTATTCAGGGCGCCAGCTTGGCCTATCTGCATTGCAGGATGATGACAGCGCATCCCCCTGTCGGCGGCCTCGGAACCGGAGTATGCTGCGCCTGTCCAAACCGGCAGCAACCGGTGACAAACCGACTTTCCGATAGATGGCAGGAGTAAGCTACTTATGCTCAAGCGTTCAGGCATGCTGTTGCTGGCAGCGCTGACGGCGGCCCTGGTGGGTTGCGCACATAGCCCGCAGCAACTGACAGTACAACCGCAGATCAACAAGCCGCTCAATCCGGTCGCCCAGCAGCAGCCGGTGAGCGTACAGGTGCAGGACACGCGCCAGAGCAAGATTCTGGGCACCCGTGGCGGCATCTACCCTGACTCCAGCAATATCACCGTCAGTGACAGCACCCTGCCGGCGGTACGTCAGCAGGTAGAGAACGCGCTGCGCCAGTTGGGCTTTAATGTCGTGCCGCAGGGCACGCCGAATGCCAACAGTCTGACCTTGAACCTGTCTGACCTGAGCTACCAGTCGCCGAAGAGTTCGGTATACGTGACCCAGGCCGATATCAGCGCAACCTTCGTGGCGGAGGCGCGCAACATGAACAAGAACTACCAGGGGCGTTACAGCTCCTCGCTGCAGCAGCGTTTTGGTTATGCCCCGAACGAGCAGACCAACACGCAGCTGGTGACCGATGTCATGAGTGATGCGCTGACCCGCGTGTTTCAGGACCCGGCGATTATTCAGATCCTGCAGCAGTAAAGGGCTGCGGGTATAAAAAAACCGACGTCCTTGAGGCGTCGGTTTTTTTGTGCCTGGCGTCAACAGTTCAGGCAGGGGGTGATTGTAGCATTTCGTCGTGCTCGGCCATGTTCCAGGGCAGTACACCCGGCGAGATGTGCAGGAAGTGCAGATACTTCTCGAAGTGGTCGAGAATGTCGCCAATGATTTCCTGCTCATCGTAGCCATAGACGTCGTAGGTCTGGCCACCGCGGCGCAGGAATACCTCGGCGCGGTAGTAATGCTGCTGCTCGTTGTTGTCGGTGCGGCGCATTTCCGGGTAGGCAAAATCCGGGCGCAGGTACTCGCGCAGGCGCACCTCGTAGATGAAGTCGAGCTGATCCGGCTTGTGTATCTCCAGATACACCCGACCATTTTCCGGGTCGCGCTCTGCCTTGGTTGGCCAGCCCTGGTCAACCAGCGCATCGCTTAGGCGCTGCATGGCGGGCATGGCGGTCTTGTTGATAAAGCCTTCCACCGCTGCCCGGTCAGGAAAGTTGACGATACCGGCCAGGCGTTTCTTCCAGTTGGTCGTCAGGCTGTTGTCGCTGTAGCGGCTGACCTGCATCTGGTGCAGCAGGCTGACATCGCGGTGCCCTTCGATCACCAGCGCCCGCCACATACCGAGCATGGCAATGATCATGATGATGGCAAACGGCAGGGCTGTAACGATGGTCATGGTTTGCAGGGCGCTCAGGCCACCGGCCAGCAGCAACACCGCCGCAACCACACCTTCCAGAATGGCCCAGAAGGCGCGCTGCCAGACCGGGGTCTGCATGACCCCGCCGGAGGCCAGTGAATCGATGACCAGCGACCCGGAGTCGGACGAGGTCACGAAGAAGGTGACGATCAGCACTACCGTGATGAACGACACGATCGAGGTCAGCGGCAGGTGCTCGAACAGCTTGAACAGGGCGATCGCCTTGTCTGCCTGAACCTCGCTGATCAGCGCGCTATAACCCTCGTTCATGATCAGGTGCAGGGCAGTGTCGCCAAACACCGAAAACCACAGGAAGGTGAACATGGTGGGTACCAGCATGACGCCAAAAACGAACTGGCGAATGGTGCGGCCCCGGCTGATCTTGGCGATAAATAGTCCGACAAAGGGCGCCCAGGCGATGGTCCAGCCGAAGATGAACAGGGTCCAGTTGCCGATCCAGTCACTGTGGGTGTAGGCCTGCAGGTTGAAGGTGCGCTCGACAATGTTGTTCAGGTAGCTGCCGGTATTCTGCAAAAAGGCTTCGAGAATAAAGATCGAGGGGCCGACCAGAAACACAAACAGCATCAGCGACACCGCCAGCACCATGTTGACGATGGAGAGGTTCTTGACGCCCTTGTCGAGGCCGGCGACGACCGAAAACAAGGCCAGGCCGGTGACCACCGCAATGGCGATAACCTGGACGTTGCTGGTCACCGGAATGCTGGGCCAGAGGTAGTTCAGCCCGGCGTTGATCTGCGCCACCGAGAGGCCAAGGGTGGTAGCGATACCGAACAGGGTGCCTAGAATGGCGACCACATCCACGGTGTGCCCGATGGGGCCGTGAATGCGTTCACCAATCAGCGGATAGAGCGCTGAACGCATCGACAGCGGGAGGCCATGCCGAAAGGCAAAGTAGGCCAGTACCAGGCCGACCAGCCCGTAGATCGCCCAGATATGAAAGCCCCAATGGAAAAAGGCGATCTGCATCGCCTGCTTGGCGGCATCCAGCGTCTCCGGGGCCCCCGCCGGCGGGCTGGCAAAGTGGGTGACCGGTTCGGCGACGCCAAAGAACAGCAGGGCGATGCCGTAGCCGGCGGAAAACAACATGGCGAACCAGGCCGGGAAGCTGTACTGCGGCTCGGCGTGATCTGGCCCGAGGCGAATATTGCCCCAGCTGCTGCAGGCGACCAGTACCACAAACAGCAGAAAGCTGGCGACCGCCAGCATGTAGAACCAGCCAAAGGTCTCGGTGATGTAGGCCAGGGTGCTGGAAAACAGCGAGCCGGCCAGTTCGGGGTTGCTGATGGTGCCGATAACCAGCAGCAGAGTCACAATCACGGCAGGGGCAAACACGGGAACCAGTACGGTTGATTGCCAGCCACGCTTGGCGTCAGTCATGCAGATCTCCTTGTCCTGCGTGTACCGGTCGGTTGACCGGTTTTTTGGGCGAGCAGCCGCCAGCCGACATGCGGGCCTCGGGGCGCCGATGTTGGTCAGTGTTTTTGCTCGTTACCTGATAGAGGATAGCCGCCAGGGCCAAAGGTTCCGCTTATTCGTTTTGCCGGTCCGGGTCCAGCACCTCGATGCGCACCCGTGCGCTGCCGGCGCGGATCATGCCGAGCAGCTCGGCGGCGCTCTGCGAGACGTCGAGGATACGATGGCCGACAAAGGGGCCGCGATCGTTGATACGCAGGACAACCGAGCGGTTGTTGTACAGATTGGTCACCTCAACAAGGGTGCCAAAGGGCAGCTGCGGATGTGCTGCGGTGAGGTCGGTTTCGTCGTAAGGCTCGCCGCTGGCGGTGCGTCGGCCGTGCAGACGAGAGGAGTAGTAGGAGGCTTTGCCGGTCTGGGTCCAGCCAGGGTCACCCAGCGAAAGATCGTCGGCCATGGCGCGGCTGGCCAAGAGGGTAGCAAGGACGATCAGCAGGGCGCGAAGCATGGGGAGAATCCCGGATGACGGTGGCGCGGTCTGAGACCGCACCACCGCTCGCCGGTTCAGCCTTCCAGCTTCTTGCGCAGCAGTTCGTTGACCTGCTGTGGATTGGCTTTGCCTTTGGATGCCTTCATGGCCTGGCCGACGAAGAAGCCGAACATCTTGCCGCGCTTGGCTTCGTCGCTGGCGCGGTACTGCTCGACCTGCGCCGCATTGGCGGCCAGCACTTCGTCCAGCATGGCTTCGATCGCGCCGCTGTCGGTGACCTGCTTGAGCCCTTTGGCTTCGATGATGGCATCGGCAGAGTCGCCTTCACCGGCGGCCAGTGCCTCGAACACCATCTTGGCGATCTTGCCGCTGATGGTGTTGTCCTTGATGCGCAGGATCATGCCGCCCAGTTGATCGGCGCTGACCGGTGACTGGTCGATCTCCAGACCTTCCTTGTTGAGCAGGCTGGACAGCTCGCCCATCACCCAGTTGGCGGCCAGCTTGGCGTCGCCGCAGGTCTGCTGAACCTGCTCGAAGTAGTCGGCCAGTTCACGGCTGGCGCTCAAGACGCTGGCGTCGTAGGTCGACAGGCCGAACTGGCTTTCGAAACGCTCGCGCTTCTGCTGCGGCAGTTCCGGCAGTTCGCCACGGACTTCCTCGATAAAGCTCGGCTCCAGCACGACCGGCAGAAGGTCCGGGCAGGGGAAGTAACGGTAATCGTTGGCTTCTTCCTTGCTGCGCATGGAACGGGTTTCGTCCTTGTTCGGATCGTACAGGCGGGTTTCCTGGATCACCTTGCCGCCGTCTTCGATCAGCTCGATCTGGCGCTGGACTTCGGTGTTGATCGCCTTCTCGATAAAGCGGAACGAGTTGACGTTCTTGATCTCGCAGCGGGTGCCGAACTCGGCCTGACCCTTGGGGCGCACCGAGACGTTGCAGTCGCAGCGCAGCGAGCCTTCGGCCATGTTGCCGTCACAGATGCCCAGATAACGCACCAGCGAGTGGATGGTCTTGGCGTAGGCGACCGCTTCCTTGGCGCTGCGCATGTCTGGCTCGGAGACGATTTCCAGCAGCGGGGTGCCGGCGCGGTTGAGGTCAATGCCGCTCATGCCGTGGAAGTCTTCGTGCAGGCTCTTGCCGGCATCTTCTTCCAGGTGCGCGCGGGTGACGCCGACGCGCTTGACCGTGCCGTCTTCCAGGGTGATGTCCAGATAGCCCTTGCCGACGATCGGATGATCCATCTGGCTGGTCTGGTAGCCCTTGGGCAGGTCCGGGTAGAAGTAGTTCTTGCGCGCGAACACGTTGGTCATGCCGATCTCGGCGTCGATCGCCAGACCGAACTTGACCGCGTTGCGCACGGCCTGGGCGTTGAGCACCGGCAGGGTGCCCGGCATGCCCAGGTCAACCAGGCTGGCCTGGGTGTTGGGTTCGGCGCCGAAGGTGGTGGCGCTGCCGGAGAAGATCTTCGACGCGGTGGTGAGCTGGGCGTGGATTTCCAGCCCGATGACGATTTCCCATTGCATTGCTGTCAATCCTCTCAGTAGCCGGCCGGAGCGCGCTGGTGCCAGTCGGTAACCTGCTGGTACTGGTGCGCAATGTTGAGCAGACGGGCTTCGCTGAAGTAGGGCCCCAGCAGTTGCATGCCCAGCGGCAGACCGTTGGCAAACCCGGCGGGCAGGGCGACGCCCGGAACCCCGGCCAGGTTGGCGGTAATGGTGTAGATGTCGGTCAGGTACAGGCTGACCGGATCGTCGATCTTCTCGCCGATCTTGAACGCCGGGGTTGGCGAGGTCGGGCAGAGGATCACGTCGACCTGCTCATAGGCGGCCATGAAGTCGTTCTTGATCAGGCGGCGAATCTTCTGCGCCTGCAGGTAGTAGGCGTCGTAGTAACCGGCGGACAGCGCGTAGGCGCCAACCATGATGCGGCGCTTGACCTCGGCGCCAAAGCCTTCGGCGCGTGAGCGCTTGTACAGGTCGGTCAGGTCGGCCGGGTTCTCGCAGCGGTAGCCAAAGCGCACGCCGTCAAAGCGCGACAGGTTGGATGAGGCTTCGGCCGGAGCGATGACGTAGTAGGCCGGAATCGCCAGCTCGGCGTTCGGCAGGCTGATTTCCTTGACCTCGGCGCCGAGCGCCTGGAACTGCTTGACCGCGGCGCTGATGGCATCGCTGGTCGCAGCGTCCAGGCCGGCGGCGAAGTACTCCTTGGGCAGGCCGATGCGCAGGCCCTTGAGCGAGTCGTTCAGGCCGGCGCTGTAGTCCGGCACCGGCTGGTCGACGCTGGTGGAGTCCTTGGCGTCAAACCCGGCCATGACCTGCAGCATCAGCGCGCAGTCTTCGGCGGTGCGGGCCATCGGGCCGCCCTGATCCAGACTGGAAGCGTAGGCCACCATGCCCCAGCGGGACACCCGACCATAGGTCGGTTTCAGGCCGGTCAGGGCGGTGAAGCCGGCGGGCTGGCGGATCGAGCCGCCGGTATCGGTGCCGGTGGCTGCCACGCACAGGCGTCCGGCAACAGCGGCAGCGGAGCCACCTGACGAGCCGCCGGGTACCCGGTCGGTATCCCACGGGTTGCGGGTCGGGCCGTAGAAGCTGGACTCGGTGGACGAGCCCATGGCGAATTCGTCGAGGTTGGTCTTGCCGAGGCTGACCGCGCCGGCGTCGAGGAAACGCTGGGTGACGGTCGATTCGTACGGCGAAATGAAGTTGTCGAGCATCTTCGAGCCGCAGCTGGTGCGTTGGCCCTGGGTGCAGAACAGGTCCTTGTGTGCCAGCGGTATGCCGGTCAGCGCGTTGGTGTTGCCGGCGGCGATGCGGGCGTCCGCCGCGGCTGCCTGCTCAAGGGCCGATTCGGCGGTCACGGTGATATAGCTGTTGAGGTTGCCATCAAGCTGCTCGATGCGCTTGAGGTAATGCTGGGTCAGCTCGACGCTGGACAGCGCCTTGCTCTGCAGGGCCTGGGACAGTTCGGCCAGCGTTTTTTCGTGCATGGGGGTAGTCTCTTGTCGGCGCGGCAGGATTATTCGATGACCTTGGGAACCAGATACAGGCCTTCTTCGGTGGCCGGTGCGATGGCCTGGTAGGCGTCGCGCTGGTTGCTTTCAGTCACTTCGTCGGCGCGCAGGCGCTGGATAGTTTCCAGCGGGTGGGCGAGCGGGGTGACGTTGCTGGTATCCACCGCCTGCATCTTGTCGATCAGGTCCAGAATGCCGGACAGTTTGGCGGTAGTAGCGGGGATTTCATCCTCGCTGATGGCGATACGGGCCAGATGCGCGATCTTTTCCACATCGGTGCGGTCCAGGGACATGTGTAAAGCTCCATGTAGCCGGAAGAATTCCGGTTGGCTGCTGGCGACAGGCGCCGTTGGGTGGTTCGCCACGGGAAATGCGGGCAAAGGCGGGAATTTACCACAGCGCGCCTTGCCCAAAAACCCCGCCATTGTTAGAGTTGCGACACTTCCGGAAGTACCGATTAGCTACCTGTTTGCCCTGTTTCCTAAAGGCCTTTCGCCGCTATCCATCCGTGCGGCGATGCAGTGGGCAGGTGGTTTATCAGTGCTTTCTTTATATTTTTACCATTAACCCACGCGTCCTCGGGGTCTAGTCAACGCATGTTCAAAAAAATTCGTGGCATGTTTTCCAGTGATCTGTCCATCGACCTGGGCACTGCCAACACCCTCATTTACGTCCGCGATCGTGGCATTGTGCTGGACGAACCCTCGGTGGTTGCCATTCGCACCACCGCCGGCAATCAGAAAAGTGTTGTTGCCGTTGGTACTGATGCCAAACGCATGCTGGGACGCACGCCCGGCAACATCCAGGCCATTCGCCCGATGAAAGACGGCGTTATCGCCGACTTCAGTGTCTGCGAAAAGATGCTGCAGTATTTCATCAACAAAGTGCACGAGAACAGCTTTATCCAACCGAGCCCGCGTGTGCTGATCTGCGTGCCGTGCAAGTCTACCCAGGTTGAGCGCCGGGCCATCCGCGAATCGGCCCTGGGTGCTGGCGCCCGCGAGGTATATCTGATCGAAGAACCGATGGCTGCGGCCATCGGTGCCGGCCTGCCGGTGGAGGAAGCACGCGGTTCCATGGTCGTGGATATTGGTGGTGGTACCACCGAGATCGCCCTGATTTCCCTGAACGGCGTGGTCTACGCCGAGTCCGTCCGGGTTGGTGGTGACCGCTTCGACGAAGCCATTGTCACCTACGTGCGTCGCAATTACGGCAGCCTGATCGGCGAGTCCACCGCCGAGCGTATCAAGCAGGAGATCGGTGTGGCCTTCCCGGGCGGCGAAATGCTGGAAGTCGACGTCCGCGGCCGCAACCTGGCCGAAGGCGTGCCGCGCAGCTTTACCCTCAACTCCAACGAGGTGCTCGAAGCGCTGCAGGAGTCGCTGGCGACCATCGTACAGGCGGTCAAGAGCGCGCTGGAGCAGTCTCCGCCGGAACTGGCTTCCGACATCGCTGAGCGTGGTTTGATTCTGACCGGCGGCGGCGCGCTGCTGCGTGATCTGGACAAACTGCTGACCCAGGAAACCGGCCTGCCGGTGATTGTTGCCGAAGAGCCGCTGACCTGCGTTGCTCGTGGCGGTGGCCGTGCGCTGGAAATGATGGACCAGCACACCATGGACCTGCTGTCGACCGAGTGAGTCGGCGGCCGGCCCGTTGCTATGCGGCGGGTCGTTGACGGCAACACGCCAGTGGCTGCGAGGAGCCTGCCATCAAACCGCTATTTATCAAGGGGCCGTCACTCGGTGTCCGCCTGATCGTGCTCACGGTGCTGTCCATCGTGCTCATGGTGGTCGATGCCCGTTTTGAGGCCCTCAAGCCCCTGCGCGCCCAGCTCGGGCTGCTGGTGGCGCCGTTGTACTCGGCTGCTGAAATGCCGGTGCGGGCCTGGGAGACGGTCAGCGAACTGACCACCAGCCGGGCCGCGCTGATTGCCGACAATGAACGGCTGCGCGCCGAAGCGCTGCTGACCCAGCGCAAACTGCAAAAACTTGCCACCCTGACCGAACAGAACGTGCGGCTGCGCGAACTGCTCAACTCGTCCTCGCTGGTGGATGAGCGCGTACTGGTCGCCGAACTGATCGGTGTCGACCCCAACCCCTTCACCCAGCGCATTCTGCTCGACAAGGGCGAAGCTGACGGCGTGTTTCTTGGCCAGCCGGTGCTGGATGCCAGCGGGCTGATGGGGCAGGTCGTCGAGGTTCTGCCGCACAGTGCCCGGGTTTTGCTGGTAACCGATGCTTCCCACAGCCTGCCGGTGCAGATCAATCGCAACGGGCTGCGCGCCATTGCCAGTGGTACGGGTCGTAACGAGTGGCTGGAGCTGCGCTATGTGGGCGATACCGCCGACGTACGCGAGGGCGATATTGTGGTCAGCTCGGGTCTTGGGCAGCGCTTTCCGGCTGGTTATCCGGTCGGTCGGGTGCAGACGGTGACGCGGCATCCGGCGCAATCCTTTGCCGAGGTGCGGGTAACGCCGTCGGCGCAGCTCAATCGCAGCCGCTATCTGCTGCTGGTGTTTAGCCCCGAGAGCGGTTACGGCGATGTGTTGCCGGCGCTGGAGCTGGGCACCGAGGGCGCTAGCGAGCAGGACGGTGGGGCGACAGCGGTTGGTGACGAGGCGGCAGAGGCGCCCGCCGCCGACAGCGAGGGCCAGCCGGCCGGGGAGGCAGCCGATGCAGACTAGTCTGGCGATCATCCTGAGTATTGTGGTGGCGCTGCTGCTCAGCGTCATGCCGATGCCCGAGCCGGTCAGTCTGGCGCGCCCGATGTGGCTGGCGCTGGTGCTCTCCTGCTGGGTCATGGCGCTGCCGCACCGGGTCGGCCTGCTGACCGCCTGGTTGGCGGGCCTGCTGTCGGACGTCTTGTTCGGCCAGTTGTTTGGTCAAAACGCGCTGGTGATGACACTGGTGGTCTGGATGGTGTTGCTGCTGTATCAGCGCATTCGCCGCTTCCCGTTGTGGCAGCAGAGCCTGGTCATGCTGCCGGTCTTTGGGATTGCCCAGATGGTCGCGCTCTGGCTCAACAGTCTGAGCGGCAATCGGCCGCCGACCCTGATGTTCCTGTTGCCGGCGGTGGTTAGTGCGGTGCTTTGGCCCTGGGTCTTCTCGTTGCTGCGCGGCGTGCGTCGGCGTTTCCATGTCAATTGAGCTGTTGCTGGCCTCGGCCTCGCCCCGGCGACGCGAGCTGCTGGCGCAGATCGGTGTGCCCTGCACCCAGCGCCCCAGCGAGGTTGATGAGCGGGTGTTACCGGGCGAGTCGCCTGAGGCCTACGTCGAGCGGGTAACCCGTGACAAGGCGCTGGCCGCCGTTGCTGCCTGCCCCGGTCGGGTGGTGTTGGCGGCAGACACGGCGGTGGTGCACGGCGGGCAGATTCTCGGCAAACCGCGCGACCGCGCGCATGCGCTGGACATGCTGGGCCGCCTGTCTGCTGACGCGCACTGGGTGATGACGGCAGTCGCGGTGGCCCGGGATGAACGTATCGCGCTGCAGCGGGTCGATACCCGGGTCTGCTTCCGCCGCCTGAGTGCGCAGGAGCTGGCGGACTACTGGGATACCGGCGAGCCGGCGGACAAGGCGGGTGCTTATGGTATTCAGGGTCTGGGCGCGGTCTTTGTCGAGCGTATCGAAGGCAGCTACAGCGCCGTGGTCGGGTTACCGCTGCGCGAGACCGCCAGTTTGCTTGAGGGCTTTGGCATTTCCTGCTGGCAACGGCCCTGACGCGGCTGTTCCGGGGCTCCAATCACCGGTATTGTGGTGACAGACAAGAAGCGAGAGAGCCCATGAGCGAAGAAATTCTCATCAATATCACGCCGATGGAAACCCGTGTTGCGCTGGTCGAGAACGGTGTGCTGCAGGAAGTGCACATCGAGCGCACCCAGCGCCGTGGCATCGTCGGCAATATCTACAAGGGCAAGGTAGTGCGTGTGCTGCCGGGCATGCAGGCGGCCTTTGTCGATATCGGGCTGGAACGTGCGGCCTTTATTCACGCCTCCGAAATCTCCCAGCGCGAGGGGCAGGCGGTAGAGCCGATCAGTGCGCTGGTGCACGAGGGCAAGGCGCTGGTGGTGCAGGTCACCAAAGACCCGATTGGCACCAAGGGCGCGCGCCTGACCACTCACCTCTCGGTCCCATCACGTTATCTGGTGTATATGCCGCGCACGCCGCATGTGGGCATCTCGCTGAAAATTGAAGACGAAGCCGAGCGCGAGCGGCTGAAGCAGGTCGTCGCCGACTGCCAGGAAAGTGAGGACATCGACGAAGCCGGCGGTTACATCCTGCGCACTGCCGCCGAAGGCGCCCGGCCGGAGGACATTCTGGTCGACATTCGCTACGTTCGCCGCCTGTGGCAGCAGATCGCCCAGCAGATGGGCACGGCGCCAGCCCCCTCGGTAATCTACGAAGACCTGCCGCTGGCCCTGCGCACCCTGCGTGATCTGGCCAACCCCAGGCTGGAGAAGGTGCGGATCGATTCGCGTGAGACCTTCCAGAAGGTCGAGCAGTTTGTGCACGAGCTGATGCCGGGCGTTGAGGAGTTGCTGGAGCATTATCCGGGCGAACGGCCGATTTTCGATCTTTACAGCGTCGAGGACGAGATTCAGAAGGCCATGGACCGGCGCGTGATGCTCAAGTCCGGTGGCCACTTGGTGATCGACCAGACCGAGGCGATGACGACCATCGACGTCAACACCGGCGCTTTTGTCGGCCACCGCAACCTCGAAGAAACCATCTTCAAGACCAACCTGGAGGCGGCCACTGCGATTGCCCGTCAGCTGCGTCTGCGCAACCTGGGCGGCATCATCATCATCGATTTTATCGACATGGAAGATGAGGAGCATCAGCGCCAGGTGCAGCGCACGCTGGAAAAACAGCTGGAGCGCGATCACGCCAAGACCAATATCATCGGTATCACCGAGCTGGGTCTGGTGCAGATGACCCGCAAGCGCACCCGCGAAAGCCTCGAGCAGGTGCTGTGCGAGCCTTGTCCGAGTTGCCAGGGCCGTGGCATTCAGAAAACGCCGGAGACCGTGTGCTACGAAATTTTCCGCGAGATCCTGCGCGAGGCGCGCGCCTATCAGGCCGGCTCCTACACCGTGCTGGCGTCGCAGGCGGTGATTGATCGCCTGCTGGACGAAGAGTCCGGCAACGTCGCGGATCTGGAGCTGTTTATCGAGCGTCCGATCAAGTTCCAGGTGGAAACCATGTACACCCAGGAACAGTACGATGTGGTACTGATGTGATGGCGGGCTGAGGCAATGCGCGGGCAACGCTGGCTGATACAAGGCCTGAACGGGCTGATCCTGCTGCTGGTTGGCTGGCTGCTGCTGGCGGCGGCTTATGTCAGCCTCGGCCGGCTGCTGGTGCCGACGGTTGCCAATTATCAGCAGGAGCTGGTTACCCAGGTTGAGCAGTTGACTGGCCGGCATATCGAGCTGCGCTCGTTGCAGGGGCAGATGCAGGGCGCTCAACCGGTGCTGACGCTGCGTGGGCTGCGCGTGCATGAGAGCCAGCAAC
This sequence comes from Pseudomonas abyssi, assembly GCF_003444685.1. Taxonomy (NCBI): domain Bacteria; kingdom Pseudomonadati; phylum Pseudomonadota; class Gammaproteobacteria; order Pseudomonadales; family Pseudomonadaceae; genus Pseudomonas; species Pseudomonas abyssi. Next base: position 430,272 of record NZ_LMAZ01000003.1, on the reverse strand, counting down.
CTGACAGCGAGGTGCTGTTTGATCTGGACGATGTGACGGCGCGGCTGAACGTCTGGCGCAGCCTCTGGCTACGGCGCCCGGTGATGGATGCGCTGCAGATTCGCGGCCTGGCGCTGTCGCTCAGTGAGGACGAGCAGGGCCAGTGGCATATGCAGGGCCTGGGCGAGCGCACCCGACGTCTGGGCGCACTGGAGCAGGCTATCGGTACGCTCAAGCAGCAACGGCGCATCACCTTGCTCGATACGCGCATTGAGGTCAGTCCCTTTGAAGAGCCGCGCTGGCAGTTCGAGCACGGAGACCTCACGCTGCTCAATGGCGACGGCTGGCATCGGCTGGACGGGCACCTGAGCCTGCCCGATGGCGAACGTCTACGCTGGCAGGTCAGCGCGCTGCTGCCTGGCGAGCAATTGTCCGAGGCGTCGCTTGGTTTCTTTCTCGAACTGCCGGCCAGCGACTGGAGTCGCTGGTTGCCCCACGACTGGCTGGAGCGCACCCACCTGCGCGAGCTGACTGCTGGCGGTCGCTTCTGGGGCAGCTGGCAGGAGCAACGCTTGCAGCGCCTGCAAGGCACCCTGATCGCCCCGCAGATTCGCCTGCAGAACGGTGAGCGCGAGCCGGTGCTGCATGACCTTTTCAGCCGTTTTGAATATGTCGATGACAGACAGACCCAGCAACTTCAGGTGCAGGACCTGAGTCTGCACCTGGGCGAGGAAGTCTGGCCCACCACCCGGTTGCAACTGGAGCGCGATATCGCTGACGGGCATTGGTCTGTTGCCCTTGATCGCCTGCGTTTGGCCAAGCTGAGCACCTGGCTGACACGGCTGGCGCCGGACCAGCCGGTGGCAGAGCTGGTCGGTGAGCTGGCGCCCGAGGGCACCCTGCGTCAGGTCCGTGTGAACGGCATTGACCCAGCCGGTGATCTGACCTCGCTGGATTTCAGCGGCCGGTTGGAAGAGGTCGGTATGGCGGCCTTTCATAACGCGCCGTCCTTCAGTGGTGTCAGCGGCACGGTGCAGGGTAGCCCGCAGCAGGGCGAGCTGCGCGTGGATGCGCAGCAGTGGAGCATGCAATTGCCCAACCTGTTCCCCGAGCCCTGGCAGTATCAGCGTGCTCAGGGCCTGCTGAACTGGCGTTGGTCCAAGGAGCAGGGGCTGCAGCTGGACTCGCCGGGCATCGCGGTCAGTGGCGAGGATGGCGATGCCAGCGCGACGCTGTCGCTGCATTTGCCGCCCACCGGGCAAACCCCGACGATGGACCTGCAGGTTGCGCTGCGCAACAGTCAGGCGCCGGTGCACCGCGCCTATCTGCCGGTGCGCTCGCAAGGGTTCAGCCCGGCACTGGCGACCTGGATGGCTGCCAGCGGTGTGCAAGGCCAGGTGCCGCTGGCGATCTTTGAGTACCACGGCTCGCTGCTCAAGGGGGCGAGTGCCGAGGAGCGCGAGATCGCCCTGTATGCGCAGCTGCGCAGTGGCGAGCTAGTATTCCAGAGCGGCTGGCCGCCCCTGACCGAGCTGGATGCAGACTTGCTGCTGCGTGGCGGGGCGTTGGATATACGGGCCAGCAATGCCCGATTGTTGGGCGCTCAGGCCCATGGTGCGCGCGTTCATGGTCAGCTGATGAATACCACCGGGCCCTTGCAGCTGCAGGTCGAGTCCGCTTTCGAGGGTTCGGTCAGCGATGCGCTCAAGCTGATGCAGGACAGCCCCCTGGCCGAGCTGACCGGCAACCCGCTGGCCGGCTGGAGTGGGGAGGGGGCGGTCAGCGGTGAACTGCAGCTGTCCATTCCGCTGCGCCGCAGCGGCGAGCAGGCGGCGCAGACGCAGGCGCTGGTTGAGTGGCAACTGGCTGACGCGCAAGTGAACATCCCCGTATTGCAGGCCCCGCTGGAGGCGATTGACGGGCAGTTTCGCTTTGCTCGTGGCGAAGGGCTGAGTGCTGACACGCTGTCTGCCCGTTTTCTTGGCGCGTCCGTTGAGGGACAGCTGACGCCCTTGGGTGAGCGTGGGCAGCGCCTGCAGTTGCACGGTCGTCACCGTGTCGAGCAACTGCGACGCTGGGCCCTGCTGGAGGCGGTTCCGGCCTCGCTGCTTAGTGGTGAGCTGGGTTGGCAGGCTCGGGTTGATCTGCAGGCCGGTCGTCAGCAGATCCGCCTGCGCAGTGACCTGAAGGGGCTGGTGTTGTCGTTGCCCGAGCCCTTTGCCAAGGATGCAAAGACGCCGCGCCCATTGCAGGCCGACCTGACGTTGGCGAACGGCCAGCAGCGTTGGCAGATTCAAAGCGACGACGGCCTGCAGGCGGTGCTGCGCTATCGCGGCGGTGAGCTGGCCGGAGACGTGCGTTACGCCAGCGGCGCGCCCAGCCTGCCGCAGGCGCCAGGCATCAACCTGCAGGCCAGTCTGCCGGTGCTGGACTGGGACCAATGGCGACAATGGCTTTCAGGTTTGCAGTCCTCCGGTGCGGCCAGGCCGCGGCAGCTTTCCGGTTCGCTGGGGCAGTTGCAGGTGCGGGCAGACCGGTTCGTCGGTATGGGTCTGGAGCTGGACAATCTGCAGGCCCGCGTCGGTCACGGCAATGCTGGCTGGCAGATCGATGTGGAGCAGAGCGATGTGGCGGGGCAGGTGCTGGTGCCCGATGCCGATGGCGAGCCCATTCGGGTGGACCTCAGTCGCCTGCGTCTGCCGCGTGCCGAGAGTGCTGACGCGCCGCCATTGCCGCAGCCAGGGGAAACGGATGCCGAGCCGGTGGACCGCCTGGCGGGAATCAAACCCTCCACGCTGCCGTCTCTGGATGTGAATATCGACCGGCTGTCGTGGGGCGCTGACCCGATCGGTGCCGCCCGGTTTGCCCTGCGTCCTGACGCCACCGGCGCCCATCTGCCGGAGCTGGATGTCGACCTGCGCGGTTTGCGCATCAAGGGCAGTATGGATTGGCGGGAGGCGCCGGCGCACACGGTCTTCGAAGGCAGCCTGGAGGCTGACGACATTGGCGAGGTGCTGAAGAACTGGCGTTACGCACCGACCATCACCAGCGACAGCTTTGTCACCAACGCTGCGTTGAACTGGCCCGGCTCTCCCGCCGCGTTTGCCTTGCGCACCTCCTCCGGTACGCTGGGTATTGAGGCCCGCGATGGCATGCTGCAGAGTGGCGAAGGCAGCGCCGAGGCGCTGCGCGTGTTCGGCCTGCTCAACTTCAACGCGCTGACCCGGCGCCTGCGGCTCGACTTTTCCGATCTGTTCAGCAAGGGGACCGCTTACGACAGCCTGGACGCCGGCCTGTATGTGGAAAATGGCGTGCTGCACAGCGAACAGCCGGTTGTGCTGGAGGGCCCCGGCGTAAAACTGCAGCTTGAAGGCAAGCTGAATCTGCGCAGCAACCAGGCGGACATGGGGCTGCTGGTAACACTGCCGGTGACCAACAATCTGCCGCTGGCCGCGATTATTGCCGGCGCGCCGCAGATTGGCGGGGTGCTGTTTCTGGCTGACAAGATTCTGGGCGACAAGGTCGCGCGCTTTGCGTCGGTGAAATACCGGATTAGCGGCGACTGGCAAAAGCCCAATGTTGAATTTGACCGCGCCTTTGACGACAAGGCGGCGCTCGAGGAGGAATGAGATGGCAACGGTGGCTGCGGTACAGATGACCAGCGGCCCGGAGCCGGCGGCAAACCTGCAGGTGGCCGCACGGCTGATCGCCGAAGCCGCCGGGCAGGGCGCTGAACTGGTGCTGCTGCCCGAATGCTTCGCCGCCATGGGCACCTCGTCGCTGGCGGCCATTGCCGAGGCCGAGTGGGGCGAGGCGCGCCCGATTCGCCGTTTTCTCGCCGCGCAGGCGCGCCAGCATGGTGTCTGGCTGGTCGGCGGCAGCTTGCCGCTGCCGGCCCAGGCTGGCGGCAAGCCAATGGCCTGTCAGCTGGTAGTCGATGAGCGTGGTCAGGAGGTGGCACGCTACGACAAGCTACACCTGTTTGATGTCGATGTTGCCGATAGTCACGGCAGCTATCGCGAGTCCCGGGACTACGACTTTGGCGATCAGGTGGTGTGCATCGACAGCCCGGTCGGGCGGCTGGGTCTGAGTATCTGTTACGATGTGCGCTTTCCCGAGCTCTACCAGGCGTTGCGCGCCCAGGGCGCCGAACTGATTGTGGTGCCAGCCGCCTTTACCGCCGTGACCGGTGCCGCGCACTGGGAGGTGCTGTTGCGCTCGCGGGCCATTGAAACCCAGTGTTGGGTGCTGGCGGCCAACCAGGTGGGCGAGCATCCCAATGGACGACAGACCTATGGTCATAGTTGCCTGATTGATCCCTGGGGCGCCGTTCAGCAGTGTCTGGCTGCGGGTGAGGGCGTAGTGACCGGTACGCTGGTGCCTGATCAGTTGCAAAGTGTGCGTGAGCGCATGCCGATAACCCGACATCGTCGTTTCGCCCTGCCGGCCGAGCCATTGCCGCCGGGCAAAGGAGTTTAGTGAACATGAGTGATATCGTCGCCCGCGCCGAGCAGGCGCTGCTGCAGCCCGCCGAGTTGAGCGCAGATGCCGTAGCCGGCGTACTGGGCTCACTGGTACAGGCGCCGGGGGTAGACGCCGCCGACCTGTATTTTCAGCACCAGATCAGCGAGTCCTGGGTGCTGGAGGACGGTATCGTCAAGGACGGCAGCTTTCATGTCGACCAGGGCGTTGGCGTGCGTGCCCTGTCCGGAGAAAAGACCGGCTTTGCCTACAGCAATGACCTTCGTCTGGGGGCATTGAGCCAAGCGGCTGGCGCGGCGCGCTCCATCGCCCGGGCCGGCCAGGCCGGCAGCGTGCAGGCCTGGCAACGTCCGCAGGCTGCTGCGCTGTATGCCGTGGACAACCCGCTGGATGTGCTGCCGCAGGGTGACAAGGTGGCCTTTTTGCAGCGTATCGATGCCTTTACCCGCAGCCTCGACCCGCGTATCAGCCAGGTTACGGTCAGCCTGGCCGGGGTCCACGATACCGTGATGGTTGCTGCCAGTGACGGCACTTGGGCCGGTGATATTCGCCCGCTGGTGCGCATGAACGTCAGCGTGATCATAGAGCAGAACGGGCGTCGCGAACGCGGCAGCAGTGGCGGCGGTGGGCGCACCGACTACCTGTATTTCGAGGCAGAGGAGCGGGCGCTGGGATACGCGCGTGAGGCCGTGCGCCAGGCGTTGGTCAATCTCGAGGCGATCGCCGCGCCGGCCGGCAGCATGCCGGTTGTCATGGGCCCGGGCTGGTCTGGGGTGTTGCTGCACGAAGCAGTCGGTCATGGTCTTGAGGGTGACTTCAATCGCAAGGGCAGCTCGGCCTACAGTGGCCGAGTGGGCGAGAAGGTCGCCTCCAGCCTATGCACCATCGTCGATGACGGCACCCTGCCAGGTCGCCGGGGCTCGCTCAGTATCGATGACGAGGGCGTGCCCTCCAACTGCACCACGTTGATCGAAAACGGCGTACTCAAAGGCTATATGCAGGACAAGCTGAATGCGCGCCTGATGGGCGTGCCCGCGACCGGCAATGGTCGCCGCGAATCCTATGCTCATCTGCCGATGCCGCGCATGACCAATACCTATATGCTGGCGGGCGAGAGCGATCCGGAAGAGATTATCCGCTCGGTGAAAAAGGGCATTTACTGCGCCAACCTGGGCGGTGGTCAGGTCGACATCACCAGCGGCAAGTTTGTCTTCTCCACCAGTGAGGCCTACCTGATCGAAGACGGCAAGATCACCGCCCCGGTCAAGGGCGCCACCCTGATCGGCAACGGCCCCGAGGTGATGAACCGCGTCTCCATGGTCGGCCACGACCTGAAGCTCGATACCGGTGTGGGCGTGTGCGGCAAGGATGGGCAGTCGGTGCCGGTCGGCGTTGGTCAGCCGACACTGAAGATCGATCAGATTACAGTCGGCGGCACCGGCTGACGCCGGTCCCGCAGCCGCAAGCTTCAAGCTGCAAGCAAAAAGGCCGAGCAGGGCGGATGTTGACGGTAAGCCCAAGGCCCTGGATAGCAGTAAAGGACGTTGGTACAAGCGCACAAGCCGAACCAAAGCACAATCTGATGTGGCTTGTGGCTTGTGGCTTGTGGCTTGTGGCTTGCCGCTGCTACTGCGCTTCAAACCGCCCAGCCAGCCGATTCTTGCGCACCTGGTCAACCGGGAACACCTTGCCGCTCATGGCGACGTAGACGCCGTGGGGCAGGCAGTTGAGGGCGCCGATGGCGAGGCCCAGGTTGAAGCTGGCGTCGGTATCGCGAAAGCGTGCCGGCTGCATTGCGCCGGTGAGTACGATAACCTTGTCCTCGATATCCGCCAGCGCCGCGCCGGTGACCGTCATGGTATCGGTTCCGTGGGTAATCAGAATGTGCTCATAGGGGCAGGCTGCGACGCTGGCGTGAATCAGATCGCGGTCGGCGTCGGTCAGTTCAAGACTGTCCTTGCGTGTCAGTGACTCGATTTGGTACTCAAAGCCGACACGCGCTTGCTGCAGGATATCCGCGGCCATGGGGTCGCCGATCTGGAACTCGCTGAGCGCGTCGAAATAGATCTTGTCGATAGTGCCGCCCGTGCTGAAAATCTGAATGAACATCCGGTATCCCTTTGCGCTGAGTCTGTCTGCGTATGTCTGTTGAAGAGTCTACCTTGTCTGCGGTTGAGCGTATCTGGTGGGTTTACATGGTGCGTGCCGAGAATGGCCACCTGTATACCGGCATCAGTGTGGACCCTGAGCGGCGCTTTCTTCAGCATCAGAGCGGCAAGGGCGCGCGCTTCTTCAATCGCAGTCCGGCGGCGGCGCTGGTGTGGCGTCGTAGCTGCGCCGGTCATGGCGATGCCTTGCGACAGGAGAAGGCGATCAAGGCGCTGACGCGCAAAGCCAAGGAGTGCCTGATAAATCAGCCCGATGGTGACTTATCAGTCCGCCCGAAGGGCTAGCCAGCCTCCGTATGGGCGGTCTACAGTGGCGGTTCATTTCGCCGGAGAGCTGTCATGACCGACCTGATTCTGCATCACTACCCGCAATCCCCCTTTGCCGAAAAAGCTCGCTTGCTGCTGGGCTTCAAGGGCCTGTCCTGGCATTCGGTGATGATTCCGCCGGTGATGCCCAAGCCCGATCTGACGGCGCTGACCGGGGGCTACCGGCGTACACCGGTGCTGCAGGTGGGGGCTGACATTTACTGCGACACCGCGCTCATCGCGCGCCGTCTGGAGCAGGAAAAGGCAGCGCCGGCGCTGTTTCCCGAGGGCCAGGAGGCGGCCGCTGCCAGCCTGGCGCAGTTCGCCGACCAGGTGCTGTTCCAGCACGCCGTGGCGATCAACTTCCAGCCCAAGGGTCTGGCCGAGCGCTTTGCCGGCATGCCCGAGCAGGTAATCAAGGGCTTTGTGGCCGATCGTCAGAAGTTGTTCAGTGGTGGGACGGCCAGCCGTCTGGATACCGAGGTGGCGTTGGGCCAGTGGCCGGCGCTGCTGTCACGTCTGGAAACCCAACTGGAGCGCGATGGCGACTTCCTGCTGGGCAGCCAGCCAAGCATCGCCGACTTTTCCCACTATCACGCGCTCTGGTTCGTTGCTTCCAACCGCGCGGTAGCCGATGCCCTTGAGCCCTATCCGGCGGTACGTGCCTGGATGCAGCGCGTGCGCGACATCGGTCACGGCTCGCATGCCGAGCTCAGCGCCGACGAAGCGATTCGGATTGCCCGCGAGGCCACACCGGCGGCGCTGCCGACCGATGCCATCAGCAGCCCGACGGGCTTGGCCGCAGGTCAGGCGGTGATCGTCAATGCGGTCGACTACGGCACCGATGAGGTGGCGGGCACTCTGCTGTACGAGGGCGCCGAGGAAATCATTATCGCCCGTGAAGATGAGCGCGCCGGCCTGGTACACGTGCACTTCCCGCGCTTCGGCTTCCGTATTCGCGCGGCATGAGTCTAGCCGCGTCAGTGGCCGGCGTTGGCCACTGACGCGTCTTGCAACACTCTATTGGATTGCGTCCCTCTCGCCAGCCTGATGGCGCTGCGTTAATCTGCGCAAGCGGTCAGCTCGACCGTTTCTCCCTCAGGACCCCCTGCCATGTTTGACTGGATCTTCCTGCCCGAAGCCTGGGTGGCGTTGGCGACCTTGCTGGCGCTCGAAATTGTGCTCGGCATCGATAACATCATCTTCATTTCTATTCTGGTTGGCCGCCTGCCGCCGCAGCAGCGTGAACTGGCGCGCCGGCTGGGTATCGGCTTTGCCATGCTGACGCGGCTGGCTCTGCTGTTTTCGCTGGCCTGGATTATCGGGCTGGTCGAGCCCTGGTTCAGTGTGCTGGGACAGGATATTTCCGGACGCGATCTGGTGCTGATTCTCGGCGGCTTGTTCCTGCTGGGCAAGGCGACCCACGAGATTCATCTGAGTCTGGAGGCGCCGGCGGAGGCCGAGGCCTCAATGGCGGCGGCTGCGCGCAATGGCATGGTCGGTATCGTGGTGCAGATCGCTCTGCTGGATATCGTATTTTCCCTCGATTCGGTGATTACTGCCGTCGGGCTGGTGGACCACCTGTCGGTGATGGTGATTGCTATCCTCGGCGCGGTCGCGGTGATGCTGTTCGCCGCCAAGTCCATCGGCGACTTTGTTGACCGCCACCCCAGCATCAAGATGCTGGCGCTGTCGTTCCTGATGATGATCGGCCTGACGCTGATGGCCGAGGGGCTGGATGTGCATGTGCCCAAGGGCTATATCTACTTTGCGATGGCCTTCTCGGTAGTGGTCGAGCTGCTCAATATCCGGGTGCGCCGCAACCGGACGCAGCAGGACGGCTGAGGTTCAGGCCTTCATGGGCTGGTAGCCAGGCAGGCTTTCGATGCGCCGCAGCCAGGCGGTGATGGCAGGGTAGCCTGTCAGCTCAAAGCCGCCGTCGGCGGCAACGTGGGTGTAGGCGTAGAGTGCGATATCGGCCAGGCTGGGCTCGTCTGCAACCAGATAGGGGCTGTTTTGCAGCTGTGTTTCCATCACGTCCAGCGCCTTGTAGCCACCTGCCTGTTTGCTCAGGTAGTCGGCTCGGCGCTCCTCTGGCAGGCCAAGGTAAAGCGCGATAAAACGCGCCACGGCGATATAGGGTTCGTGGCTGTACTGCTCAAAGAACAGCCACTGAAGCATCCGGGCGCGGCTGAATGGCTCCGTCGGAACGAGGCGGCTGCCCTCGGCGAGGAACAGCAAGATGGCATTGGACTCGGCCAGGCAGCGGCCGTCGTCCAGTTCCAGCAGCGGCACCTTGGCGTTGGGGTTGCGGGCCAGGAAGTCGGGCGTGCGAGTGTCGCCGCGCATGATGTCCACAGTTTGCCATTCATAGTCCAGGTCAAGCAGGGCGCACAGCAGCTCCAGCTTGTAGCAATTGCCGGAGCGGTGATCACCGTAGATTTTCATGGGGTGTGCTCGCAAGGGGGAGTGACTAACTGTCGTCCGGCTTCGCCTCGTCGTCAATCTGGTGTAGGGTCGCTATTGCAACTCAGGCGCGGTCAGTTGTACCGCTGCACAACGGGTGATCGAGCAGACAGGGGTAGAGACGGCGTGGACAGCATTATTGCGGTGGACAACCTGACCAAAACCTACGCCAGTGGTTTTCAGGCGCTCAAGGGGGTTAGCCTGCAGATTCGACGTGGTGAAATCTTCGCGCTCCTTGGGCCCAACGGTGCTGGCAAGACCACGCTGATCAGCATCGTCTGCGGGCTGGTGAACCCGACCGGCGGGCAAGTGCTGGTCGACGGGTTCGATAACCGCCGCGACTATCGTCAGGCCCGTCAGCGCATTGGCCTGGTGCCGCAGGAGCTGACCAACAACATGTTCGACAGCGTCTGGGCTACCGTGCGTCTCAGTCGCGGTTTGTTTGGCAAGCCGCGCAATGATGCGCTGCTGGAGCAGATCCTGCGTGAGCTGTCGCTGTGGGACAAGCGCAATGAGCGGATCATGGATCTGTCCGGCGGCATGAAGCGTCGAGTGCTGATTGCCAAGGCCCTGGCGCACGAACCGGAGGTGTTGTTTCTCGACGAGCCCACCGCCGGGGTCGATGTGGCGCTGCGCCGGGATATGTGGAATATGGTGCGCCGCCTGCAGCAGCGCGGGGTCACCATCATTCTGACCACGCACTATATCGAGGAAGCCGAAGAAATGGCGGATCGTATTGGCGTGATCCGTCAGGGCGAGCTGATCCTCACCGAAGACAAGCACAGCCTGATGCAGCAGCTCGGTACCCGGCAGCTGACGCTGCAGTTGCAGCAGCCATTGCCGGCCATCCCGGCGGCGCTGGCGGAGTATCCGCTGACGCTGGAGGAGCAGGGCTACGCGCTGGTGTACACCTTCGATGCCAAAGCCGAGCAGAGCGGTATCGCCGAGCTGTTGCGTAGTGTGGATCAGTTGGGAATTGAGGTGCGGGACCTGCGTTCAAGTCAGAGCTCGCTGGAGGACATCTTTGTCGGGCTGGTGCACAGTCGCGAACAACCGCAACAGGCGTCGACACTGGGAGGTGCTGCATGAACCTGCAAGGAGTCAAGGCAATCTACCTGGCCGAAATGGCGCGCATGCTGCGCACCCGGCTGCAGAGCATCGCCTCGCCAGTGATCTCCACGTCGCTGTATTTCATCGTCTTCGGCGCGGCCATCGGCACCCGCATGACCGAGGTAGACGGCGTCAGCTACGGGGCATTTATCATCCCCGGGCTGATCATGCTGATGCTGCTGAACGAAAGTATTTCCAATGCTTCCTTCGGTATCTACATGCCGCGTTTCACCGGCACCATTTACGAAATTCTGTCTGCGCCGGTGTCGCCGTTCGAGATTGTGGTCGGCTACGTGGGGGCGGCTGCCACCAAGTCGGTGTTGCTCGGCCTGCTGGTATTGCTGACGGCGCGGATCTTTGTCGACTATGAGATTCAGCACCCGGTCTGGATGTTGGGTTTTCTGCTGCTGACCGCCATCACCTTCAGTCTGTTCGGCTTTATTATCGGGGTCTGGGCGGACGGCTTCGAGAAGCTGCAGATCATTCCGCTGATGATCGTCACCCCGCTGGCCTTTCTGGGCGGCAGCTTTTACTCCATCACCATGCTGCCGCCGTTTTGGCAGACCGTTACGCTGTTCAATCCGGTGGTGTATCTGATCAGCGGCTTTCGCTGGAGCTTCTATGGCGCGGCGGATGTGCACATTGGCGTGAGTGTTGGCATGACCCTGGTGTTCCTGACGCTGTGCCTGCTGGTCATCAGCTGGATATTCCGCACCGGCTACCGCATCAAACCCTGACAGATCTGTCCCCTCCCGGCGCGCGCCCCCTTGCCAGAGGGGGCATATGAGTGCCTTATCAAGCCATTTTATTGACTTTCTAGTGTTGCGCATTGAGAATGTGCCATCGTTTTGTTATGGTGTCGCTTTGATATCATTTGGATTTGCTGTGCGACGCCTGCCACGGATGCGTTCTTTGTCGTCGCCAGGCTGACTCCCAAACTCACACAGTGACGTCAGGTTAGGAGACAATTTGGTGCTGTTGTCGCGTGGAATTTTGCGTCTCCGAACGGTGTGCTGTTCGCTGATGCTCACCCTCTCTGGGCTGCTTTGCATGGCATCAGCACAGGCCTCAACCGGGCCCGGGTCGGTGGCTTTCTGGTATGCCGCCGAACCGCCGTTGCCCGAGCTGGCCCAATACGATTGGGTTGTGCTGGAACCTGGGCATGTCCAGCCCGATCAGGTTGCCTTTCTCCACGCCCAGGGCGCCGTCCCCTTTGCCTATCTGTCTGTTGGTGAGCTGTCTCCTGAGGATGAAGCCTCGGCGGATGCGGCGCGCCTGTCGAGCGGCGAGCGTAATCACGAGTGGCAGAGCGATATAGCAGACCTGGCCAGTCCGGATTGGCAGCAGCACCTGCTTGAGCGGGCCGCGCGCCTGCGCAGTCAGGGGTATCGCGGCCTGTTTCTGGACACCCTGGACAGCTTCATGCGCCTGCCGGAGGAGCGGCGCCCGGCGCAGCTGCAGGGGCTGGTTGCGCTGCTGCAGCGCTTGCACGCGGAGTATCCGGACCTTCAGCTGTTCTTCAATCGTGGTTTTGAGGCACTGCCGGAACTGGGCTTTGCGCCGGCTGCGGTTGCGGTGGAGTCGCTTGAAGCCAGCTGGGATCAGGCCCAGGGCCGATACGGTCGGGTTTCGGAAAGTGATCGCGCCTGGCTTGATGGCCAGCTCAAGCCGCTGCTCGATGCCGGGACGCCGGTCGTGGCGATCGAATACCTGCCGCCGGAGCAGCGTGCGCAGGCCCGCGAGCTGAGTCAGCGGCTACAGCAGCAGGGCTATCTGCCGGTCATCACAACGCCGGAGCTGGACTCTCTGGGTGTCGGCACGCTGGAAGTGGTGCCGCGCCGTATTGCTCTGCTGTATGACCCCCGTGAAGGTGAGTTAACCCGCTCGCCCGGTCATGTACTGCTGGGCGGCTTGCTTGAATACCTGGGCTATCGTGTCGACTATTTTGCCGTTGACGGCCACTTGCCCGAGCGTCGTTTTGACGAGCTCTACGCGGGCGTCGTGGTGTGGATGACCAGCGGTGCACCAGCGCAGGCCGGTCAGTTCCGGCGTTTTCTACAGGCGCGGCTGAATGAGGGGACGCGCATCGCGTTCTTTGGCGGCATGCCGGTAGACGACGCGCGCCTGCTTGCCCGTCTGGGACTGCGTCGCCTGGCTTACGAGCCGCGCGAGGTCAGCCTCAAACAGGTGGATGCCGCGCTGGTTGGCAGTTTTGAAGCACCGCTGCGACTGCGCGCGCGTGATCTGCTTGCCCTGTCTGCCGACGACAGGCTGCTGAAGCCGGCGCTGCAGGTGCAGGACGAGCAGAGCAATCTGCTGACACCGGTGGCCACGGCAGACTGGGGCGGCTATGCGCTGGCACCCTACCTGTTTCAGGAGTCGGCCTCTGGACGTCGCTGGATGCTGGACCCGTTCCGCTTCTTGCAGGCCAGCCTGCAACTGCCACCGCTGCCGGCCCTGGACGTCACCACTGAAAACGGCCGCCGCATCGCCACGGTGCATATCGACGGTGATGGCTTTGCCTCCCGCGCCGAGATACCGGGCACACCCTATTCCGGTGAGGTGGTGCTGCAGGACTTTATCCGCGCCCATGACTTTCTGACCTCGGTCTCGGTGGTCGAAGGCGAGGTGGGGCCCCAAGGCATGTACCCCTATCTCACCAAGCGCCTGGAGCCGATTGCCCGGCGCATCTTTGCCGACCCCAAGGTCGAGCCGGCAACCCATACCTTCAGCCATCCGTTCTTCTGGGAGCCGGAAAAAGCCAGCCAACGCGAAGGCTTCACTGCCGAGTACGGGATGAACATGGCGATCCCCAATTACCCGATCATGAACCTTGAGCGGGAAATAGTCGGCTCGCGTGACTACATCCAGCGTGAGCTGCTGCCGGCGGGTAAGCAGGTACGCTTGATCTTCTGGTCGGGAGAGGCCTTGCCCAGTGCAGAGGCGATTGGCATGGCGTACGCGGCGGGCATGGCTAACGTCAACGGTGCTGAGACCTTTATCACCCGTGCCAACCCCTCGTTGACCGGACTCTACCCCTTGCTGCGACCGACCTCGGGCGGTCTGCAGATCTACGCGCCGATCATCAACGAAAACCTGTATACCAACCTCTGGACCGGCCCCTTCTACGGGTTCGAGCGGGTGCTCGATACCTTTGAACTGACCGACTCGCCCCGGCGTCTGCGCGGTCTGAATCTGTACTACCACTTCTATTCCGGCACCAAGCAGGCGTCGATCAAGGCGATGGACGACGTGTACACCGCGATGCAACGCCAGCAGCCCATTTCGCTCTGGATGGGGGACTATCTGCGTCGTGTGCGCGGCCTCTATGAAGGGAGCATGGCGCGCCGCACCGACGGCCGCTGGCAGTTGCGCTCCCTGCAAGGGCTACGCACCGTGCGTCTGGACCCACAGCTCGGCTGGCCGGACTTGCTCAATTCCGAGGGTGTGGCCGGCGTTCGTGATCTGCCGCAGGGGCGCTATGTGCATCTGAGCAGCGACCGCGCGGTGCTGGCGTTGCAGGCGACGCGCGACACAGCGCCGGCGCTGGAGTACGCCAATGTGCCGTTGCAGGCGTGGGAATATCGTGGCGAGCGTGAGGTGCGGTTATCCATGGCCGGCCAGTTCGCCCTGCGCTTTGCCGTGCGCTATGCCGGCAATTGCAGCTTGTCTGCTGCCGGGCGTCGTTATGAGGGGCAGCGCCGTGGCGACCTGCTGGAGTTCAACCTTGAGCGTCAGGAGGTGAGCGATGCAGTACTCGCCTGCCGCTGAGTCGACCCCGCTGTTCCGGCCATGGGCCATGGGGCTGGCTATTTTGCTGGTGCTGGTGGTTCTGGTGCTGACGTATCAGAACAAGGACGCCTTTATGCCCCAGGGCGAGACCGACGCGGTGTCGGTGGGCTATGCCGAACTGCTATTGGCGGCTGAGCCTGACAATATCGAGCTGCGCTCGGAATTGGTTGAGATGCTGATCTCGCGCGGCGAGTTCTCGCGTGCGCTGAAGCATCTGGGTGACTGGCAGGGCGGTGATGAGCAGGCTCGGCGCTTCTACAACCTGGTGCTCGATGGCCGCATGGCCACTGTGCGCCGTGACGAGCAGGCGATTCTGAGTGCACGTCAGCGGCTGGCCGAGTTTGATCTGGCCGGGCTGACTCCTGCGCAGCAAATCCAGCTGGCAGACCTGGCGCTGGCGCTTGGTCTGCCGGGACGCGCCGCAGATCTGCACCTGGCGATGGCGCAGGTCGAAGGGCCTGATCAGCAAGCGCACCAGTTGGCCGCCGCACGTTGGTATCTGGCTGCGGAGCAGCCCGCCGATGCCGCCATCATCTACCAGCAACTGGCCGAGCAAGCACGCACTGTTGAGGGGCGGCGCCAATTTGCATTGCTGGCCTATAACGGTCTGCTGGCTGCCGATCAGGCTCAGGCAGCCAGTGTCTATGCGGTGCAACTGCTCGACAGCGGCAGCTTGAGCACCTTGGGCGACGACTGGTGGCTGCGCAGCGTACAGACAGCGCAGGGCGCGATGCGCTATGACCTGGCAACGCGCCTGGCAGAGCACTGGCGTCGGGCTGAGCCCGATAGCGTGGCTGCCCTGCAAGCACGATTCGACATGGCGCTGGCGGCAGGCGACACGGCTACGGCCTGGGAGGTGGGCAAAGATCTGTTGGCGCAGTCACCGCCCAGCGCCGAGCTGCTGCGGCAAATGGCTCAGCTGGGTCAGTGGCGCGGTCAGCCCGAAGCGGCGCTGGACTACTGGGTGGCCTATCTGGATATGGCGGCGGATGCCGAAGCGCGCGACAAAGCGTGGCGTCTGGCGTTCCAGCTGTTTGATTACAACCGCGGCATACAGCTGCTCGGCGCCACGGCAGCCTCCCGCCGCCTCAGCGATGAGGAGCTTGACGCACTGGTCTATGCCCATGAGCAGCGCGGCACGCCGGCCATGGCGGAGAACTGGCTGCGCGGCTATCTGCAGCGCGCTTCCAGCCAGCGTCTGGCCTGGACCCGTCTGGTGCAGAACCTGCATAACCGCGAGCTGCTGCAACGCGAAGCCGATACCTGGCCGCAATTTGCCGGGCGTCACCAGCTGACGATCACTGAACGCATGAGTTGGGCCGAGGTGCTCTGGAATCTGTATCAGCCTGAGCAGGCCTGGCAGGTGCTGGACGTGGCACCGCTCGATCAGCTCAGCCCGGATTACTGGCGCCTGCGCGCTGCGCTGGCCTGGGAGCTGGAGCGCGACGACGCGGTACTGGCCAGCTACGAGGCGCTGCTGGCGCAGGGCGCCGTGCTGCTGCAAAGCGAGCAGGCGCAGCTGGTTGATATGTACCGGCAACGCGATCCGGCGCTGGCGCTGCGGATTCAGGTAGCAAACTGGCGGCGCACGGGCGATACCCGCTACCTGACCGATGCCCTGCAACTGGCCGAAGAACAGCAGGACTGGGAGTTGATGGAAACGCTGGTGGCCGAAGCGATGCAGCAGCCGGCAAGCGCCAATCTGATGCCGGTGCTGTTGGCGCGCGGTTTGCTGGCCGAGCGCGCCGGGCAGTTTGCCGAAGCAGAGCGGTTGTACCTGCAGGGGCTGTCGCGCCAGCCGCGCAACAGCCTGCTGCGCGCACGGATCCTCTGGCTGTTTGTCGACAGTGCTGACCGGACCAAGCTGGCCCGTGCCCTGCGTCAGTGGGAGGGCGAAGCGCAATCGTTGCCGGTCATGTGGCTGCCCATGGGCGCGGCCAATCAACTGCTCTCGCGCAATACCCAGGCGCTGCAATGGTTCAATCGCCACCTGCGCGAACAACCCGAGGACACGCTGGCGCTGGCGGCCTACGCCGACGCACTTGAGGCGAGCGGCAGAGAGGCGGCCGCGCTGCAGCTGCGTTCGCGCCTGCTCAACCGCCTGCGCTTTGCCGAGACCGAACGGGCGCCCTTTACCGAACGCCAGATCTGGACGCGTCTGATGACCGCCGGTGGCTCACCCCGCCAGGCGCTGGCCGGGCTGCAGCGTTGGCACGATGGCTCGGTCGGCATGCTGCAGCTGTGGTATGCCGCGCAGCTGGCACGGCTGGACAGCATCAATCAGGAAGCGCAAAAGGACGCCTGGCTGGCCTGGGGCCGTGCACGCGGGCTGCGTGAAGAGGGCTATCAGCGCATTCAGGAAGCGCTGCGCACCAACAATCGCGAGGCGCTGGCCGCGCTGCTGGTCAACCCGCAGGTTGATGACGCCCACCGGGTTGCCGCGCAGGAGCGTCTGGGTGACGACAATCAGGCCATGGCCCAGGCGCTGTCCTCGCTCGGCGATGAGCAGCCGCTGGCTGTGCGCCGCCAGTTGTGGCGACAGTCGGTTGCCTTTCTTGAGCGCTACCCGCAGGGCGTGCGTGTCAGCTGGGGGCAGGAAGACTTTGGCGGCCTGAAGACCCGTGGCCCGCAGCTCAGCATCGCGCGCTTTATTGGCGAGAACTGGTACCTGCGTGCCGATGGCGGCAGGGTGACCTATGACTCCTCGCTGCTCGACAGCAGCGTGCTCGGCTCCGAGCAGAACCTGCTGCTGCGCGCCGAGCGCCAGCTGGGCAACGGCGACCTGTCGGTGACGCTGGACCACAGTGACCGACGGGATGACAACCGCACCGGCGCCGGCATCGCCAGGCGCTGGAGTGAAGGCGGCAACGAGGTGGAAGTGGGCGCCGACTGGCAGCGCGAAAGCCGCGAGACGGGTCTGATGCGCGCGCTCGGACAGGAAAGCGCACTCTGGCTGCGTGCCAGCCACGCCTTCAGCGCGCGTGACCAGTTGAGCTGGCAGGTCGCCCAGCGTGAGTTCGAGACCCGCTCGGGTGTTGATATCGGCTCCGGGCAGCAGCTGAACCTGGAGTTCAGCCAGATCCAGTTCTTTGAGGGACCCACCTGGATTCTGCGCAGCGGCATCGAGTATCAGCGCAACAGCCTCAGCGGCGAGCCGCTGGATTCTCTGCTGGTGGCCAACGGCGGCGCGGTGCGGCAGAACGATGTCACGGTCGATCAACTGCTGCCTGAGCGCGTCGGGCGGATCTATATCGGCAGTCAGCTGCGTCGTGGCATGCCGGGACTGATCAACCGCAACCGGGGCCAGTACACCTGGTTGCTGGATACCTCGACCGGTTGGGACTGGGAAGACCAGAGCATGAATTTTGCCATCAATGCCGGTATTGGTATTGAGGTGTTTGGTGATGATGAACTGGCGTTTACCGCGGGCTACCAGTCGGAGCCGGTCGGCGGTGACGGCGAGGCGGGCGGTACCGCAACGATTTCCTACAGCAGCCGCTTCGGTCGCTGAAGGCACAACAAAGGAGCACAACATGCGCATTCTCAAGGGTATGACACTGGCGGCGACCTTGCTGGCCGTCTCCGCCTGCAGCACCTTCTCCGGCAACAACGGCCCGAGCTTTCCGGCGTCCGCCAGCTGGGGCCTGCTGCCGATGGTCAACTATTCACAGACGCCGCAGGCTGGCGAGCGCAGCGAGCAGATCCTGCTCAGCGTGCTCTCGGAAGAGGGCATCCAGCCGCGGGTTTATCCCCACGTAGAGGACCAGGATCTGCTGGTGCTGGATGATCGCAAGCGCTACGAGCAGGCCCTGCAGTGGGCCCAGGGCCAGAGCTTTGACTACCTCGTCAGCGGCAGCGTCGAGGAGTGGCAGTACAAGAATGGTCTGGACGGTGAACCCGCCGTGGGCCTGAGCCTGCGCGTGCTGGATGCGCGCACCGGACAGGTGCTGTGGAGCAACAGCGGCGCCCGCGCCGGCTGGTCGCGTGAAAGCCTGGCCGGCTCGGCACAGAAGGTACTCAATACCCTGATCGGTGACCTGCGGATCGACTAATGTTCAAGAACTCGGTGCACAAGGACTACAGCCTCATCGCCATCGGCAATCGCCGCTGGGCGTGGCTGGAAACGCCGTTGCTGACGGCGCTGGTGCTGGGGCTTTGCTATTGGCTGCACCCGGCGGACCCGCTGTTTCTGCAGGGCTTCCCCTGGCCGATTCTGGCGCCCTTGCTGCTGGCTGTGCGCTATGGCTTCCTGCAGGGCGCTTGCAGTGCGGCTCTGCTGGTGTTGGCTGCCCTTGTGCTGCACCGATTGGGCACGCCCGGCTACGTGCAGTTGCCCGGCTCCTTTATCGTCGGGGTGCTGGTCTCCAGCATGGTGGTGGGCGAGTTCCGTGACCTCTGGGGGCGCCGTCTGGAGCGCCTGCAAACGGCCAACGAATATCGCCAGTACCGTCTCGACGAATTCACCCGCGCCTATCATGTGCTGCGCAGCTCCCACGAACGTCTGGAGCAGCGTGTCGCCGGCAGCGATACCAGCCTGCGCAGTACCCTGTTGTTGCTGCGCCGCCAATTGCAGGACAAGTCCGAAGGCGACCTGCTGGCCCAAATGGCACCCTCGTTGCTGGGCGTGCTGGGACAGTATGGTTCGTTCAACGCTGCGGCCCTGTTTGCCGTGCAGGACGGTGAGGTGCAGTTGCAGCGGCCGCTGGCCGAGGTGGGAGAGCCCGGCCAGGTGCCTGCCGACGACCTGCTGCTGACGCTGTGCTTGCAGCGCGGCGAGGTGGTCAGTGTGCGCGACAGCTATCTGGAGACCGGCCGCGAGGAGCAGGTGTCGGCCCTGCAGGCCTGTATACCGCTGCTCTCGGTGGATGGACAGGTACTCGCCGTGGTGGCTGTGCACAGCATGCCTTTCTTTGCCTTCAACGAACGCACCTTTACGCTGCTGGCGCTGCTGGGTGGCCATATGGCCGACCTGTTGCAGACGCCACGGCAGCTGTTGCGCCCGGATGATGCCGAAGCGCGCCGGTTCTCCCAGCAACTGCGCCGCGCCCGGCGAGATGCTGCCGAACATGATCTGCCGGGCAGCCTGGCCTTTGTCGAGTTGCCGGCAGACAGTGAAAAGCTGCAGAAGCTGCTGGTGGAAAGCCAGCGTGGTCTGGATCTGCAGGTGTTGGTGCCGCGCGCCAATGGCGGCGAAGGCCTGCTGGTGCTGATGCCACTGACCGATCAGGATGGCAGTCGCGGTTACCGTCAGCGACTCGACCGCATGGTGCAGGAGCGCTTTGAAAACGCATCCACTCTCAGCGAGCTGGGCGTGGTCGTCCACAACTTCGAGATTCGCCAGCAGCAGAGTGACAGCGCGCTGGCCGACTTCCTCTACAAGGAGTGTGGTCTGAATGACCAGCAAGTGGCTATTTAGCGGCGCCCTGGCCTTTGAGCTGGGGAGCTGGGGAGGACTGCTGAGCAACCCGTCGCTGATCGAGGGGCTGTATCTGTATGTCGTTCCGCATGCCATTGCCTCGGTGATGCTGGCGGCTGCGCTCTGGCTGGTGTTGCCCCGGCGTTACCGCTTTCCTTTGCCCTGGTCGCCGCTGCTGCTGTTCAGCCTGGTCTTCTTTATCCCGGTGGTCGGCGCCGTCGGTACCATTGCCGGAGTGTTCCCCGGTCTCTATCTGCCGCGCCGCGAGCGTGAGCAGGGCTGGCAGTTGACGCGTATGCCGAGCTTGCCCTATCGCGCGGTAGATCAATGGCAGTCCCCCCTGTTCAACGATGGTGGTCTGCAGGACGTGCTGCAACTGGCTGGTGACTCCGAGCGCCGCCTCGCAGCGTTGCTGGCCACTCGGACCATGCCCGGTAACGAAGCGGTACCGGTACTCAAGCTGGCGCTGCGTGATCCGGAGGACGATGTTCGCCTGTTGGCCTACTCGATGCTGGATCAGCGTGAAAACCACATCAACCAGCAGATCGAGCGCCTGCTGGAACTGCAGGCCGAGAGTCCGTCGTCGGGTACCCGCGCGGCCCTGGCAAGTTGGTACTGGGAGCTGGCCTATCTGGGGCTGGCTCAGGGCGGTGTATTGCGCCACGTGCTGCAGCAGGCGCTGGAGCATGCTGACGCTGCGCTGAACGCAGAGCCCAGCGGGGAGTTGGCCGTGCTGGCAGGACGTGTCCAGATCGCGCGCCGCCAGAGCCTGGAGGCACGCCGTTATCTGCAGCAGGCCGCTGATCTCGGCGTCGGGCCGGCGCGGCTGGCGCCACTGCTGGCAGAGGTTGCCTTTCTTGAACATCGCTATCGCGAGGTGGTCGTGCAACTGCAGCGTATTCCTCCCGCGTTGCAGGCCAAGCCGCCCTTGGCCGCGACGGTGGGGTATTGGTTATGAGTGCACCACAGGCAGACATCTGTCTGCTGCTCGAAGGAACCTGGCCGTACGTACGCGGTGGTGTGTCCAGCTGGGTACATCAGATGCTGCTTGGGCTGCCGGATGTGCGCTTTTCCGTGGTGTTTATCGGCGGCGAGCGCAGCGCCTATCCCAAGCGTCACTACGAGGTGCCGCCCAATGTGGTGCACCTGCAGGAAGTATTCGTCTCCGATGCCTGGCGTTACCCGGCGCGGCCGGATGATACGCCGCCGGTCGGCGACCGCGACGCGCTGGAAAGCCTGTACCGCTATTTTCAGCACCCGGAGGCGCCCAGACCGGAGCAGGGTCAACAGTTGCTGCAGCAACTGGCCGCGGGTCGTATCACCAGTGCTCAGCTGCTGCGCAGTGAAGCCAGTTGGCAGGTGCTGAGCCAGGGCTATCTGGAGCATTGCAGCGACCCCTCGTTCATTGATTATTTCTGGACCCTGCGCACCATGCAGGCGCCATTGATCATGTTGACCGAGTTGCTGGCCAGCCTGCCGCGAGCGCGTGCCGTGCACGCCGTGTCGACTGGCTACGCCGGGTTGCTCGGGGCGCTACTCAAGGGCTACTGGCAGTGTCCCTTCATCCTGACCGAGCACGGTATCTACACCAAAGAGCGCAAGATCGACCTGGCCCAGGCAGCCTGGGTCGCGGGCAAGAGCGAAGAAGCCGAAATCAGCGGCCTGGCGGCCAGCAGTGGTTATATCCGTACCCTGTGGATTCGCTACTTCGAGCGCGCCGGACTGTTGGCCTATCAGAACGCCGACCCGATCATCTCGCTGTACGAGGGCAATCGCGCCCGTCAGATTCGCGATGGCGCGGAGGCGGCGCTGACTCAGGTCATTCCCAACGGTATTGCCCTGAGCGACTGGCAACGGGTGCGGGCACAGCGCGGCGAGGGCATCGCGCCGGTTGCCGGCCTGATTGGCCGTGTGGTGCCGATCAAGGACGTCAAAACCTTCTTGCGCGCAGTGCGCTCGGTGGTCAGCGACATCCCCGAGTTCGAAGCCTGGATTGTCGGTCCGGAAGACGAAGACCCGGGGTACGCACAGGAGTGTCACAGCCTGGTCAGCAGCCTGGGTTTGACCGGCCAGGTGCACTTTCTGGGCTTTTGCAATATTCGCGAGATCATGCCGCAGCTGGGTGTGATGGTGTTGACCTCAATCAGCGAGGCTCAGCCGCTGGTCATTCTAGAGGCCTGGTGCGCCGGCACGCCGGTAGTCAGTACGGATGTGGGCTCCTGTCGCGAGCTGATCGAGGGGGTTGGCGAGCAGGACCGCGCGCTGGGCATGGCGGGTGAAGTGGTGCCGATTGCCGACCCGCAGGCGACCGCCATGGCCATCCAGCGTCTGCTGCAGGACCCCGAGCGCTGGCACGCAGCGCAACGGGCCGGCGAGCAGCGGGTGCAACAGCGCTACAGTGATGAATTGATGTTTGCGCGTTACTCGCGGCTGTATCGCGACGCGATCGGAGAGGGTTAGGAGCAGATGGCCGGTATCGGATTTGAACTGCGGCGGATTCTCGCCAAGGACAGCTACAGCGCCACGCTGCGCGCCTACCTGTACGCCGGGCTGATCAGCTCCGGGCCCTGGGTGCTGTCGATCATCAGCGTGATGCTGATCGGCGTCATGAGTATCGGCTTTGTGGTGCCGGATCTGCTGGTGCGGCAGTTTCTGGTCAGCGTCACCTATCTGATGGCAACCTCGTTGATTGTCACCGGCGGGTTGCAGCTGTTCTTCACCCGGTTTGTATCCGACCGCCTGTTTGAGCAGCGGATGGATGCCATCACGCCCAACCTGCTGGGTATCCTGCTGATGGTGACGCTGTTTGCCGGCTTGCTTGGCACCCTGGTGATGGTTGTTCTGTTTGACCAGTCGTTCGTTTATCGCGTGCTGATGCTGGCCAACTTCGTCACCCTGTGCAACCTCTGGCTGGTGATTGTCTTCCTCTCCGGCATGAAGGCCTATAACCGCATCCTGGTGGTCATGCTGCTGGGCTATGCGGGCATGATTGCCAGCGCTTTTTTTCTGCGTAATGTCGGCATGGAAGGGCTGTTGCTGGCGCTGTTGATTGGCCACGCGCTGCTGTTGTTCATCTTCCTGTTTGATGTGCTGCGCCAGTATCCGTCCGAGCGTCTGGTGGCCTTTGAGTTTTTCCAGCGCCGCAAGGTCTTTGTCAGCCTGCTGCTGACCGGCTTTTTCTACAACCTGGGTATCTGGATCGACAAGTTTCTGTTCTGGGCTAACCCGGGTACCTCTGAGCAGGTTATTGGCCCGCTGCGCGCCTCGCTGATCTACGACCTGCCGATCTTTCTTGCCTACCTGTCGATCATCCCTGGTATGGCGGTGTTTCTGGTACGTATCGAAACCGACTTTGCCGAGTGGTATGACCGCCTGTTCCGCGCCGTGCGTGAGGGCGAGACACTGCAGCACATCCGTCAGTTGAAGAACGAGATGACCCTGTCGATTCGTCAGGGACTGCAGGAGATCTGCAAGGTGCAGGGGCTGACCGTGCTGCTGCTGTTTCTCGGTGCGCCCATGCTGCTAGACCGGCTGGGCATTTCTCAGCACTACCTGCCGCTGTTCTACGTGGATCTGATCGGGGTGAGTGTGCAGGTGGTGTTCATGGCGCTGCTGAACGTGTTCTTCTATCTGGACAAGCGGCGCATTGCCCTGGAGCTGTGCCTGCTGTTTGTGCTGCTGAACACAGTGCTGACCCTGCTAACCCTCTATCTCGGGCCGACCTTCTTCGGCTACGGTTTCACCGTATCGTTGATTGTCTGTGTACTGGCCGGTCTGGTGCGCCTGAACGGTGCACTGCAGAAGCTGGAATACAGCACCTTCATGCTGGAACATTGAGGCTAGCGGCCCGCGTTCTGGGCGGGCCGACAGGCCTCTGACCTGTGCTCAGCGCCGCTTGTTGCGCAGTTGCTGTACCAGCCCTTTGGGCGGGTGACGGATGACCAGTGCGTCTTCGCTCTCGTCGTACTCCACACGCTCGCCGAGCAGGTGCGACTCAAAGCTGATCGACAGCCCGTCGGCCTTGCCGTAGTAACGCAGGAAGTTGTTGATCGCCCGCTTGTCAGCCGGCATCTCCGGGTTAAGACCGTAATCCTTGTTGCGGATATAGTCGTAGAAGGCGCGGGGGTGTTCTTCATCCAGCACGCCTGACAGCTCCTCCAGCGCCACCTGCTCACCGGCGCGGGTCTGGCTGTTCACGTAGCTGCTCATGGCCTTGGCCTTGTCCTTCACCAGTTCGGGTTCCAGCGACGCCTCGCCGACGTAATCGCTGAAGGCCTGCAGCAGCGTGTTGGTTTCTTCCTCAGGATTGGCCCCTTCCACACAACCGATAAAGTCGCGGAAGTAGTCCGATACCCGCTTGCCGCTGCGCCCGCGAATAAAGGAAATGTAGTTCTTCGCACTGGCGTTCTGTTTCCACTCGGTCAGGTTGATGCGCGCGGCCATGTTGAGGCTGGACAGGTCCAGGTGGCGGGCAGCGGCCACGTCCAGCTCGTCGGTCACGGTGACGCCTTCAGTGTGGTGCAGCAGTGCGATGACCAGAAACGCAGTCATGCCCTGGCGGTAGCGGATGAACAGCACGTGTCCGCCGAGGGCCAGGTTGGAGCCTTCCATCAAGGTCTTCAGGTGCTCGGTGGCCTGAGTGGAGAAGCGGACAAAGTCCAGTTCCTGGTCGATCAGCTGCTGCAGCCAGCCGCTGAACGGGTAGGCGCCGCTTTCCTCATGGAAATAGCCCCAGGCCTTGTTGGGCTTGCTGTTGTAGGCCTCGATCAAGCCGGCCAGCAATTGCTCCAGCGCCTGCGAGCTGGCCAGCTCGGCCTCGCGCAGGGTCAGGCTGGCGGGTTGGCCGTCGGGCTTCTTGTGTATCTGGTGAACGATGCTGTTGTCGATGGGCATAAGGGCTTTCCAGGCTGGCCGGCGTCAGAGGCCGAACGTTAGCAAATCCGCGGCTAGAGCGGAAATAGCCAGGGTATCAATATCACGCTGGTCATCATGACCAGCAGCGTCAGTGGCACACCAACGCGCACAAAATCGATGAATCGGTAGCCGCCGGGGGCCAGCACCAGGGTGTTGACCGGTGAGGATACCGGCGTCATGAAAGCGGCGGAGGCGGCTACCGCAACGGTGATGGCGAACGGCATGGGGGACAGGTCCAGCGCCTGCGCGGTTGCGATGGCCACCGGGGCCATGAGTACGGCGGTAGCCGTGTTGGAGATAAACAGGCCGATCACCGCCGTCAGGGCAAACAGCGCGGCGATCAGGGCGCGTGGCCCGGCCTCGCCGAGCAGCTGCAGCAGGCCGTTGACGGCCAGGTCGATACCGCCGGTCTTCTGCAGAGCCAGGGCAAAGGGCAGCATGCCGACGATCAGCAGCAGGCTGGGCCAGTGGATGGAGCGCCAGGCGCTGTCTATGTCGATACAGCGAAACGCGCCCATCAGCAGGCAGCCGATCAGTGCCGCGAGCAGATTAGGGACCACGCCGCTGACCATCAGCGCGATCATCACGCCGAGACTCAGCAGGGCGTAGGGCGCCTTGCGTTTGGTCGGGGCGACTTCGTCCACCTCCGCCGGCACGCTGAGCAGCAGCACATCTCGGCTCAGGCCGTGCAGGCGGTTGATGGCCTTCCAGCTGCCGGCGACCAGCAGGGTATCGCTGGATTTCAGCCGCTCGTCGATCAGCAGGCCATCCAGCGCCTGACCCTGACGCCGCAGGCCGACCACGTTGAGCTGATATTCGCTGCGAAAGCCCAGCCCCTGCACTGTCTTGCCCAGCAGCGCAGACTCCGGCGGCAGCGCCACCTCGGCTAGCCCCAGCTGATGGGCGTGGCGGTTGTAGTAGGAGTCACTCAGCGGCTCGGCTTGCAGACCCAGTTGCTGATAGACGCCGACCAGCGCAATCGCCGGGCTGGCCAGATCCACCAGCAGGATATCCCCGGCCTGCACCATGTTGTTGCCGGTGGCGACCAGCAGCAGGGTGCGAAGCCGTTGCGGGCGCTCCAGTGCAATGACATTGATGCCGTATTCGGAACGCAGCGACAGTGCATTCAACGGCTGGTTGGCCAGTGGGGAATCAGGCCGCACACGCAAGCGCCGCTCACGGTCGGTCAGGCGGTAGCGCGCTGCCAGGGCCGCCATGGTTTGTCTTGGCGGCGCCGGCTTGCCTGCTGGGCGGCGATCCAGCCAGCGCCGGGTCAGCAGCATGTAGCCGATGCCCACCGCCAATACGGTCAAGCCGATGGGGGTGATGCTGAAAAAACCGAAACCGTCATCACCGCTGCGCACCAGCTCACTGTGCACCACCATGTTGGGAGCGGTCGCGACCAGCGTCAGCATGCCGCTGGTCAGGCCGGCGACACTCATCGGCATCAGCAGGCGCGCGGGCGAGCTGCCCAGACGATTGGCAATGCTCAGCACGATGGGGATGAAAATGGCGACCACGCCGGTGGAACTCATGACCGCACCGAGGCCGGCGACGGTCAGCATCAGCAGAATCAACAGGCGGGTTTCGCTGTTGCCCGAGCGCTGGATGATCCAGTCGCCCAACTGGTAGGCGATGCCGGTACTGACCAGGCCCTGACCGATCACGAACAGCGCTGCGATCAGCAGCACGCTGGGGTCGCTGAAGCCGCTCAGGGTCTCCTCCAGAGTGAGGATGCCGCTGAGCGGCAGGGCGAGGATGACCAGCAGGGCAACCACATCCATCCGTGGTTTGTTGAGGATAAACAGCACCACGCTGGCCAGCAGCAGTGCGAGTACTATCCCCAGGTCCACGCCCATGCGCCGCCTCCGCGCTTACAGGCTGGCGATATGAGCGCGCTGCTCGCTCAGCTGGGTCAGTGCCTTTTCTGCCTCGGCCAGCTTGGCGCGCTCCTTGTCGATCACTGCCGGCGGTGCCTTGTCGACAAAGCCCGGGTTGGACAGCTTGCCGCCTACGCGCTTGACTTCGCCTTCCAGGCGGCCGATTTCCTTGTCCAGGCGCGCCAGCTCGGCAGTCTTGTCGATCAGACCGGCCATGGGAACCAGCACTTCCAGCTCACCGACTAGCGCGGTGGCGGCCAGAGGCGCCTCCTCGTCGTCGCCAAGGACGCGGATCGACTCCAGCTTGGCCAGTTTCTTCAGGAAGGTCTCGTTGTCGCCCAGACGACGCAGGTCTTCGGCGGTGGTCTTGCGCAGCAGTACATCCAGTGCCTTGCCCGGAGCCACGTTCATTTCGCCGCGGATGTTACGCACGCCCAGAATCAGCGCCTTGAGCCACTCGATGTCGCCCTCGGCGGCGCTGTCGATGCGGTCCTCGGCGGCAACCGGCCAGGGTTGCAGCATGATGGTGTCACCCTGCTTGCCGGCCATGGGCGCGATGCGCTGCCAGATCTCTTCGGTGATGAAGGGCATGAACGGGTGCGCCAGGCGCAGCGCGGTTTCCAGTACCCGAACCAGGGTGCGGCGGGTGCCACGCTGGCGTTCGGCCGGAGCGTTCTCGTCCCACAGGACCGGCTTGGACAGCTCCAGATACCAGTCACAGTACTGGTTCCAGATGAACTCGTAGAGCGCGTTGGAGGCCAGGTCGAAGCGGAACTGGTCCAGCTGACGGGTGACTTCTGCTTCGGTGCGCTGCAGCTGGGAGATGATCCAGCGGTCAGCCAGGGTCAGCTCGACGGTTTCGCCAGCGGCGCCGCAGTCCTTGTCTTCACACTGCATCATCACGTAACGCGCGGCGTTCCAGATCTTGTTGCAGAAGTTGCGGTAGCCCTCGACGCGGCCCATGTCGAACTTGATGTCACGGCCGGTGGAGGCCAGCGAGCAGTTGGTGAAGCGCAGCGCGTCGGTACCGTAGGCGGCGATACCGTCCGGGAATTCGGCGCGGGTCTGCTTTTCGATCTTGGCCGCCAGCTTGGGCTGCATCATGCCGCTGGTGCGTTTCTGTACCAGTGATTCGAGGTCGATGCCGTCGATGATGTCCAGCGGGTCGAGCACGTTGCCCTTGGACTTGGACATCTTCTGGCCCTGACCGTCGCGCACCAGACCGTGCACGTAGACCGTCTTGAACGGGATCTGCGCCGTGCCGTCGTCATGCTTCATCAGGTGCATGGTCAGCATGATCATGCGCGCGACCCAGAAGAAGATGATGTCGAAACCGGTCACCAGTACGTCGGTCGGGTGGAAGGTTTTCAGCGCCTTGGTTTGCTCTGGCCAGCCGAG
Organism: Pseudomonas abyssi; assembly: GCF_003444685.1. Classification (NCBI taxonomy): domain Bacteria; kingdom Pseudomonadati; phylum Pseudomonadota; class Gammaproteobacteria; order Pseudomonadales; family Pseudomonadaceae; genus Pseudomonas; species Pseudomonas abyssi. The sequence continues at coordinate 402,361 of NZ_LMAZ01000003.1, read as the reverse complement.
GGTGGAGAAGGTCCACAGGCCGGAGCTGAACCAGGTGTCGAGTACGTCCTCATCCTGACGCAGCACGCCCAGGCCGCAGGCCGAGGCGGCATTCTTGAGCTCCTCCAGGGTCGGCAGCTCGGCTTCCGCTTCACGGTCGTTGGCTTCCAGCGCCTTGCGATAGGCTTCCTCTTCGTCACGGCCGACGTAGACGTTGCCGGCGGCGTCGTACCAGGCCGGGATGCGGTGGCCCCACCACAGCTGACGGGAGATGCACCAGTCCTGAATGTCGCGCATCCAGCTGAAGTACATGTTCTCGTACTGCTTGGGCACGAACTGGATGCGGCCGTCTTCAACCGCAGCAATCGCCGGCTCGGCCAGCGGCTTGGTGGAGACGTACCACTGGTCGGTCAGCCACGGCTCGATGACCACGCCGGAGCGGTCGCCCTTGGGCACCTTGAGGGCGTGCGGCTCGATCTTCTCCAGCAGACCGAGAGCGTCGAAGTCCTCGACGATCTTCTTGCGCGCCTCGAAGCGGTCCATGCCGGCGTAGGCCTCGGGCAGGGTGGCGTCGATCTCGTTGTTGACGCTGCCGTCGATGTTGAACACCTGGGCGCGGGCCAGGACGGCGGCGTTCTGGTCGAGGACGTTGATCAGCGGCAGGCTGTGGCGCTTGCCGACTTCGTAGTCGTTGAAGTCGTGGGCGGGGGTCATCTTCACGCAGCCGGTGCCGAACTCCGGGTCGCAGTAATCATCGGCAATGATCGGGATGCGGCGGCCGACCAGCGGCAGCTCGACAAACTTGCCGATCAGCGCCTGATAGCGTTCGTCTTCCGGGTTTACTGCCACCGCGCTGTCACCCAGCATGGTTTCCGGGCGGGTGGTGGCGACGATCAGGTAGGTCTTGCCATCCGCGGTGGTCGCACCGTCAGCCAGCGGGTAGCGCAGGTTCCACAGCGAGCCCTGCTCGTCGTGGTTCTCTACTTCCAGATCGGAAATCGCGGTGTGCAGTTTCGGGTCCCAGTTGACCAGGCGCTTGCCGCGGTAGATCAGGCCGTCTTCATGCAGGCGCACGAAGGCTTCCTTGACTGCCTCTGACAGGCCGTCATCCATGGTGAAGCGCTCGCGGCTCCAGTCGACCGAGCTGCCCAGACGACGAATCTGGCGAGTAATGTTTCCGCCGGACTCTTCCTTCCATTCCCAGACTTTTTCGAGAAACTTCTCGCGGCCCAGGTCGTGGCGGTTGACGCCCTGTGCGGCCAGTTGGCGCTCGACCACCATCTGGGTGGCGATACCGGCGTGGTCGGTGCCCGGTTGCCACAGGGTGTTGCGACCCTGCATGCGGCGGAAGCGAATCAGTGCATCCATGATCGCGTTGTTGAAGCCGTGGCCCATGTGCAGGCTGCCGGTGACGTTCGGCGGCGGCAGGGCAATGGTGTAGGACTCGCCCGAGCCCTGAGGGGCAAAGTAGTTGTTCTGCTCCCAGGTCTGGTACCAGGAAGTTTCGATGGCGTGGGGCTGGTAAGTCTTGTCCATGGGTGTGCTGGCTATCCGGTTGACGATGGGCGATCAGCGCGGTCGCGCGGCTCGAGTGGCCGCAGGCGAAGTAGGCGCAGAGAAAACCGCCATTATAGCGGTCAGGAGGGGGGATGGCCCAGCCCGCAGGGGTTATTTCAGCTGTTCACGCACCAGTTGCTGCAGCTTGCCCTGCATGCGCTTGCGCAGCTCGTCTTCGATGGTCGGCATCAGATCGTCGATGACCTCCTGCAGCAGCAACTGTGCCTCAGCCTGCAGGCGTGCTTCCAGGCGGGCTTCGCGCGGCGAGCTGGGGACGGCAGAGAGGGGGCTCTGCTGGGCCATGATCTGGTCCAGCTGCATGCGCTCTTCGGCTAGTTTGGCCAGTGAAGCGTAGGGCAGAAACGGGTTGGGTGATCTGCTGGCCATACCGCTGGTCAGCGGCGGGGCAGGGTGTTCGACGGCGCTCAGCGGCGGCTCGTCAGGGTTGAGGATGACGTCCTGCAGCAGCGGGATGTCGAGTTGGCCGTCGTCACCCACCTCAGGCTCGGGATGCTCATCAAGCAGGGTGCGGATGGATTCCAGGTCTTCCAGCAGTCGTGAGGGCTCCGAAGGGTCGCGCTGCTTCATGGGTCATCCCGCTGTCCGTATTTGATGGGAGTGTAGAGGATAGCCCCGCTCCCGGTAAAAACGGAAGCGCTCGCGCGCCGGCAAGCGCACGCTGTCATCTTCGACGACAATTTCCGCCATGCGCTGAAAGCGGCTGAAAAAGCCAGGCGTCTGTTCTGACAGGTTGATCAGCAGGTCGGCGTGACTGCCTGGCTGCTCGCCATTGCCGCAACTCACTGCTTCCTCCGGGCCCTCGCCAAGGATGACGTGAGGCACAAAGGCATCACGCCGAAACGACCATAAGAGTGCGTCCAGCTCCTGACACATTTGCTCGGACGCGCAGTGCAGGTACACGCGATGCCCTTTCTGCCAGGCCTTGTGCGCCAGGCGGCAGGCATACGCCAGCCGCGTTTGCGGCTGGTCGCTGGAGAGCAGGTAAAAATCGATGCGGGTCATAAAGGTAGCTTCAAGCTTCAAGCCGCAAGCTGCAAGTTAAAACCTTCTCACCGATCAGGCTTGAGGCTTGTCGCTTGCAGCTTGTGGCTGCTTGATCAGGCCTTGGCCTGATCAAGCAGATATTGCATCAACAGCGGAACCGGGCGGCCGGTGGCGCCTTTGTCCTTGCCGCCGCTGATCCAGGCGGTGCCGGCGATGTCCAGGTGCGCCCAGGGGTAGGCCTTGGTGTAGCGCGACAGGAAGCAGCCGGCGGTGATGGTGCCGGCCTTGGGGCCGCCGATGTTGGCCATGTCGGCAAAGGGGCTGTCCAGCTGCTCCTGATACTCGTCGAACAGTGGCAGTTGCCAGGCGCGGTCGCCTGCCTCGGTACCGGCAGTCAGCAGTTGGTTGATCAGCTCATCGTTGTTACCCATCAGGCCGGACGCATTGCTGCCCAGGGCGACGATGCAGGCGCCGGTCAGGGTGGCAATGTCGACGACGCTGGCGGGTTTGAAGCGCTCGGCGTAGGTCAGTGCGTCACAGAGTACCAGCCGGCCTTCGGCATCGGTGTTGAGGATTTCGATGGTCTGGCCGGACATGCTGGTGACGATGTCGCCCGGACGGGTCGCGGTGCCGCTGGGCATGTTCTCGGCCGAGGCAATCAGACCGGTTACGTTGATCGGCAGCTGCAGGCTGACCACCGCCTTGAGCACGCCGAAGACGGTCGCGGCGCCGCACATGTCATATTTCATCTCGTCCATGGTCGCGGCTGGTTTGATGCTGATGCCACCGGTATCGAAGGTGATGCCCTTGCCGACCAGCACGTGCGGCTTGTCCTTGGCCTTGCCGCCGTTGTAGCTGATGCGGATCAGTTTGGCCGGCTCGGCGCTGCCGGCGCTGACCGCCAGCAGGGCGCCCATGCCGAGGGCTTTCATGGCCTTCTCATCGAGCACTTCCACCTCAAGGCCCTTGTGCGCCTTGGCCAGCGCCTTGGCCTGGTTGGCTAGGTAGGTCGGTGTGCAGACGTTGCCGGGCAGGTTGCCCAGATCACGGGTCAGCGCCATGCCATCGCTGATGGCAGTGCCCTCGGCGATGGCGCGCTTGAGCGCGGTGGCATCGGCCTTGTCGGCGCTCCACAGGTTGATCTTCTTCAGCTTTGGCTTGTCGGCTTTCTTGCTCTTGAATTGATCAAAGGTGTAGAGCACGTCGTGGCAGGCTTCGACCAGCAGTCGTGCCTGGCCGGCCAGGTCGCGGTTCTTCACGGTGCCAGACAGCGCGAACACAGCATCACCAGCCGGGCCGGCCTTGATGGTTCTCAGCGCCTGTTGCGCCAGTTTGCGCCAGGCACGGTCACTCAGGGGCTCGTCCTTGCCGCTGCCTAGCAGCAGTACACGCTGGGCGGCGACACCGGGCAGGGCAAACAGGGTCAGGCTGCTGCCGCTCTTGCCGGAGAGGTCACCGTTCTTCAGAGCGGTGCCCAGTTGGCCGCCGCAGGCCTTGTCCAGCTCGGCTGCCGGGCCGGTCAGGGCCTTGCCTTCGCTGACGGTGACGACCAGCCAGCCACATTTGATGGTTTCCAGTGCGCCGTGCTTAACGTTGAACTCCATGGTGCTCCCCAAGACAAATCGAGATGATTGACTGATAATACGGGCAAATTCCCGCGGGTGTCTGTCGGGCTGCTGCTGGCAGACATGTCTGCCCCGCATTCTGGCCTATTCGCGCCGGCCCTTAAAGACCCCGGAGCCAAGGACCTGTTTCGTGATTGTTTTCCGTTATCTCAGCCGTGAAGTGCTGTGGACACTGACTGCGGTCAGCGGTGTACTGCTGCTGATCATTATGAGTGGCCGCTTCATCAAGTATCTGGCGCAGGCCGCTGCCGGTCAGCTGGATGCGTCTGTGCTGTTTGTCATCATGGCCTATCGGCTGCCGGGCTTTATGGTGCTGATTCTGCCGCTAGGGCTGTTTCTCGGTATTTTGCTGGCTTACGGGCGGCTGTACCTCGACAGCGAGATGACCGTGCTGTCTGCCACGGGTATGAGTGATCGCAAGCTGATTGGCTACACCCAGGGGCCGGCCTTGCTGGTTGCGCTGCTGGTGGCGCTGCTGAGTTTCTGGGTGGCGCCGGGTGGCGTGCTGAAAACCCAGCAGCTGTTGAACCAGCAGGATGCGCTGACCGAATTTGACACCTTGGCGGCCGGACGCTTTCAGGCGCTGGGCAGTGGTCAGCGGGTGACCTACGCCGGTGGTCTGTCCGAAGACCGCACCGAGTTGCAGGATGTGTTTATTACCGAGCGCCGCGGCGACGGCGAAGATGCGGTGCTCGGGGTGCTGGTGGCCGAATCCGGCACCCAGGAGCTGAATGCGGACGGCAGTCGTTATCTGGTGCTTAATCAGGGGTACCGTTACGAGGGGCAGCCTGGCTCGCCCGCCTTCAGAACCATTTCCTACGATACCTACGGTGTCCTGTTGCCCAAGCCCGAAGTGCAGACCGAGGTCAGCGATCGCGAGGCTATGTCGACCGCTCAGTTGCTGAGTGAGCGCGGGCTGGACGAGCGCGCCGAGTTGCAGTGGCGCATCGCGATTCCGCTGTTGGTGCCGATTGTGGCCTTCTTTGCGGTGCCGCTGGCGCGGGTCAATCCGCGTCAGGGGCGCTTCCTCAAGCTGCTGCCGGCGATCCTGCTGTATATGGCCTATCTGGCGCTGTTGATCAGCGCTCGCGGCTGGATCGAGTCGGGCAAGCTGCCGCCAGCGCTGGGGCTGTGGTGGGTGCACGGGCTGTTTTTGCTGATTGGCGTGGTGCTCAATCGCGATGCGCTGTTTGCGCCGCGTCAGGCCAAGGGAGGTCAGCATGCGGCGGCTTGATCGACACATCGGTAGTGCGGTGCTGCTGGGCATTCTGGCGGTTCTGGCGGTGATCCTGGGGCTGGATCTGCTGTTCTCCTACATCAACGAACTGGACGACGTGGAAGGGGGCTACGGCCCCTTGCAGGCGCTGGTCTACACCCTGCTGTCGTTGCCGGCACGGGTGCACGAGTTGTTGCCGCTGGCGGCGCTGGTCGGCTGCCTGGTGGGCCTGGGCACCCTGGCCAGCAACTCGGAGTTGACCATCATGCGCGCCTCGGGCGTGTCCATTGCGCGGATCACCCTCGCGGTCATGAAGCCGTTGCTGCTGTTGATGGTGCTGGGCGTGGGGATTGGCGAGTACATCGCGCCCTATACCGCCAACCTGGCGGAAAGCCGCAAGGCGATCGCCGAGGGCAGTGACGAGGCGCTGAAGTCCAAGGGGCTATGGCACCGCGAAGGCAATGACTTTCTGCACATCAACGCGGTGCAGCCCAACGGAGTGCTCTACGGCATCACCCGCTACCGCTTTGATGACCAGCGACGTCTGCTGGAGGCCAGTTTTGCCAGCCGCGCAGCCGTGCAAGAGGACGACTGGCTGATGGAAGATGTGCGTTCGACGCATTTTGCCGACACCGGCGCAAGCTCGGTGACCGTGAACCTGCAGGAGCGCTGGGACGTGCACCTGTCACCCGAGTTGTTGCAGGTGGTGTTGCTGGAGGCTGATGCCTTGCCGTTGACCGGTATCTGGCGCTATCAGAAATACCTGGCCGAGCAGGGCCTGAACAACCAGAGCTACTGGCTGGCCTTCTGGAAAAAACTCTTCCAGCCCTTGGCCACGGCGGTGCTGGTGTTTGTGGCGGTGTCCTTTATTTTTGGTCCGCTGCGCTCGGTCACCATGGGCCAGCGGCTGTTCACCGGGGTGCTGGTCGGGTTTGTATTCCAGATCGTTCAGGACCTGCTGGGGCCGTCCAGTCTGGTGTTCGGTTTTTCGCCGTTGATTGCGGTGTTGCTGCCCATCGCGCTGTTGCTGGCGCTGGGCGCCTGGTTGATGCGGCGCGCCGGCTGATAAGGCTTTTTGCCAGCATTTTCCGCTTGAAGGGGTGACCCGTCGCCCCTGCTAGGGCATGCTTGCCTTGCTGATGTTCGACAGGTAAGCAGGATTGCTCCGTCCGATGTTCAAGGAAACACCGCCTTTTCGCGTGCTCTCCGCCGGCCTGGCGATAGCGCTGCTGTTGTTCTTTCTGGCTCTGCATGTGGCCTCCGGTCAGCCGTGGCTGGGATTCACTGCGGTGCCCTCGCCAGAAGGAGTGCGTATTAGCCGGGTCGACGCCGACGGGCCCGTTGCTGGTCAGGTGCACAAGGGTGAAGTGCTGCTGGCGCTGCGCAGCAGTACCGGCACGCTGTCGCTGGAAAGCTGGGACGCGGTGGCGGAACCCGACGACGCCCGCGAATTCGCCGTTTATAACCGTTTCTTCGAACGTCACGCCCAGCTGTGGGACATCCTGCATGGCCAGGACGTGCAGTTGCGGGTGCAGCCACTCGCTGTCGACAGTGGTCCGCCTACCCCTGCGCGCTGGGTAAGTCTGCAGCCGGAGGGGGCGCGCGGGCTGATCCAGTTGCCGTTGCTGTTCTGGTATCAGGTGGTATGCGGCCTGGCGGTGCTGCTGATGGGCGTGGCTGCCTGGGCGTTCGTGCAGACCGAGCGTGGCCCCTTGCTTTATGCCCTGGCGGGATTGGCCATTGCTGTGGCCATCATCGCCAGCGCCGTCTACACCACGCGGGAACTGACCCTGGCGCCAGACTGGTTCCTGTTGCTCTCGCGGGCCAATCAGGCCGGCGCCATGCTGTTCGCCGGCACGGGTACGGCGTTGTTCTGGTACTACCCGCTGCGGCTGGGCCGCTTTCCCTTTGAACGCTTTATGCTGCCGGTGGTGCTGGCCACGCTGGCCGCCAACTGGTTGCAGTGGTGGCCGAATCTGGATATTGCTGCCCGTTATCCGCTACTGGCGTGGTTTGCCGTGGACATCCTGTTTGCCTGCATTCAATGGCGCTGGACCCGCTATGAGCCGGTGGCCCGCGCGCGGCTGAAATGGCTGCTGGCCGCCTGGTTTGCCGGTGCCTTCGGTTACCTGTTGCTGGTCGTCTTTCCGCAGGTGATCGGTTATCCCTCGGTTGCCCATCAGACCCACGCCTGGGCATTTTTTGTGCTGACCTATCTGGGCATTGCCCTGGGGATCGTACGCTATCGGTTGTTCGATCTGGATCGCTGGATCCTGCTGGCCTGGTTCTGGTTTGCCTTTGGCGTGCTGTTTATTGTGCTGGACGCCTTTCTGATTCTGCTGCTGGATCTGGAAACCAGCATGGGCCTGCTGGTTTCGCTGGCGGTGGTCGGCTGGGTGTATTTGCCGATTCGCCAGGGCTTTTTGCTCTGGCTGGCGCCTGATAACCCGCGCGGTGCACTGCATCAGCGCCTGCCACGTATCCTGCAGCAGGCATTTGAGTACCAGCGGCCGATCCCGGCGCAGTGGCGCAAGGCGCTGCAGGAAATATATGACCCGCTGCGCATTGAGGAGGCTGACGAGGTGGTCGGTCAGCCAGAGATCCGGGACAACGGCTTGCGTCTTGCTGTGCCGGCGGTCGACGAGGGGCCGGCACAGGTTCTCAGTTACGCCGCGGGCGGGCGGCGCCTGTTTGATCGCAAGGACCTGGATTTCTGTCAGCAGGCACTGACCCTGTTCAGCTATGCCCAGCAGTACCACCACTCCTATCAGACCGGCGTGATCAGTGAGCGCCAGCGGGTAGCGCGTGACCTGCATGATGATGTGGGCGCGCGGCTGTTGTCGGTGGTGTACCGCGCGCAGGGTAGCGACGAGCTGCAGCAGCTGGCGCGTGACTGCCTGCGCGAGTTGCGCGAGGTGATTCAGGGGTTGCAGAAAGGGGCTGTGCAGTTGCAGCAAAGCTATGCGCGCTGGCAGGCCGAGGCGCGTGAGCGTTGCCGGCTGTTTGGCCTTGCGCTGGACATGCAGTTGGACCCGGCGGCGCGCAGCTGGCTGTTGAGCCCACGAATCGAGCGTAACCTGTCGCGCATTCTGCGTGAGGCCTGCTCCAATACCTTCAAGCACGGAGCGGCTGCAACCGTGCACGTGCGCCTCTGGCTTGCCGGCGAGTGTTTGATCCTGGAGTACAGGGACGATGGCGGCGGCCTGCAGGCCGCGCGTCTGGACGGCGACGGGGTCGGCTTGCGCGGCATGCGACAGCGCAGCGAGGAACTGGGAGGGGAGATCGTATGGTGGAGTCCGCTGGAAGGCGGGCTGGCCATGCGCTGTGAGATTCCGTTGGGAGGCGGACAGCAGACATGAAACACATACTGATTCTGGAAGACCTCAAGGATGCCCAGCGCTGGCTGGCCGACGCAACGCGCCTGGCCTGGCCGGATGCGGATGTCCGCTTCTGCGGCACTCTGCGCAGTGCCTGCCAGGCGCTGCATGAGCGGGCGCCGGAGCTGTGTCTGGTTGACCTGCAATTGCCAGACGGCTCCGGGGTGGACTTCATTCGCCAATGTCGCCAGCAGCACCCGGAAGCGCAACTGGTGGTCGCCACCATGTACGACGACGATATGCACCTGTTTCCTGCGCTGCAGGCCGGGGCTAACGGCTACCTGCTGAAGGAGGATCCGCAGGAGCAGATTGCCAGCGCGCTACTGGGGATCGTCAAGGGCGTGCCTCCGCTGTCACCGCAGATCGCCCAGCGGATGCTGGGCTACTTCCAGCAAGCGCCGCAGGGCGGCGCGACCGAGCTGCAGCGGCGTGGGCTGCCCGAGGTGGACAATGTCGAGCGCCTGAGTGCACGTGAGCAGGAATTTCTACTGGTGATCGGCAACGGTTACAAGACGGCGGAAGCGGCGGACATGCTGGGTGTGAGTTATCACACGGCCGCCAAGCACATCAAGAATATCTACGCCAAGCTGGGTATCAGCAGCCGGGCGCAGGCGGTGCAGGAAGCCATCCGCATGGGGCTGATCAACTAGCGGTTGCCAGGCGCGGTGGCCGTTTTACATGCTGTTTTGCCGGGCGCTATTTGCTGGCAGGGGGGGCGTGACGGTTATAGAGTCTCGCCTATTGGCAGAGCGCCCGGCAGGGTGCCGGGCGCTCTGGGTTCTGCGAGAAAGCGATTACTCGTCGCAGTTGGTGCACACCCCGATCATCATGCCGGTGAAGTCGCCCCCTTCCGAGTTTTCGCCACTGGCGCCGAGCACGATCAGGCGTTCGCCTTCCTGGACGTAGCCGTCGGCGGTGAAGGTCAGCACACCACCATCGTTGTTGCCCTGCACCGCTTGCAGCTGCAGCGCGCCCTCGTTGATGTCGGTATCGAATGCCAGGGTGAACTGCTCATTGACGCTGGCGTCGGCAAAACCGGACTCGGTCACCTGCTGCCAGTGCCAGGCAGCGGTCATTTCGGCGTTGCCCTCAGCGTCAAAGCGCAGGCTGCCCGCGTTCAGGCGGGTTGGCTCAACCAGACCCGATTCGGCGTACAGACCGATCGCCATCAGGCGATATGTGCGGTTGGCCAGATTGCTGCTGCTGGCGGGCTTGACCGCCAGCAGCAGCTGACGAAAGTGCTGCTCTCCGTCGTTTTCTTCAATGGCGCCGTCGAGTACCTCGGTGGCTTCAAGCCCCAGCAGCAAGGTGCGGCCATCCGGTGAGGCATAGCCCTGCAGTTCTTCATCCAGTACCAGCTTGCCGTCGCTGGCGACGCTGAGCGGAAAGCTGCCACTCTCGCCGACATTCGGGTCATCCCAGTCCCAGCCTTCATCGCCTTGGCAGGCCTGGTAGGTGAAGCGGTCAAACTGATAGCTGAGCAACTGCGGGTTGATCTCCAGCGTGCGGCGGCCCTGCTCGCAGTAACTACCCTGCGTGCCGTCGATATCGAGCAGATTGTTGTACACATAGATATCAAGATCAGTGTCGCCGCCTTCAAACAGCAGTTCGATGACGCCGTACCGGCCGTCAACCGTGGGCATCTGGCTGGCGCGGCGCAGCATGACATCCAGGGTCTGGTTGAGCACCTGAAGCTGCGGGGAGTTGGCGTCGTCGCGCACCTCGCGGGTGTAAAACTCGGAGCCGATCATCACGTCCAGCGGGGCGCTGGCCGGGCCGGCGGCGGTGAAGCGCAAGGCGCTGCTGTACTCGCGGTCACGGCAGTCGGCGGTTTGGGTTTCGCAGCTATCGACGTCATCGCTGCCTTTTTCGTAGTCTTCCAGCGCTTCGCTTTCGGCAAACAGAATGCCGCGGGCATCGGCGCTGAAGCTGCCGCTGTCGGCCTCGTCGTCGATCCAGGCCCGGGAGTAAGTGTTGCTGTAGGCGCCCACACCCACCACGATCTCCATTTCCTTGAAGGTGTTGGCCGGTACGTTGAATGTGCCGGTGTCGCCCGTAATATCCAGCTCGATCGCGCTGCTGCGATTGCCGCCCAGCAGGATGCCGGCGCCCTGGTCGGCGTAGCCGCCAACGGTCATGTTTTCGCTGTAGTAACCGCCAGAAGCCTGGTTGGCCGCGCTGCTGTCGAGCGAGGGAGCGGCCTTGTCGTCGAATTGCTGTTCTATGGCGGCCGATAGTCTGGCGCCGACCTGGTCGAGCAGTTGTTCGGTGCTGGCGCTGCTATTGATGGCTTGTTCCAACTCTGCCTGCACCGCCGGGTCGTTGGCCATCTCCAGCACGGCCTCGATAATCTGATCCACCTCGTCCAGCGTCAGCTCATCGAACTGGGCGGTACGGCTGGCGATTTGCTGGGTGACAAACGTCGTCAGCGGGTTGGCGAACAGGTCGCTTCGCGTGGTTGGCGTGGTGTAGCTGATGCCCGCCGGCAGGGGGATTTCGATATAGCTGTTGATACGCGAAGCGAAGGGCAGCTCGAGTATATAGCCGTCACTCTCGTCATCGGCGTCGGCAGTGAACTCGTCAGGGCCGAGCTCGACCAGGGTCCCGTCGGCCTCGATGGTGATGACACGGAAGGTGGATGGGTCGAGGTCATCAAAAGTATCGGCCAGTGCCGGGGTGATCAGGAAGTCGATGATCGCCTGGGCGATGCGCTCCTGCGCAGATAGAGCGGTCGCGGCCGTGGTCGCCGGGGTGCCCACGGTCAGCGAGTAGCGGGTGGTACTGGCGCCAGCGTTCCCGCCGCCGTCGCTCCCGCCTCCACCGCCGCCGCCGCCGAGGCAGGCAGTCAGCGTCAGGGTGGAAGAGATTGCGAGGGCCAGTGGCCATTTTTTTGAAGTATGCATGCAGAAGGTCCCTTGATGTGCGTGGTAGCCCAAGGGATTCTGGATAGCCTGTTGGCGCGAGTCGTACCCTGAAAAGGGTACTGGATGAGACAGTACCCTGTTTTGGGTATGGGCTGGTCAGTCCTTGAAGGTGCCCTTCGGCAGGGTGACCAGTTGCGTGCCGGAGGCGATATCGTGCCAGGTGCGGGCCTGGCGGTCCCACAGCTGCCAGAAAAAGCCCAGGCCGGCGCATAGCCAGGACGCCTGCGCGACGGCCAAACGAATCAGCGCCTGACGTCCGGTAATGGTTCGCCCGTCAGGCTGTTGCAGGCGAATGCGCCAGGCCTGCATGCCCAGCGATTGACCTTTCTTGGTCCAGAACCAGGTGTAGAAGGCGACGGTCACCACCAGCACGATAAGCGTGAGGATTGGGTCGCCGACATAGGCACCCTCTTCTGCTTGCTGATGTGCGGCGGGCTCGCCGCTGATCAGGATGTGGGCGCCGAGGTAGAGCAGGGTGGTGACCATCAATGCGGCCAGCAGCAGCAACAGGTCGTAACCGGCGGCGAACAGGCGGCGGAAGATACCGGTGGGTGGGAAATCACCGACCGGCCGTAGCTGCTTGACGGCCATGGGGTCAGCCCTGACGTCGGGTGAGCGGGCTGCCGGCAAAGCTGACCTTGCTCAGACCGCCCTGCATCAGTGCGCGGATATTGCCGTGGTCGCTGCCCTCGGGTGTCGCCAGTACCGAGCGGTAGTGCTCGGCAAAGCACTGCAGTGCCTGTTCATCGCTCAGGCCCAGGTCCAGCGACATCGCCAGCACCTTGCATGAGCCCTGATTCTGCTCGGCACTGTTGTGTACCGGGCCGTTATCGAAGGCCGTTGGCTGGTGTTCGTAGGTCGCATCGATAAACGCCAGCGTTTCGGCGAATTGGTGTTCCGGGTTGCCCAGGCGGGCGATGAACTGCTCGGCGGTCATGCTTTGTCCTGTTTCTGTGCCTTGTCGAAGGCGGCTTGCTGCTGCGGGGTCGCTTCGGTCTGATATTTAGCCTTCCACTCGGCGTAGGGCATGCCGTAGACCGCTTCGCGGGCTTCGTCCATGCTCAGCTCGATGTCCATGTCATCGGCTGCGGCCTTGTACCATTTGGACAGGCAGTTGCGGCAGAAACCGGCCAGCGTCATCAGGTCGATGTTCTGCACATCCTTGCGACTGCGCAGGTGGCTGACCAGGTTGCGGAAGGCCGCAGCTTCCAGTTCAAGACGCTCTTGCTTGGTCATGATCGGCTTTCCTTCATGCGTCTGTTGTGGGGCATGGCGCGCGGCAGCCGCGCGCCGACTCTGAGCGCAAGGATAATTGGCTACCGGGTATTGTCAATCAGCCTCAGTGGCGCGCGGCGCTGAGGGTGATGGAAACGGACTCGGCAAAGCGCAGGGCATGCGGCTTGTCTACTTCGACCTCGGCATAGTGCACCTGTTGGTGTTGCATGACGATGTCGAGCAGCTCCTGGGTCAGACGCTCCAGCAGGGCGAAGCGATTCTCCTCGACATGCCGAATCATGGCCTTGGTGATGGTGCGGTAGTTCAGCGCCTGTTCAATCTGGTTGACACTCACAGCGTCGTCCGCCGGATAGAGAATGGTGGCGTTGATCAGGATGTCCTGTTGGTTGAGGATTTCCTCTTCCTTGATACCGATAAAGGTACGCAGGCGCAAATTCTTGATGCGGATGCGCGCCAGGCCCGGAGCAAGCTGGCTCATGGTCAGTTGCTCCGGCTGATCAGTTGCAGGAATTCCTGGCGGGTGTTGACCGACTCGCGGAAGGCGCCGAGCATCACCGAGCTGTGCATCGACGAGTTTTGCTTCTCGACGCCGCGCATCATCATGCACATGTGCTTGGCCTCGATCACCACGGCGACACCGGCGGCGTTGGTCATCTGCTGGATGGCTTCAGCAATCTGCCGTGTGAGGTTTTCCTGAATCTGCAGGCGGCGGGCGAACATGTCGACGATGCGCGCGACCTTGGACAGGCCAATGACCTTGCCGGTAGGAATATAGGCAACGTGCGCCTTGCCGATGAACGGCAGCATATGGTGCTCGCACAGCGAGTAGAGTTCGATGTCCTTGACGATCACCATCTCGTCGTTGTCGGAGTCAAACAGCGCGCCGTTGACGATCTCATCCAGTGACTGGGTGTAGCCGCGACAGAGAAACTGCATGGCTTTGGCGGCGCGTTCGGGAGTGCCCTTGAGGCCGTCGCGCTGCGGCTGCTCACCCAGGTTGGTGAGGATCTCGCGGTAGTTGTTGGTCAGATTTTCCAGGCTCATGGCAGTATCTCGTGGGCTTACTTGAGGTGCCGGCCGCCGTTCAATGGCAGGCAGCTTCCGGTGATATAGGGGTTGTCCATCAGATAGCGAATGGACTGGTAGACGACCTCCGGCCCGGGCTCCATGCCCAGCGCGGATTTGGCTAGCGCACGCTTGCGGTAGTCGGCATCGTCTTCGGGGTTGAACATGATCAGCGCCGGTGCGATGGCGTTGACCTTGATCTGGGGTGCCAGCCGCGCGGCGAAGGAGCGCGACAGCGCCTCAAGCCCGGCTTTGCTCGCGCAGTAGCCGATATGCTTGGCGCTGCCCTTGCGGGTGACGTCATCGGTGAGGTGGATGATGTCGGCCGGTGCGCCAGCGGGGAACAGCTCACGGCACTGCTGGTTGATCAGGTAGGGCGCCTGCATGTGCACCATGAACATCTGCTGCAGAGCGTCGGCACCGGCGGCATCGTCCAGCCACAATGAGGCGTTGTGGATGATCGCCCGCAACGCCGGTGCGCGTTCTTTCAGGTCGTCGATGAACTGTGTGATGCCCGGCACGGTCGAAAAATCGGCCAGCATCGGCACGATGCCCGGTGCCAGCGGGTGCTGCTGCCACTCATCGCGCAGACGCCGGCAGGTGATAAGTACCTGAAAACCGTCGGCAGCCAGGCGCTCGGCGCAGTACAATCCGACGCGCTGCGCACCGCCGGTGATGACGATGGTAGACCCATTCAGGTTGCTGTGCGGTGTGTCTTGCCTGACTGCCTGCATGCTGTGAGTCGCTGGAATGCCGTCGGTTGTGAATAAAAAGGGCGCAATGGTAGCACGCCGAGCCGCGCTCGCTGTCGCCACTAATGTATAACATTGTTGTACACTGTACAGGTTTTTAGTGTTGGCTACGGCCTGCTATGGATCCCGATCATGAACCAGACTCCTGAAGCGGCGCGTCAGACGCTGTACCCCATTCGCGAGGTGTCGCGCCTGACCGGCGTGAACCCGATCACCCTGCGCGCCTGGGAGCGGCGCTACGGGCTGTTGGTCCCGCATCGTACCGATGGCGGTCACCGCCTGTACTCGTTGCAGGATATCGAGCGTGTGCGCAGCGTTACCCAGTGGATTGCGCGTGGTGTCCCGGTCAGCAAGGTGGCCGGCATTCTGGATCGGGGGGACGTCGACGAGGCACAGGCGCCGCTGGATGATGGCGCCTTCTCACGCTACGACTTCTGGCAACAGCGATTGGATCAGGCGCTGTTGCAGGGCGATCCGCTGTTGCTGGAGCGGCTGTATGCGCAGTTGCTGACGGAAGTCCCGCTGGTGACTGCCCTGGTGTCTGTGCTGCGGCCGCTGCACCGCCGTCAGATTGGCGGGTCGGCATCCGCTGCACTGCTCGACAGTTTCCTGCGAGGGCGCCTGGCGCAGCGAGCGGGCTACCTGGAGCCAGGACACGTGACCCTGCTGCTGGTCAATCTGCAGGGGCGTGAGGCCGAGCTCGACATGCTGATGGTGGCCGTGCTGCTGCGTGAGATCGGCGTCAATCTGCTGCTGCTCGGCGACGCACCTGATGTGGGCAGCCTGCTGCCGCTGGTCGAGCACAGCACCACGGCGGCGGTGGTGCTGTTCAGTGATCAGGCGCTGGACCGGCGTCTGCTGAGCCAGTCCTTGCCGCGCCTGAATCAGGGGGTGGCCTGTCCGGTCGCCATGGCCGGTAGTTGCTGCGCGCTGCAGGATGAGGAACTTGCGGCGCTGGGAATTTCACGACTTGGCGAGGTCGGCCAGGCCCTGATGGACCGGGCTCGTCAGTTGCTGGCGGGTCGCTTCGACGCTTGAGCGTTAAGTGCTAGTTTGGCGTCTGAGCGTTGCGCAGCTCGGTCAGCTCTTCTTCCAATGCCAGCGCCCGCTGGCGCGCTTCCACCTCGGCAGTGACATCCTTTTGAATGCCAATGAAGTACGTCAGCTGGTCAGCGTCGTTGAGCACCGGGGTGACTGACAGTTCGTTCCAGAACAGGCTGCCGTCCTTGCGGTAGTTGCGCAGGGTTACCCGGCACGGCTGGTGCGCCTTGATGGCGTCGCGCAGTTGCTGAAGGGCTTCCTGGTCGCGGTCGTCAGCCTGCAAAAAGCGGCAATCCTGGTAGAGGATTTCATCGGCGCAGTAGCCGGTCAGTGCCTCGAATGCCGGGTTGACGTAAATGAGGATGTTGTCGTCGCCTTCTTGTTCGGCGACTACGATGCCGTCGTTGGATGCGTTGACGACGAGTTGCAGCAGCTTGGCGTTGATCATTCGACACCCGCGTAATGGATTCTGGCCACATTTTATAGCAGCGTCGTCTGCTGTCCAGCTATGAGGCGACCTGAACCCTTGCCTTGCGGCATAATGGCCGGCCAGTTCAATAACAGCGGGAGTAGGCATGCATCTGGTGATCATCAGTGGGTCAGTATTCGGTACAGCGGACCTGGTGGCAGACGAAGCGCAGGGGATGTGTCAGGCAGCGGGCCTGACGGTGAGCCGCCTGCGCCCGCTGGAGCTGGACGCGTTGCTGGCGTTGGCGCCTGAAGCGCTGCTGGTGTGCTGCTCGACCACCGGCATGGGTGAGTTGCCTGACAGTCTGGCGCCGCTGTTTCACTCCATGCGCGACCGTTTTCCGCTGTTTACCGGTGTGCCTTTCGGGGTGATTGCGTTGGGCGATTCAGCTTACGGCGATACCTTCTGTCAGGGCGGAGAGCAGATGCGCGAGCTGCTGCTGGAGCTGCAGGGTAGCGAGGCGCTGCCGATGTTGCGCCTCGACGCCAGTGAAACTGTTACCCCGGACACCGACGCTGAGCCCTGGTTGCAGGACTTTATTGCTGCCTTGCGCGGCTAGGGCGCTATCCGGGTTCCTCGTGGCAAGGGGGCGCCGCTGGCCAGTTGCGTCAGGGCGTCCTCGTCCAGCAGCAGAATCTGGCCATACTGAATCTGCAGCCAGCCCAGAGCTTCCAGTTGTTTCAACAGTTTGTTGATGCTCTGACGCGAGCTGTTGAGCATTTGACCGAGCGATTCCTGCGATAGCTGGACACAGGGCCGACGTCCGTCGTCGTCAGTCTGCCCGTAGTTGTGGGCATGCATCAGCAGGCGCTTGGCCAGGCGAGAGGACAGCGGTAGCAGGGCACTGTCTTCGAGCATGGCGAACGAGATACGTATGCGCCGGCACAGCAGGCGCATGAACAGCGGATACAGCTCGGGACGGCGCTCCAGCATCTGGTGAAAGCCGGTGCGGGGGATCATCAGCAACTCGGTCGGTCCACTGGCGACGGTGTCATGGGAGCGCGGCAAGCCGTCGAACAGCGATATCTCACCAAACCAGCTGCCGGGGCTGAGGATCGCCAGTACCGCCTCGCGTCCGTCCTGACCAATATTGCTGATGCGCGCGCTACCGCTGATGACGCCATACAGGCCGTCTGGCTGGTCATCCTTGGCGTAGACAAACTCGCCATCCTGCAGTGCGCGCACGCGCCCAAGGGCCAGCAGCTCATCGAGCACATCCTGTGGCAGCTCGCCAAACCAGCGGTTCTTCTGCAGCAGTTTGGCCAGCATCGGGCTGTTGCCCATGTCGGACACTGTAATTTGTTTGACAGTCCGCTTTGCCGTCACGGTCTAGACTCCCCTCATACCGAACGCCCCACAGTATGCCGCAGCGCAGTGGGGATGTCCTGTAGCGTCAGCAGACCCTTTGGGTCAATTACATTATTCCAACAATAGAGGGTTACCCCGATGAACGCAGTGCATTCGCTGTCCGAGATCAGCCTGAAAAACAAGGTCAGTGCCGAAGAGTGGAAAGTCCGTGTCGAACTGGCGGCTTCCTATCGGTTGATTGCAATGTATGGTTGGGACGATCTGGTGTTTACCCACATCTCTGCGAAGATCCCGGGCACCGAGCACTTTCTGATCAACCCCTACGGGCTGATGTTTGAAGAGGTGACCGCGTCCAACCTGGTCAAGATCGACCTGCAAGGCAACAAGGTTGAAGAGTCCCCCTATGACGTCAACCCCGCTGGCTTCACCATTCACAGCGCCATTCACGAAGTGCGTCATGACGCCAACTGTGTGATGCACACCCACACCGCCGCCGGTATCGCGGTATCCACCCAGAAAGACGGCATTCTGCCGATTTCCCAGCAGTCCATCTTTGTCCTCAGCAGCCTGGCCTACCACGACTACGAAGGCGTCGCGCTGAACGAAGAGGAGAAGCCGCGCCTGCAGGCCGATCTGGGCCGTGCCAACAACCTGGTACTGCGCAACCATGGCTTGCTGACCTGTGGCAAGTCGGTGGCGGAAGCCTTCCTGACCATGTATACGCTGCAGCGTTGCTGTGAAATCCAGGTCCGTGCGCAGGCGCAGAACGCGGAGCTGATCCCGATTCCGCAAGCGGTGCTCGACGGCGCAGCTGCGAGCATGAAAAAGGCAACCAACGGTGCCGGTGCCGGTATCGCCTGGCCGGCACTGCTGCGCAAGCTGGATCGGGTGAATCCGGGTTACGACGCCTGAATCATGGCTGATACCGGCAACCCCCTGGACGACTGGGTCGCCCAGGGGCGGGTTTTCAGTTACCGCGGCCACCAGATTCGCTGGTGGGAGGCAGGGGCGGGCGAACCGCTTCTGCTGATTCACGGCTTTCCCTCTGGCTCCTGGGATTGGCACTACATTTGGCAGGCGCTGGCCGAACGTTACCGGGTCATTGCGCTGGACATGATTGGCTTCGCGTTTTCCGACAAGCCCAGGCACTACCCCTACAACCTGTTGGATCAGGCCGATCTGCAGCAGGCACTGATGAGCGATCTGCAAGTTTCCGATTATCACCTACTGGCACATGACTACGGTGACAGCGTGGCTCAGGAGCTGCTTGCGCGGCACCAGCAGGGGCCGGGTTTTTTGCGCTCGGTATGTTTTTTGAACGGTGGTCTGTTTCCCGAGACCCATCATCCGGTACTGCTGCAGAAACTGTTGATGAGTCCGATCGGCGCGTTGATCGGCAGGCGCTACAGTCGAGAGCGCATGGCGCGTACTTTCGGTGCTGTTTTTGGGCCGCAGACCCAGCCCAGTGAGGAGGAACTGGATGCCTTCTGGCGCATGATCGAGTTCAATCAGGGGCCCAGAATCATGCATTTGCTGATTCGCTATATGGCCGATCGCCGGGTGCATCGGGATCGCTGGGTCAGTGCCATGCAGCAGACGCGCTTGCCCATGCGGGTAATCGACGGCGCCGTTGACCCGGTGTCGGGTGCGCACATGGTCGAGCGCTATCGGCAGTTGATCCCCAATCCGGATACGGTGCTTTTGCCTCAGATTGGCCACTATCCCCAGGTAGAGGCGCCAGAGCAGGTGTTGGAGCACTATCTGGCGTTTCGTGATCAGCAGGCAAATGACACGGCGGACACCCCGGCCTGAGCCGGGGTTGGGGGTCTTTCTGCGCGTTTACGCCTGCTCGTCGCGCAGAAAGACCAGCTGGTTATCGCTGCTGGAGGCTGCGTCAAAGCGATATCCGTCCAGATTGAAGTCTTTCAGCCCTTCCGGGTCCTGCAGTCTTTCCTTGATCACGTAGCGCGCCATTAGCCCACGCGCCTTCTTGGCGTAGAAGCTGATGATCTTGTACTGCCCGTTTTTCCGGTCCTTGAACACGGTATCGATAACTCGGGCGTTGAGCGCCTTGGGTTTGACGGCGCCGAAGTATTCCTGTGACGCCAGGTTGAGCAGTACCTGATCGCCCTGGGCGGCAAGGTCGTCGTTCAGCCACTGGCTGATCCGCTCACCCCAGAAGGTGTACAGATCCTTGCCGCGAGGGTTGCTCAGTTTGGTACCCATTTCCAGACGATAGGGCTGCATCAGGTCCAGCGGGCGCAGCAGGCCGTACAGGCCCGACAGCATGCGCAGGTGCTGCTGGGCAAAGGCAAAGTCGTCGGCATTGAAGTCTTCTGCATTCAAGCCCGTGTACACATCGCCCTTGAACGCCAGCAACGCCTGCTTGGCGTTCTGTGGCGTACTCTCGCGCTCCCAGCTGCCGTAGCGCGCGACGTTGAGACTGGCGAGCTTGTCCGACAGCGACATCAGCTTGGCAATCTCCTGCGGCGATTTTTCACGCAGCACCTCGATCAGTTCGACGCTGTGCTCTACAAAGCGCGGCTGGGTGCTTTGCTCGATCACCGGCGGGGTGTCGTAATCAAGGGTCTTGGCGGGGGAAATCACCATCAGCATGGGCGTACTCCTGTCAGCGTGGAGCGCGCATTATGACGGAAACCAGCGGCGGGAGGGGTAATGGGTTGGATAGACAGGGGCTATCGGGCTTCGCCGCTTTGCGGCTTCGCAGCTGCAAGCTACAAGCGAAACGGGGATGTGCTATCGGCTGCTTTGAGGCTGCTCGTTTTATGGAAAACCCGCGCGATCTGGCATCACGCGGGTTTTTCTTGCAGCTTGCAGTTGCCGGCCAAAGGCCGGCCGGTTAGAGGTGCGTTTCTGCGTATTCAGCCAGTGCCGAGCGCGGTACGCCCTGCAGGTGGATGTGTACGCCGTGGGGAAAGTCTTTGAAGCATTCGGTCAGATAGGTCAGGCCTGAGCTTGTGGCGTTCAGGTAAGGGGTATCGATCTGCGCGAGGTTGCCCAGGCAGATCACCTTTGAGCCGTTGCCGGCGCGGGTGATGATGGTCTTGATCTGGTGCGGGGTCAGGTTCTGGCTTTCATCGATCAGGATGAAGCTCTGCTGGAAGCTGCGGCCACGGATGTAGTTCAGGGATTTGAACTGCAGCGGAACGCGGTCGAGGATGTACTCCACGCTGCCGTGGGTGCTCTCGTCATCCATGTGCAGGGCTTCCAGGTTGTCGGTGATCGCGCCGAGCCAGGGCTCCATCTTCTCCTTTTCGGTACCGGGCAAAAAGCCGATGTCTTCGTCCAGCCCCTGGGTGCTGCGGGTGGCGATAATCCGACGGTAGGTTTTGCTGACCATGGTCTGCTCGATGGCGGCGGCCAGCGCCAGAATGGTTTTGCCCGAGCCGGCGGCGCCGGTCAGGTTGACCAGGTGGATGTCCGGGTCCATCAGGGCGTACATGGCCAGTGCCTGGAAGACGTCGCGCGGGCGCAACCCCCAGCACTCCTGATGCAGCATGGGTTCCTGGTGCAGGTCGCGGATGGTCAGGTTGCTGCCGTCGATACCTTTGACCCAGCCGATAAAGCCCTGATCGTCGATGATGAAGTCGTTCAGGTGCAACGCCGGCAGGTTATCGGTCAGCTGCACTTCGTGCACGGTCTGGCCGGTCAGCTGACGGGTTTCGACCTTGGCCACCCGCTCCCAGAACGAGCCTTCGATTTCGTGGTAACCACGGGCCAGCAGGGAAATATCGTCCAGCAACTGGTCGGTGTGGTAGTCCTCGGCGTCGATCCCGCAGGCGCGCGCTTTCAGGCGCATGTTGATGTCCTTGGACACCAGCACGATGCGGCCGTCGGGGTAGCGTGACTGCAGTTGGCAGAGCTGGTTGATGATCTTGTTGTCGTTGAGGTCGTTGGGCAGGCAGTGAGCGGGGATGGGGGCCTTGTCCATGAGAATGGCGAGGGTGCCGTTGGGACCGAGCTTGCCACGCTCGATGGGCACGCCCTGTTCTACCTGATCGGGTGGTGCGTCACCGAGGGTCTTGTCGATCAGCCGGATGGCCTGACGACAGTCTGCTGCGGTGCTGGATTTGCCGGATTTTAGCTTGTCGAGTTCTTCCAGAACGGTCATCGGAATGATGACGTGGTGCTCTTCAAAGTTGAGCAGGGCGTTGGGGTCGTGAATCAGGACGTTGGTATCAAGGACGTAGAAGGTGTGCTCGGTCGGTCCGCACGCTTCCATATGCTGTACCTCGCAGTGCCGGTGACGCGACTGTATCAGGCAGCATTGGCTGCGCCTGGCAGTCCACTGGACCGGCTCGCAGCACCGTCGGGTATCAAGGGATCACCCCACAGCGTGGGCCGGTTGTTCGACGTATAACGTAAACAGAATGACCTTCACAAGCGTGAAAAACCGCTGAGGCAAAAAAAGCCTGAAATTGACCAAAGGGGCTGGGCAGGGGGTAAAAAGGCAGGATATAGTCATTGGCCCGGTCACTGAAAAGTGGCCGTTTTTTTTGCCTGAATGGTCAGGTTTTCTAGCTGCGGGTAGTGCCGATGCTATGCGTAGGGACGCGACATGTCGCGTCCGCAAAGGGGGCATGCGGACACAGCATGCTGTGTCCCTACGGCTGGGTCAGTGACGCCCTTGGGGACGACCGCCACCACGGCGGCTGTTGCTGCCCGCGGAGCGGCGGCGGGCGGCAGCGGCTGCTGCGGCCTGTTCGGCTTCATTGGCGTCGGTGGCGGCCTTTTCCTCGGCGCTCTGCTGGCGCTTGGGCACCGGCTTGAGGAAACGTTCCTCCGGCGGAATGCACTCCAGCTTGTTGCCCAGCAGTTCCTCAATAGGCGGCACCTGAAAGGCGTCGTCTTCACCCGCGAGGCTGATGGATGTGCCCTTGGCGCCGGCGCGGCCGGTGCGGCCGATGCGGTGTACGTAGTCTTCCGGGTCTTCCGGCAGGGTGTAGTTCACCACGTGGCTGATGCCGTCGATATGGATGCCGCGTCCGGCGACATCAGTCGCGACCAGCACCTGCAGCTTGCCGCTCTTGAAGTTTTCCAAGGTACGTACGCGCTTTTGCTGGGGCACGTCGCCGGACAGCTGCGCGGCGTTGATGCCGTCGCGCATCAGGCGCTCCTGTACGCGGCGCACTTCGTCCTTGCGGTTGGCGAAGACCATGACGCGGTCGAGTTCCAGCTGGGTGACCAGGTTGTAGAGCACCTTGTACTTGTCGGCGCTGCTGACGGCGTAGACCTTCTGGGTGACGTTCTCGGAGGCCGGGCGCTCGGGCTCGATCTCGACCACGGCCGGGTTCTCTGTCCATTGGCGCGCCAGGTTCATCACGTCGTCGCTGAAGGTGGCGGAGAACAGCAGCGTCTGGCGGTCGCCCTTGCGCGGGGTTTGGCGGATGATCTGGCGTACCTGCGGAATAAAGCCCATGTCGAGCATGCGGTCGGCTTCGTCCAGCACCAGCACTTCCAGCAGATCCAGATGCACTTCGTCGCGGTTGCAGAAGTCCAGCAGGCGGCCGGGGGTGGCGACCAGAATGTCGCAGTAGCGCTGTTCGAGCTGCTTGAGCTGCTTGTCCAGGTCCATGCCGCCGACGAAGGTCATGACGTTCAGCGGACAGTGTTTGGTGAGCCCTTCGGCGTCACTGGCAATCTGCATCACCAGTTCACGCGTGGGCGCGATGATCAGCGCGCGTGGCTCACCCATGAAGCGCTCATCCGGCGGCGGTGTTTCCAGCAGCTGGGTGATGGTGGAGACCAGGAAGGCAGCGGTCTTGCCGGTGCCGGTCTGGGCGCGGCCGATGGCGTCGTGCCCGCGCAGGGTGCTGCCCAGCACAGCGGCCTGAATCGGTGTGCAGTAGCTGAAGCCCTGATCCTGAATAGCGCGCATCAGGCTGTCTGGCAGCGGAAAGTCGTGAAAGCGGCTCTTGCCCTCGGCAGGGGGCACCTGAAAGTCGTTGATGCTCCAGGGCTTGGCTGGCACTGGCGCTGGCTTGGGCTTGGCCGGTCGCTGGCGCTCTGTCTGGCGCGGCTTGCGGGCCTGGGTTGGTGCATGGTCCGGCTTTGCCGCAGCGCTGGCGGGGGCCTGACGGGGTGTCTGCTCGACCGGCTTCTGGGCCGGTTCTTCTGGTTTGCTGATCAGCTTTTTCAGTGCTTTGAGCACAGGCATGTCTCGACTACATGGAAATTGAAGATCAGGCAGTGTAATGCAAGGCCGTGCGATAGCGAAGCCTTGCGGTTGTTTTTTGAACAGCAGGGGCCGGGGTGTGCCGTGCTGCCGCGCTTAGAGCCCCAGTCGTTCGACCAGCCATTGGCGAATGTCGGCGATCTCCGGCATGCAGACCTCGTGCGCCATCGCATACTCATGCCAGCGGGTCTGGTGCCCGGCGGCCTGCATCAGATCATGCGCCTGCCGGCCCATGCTCAGTGGCAGCACCTCGTCAAAGCGGCCATGGGCATGGAACACGGACAGCGGTTGCAGTACCGGATGGTCTTGCAGCAGTTTGTCCAGATCTGGACCGTAGGTCGACAGCGCCATGACGCCAGCCAGTGGCAATTGGCTGCTGACCGCAGTGCACAGCACGACCGCACCGCCCTGGGAGAACCCGGCCAATACGATATTCTCCAGCGCGATGCCCTGGGCGCATTGCTCATCAATCAGCTGGCGTACCAGGGCGATGGACTCATCCAGCTGCGCCTGATTGATGGCGCGGGCGGGCGACACGCCGAGGATGTCGTACCAGCTGGGCATCGGGAAGCCGCCGTTGATGGTGACCGGGCGGGTTGGTGCCTGCGGAAAGATAAAGCGAATGCCGTGGTTGTCCGGCAGCTGCAACGCCTCGACGACGGGGACAAAGTCGTAGCAGTCGGCGCCAAGGCCGTGCAGCCAGATGACGGCGCGACTGGCGGGGCTGACGGGTTCGATGATATGCGGCGACATGGGAACT
Source organism: Pseudomonas abyssi (assembly GCF_003444685.1). NCBI lineage: Bacteria > Pseudomonadati > Pseudomonadota > Gammaproteobacteria > Pseudomonadales > Pseudomonadaceae > Pseudomonas > Pseudomonas abyssi. Next base: position 377,851 of record NZ_LMAZ01000003.1, on the reverse strand, counting down.
CCTTGGGCGTCGGTCAAAGCGGCCAGTTTAACCGCTGGGCCTGCTCCAGTACCACGCAATCACCAGCAGCGTGCTGCCCAGGGCAAGCCAGGACAGCAGGTCCAGCAGGCCGTCACCGATCAGCGCGGCTACCAGGCCAATCATGCTGAGTACCGCCAGCAGCAGGGGGGCGCGAAAAACCTGCCAGAGCGTTCGGGGCGAGCGGCTCATGGTTGCGCCTCCTGTCCGCCGTTGTTGATCTCCTCTACCCGTCGGGCGGCGCTAGTGCGACGCCCCAGCCACAGATAAAGGCCGGAGATCAGGACCACAATAGTGATGATATCCAGCAGTGCCCAAATGACTTTCAGCGGCATGCCGCCGTAATCGCCAAAGTGCAGCGGCTGCGATAGCAGCAGGGTCTGCACGTACCAGGGCAGGGCTTCAGGCTCAAGCGCGTGGCCGGCACTGGCGTCCACCAACACCGGTTGCAGCAGTCTGGAGGTTAACGGGGTATCGCCGCGAAAGAACACGCCGTAGTGGTGCGGGCTGCTGAACTGGCTGCCGGGCCAGGCTATCAGGCTCAGGTGCATGCCTTCAGCGCTGGCGCTGGCAGTATCCAACGCCTGTTGTACCGAGCCGATCTGCTCTGGTGCCGGGCGCTCGGCGTAGTCGGCGGTCATTGCCGCCAGCTGGCCCTGCTGCCATAGCCCGACAACGATTGGACTGAGCGTGTTGATTGCGCCGGTCAGCCCTACGACCAATGCCCAGACCAGCGTGACCACGCCAAGCAGATTGTGCAGGTCGAGCCACTGCAGGCGGCTGCTGTGCTCACGGCGCACGGTGCCAAAGTCCAGTTTGCGCATGAAGGGAGCGTAGAGCACCACGCCGGAGATAATAGCGACAACAAACAGCAGCCCCATGAATCCCAGAAACAGCATGCCGGGCAGGCCGGCGAACAGGTCTACGTGCAGCTTGAACATGATGTACAGAAAGCCGCCGGGCGGGCCGGGCTCGTCCAGCAGGTCGCCGGTCCGAGAGTCCAGCACCAGCGTGCGGGCCTCCTCGGCCTTGGCGTCTTGAGTTGGCGCCAGGGACACAAAGGTTTGAAGCGGGTGGTCTTCGTCGTCCCAGAACATGAAGCGAATAACATCGCCTGGACGGGCGCTGAGCGCGCGCTCGCTGAGCACATCAAGGCTGGCCATCGGGGTGTCGGCTGGCATGGCCGGGGCCTCGACCTCATCTTCCAGCAAATGCTCCAGCTCATGATGAAAGATCAGCGGCAGCCCGGTAATGCACAGCATCAACAGGAAGAGGGTACAGACCAGGCTGCTCCACTTGTGGATCAGAAACCAGAGTTTGACGTTCATGAGTGGCGCGCCAGCGTCCTTTGTAAATGAAAATTCGTCGTATTCTGTTTCAGTGTTTGGGTCAGTGCAACCGCTGCACCGCGAGGCCGCGGTGCTTTGGGGAGCTCAGGCGCGGGACATGAACTTGCCGGACTCGGTGTTGATACGCAGCACCTCGCCGGCTTCCAGATACTCGGGGATCTGGATTTCCAGGCCGGTGGCAAAGCGCGCGGTCTTGGTGCGCGCGCTGGCGGACGAGCCCTTGATTGCGGGTGGGGTTTGTTCGATGGCCATTTCCACCACTGCCGGCAGCTCGATGCCGACCAGGTTGCCTTCGACCAGCAGGCCGTACAGGCCCTCGATGCCGTCGTGCAGGTAAGGCAACTGATCTTCCAGTTGGTCGGCGGTCAGGGTGAACTGGGCGAAGTCTTCGCTATCCATAAAGGTGTAGCCGTCGGCGTCCAGATAGAGGAATTGCACCGGGCGCTTCTGGAAGTCGATAAAGCTCAGCACGTCGTCGCCGGTAAAGCTCTGGTCGAGCTTCTGCTTGGTCTGCACGTGATTGAAACGTACCTTGTACAGCGTGGTGCCGCTGCGCGAGGACGGGCTTTTGACCTCGATCTGGCCAACGATATACGGCTGGCTGTTGAGCTGAACGATATGGCCTTTTTTCAGGTCCGCGGCTTTGGGCATGGCAGCACTCTCAGGGTTGCAGAGGCGCTATTCTGCCCGGCGCTGCGACGCGCCGGCAAGCGCCGGCTGGCGCTGCTCAGCGCGGTGACAGGTCGTCTGCACCACCGGCGCCGTCACCCTGGTCACCGGGGGTAATCGGGTCTTGCGCGGCCGCCGGGCGCGCCGGTTCGGCAGCGACGCTGGCGCTGCCTTTTTCGTCAATGCGATAGCTTTGCACCAGTTTCTCCAGCCCCTTGCTGCTGCGCAGGTTGACGTCCAGCTGACGGAAGGCGATTTCGATGCCGTTTTCCTTGAACAGGCGGTCAATCTCGCGGTTGATCTCGTCAATCGCCAGGTTGCGGTCCACCAGTTCCTTGACGTGAATGCGCAGCTCGTGGTCAAGGGTGCTCTCGGCGAAGTTGAGGAAGAACACCAGCGGTTCCGGATCTTTGAGCACGCGGGGGTTGTTCTGGGCAATCTGCATCAACAGCTTGCGCACCAAGGCGACATCCGAGCCGTAGGCAACGCCGACCTTGATGATGACCCGGGTAATGGTGTCCTGCAGCGACCAGTTGATGATCTGCTCGGTCACGAAGTTCTTGTTCGGGACGATGATTTCCTTGCGGTCAAAGTCGGTGATAGTGGTCGCGCGAATGCGGATGCGGTTGATGGTGCCCGACAGCGGGCCAATGGTGACCACATCGCCAATACGCACCGGTCGCTCGAACAGAATGATCAGGCCGGAGATGAAGTTGGCAAAGATTTCCTGCAAGCCAAAACCCAGACCAACACCGAGCGCGGCGACCAGCCACTGCAGCTTGTCCCAGCTGACGCCGAGGGTCGACAGTGACGACACCAGGCCAAAGCCGACGATCACGTAGCTGAGCAGAGTGGTGATGGCATAGCTGCTGCCCTGGCGCAGCTCCAGACGCGAGAGCACCAGTATTTCCAGCAGGCCCGGCAGGTTGCGAGCCAGCGTCAGGGTCAGAATGACCGTAACCAGGGCGCCAAGGATGTCGCCGACGCTGATGGGCACCGCCTCGCCGGCATTCAGCCCGGAGCCTTCGTAGTGCCAGAGGGTGACCGACTCCAGATAGGAGGTGGCGCTGATCAGGTCGGCCCAGGTGAAATAGAGCGCGATGGCAAACAGGATCAGCAGCGTCAGCTTGGCCAGGCGCAGGGACTGCTGGTTGATCTGCTGCAGGTTCATTTCCGGAATCTCGACCGCCACCTCGGTCTCCTGCTGGCCCTCGCGCGCCTGAGCCGCTTCGCGTTTGGCCACGGCGCGCTGATACGCCAGGCGCCGACCGGCAACGTTGAGGTTACGTACCACGGTGCCTTCCACCAGCATCCACAGCACGATCAGATACAGACTGTCGATAAAGCGCTCGGCCAGTTTGACGGCGGTGTAGTGGTAGCCCCAGAGCGTCAGGCCCGCCAGCGCCAGCGGGGTGAGAATAAGCAGCGCACTGGCCAGGTAGTGAACAATGCGCGAGCTGTACAGCGGCTCGCTGCGCAGCATGAAGCGGCCGAGCAAAAAGGCCAGTGCGGCCATGCCAACCAGCATGCCCGAGCGCCCCAGTGCGTCACTGCCGACATACTCCGGCATACTGCCGTGCAGGCCCAGCACCAGCACCAGTGGCAACAGTACCCAGGCCAGATTGCGTACCAGCCGGCGCAGGCGCTGGACCAGATCGGCGTCCCAGTGGAAGTGGCGCGTTGCGATGCCGCGTGGGTCAAACACCCGGTACATCAGATGCAGGGCAAACCAGGCCAGTGACAGGTTGAACAGGGCACCGCTGAGGATGGGCATGCCGCGTTCGTTGTCGAGCTGGATGACCAGCCCGATGGCGGCCAGCAGCACTGGCACGTTGCATACCCGAATAGCCGTCAGCAGTAACGCCAGCGGGGTATGCCAGGGCGTGTCACGGCGAAAATGCCCGACCTCGTCGTGCAGGGTGTTGATGCGCCGCAGCAGCATGGGCCGGCGCCACAGGTGGATCGCTAGCGCGACCAGCCCGATCAGACACCAGACCAAGTGGTTCTTCAGGTTGCTCAGCAGGTTACGGGCCTGTTGAGGCAGGTCCAGCCGATTGAACTGATTGGCAGCGTTTGCCGGCAGCTCCAACAGCCAGGCCTTGTCTATCGGGCGGCTGCTGGCAACCCAGAACAGTTGATCGTCGATGGTACGGCGCAGGTCACTGCTCAGTTGCTGCAGCTGGCGCTGGTTTATCTGCAGGGTGATGCCCAGATTGATCAGCGTATTGATGTTGTTGTTCAACTGCTCGACCAGGTTGACCCGCGCGTTGACCATCTGCTCCAGTGCCGGGCGCAGGGTGTCGCGTTGACGTACCGGCAGTTTCAGCAGCAAGTCGTTGAGGTAGGCGTCAGGGTTGGCAAGGCTTTGGATGAGCTGGTTCAGTTCAAACTGACGCAACCGCAGGTCGGCAATCTGATCGGCCAGATTCTTGTCCGTCTCTACCCGGGGCAGCTCACTTTTCTGCTGGTGCAGAATACGTGACAGCAGCAGGCTGCCTTCGAGTACTTCAATCTGCTGTTCCAGCGCCTTGTCGATTTGGGTCAGGTGCTCGGTCTGCTGTTTGGTCTCGATATTGTCGCGCGTCAGAATGCCGATCTGACGGGTGGCATCGAGCAGCTCCTCGCTCAACTGGCGGTTGATGCTGCTCTGGGCCTGCAGCACCTTGTTCTGCCCCAGCTCCTCGGGCAGGGTGGCCTCGCTGACCGTCTTCTCCGAGGCGGATTGGCGTTTTTCGTTGACGACGCTTTGCAGCAGGCGTATCTCGTCCTCAATCCGCCGAATCTGTAGGTTCAGCAGGTTCTTTTGCTGGCTGGCCAGATCCTGCAGTGCGCTGTTGCCTGCCAGGCGCTGGCGCATCAGTTCGCTGTCCGCCGTCAGATAGTCGAGCTCGGCCTGTAGCAGGTCGATGCGCGCGCGGGTCACCTGGCTGGGGGATTGGCGTTGCAGACTGCGCAGTTGCTCGTTCAGCTGCTGGGTGCGCCGCTGGTTTTCCGAGACGTTGGCCTGGGTGCGTTCGGGGCGGGTCTGCGCGGAGATGAGCTGGCCGTTAACGGCGGTCAGCTCGTTTTGCCAGGTAAACATCTGACTGACCTGCTCGCTCAGTCGGGTTTCCAGCTGGCCCAGTTCCTGACGTTCCAGCTGCTCACGGCTGGCATTGCCGTCGGCCTTGGACAGGCGGTTGAACTCGGCGCGAATGGATTGCGTTTGCCGCGGCGCATCGGCCAGTTGTTCCTGCAGGGCGGCTTGCTCCTGCACGGTCTGCTGGGTCTGACGGGCGAAACTCAGGGTGTTTTGGTAGGTTTCACTGAGTTCGCGCTTTTCTGCCTCCGGCAGACTGCTGTTGTTGACGCTCTCGATGTTGGCGTTGATCTCCTCAATGCGCTTGTCGAGCTCGTCTGCTGAGGGTGTCTGCTGGGCCAGCGCCCAGGAGGACAACAGCAGCCAGCACAACAGCACGGAAAAACGCAGCATAAGGGGGTTCCTGACAAGGTAGAGAAAGCGCAGTGCGTCAGCGCTTCCCAAGGTTAGCTGTCCCGGCGGGGATTGGAAAGCCGACCACATGGCCGGCCAGCGGTTCCATAAACGCAACAGGCCACCCGAAGGTGGCCTGTTGGGATGCCGCGAACGGCAGGGCGGTCACGCGCTGATCAGAACCAGCTGTCCTGCATGTCGAAGCAGGTCAGGTCGCGGCTTTCCAGCACGTCCAGATCATGGTGGCAGGACGGCACTTCCCAGCGCAGGAAGTAGCGGGCGGCCTGCAGTTTACCCTGATAGAACGCGGCGTCTGCGTCGTTGCCGCCGGCCAGACCCTGCTGAGCCTTGATCGCCTGCTCCAGCCAGCGCCAGCCGATCACCATGTGGCCGAACGCCTTGAGGTACAGCGCGGAGTTGGCCAGTGCTTCGTTAACCTTGCTCTGGCCCATATCACCCAGCAGTGCCAGGGTCACTTTGCCGATATGCGCGTGCAGTTTTTCCAGCGGCTCGCGCAGGTCATTCAGCTCGCTGTGCTCACCTGCGCGCTTGCAGCAGTCCTGGATCAGGCTGGACAGCTGCTTGAGCGCGGCGCCGCCGTTCATGGTCACCTTGCGGGCCAGCAGGTCGAGCGACTGGATGCCGTTGGTGCCCTCGTGGATCGGGTTCAGCCGGTTGTCGCGATAGAACTGCTCAACCGGGTACTCACGGGTATAGCCGTGGCCGCCGAGGATCTGGATCGCCAGTTCGTTGGCCTTGAGACAGTAGTCGGACGGCCAGGCCTTGACGATCGGAGTCAGCAGATCCAGCAGCTCGAGTGCGGTCTTGCGCTGCTCTTCGGTTTCCAGGGTTTCGGTGTCGTCGAACAGGCGAGAGGCGTACAGGCCCAGGTCAAAGGCGCCTTCAACGTAGGCTTTCTGTGCCAGCAGCATGCGCTTGACGTCGGCATGCTCGATGATCGATACCTGCGGCGCGCTCGGGTTCTTGCCGTCGGGCAGGCGACCCTGCGGGCGCTCGCGGGCGTAGTTCAGCGAGTACAGGTAACCGGCGTAGCCGAGCATCACCGCGCCCATGCCAACGCCGATGCGCGCTTCGTTCATCATCTGGAACATGTAGGACAGCCCTTGGTGCGGCTTGCCGACCAGATAGCCGACGCAGTTGTCCTTGTCGCCGAAGTTCAGCGCGGTGGACGTCGTGCCGCGCCAGCCCATCTTGTGGAACAGGCCAGCCAGGGTGACGTCGTTGCGCTCGCCCAGGCTGCCGTCGTCGTTGACCAGGAACTTGGGCACGATGAACAGCGAGATGCCTTTGACCCCGGGCGGTGCGTCGGGCAGCTTGGCAAGCACCATGTGCACGATGTTCTCGGACAGCGGGTGGTCGCCAGCGGAGATGAAAATCTTGTTGCCCTTCAGACGATAGCTGCCGTCACCGGCAGGCTCGGCCTTGGTGCGAATGTCGGACAGCGAGGAGCCCGCATGAGGCTCGGTCAGTGCCATGGTGCCGAAGAAACGGCCTTCGATCATTGGCTGCAGGTAGCGCTCTTTCTGCTCCTCGGTGCCGAAGCTCTCGATCAGATTGGCCGCGCCCATGGTCAGCATGGCGTAGGACGAGGTGCCGGCGTTGGCTGACTGGAAATGGGCGAAGCACGCTTGGGACAGCAGATTCGGCATCTGCATGCCGCCCTGCTCGAAGGTGCGGGTGGCGTTCAGAAAGCCCGCTTCGAGGAAGGCATCGACCGCCGGTTTGACCTCCGGGATCAGCTCGGCCGCGCCATTGACGTACTTCGGCTCGTTCTCGTCATTCTTGCGGTTGTGCGGTGCGAACAGTTTTTCGGCGATGGTACGGGCCGTGCCGATGGCCGCGTCAAAGGTTTCGCGGTTGTGATCGGCAAAGCGCGGGCGCTGGGTCAGCGCCTCGGCGTCCAGCACTTCGTAGAGTTCAAATGCCAGGTTACGTTGGTCAATCAGCAGTTCGGACATGTCGGTCACCTCAGAAGTCATCGCGGGGCAGTGTATTGAGTCATTTACAGTCAGGGAACGGCCATTGATGGGCTTGATAGGCGCAGATCAGAAGAGCCGAAGCGCCGGCTCATCCAATGCGGCGCGCTGCTCGCGCAGGGTCAGAATCTGGTCGGCCCAGTAGCGCTCCTGGGCAAACCAGGGGAAGTGCATCGGAAACGCCGGGTCGTCCCAGCGTCGAGCCAACCAGGCGCTGTAGTGCACCAGACGCAGGCTGCGCAGCGGCTCAACCTGAGCGAGTTCGGCCGGATTGAAGTCGTGGAACTCGTTGTAGCCGTCAATCAGTTCGGACAGCTGGGCCTGTCGCTGGTCGCGTTCCCCCGACAGCATCATCCATAGATCCTGCACCGCCGGCCCCATGCGGCAGTCATCCAGGTCGACCATATACAGGCTGTCGTCGCGCCACAGCAGGTTGCCGACGTGCAGGTCGCCGTGCAGGCGGATCTGCTTGGCCGGGTAGGCCTGCAGCCGTTCATTGACAACCTGCAGCAGATCTTCGGCAACGGAAAAATAGGCCGGCTGCAGGCTGCTGGGGACCACCTCTGCACTGCGCAGGAAGTCCACACTGTCGCGCCCGAAACTCTGCCAATCCAGCGTCGGGCGATGCTTGAACGGATGCATGGAACCGACCGCGTGCAGGCGGCCGACCAGGCGGCCGAGCATCAGCAGGTGGTCCGGGTCGTCCAGTTCGGGCGCATGGCCGCCAAAGCGACGGAACAGACTGAAACGAAAGCCGGCATGCTCGAACAGCGTTTGGCCGTCAATCTGCTCCGGTGCGATCACCGGAATATCCCGCTCGGCCAGCTCCAGACTGAAAGTGTGCTCCTCGATGATGGCGGCGGCGCTCCAGCGACCCGGGCGATAGAATTTGGCGATCAGCGGTTGAGCATCTTCGATGCCAACCTGGAATACCCGGTTTTCATAGCTATTCAGCGTCAGGATGCGGGCATCGGACAGATAGCCAAGCGACTCGACCGCGTCCAGCACGGTGTCGGGGGTGAGGGTGGAAAACGGGTGGCTGGACATGGTGGAGGCTCGATATTGGCGTTTGAGCCGACAAGGGTAGCAGGAGCCGGGCCGCCCGCGCAGTACCGCTCAGGGTGTGCGCGCAACACACCAGACCTGCACTGAGGCTGCGCCGGCTGCCAGCAAGGTGCGGCTGGCTTCGTCGAGGGTGGCGCCGGTGGTCATCACATCGTCGATCAGCGCCAGGTGGCGACCCTCCACCTGCTCGGGCTGCGGACAGGCGAAAGCGCCACGCAGATTGCGCCGACGTGCGGCGGCATCCAGTCCTTCCTGGGGGGCCGTCTGACGCACTCGCTGCAGCAGGCCGGCGCGACAGGGCAGTTGCAATGCCTTGGCAAGGTCGCGCGTCAGCTCAAATGCCTGGTTGTAGCCCCGCTGCGCCTGTCTTTTAGGGTGCATCGGGATGGGCAGCAGCAGCTCAGGTACCAGGGCCCCGGGTTCCGCGAGGTGCTGCTCCAGATAATCTGCCAACAAGCGAGCCAGCAGCAGACCATAACGGTTGTGGCGGTGATATTTAAACGCAGTGATCAGCGCATCCAGCGGAAAGCGGTAGAGCAGTGGCACTACCGCGTGACAGAAGGCTGGTGGTTTGGCCAGGCAACGACCGCAGCGAGCGCTGGCGTGTGGCAGCGGCATTGCGCAGCGTGCACAGCAGGCATGCTGCCAGGGCAGGTCAGCCAGGCAGGCGTGGCAAATATCGTCCTGTGTCCCATCCGGCGATGCCAAGCAGAGCAGGCAGGTGTCTGGCAGGTTGTTTTTTATCCACCTGTAAACCGGTGTGTTTTTCAATGGTTGACAGCCTCCGTGCTGCCGTTATGATTCCCTGCAGAGTTCGGACCGCCCGGCGGTCCCCAGACAGATAACAGGGACAATACCCATGATCGCTTCCGTGACCCGCCACGATTGGACCCCGGCCGAGGTGCTGGCGCTGTTCAAGCTGCCGTTCAACGACTTGCTGTTTCAGGCCCAGAGCGTGCACCGCCAGTATTTCGACCCTAACCGTGTGCAGGTTTCGACCCTGCTGTCCATCAAGACCGGTGCCTGCCCGGAGGACTGCAAGTACTGTCCGCAATCGGGCCATTACAACACCGGCCTGGACAAAGAAAAACTGATGGAAGTGGAAAAGGTGCTCCAGGCCGCAGCAGACGCCAAAGCTATTGGTTCCACCCGCTTTTGCATGGGCGCGGCCTGGAAGCATCCGTCTGCCAAGGATATGCCGTACGTGCTGAAGATGGTCGAGGGCGTCAAGGCGCTTGGCCTGGAAACCTGCATGACGCTGGGCAAGCTCACCCAGGAGCAGACGGAGGCGCTGGCGCAGGCCGGACTGGATTACTACAACCATAACCTGGATACCTCGCCCGAGTTTTACGGCAACATCATCACCACTCGCACCTACAGCGAGCGTCTGCAAACGCTGGCCTACGTGCGCGACGCCGGGATGAAAATCTGCTCTGGCGGCATTCTGGGTATGGGCGAGTCCCTGGAGGACCGTGCGGGCCTGCTGATTCAGCTGGCCAACCTGCCGGAGCACCCGGAGAGCGTGCCGATCAACATGCTGGTGAAGGTCAAGGGCACGCCCCTGGCCGAAGAAGAGGATGTGGACCCCTTCGACTTTATTCGCATGCTCGCAGTGGCCCGCATCATGATGCCCGAGTCCCATGTGCGCCTGTCCGCCGGCCGCGAACAGATGAACGAGCAGATGCAGGCCCTGGCCTTTCTGGCCGGTGCCAACTCCATCTTCTACGGTGAGAAACTGCTGACCACCGGCAATCCGCAGGCGGACAAGGACATGCGTCTGTTCGAGCGCCTCGGCATTCAGCCCGAGGCCCGGGAAGAACACGCCGACGAAGTGCACCAGGCGGCGATCGAACAGGCGCTTATTGAGCAGCGCGATAGCAAACTGTTTTATTCGGCCGTCTGACGACGGCAGCCTCAAGCCATAAGCTGCAAGCCGCAAGCTGGTCTGCTGTGGCTTGAAGCTTGCTGCTTGTCGCTTGGAGCTTTCTGATGTCCTTCAATCTCTCCTCCCGCCTCGCCGAGCGCCGTGCTGCGCACCTGTATCGTCAGCGTCCGCTGCTGCAAACGCCGCAGGGCGTCGAGGTGCTGGTCGATGGCGAGCGATTGCTGAGCTTTTGCAGCAATGACTATCTCGGCCTGGCCAACGATCCGCGCGTCAATGATGCCTTTGTCGAGGGCGTGCGGCGCTGGGGGACGGGCGGTGGTGCATCGCACCTGGTGACCGGCCACAGTGGCGCCCACCATGCGCTGGAAGAGGCGCTGGCCGAGTTTACCGGCCGGCCTCGGGCCTTGCTGCTGTCCAGTGGGTACATGGCCAATATGGGCGCCGTGACGGCGCTGGTAGGGCAGGGCGATACCGTCCTGCAGGACCGGCTCAATCATGCGTCGCTCCTCGATGCCGGGTTGCTTGCCGGCGCGCGTTTCTCGCGCTACCTGCACAATGATGCGGCGAGCCTGCGCAGTCGTCTGGGCAAGGCGCAGGGCAATACGCTGGTAGTGACGGACGGCGTGTTCAGCATGGATGGCGACCTGGCCGATCTGCCGGCCGTGTGCGCCGAGGCCGCCAGCGCCGGGGCCTGGGTGATGGTCGATGATGCCCATGGCTTTGGCTGCCTGGGCGAGCAGGGTGGCGGCATCGTCGAGCATTTTGGCCTGTCGATGGAGCAGGTGCCGGTGCTGGTGGGGACTCTCGGCAAGGCCTTTGGCACGGCAGGGGCCTTTGTCGCCGGCAGCGACGAGCTGATCGAAACCCTGATCCAGTTTGCCCGACCCTACATCTATACCACCAGCCAGCCGCCGGCTGTGGCGCATGCCACGCTTGCCAGTTTGCGTTTACTGCGTGACGAGCGCTGGCGCCGCGAGCACCTTGCTGCCCTGATACGCCGCTTTCGCACAGGCGTTGAGGCGCTGGGGCTGGAGCTGATGGACAGCCCGACGCCGATTCAGCCGATTCTGGTCGGCAGCAGTGAACGTGCCCTGGCGCTCTCGGCGGCGCTGCGGCAACGCGGCATACTGGTCACCGCGATTCGCCCGCCCACGGTGCCCAAGGGGACCGCGCGCTTGCGGGTAACGCTGAGTGCCATCCATACCGAACAACAGGTTGATCGTCTGCTTGAGACACTGGCGCAGGCGCAACAGGAGCTGATTCATGAGTAATTTTACCCTGCTGCCTGGCTGGGCATTGGCGGCTAGCAATTTGCTGCCTTTGCAGCAGGCCCTGCAGGAGCGCTTACCCGCGCTGAACATTCAGGCAGCAGAGCTGCCGCCCGGCTTGCAGATGTCGACCCTGGAGCCAGACCTGACTGCGTTGGCCGAAGCCTTGCCGGCTGGCTGGCTGGGTGGCTGGTCGCTGGGCGGCGTGCTGGCGGTGCAGCTGCAGCGACGTTTTCCCGAGCGCTTCCCGGGCGTGGTGACCATTGCCAGCAATGCCTGTTTTTCCGCGCGCGAGGGCTGGCCCGAAGCGATGGCGCCGGAGACCTTCAAGGGGTTTATCAGAGATGCCCGAGAGCAGCCCGAACGCGCACTCAGGCGTTTTGGTCTGCTGGTCACCCAAGGCGCTGACCGCGCGCGCGAGCTGAGTCGGCAACTGGTCTGGAGTGGTCTGGACCCGCTGCAGCGGCTCAACCATCTCGCGCTGTTGGGTGTGCTGGACAACCGTGTTGCGCTGCAGCGCTGCCAGCAGCCGGTGCTGCACTGTCTCGCCGGCGCCGATGCGCTGGTGCCGGCCGGTGCAGCGCAGGCGCTGGCGCAGCTAAACGAGCAAGCCGAGATCTGTGTGCTGCCCCAGGCCAGTCACGCGCTGCCGCTGGAGGCTCCCATCTGGCTGGCCGGCGAGATCGGCAACTGGCTGGAGCGGCAATGAACGCCGTTGCCATCGACAAGCGAGCGGTTGCTGCCTCCTTCAGTCGCGCAGCCAGCACCTACGACCAGGTGGCCGAGCTGCAGCGGCAGGTCGGCAGCAACCTGCTGGCGCGCCTGCCAGATGATCTGCAGCCGCACTCGCTGGTCGATCTTGGCTGCGGTACGGGCTACTTCACCCGAGCCCTGAACGCTCGATTTGAGCGCCCGGTGCTGGGGTTGGACATCGCCGAGGGCATGCTGTGTTTTGCGCGCACCAAGGGGCCGGAACACGCGGCCTGGATTGCTGCCGATGCAGAGGCGCTGCCGTTGCGGGGCGACTCACAACACCTGCTGTTTTCCAGTTTGGCGTTGCAGTGGTGCCCTGATCTTGGGCGTGCGCTGAGTGAGGCCAGAAGAGTCTTGTTGCCGGGTGGCTGCATGGCCTTCAACACGCTGGTCGAGGGCACGCTTGGCGAATTGCGGGGCGCCTGGGAGCAGGTGGACGGCTATGTCCATGTCAATCGTTTCATGCCGCTGGCGCAGCTGCAGGTCGTGCTGGCGGAAGCCGGTTTTGCGCGTTGGCACTGTGAAGTGGAAACCCATGTGCTGCATTACCCGCAGCTCAGTGCCCTGACCCATGAGCTGAAGGCCCTCGGCGCCCATAATCTGAATGCCGGTCGTCCAGGCGGCTTGACCGGACGCGCGCGCCTGAGGGCCTTGACTGCCGCCTATGAAACCTATCGTCAGGTTGCCGGTTTGCCGGCGACCTATCAGGTGGCCCAGATCATTTTGTACAAGTAGGTAATTCGTCATGAGCAAGCAGTACTTCATTACTGGTACCGATACCGAGATTGGCAAGACCACCGTGGCCGCCGGCCTGCTGCACGCCGCGCGCCTGCGCGGCCTGACGACCGCGGGCGTCAAGCCGGTAGCCGCGGGCTGCGAGCGCACCCCCGACGGGCTGCGCAATGAAGATGCCCTGGCGCTGCAGGCCGAGTGCGAACCACCGCTGGCCTACGATCTGATTAACCCGGTGACGTTGGAAGCCGCTATCGCGCCGCATATCGCTGCGCGTGAGGAAAATGTACCGCTGACGGCGCAGGCGCTGGCGGGCGCCTGCCGGCAGGTGTTTGACCGACAGGCGGATCTGACCCTGGTCGAAGGAGCCGGTGGCTGGTGCGTGCCGCTCAACGACCAGGAACTGCTCAGTGAGGTGGCAATAGCGCTGAAACTGCCGGTGGTTCTGGTGGTCGGCATGCGTCTGGGGTGCATCAATCACGCGCTGCTCAGTTGCCGCGCGATTGCAGCAGACGGGCTGCAGCTGGCCGGCTGGGTCGCCAACCATGTTGATCCGGATATGGACCGGCAGGCCGAGAACCTGGCGACTCTGCGGCAACGGATCCAGGCGCCCTGTCTGGGCGTGGTGCCCCGGTTGGCAAAGGCTGACGCAGCGGCCGTGGCGGCCCATCTGGAGGTGTCGCCACTGGTCTGATGCGACCAGCGGTGTTGGGCCGTTTGCCCATTTGTGCTTGAATGACGGGAAACCTAATGTGAGAGGTGGTGCCCATGCCTACCCTTGACCTTATCTCATCTGGTCTGACCTCGGTACGCCAGGGTCAGAACCGTATCAATGCGGCGGCTTCCGAGATCGCCAGCGCCGGGCTGCCCGCTGATCCCGCGCTCAATGCGGCCCAACCTGCCCAGCCGGCGACCGGCCAGGCAGCAGCCTCTACGGCTGTAGAAACCAATCGTCCGGTCAATCTGGTCGACAGCCTGGTTGAGCTGCAGCAGGGCCGTCAGGAAGCGGAAGTTGGCGCGTCGGTAATCGACACCGCTGACGAGGTGCTTGGCACTTTGCTGGACGTTACTGTCTAGGCCAGCCCCCGGACACCTGTCATGGTCAGTGTCGGTAGCAGTCTGCCCCCCGCATACCAGCCTTCGGCGCTGACCACGTTCACGGCTCGTAGCATTTCGATCAGCGAGCCAATGCCTCCCGGCCAGGCGGCCACGCGTTTCCCACCTGTTGACGAGTCAGATTCCGCTGCCGCACCCGGTACCGAGGGCGAGCAGGCGGCGGCTGCCGAGCAAAGCAAGCGCGAGCAGCTGAGCAAGGCTGAAGCCGAGCTGGCGCTGATTGAGCAGCAGGAGATTGCCGAGTTGGCTGCCCGCGACCGAGAGGTGCGGGCGCACGAACAGGCGCACGTTGCCGTTGGCGGGCAGTACGCTGGCACCGCCAGCTATACCTACGAACGAGGCCCGGACGGGCGGCAGTACGCCGTGGGTGGCGAGGTACCTATCTCTACGTCGCCTGTGGCGGGTGATCCGCAGGCGACTATCGACAAAATGGAGCAGGTGCGTCGCGCCGCCCTGGCGCCGGCTGAACCCTCTTCAGCTGATCGCGCCATTGCTGCCCAGGCCGCACAGCTGATTGCTCAGGCCCGGGTTGAGCTGGCCACCGCCGAGACCGACGAGGGTGAACGGCCTGCGGCTGCATCCCGCGCGGGTGACCAAGACCCGGTGGATGATCAGTCCAGCGCTGACAGCGAGGGCGCAGAGGCTACCGTCGCCGCCCTTAGTTTGTATCGCAATATTGCTGCTGATTCCGGCGCTCCGTCACTTCAGGCCTCTGCCTGACTACCTCCTGCTACTCTCAATTTCAATGATGTCTTGGCATTCATGCCGGGGTTGACAACGCCTTGGCGTAAACGTATGTTTCAAACGTCTGTTTGAATCGGCTGCCGCGCAGCCACCACAACCGCAGCCTCGGCTGCCCGTGCATACTGATACAACACTTGAGGTCCAGTACCATGCCCGAATACAAGGCTCCCCTGCGTGACATTCGCTTCGTCCGCGATGAACTTCTGGGTTATGAAGAACACTATCAGAGCCTGCCCGGCTGCGAAGAAGCCACGCCGGATATGGTCAATGCCATTCTGGAAGAAGGCGCTAAATTCTGTGAGCAGGTGATTGCCCCGCTGAACCGCGTGGGTGACACCGAAGGCTGTACCTGGAGCCCTGAGGGTGTGACTACCCCGACCGGCTTCAAGGAAGCCTACCAGCAGTACGTTGAAGGCGGCTGGCCGAGCCTGGCCCACAACGTGGATCACGGCGGTCAGGGTCTGCCCGAGTCGCTGGGTCTGGCCATCAGCGAGATGGTTGGTCAGGCCAACTGGTCCTGGGGCATGTACCCGGGCCTGTCCCATGGCTGCATGAACACTCTGGATGCCCACGGTACCGACGAGCAGAAGCACACCTACCTGCCCAAGCTGGTCTCTGGCGAATGGACTGGCACCATGTGTCTGACCGAGCCGCACTGTGGTACCGACCTGGGCATGCTGCGCACCAAGGCCGAGCCGCAGGCTGATGGTACCTACCAGGTATCCGGCACCAAGATTTTCATCTCTTCCGGCGAGCACGACATGTCGGAGAACATCATCCACATCGTGCTGGCTCGCCTGCCCGATGCACCGGCCGGCACCAAGGGCATTTCCCTGTTCATCGTGCCGAAGTTCCTGGTTAACGCCGATGGCGAGAAGGGCGAACGCAATGGTGTCACCTGTGGCTCGCTCGAGCACAAGATGGGCATCCACGGCAACGCGACTTGCGTGATGAACTTCGACGGTGCTACCGGCTACCTGATCGGCGAGCCGAACAAGGGCCTGAACGCCATGTTCACTTTCATGAACACTGCGCGTCTGGGCACTGCACTGCAGGGTCTGGCACACAGCGAAATCGCCTTCCAGGGCGGCATCCAGTACGCCCGTGAGCGTCTGCAGATGCGTTCGCTGACCGGCAACAAGGCACCGGAGAAGCCGGCTGATCCGATTATCGTTCACCCGGACGTGCGTCGTATGCTGCTGACCATGAAGGCGTTTACCGAAGGTAACCGCGCGATGGTTTACTTCACTGCCAAGCAGGTCGATATCCTGAAGAACAGTCAGGATGCCGAGCAGAAGAAGCAGGCTGATGCCATGCTGGCGTTCCTGACGCCGATTGCCAAGGCGTTCATGACCGAAGTCGGTTTTGAAGCGGCCAACCACGGTGTGCAGATCTACGGTGGCCATGGCTTTATCGCCGAGTGGGGCATGGAGCAGAACGTGCGTGATGCTCGTATCTCCATGCTGTACGAAGGCACCACCGGTATTCAGGCCCTCGACCTGCTGGGTCGTAAGGTTCTGATGACCCAGGGCGAAGCGCTGAAGGGCTTCACCAAGATCGTGCACAAGTTCTGCCAGAACAACGAAGGCAATGAAGCCATCGCCGAGTTTGTCGCACCGCTGGCTGCGCTGAACAAGGAGTGGGGCGAGCTGACCATGAAGATCGGCATGGCCGCGATGAAAGACCGCGAAATGGTCGGCGCTGCGTCTGTGGACTATCTGATGTACAGCGGTTACGCCTGCCTGGCTTACTTCTGGGCTGACATGGCACGTCTTGCTGCCGAGAAGCTGGCTGCCGGTACCGCGGAAGAGGGCTTCTACAAGGCCAAGCTGCAGACTGCCCGTTTCTACTATCAGCGCATCCTGCCGCGCGTTCGCACTCACGTTGAGGCGATCCTGTCCGGTGCGGACAACCTGATGGACATGGATGCTGACAACTTCGCGCTGGGCTACTGATTCAGCGACGCGTTAGTGCCAGTAAGAAGGCCGCCCCGGTAACGGGGCGGCCTTTTTTAATGTCTGAGGTTCAAAGATTGCGCGCCAGGCGCAGTCCGCTGAATTGCCACTGCGCCGCGGGCGGGAAGAAATTGCGGTAGGAGGGTCTGCTGTGACCCGCCGGGGTGGCACAGGAACTGCCGCGCAGGACCATCTGGTTGATCATGAATTTGCCGTTATACTCGCCCACGGCACCAGCGGCCGGCTGGTAGCCGGGGTACGGTAAATAGGCGCTGTTGGTCCATTGCCAGACCTCGCCGAACAGCCCGGCAAGGTTGGGCTCGGCGCGTGCCGCATGCTCCCACTCGGCTTCGGTTGGCAGTCGCGCACCTGCCCAGCGCGCATAGGCGTCCGCTTCGTACAGGTTGATATGACACACGGGCGCGTCGCGGTTTAGCGGTTGCAAGCCCGCCAGGGTGAAGGCAAGCCAGTGTTGATCGGCATCCTGCTGCCAGTAGAGGGGAGCCTGTGCCTGCCGCTGGCTGACCCACTCCCAGCCGTCGGACAGCCACAGTTCGGGGCGTTGGTACCCGCCGTCCGCGATAAAGGCGATAAAGTCGCCATTGCTGACGTTGCGCTCGCCGAGTAGGAAGGGTTCCAGCCAGACCCGATGACGCGGGCCTTCGTTGTCATAGCTGAAGCCGTCGTCGTACGCGCCTATTTCACACAGCCCGCCCGGTATGGCTCGATAGGCAGATGCTTGAGCGATGCCCGCAGCGCACGCCTGTTCAGGCGCTGCTGCTCGCCAGGCGGGCTGCAGCGGATTGCAGGAAAAGTGGTGCTTCAGGTCGGTCAGCATTAGCTCCTGATGCTGCTGTTCATGCTGCAGGCCGAGGGTCACCAGGCTAGCGAGGGCGCTGTCTTGCGGTGTGTCAGCCAGCACCTGCTGCAGCTGCTGGTCAATCTGCTTGCGGTAGGAGAGCACCTCCTCCAGGGTTGGCCGTGATAGCAGGCCACGCTCGGCGCGCAAATGACGTTCGCCAATGCCCACGTAGTAGGAGTTGAACAGCACTGTGTAGCTTGGATCGATCACCTTGGGCGGCTGCGGTAATGCGGCGAGCACAAAGGTTTCAAAAAACCAGGTGGTATGCGCCAGATGCCATTTCAACGGGCTGGCGTCGGCCATGGATTGCAGTTGGCAATCCTCGGCACTGAGTCCGCGAATCAGCTCCAGCGACCGTGCACGCACCTGAGCGTAGTCGAATGGCAGGCCGCCGCTCGCCGCTTGCTGGGCCAAACGGTTCATGCCGGTTCCGCCAGGAAAACGCCGAACCAGTTTTGCGGGTCGGTCCAGTAGTGGCTGCAGCGCATCCCACTGGCGGCGAGCAGGGCGCGAAATTCGTCGACACTGTATTTATGGGAGTACTCCGTCACTATGTGCTCGCCGGCGCCAAAGTAGCGGCGGGTGTGGCGGGCCAGTCGCACACTGTGCCGCTCGCGAGCAACCAGCTGCATCTCGATGCGCCGATGGGCTTCGTCGAAGCGGGCATGATGACGGAACAGCTCGGGTTGGAAATCGGCATCCAGCTCTCGGTTGACGACGTTGAGAATATTCAGGTTGAACGCGGCAGTGACGCCGCTGGCATCGTCGTAGGCGGCCTCCAGTATGTCGCGAGGCTTGAGCAGGTCGGCGCCAATCAGCAGGCGTCCGTGTTCCCCGCAGTGCGCGCGTATGCGCCTGAGAAAGCGTATAGCATCGCGGGGCTCGAAATTGCCGATGGACGACCCGGGGTAGAAGAAGACCGGGGGGTGACCCGGGCGCTCGGCTAGCACATGCTCCAGCTCAAGCTGTTGGGTGAAGTCGCAGACCACACCGACACACTCGATATCCGGGTTCTCCCTGGCGACGGCGGCCATGGAGCTGTGCAGAAACTCTCCGGCGATGTCGACGCCGATCACGCGCGCCGGCTGCACGGCATTCAGCCACTGCTGCGTCTTGCTGCAGTCGCCGCAGCCGAGATCAACCCACTGCGGGGCGTCCGGCAGTTGCGCGCTGATAGCCTCGCGGTAATCAGAGAAAATCTGTGCCTCGGTGCGTGTCGGATAATACTCGTCGAGGCGACAGATGTTGGTGAACAGCGCGCAGCCACAGTCATCGTAAAAGTACTTTGAGTCGATGCGGGCGGTTGGCTGCAGCAGGCCCTGCAGAAGGTTTTGCAGTTCATCCTGAGCCGGCAAGCGCAGGGTGGTCTCGAGTCGCGGCAGATCAAGGGCAAGGCTCACGTAGCATCATCCTCTGCAGGTTAAAGTTAAAACCTAGCAGCGGTCGGCGCGTAGCGCCAAGATGAGTGGGGCGCGTGTCCCTGAGCTGTGATCCAGTACCGGCCGCTTCAGAGCCCCTTAGCGTCGTCAGCCAGCAGACGAATGGCCTTGAACAGCTTGCGGGCTGCGGCTGGCGGCTTGTTCTGTTCGGCTTCTCGATTGGCCTGGCGTACCAGTTGGCGCAGATGCTGACGATCGGCGTCGGGATAGGCGAGCATGAATAATTCCAGCTCGTCCGCACGGCCGGTCAGCAGGCGGTCACGCCAGCGCTCAATCTGGTGGAAGTGCTGATTGTGCGCCTGGCTGCCGCTGTCGAGCAGGTCAACGTATTGCTGGATACGCTCCACATCCTGGTCACGCATGAGCTTGCCGACGTAGCTCATGTGACGCTTGAGTGCACCCCGGGCGGTATGCCGATGTGCTTCGGCCAGCGCCAGACGCAGCTTGTCGGTCAGCTCCAGCTTGGCCAACTGATCGGGTTTGAGGGCGATCAGGCGCTTGCCCAGATCCTGCAGGGCATCCATTTCCCGCTTTATCTGGGTTTTGCTTTTACCCTCGTCTTCGGGCTCGAGCGCGTCGTCTTCGTGAAATTCGGTCATGGTGTTCCTGTCGGCGGTGCCGCACAGCTGGCTTTCGGGCCGCACATGATACTCCTTTGTGGTGTTGCGAGACCAATGCGTGGTGGCGTCTGCCGGTAAGCTCGCTACAATGACCCTCTGTTTTGGAGGTGATATGAGCGCGAATACAACCAGCGTAGCCGAAAGTCCGCAGGCGCTGCGCGAGATGCTGGAGCAGCGGGTGGCCTTTATTGTCGAGGAAGCTCGGCGCCAGGGGGCGACTGCCAGCGAAGTCGGCGTCAGTCAGAACACCGGCCTGTCGGTCAGTGTGCGCAACCGTGAAGTGGAAACGGTCGAGTTCAATCGCGATCAGGGCTTTGCCATCACACTCTATGCGGGCCAGCGCAAGGGCAGCGTGAGCACCTCCGATACCTCGGATGAAGCCATTATCAAGGCGGTGGAGACGGCCCTGGTGATTGCCCGCCACGCAAGCGAGGATCCCTGCGCGGGGCTGGCGGATGCCGAGCTGATGGCTGCCGAGCTGCCCGATCTGGATCTGTTCCACCCTTGGCAGCTGAGCGCCGAGGACGCCATCGAGCGTGCATTGCGGCTGGAAGCGGCGGCGCTGGATGTCGATCCGCGCCTGGTAAGCGACAGCGCGCAGATCAGCACTCAGCAGGGCTGTCGGGTATACGGCAACAGTCATGGCTTCATCGGCAGCGCGTTGAGCAGCCGACACAGCAGTGCCGCCATTCTCATTGCCTCGTCAGAGCAGGGCATGCAGCGCGACTACTGGTATGCCGTGGATCGCGTGCCCGAGCGGCTGGCCAGCGAGCAGTCGGTCGGTCATAAAGCCGCCCAGCGCACGCTCGCGCGTCTGCAGCCACGCTCGGTGAAAACCGCCAAGGTGCCAGTGCTGTTCGCCGCCGATCAGGCCGCCGGTCTGGTTGGTCATCTGTTTGGCGCCATCTCCGGCGGCGCAGTCTATCGTGAGTCGACTTTCCTGCTGGATGCCATGGGGCAGCCGGTCTTCCCTGACTGGATGCGCATGCACGAAACGCCCTATCTTCTTCAGGGGCTGGGTAGCTCAGCCTTTGATGGCGATGGACTGCAAACCCGTGAACAGGCGTTTATCGATCAGGGCCGACTGACCAGCTGGCTATTGAGCACCTACTCCGGTCGCAAGCTGGGCTTGCCCAGTACCGCCAACGCGGGCGGTGTACACAACCTGCAGGTCAGCAGCAATGCTGGCGACCTGGATGTGCTGCTCAAGGAAATGGGCACCGGCCTGCTGGTGACCGAGTTGATGGGGCAGGGCGTGAATGGCGTCACCGGCGATTACTCCCGCGGCGCCGGTGGCTTCTGGGTCGAGAACGGCGAAATCCAGTACCCGGTCAGCGAAGTCACCATTGCCGGTAACCTGCGCGACATGTACGCCAACCTGCGCTGCGTCGGCTCCGACGTCGAGCGCCGCGGTAACTATCTGACTGGTAGTTGGTTGGTGGATGGAATGACAGTGGGCGGCGCGTAGCGCCCCCCACTGTCTAGCTGCAAGCCGCAAGCTTCAAGCTGCAAGCTGCAAGTAAAACCCGCGGGGCTTTGAGTTGCGCGGGTTTTCTTTTGGCTGCGCATGGCAGCAAAAAAACTGAGAAGCACTTGACGGCCCAGCCGCCGAACGCCCTCTGGTTACGCTTGCCGCTTGCCGCTTGCCGCTTGCCGCTTGCCCTATTCCCCTTCCCCGAAATAATCGTTGATCAGCGCCAGCAGGGCGGCCATGGCTTCGTCGGCCTGGTCGCCCTCGCAGCTGATACAGACCTCGGTGCCTTTGCTGGCGGCCAGCATCATTACCTGCATGATACTTTTGCCGTCCACCTGATCGTTCTCATCCAGCCCGATGCCGACCTTGCAACCATATTGATTGGCAACGCCAACAAATTTGGCGGCGGCGCGGGCGTGCAAGCCGAGCTTGTTGATGATGAGGACGCGGGTGTTGGGCATCAGGGCAGGTCGCGGTGACGGATCAGAAGGTTCGGTGTTGTGCGGCCGAGGGCCTCGACCAGGCGCTCGGCAATATAGACAGAGCGGTGATGGCCGCCGGTGCAACCAACAGCGATCGTCATGTAGCTGCGCTCGCTGGCAGCATAGCGCGGCAGCCACTTGCGCAGATAGTAGACGATATCCTGAAACATGTCCTCGACCTCGGGCTGAGCGGCCAGATAGTCGCGCACGGGCTGGTCGCGGCCAGAGTAGGCGCGCAGATCAGGCATCCAGTAGGGGTTGGGCAGGCAGCGTACATCGAACACCAGGTCGGCGTCGGTCGGTACCCCTCGTTTGAAACCGAAGGACTGGATCAGCACCGACGGCTGGCTACCCTGGGCACCCAGCAGGCGCTGCTTCAGCTGGTCGCGCAGCTGGTAGAGATTGAGGTGGCTGGTGTCGACCTTGAGCGTGGCCAAATCGATGATCGGCTCAAGTATTTTCAGTTCCTGAGCCAGTGCCTCGCCCAATGACAGCTGGTCGTCGGTCAGCGGATGCTTGCGGCGGGTTTCGGAAAAGCGCTTGATCAGCACTTCGTCTCTGGCCGCGAGAAACAGGATGTCGCACTGCACACCGGCATCGCGTACTTCTTTCAGCAGCTGAGGGAAGCGGGCCAGGTCGTTGGGCAGGTTACGGGCATCGATGCTGATAGCAACGTCGGGCACGCTGAAGTCATTGAGGCTGGCCTGGCGGGCCAACTCCGGTAGCAGGCCGGCGGGAAGATTGTCGATGCAGTAGAAACCGTTGTCTTCCAGCAGGTGCAGGGCGGTACTTTTACCCGAGCCGGAACGGCCGCTGACGACAATCAAGCGCATGGTCAGCCTCCGTCGCCGTCGTTGACCATGACGTGGTACAGCGCGTCGGCGTCCGGCGCAGCACGCAGGGCGTCGCGCAGATCGGCCCGGTCCAGCTTGCCGGCCAGCATCTTGAGGATCTGCAGGTGTTGTTCAGTGGCCTCTTGGGGGACCAGCAGGACGAAGATCAGGTCCACGGGCTGGCCGTCCAGGGCATCGAAGTCAATCTTGCCGTCCAGCTGCAACAGCGCGCCGATGGCCTGGTGACAGTCTTCGAGACGACAGTGGGGAATGGCGATGCCGTTGCCGAAGCCGGTTGAGCCGAGCTTCTCGCGGGCAATCAGGTTTTCATAGATGGCGTCAGGATCCAGGTTGGTGTGCTGGGCAACCAGTTTGCCGATCAGCTCCAGCACACGTTTTTTGGATCCCCCCTGAACGCCGGAGAAGGTGCGTTCAGGGGTCAGGATATGGTCAATTTGCATGTTGGCGCAGTGTTATCGGACGTTTGCGCCTTGTTGGCGGTCAATGTGCTTTTCCTTGTGCTTGATCAGTTGGCGATCAAGCTTGTCGGTCAGCATGTCGATGGCGGCGTACATATCGGTGTGCTCAGCCAGGGCTACTACCTCGCCACCGGCGATGTGCAGTGTGGCTTCGGCCTTTTGCCGGAGTTTCTCAACTTCGAGGGTGACCTGGACGTTGGTGATTTTGTCGAAATGCCGCTCCAGACGGGCCATTTTCTCAGTGACGTAATCGCGCAGTGCGTCAGTGATGTCGAGTTGGTGACCGCTAATGTTCAGTTGCATACGGCGTCTCCTGATTGGCTTGTTGTTGCAGGGTGATCTTCCGTCACCCGGTGGTGCCACTGCATGATCCCTGAACTGGATCTTTGCCTTGACCGACAACCGGTCGGCAGGCGCTAGACCAGTCTCTTGCGTTCGCTCGATGGCGCGATATTGAGCGACTCGCGGTACTTTGCGATGGTCCGGCGGGCCACTTCGATGCCCTGCTCTTCCAGTAAACCAGCGATCTTGCTGTCACTCAATGGTTTCTTTGGGTTTTCTGCTGCAACCAGCTTTTTGATCAGTGCGCGGATTGCTGTGGAGGAGAATTCTCCACCTTCGCTGGTCCCGACGTGACTGGAGAAGAAGTACTTGAGCTCAAAGATACCGCGCGGAGTGTGCATGTACTTTTGCGTGGTGACCCGCGAGATGGTCGACTCATGCATGCCGACGGCCTCGGCAATGTCATGCAGCACCAGTGGTTTCATCGCTTCTTCGCCGTGCTCCAGAAAGCCGCGCTGGTGCTCGACGATCTGGGTGGCCACCTTCATCAGGGTTTCGTTGCGGCTTTGCAGGCTTTTGATGAACCAGCGCGCCTCCTGCAAATTGTTGCGCAGGTAGGTGTTGTCTTCGCTGGAGTCGGCGCGGCGGACCATGGACGCATAGTGACCGTTGACGCGCACCTTGGGTACCGCGTCTTGGTTCAGCTCGACCACCCAGCGGTGGCTGTCGCGGCGCACGATGACGTCGGGAATGACGTACTCCGCCTCGCCGGAGGCGATTTCCGAGCCGGGGCGGGGGTTGAGTGTCTGGATCAGGCTGATGGCGTCTCTGAGCTGCTCTTCCTTCAGCTTGCTGCGGCGCATCAGCTGGGTGAAGTCGCGGTTGCCGAGCAGTTCCAGATGATCGCGGATCACCCTGGTAGCTTGCTCCAGCATCGGTGTGTCGTCCGGCAGCTGGCGGATCTGCAGCAACAGGCATTCGCGCAGGTCACGGGCGCCTACACCAACCGGTTCGAACTGCTGGATGCGGTGCAGCACCATCTCCACTTCATCGAGCTCGGCTTCCAGCTCTTCGGGCAGGGAGGCGAGGATATCCTCGAGTGACTCTTCGAGGTAACCGTCGGCGTTGATGCCGTCGATCAGCGCGGTAGCGATCTGGTAGTCGGTCTCGGACATGGGCAGCAGATTGAGCTGCCACTCCAGGTGGCTCTGCAGCGTTTCGCCGGTGCCAGTGCGCGAAGTGTAGTCCCAGTCTTCGTCATCCTGGCTGGGCAGGGAGCTGGCGGAGGTCTGGTAAACGTCTTCCCACTGGGTGTCGACCGGCAGCTCGTTGGGGATGGCTTCGTTCCAGTTGCCTTCCTGATCACCCTGGGTGTGCTGGTCGATGGAGTCCATCGAGACCGGCTCGGGCAGGGTCACCGCTGGTGCATCATCGTCGCCGCTATCGGCGCTGGCGTTGCTGCTGTAGTCGTCGTCACCCTCATCGGCCATTTCCAGCATGGGGTTGGCTTCCAGGGCCTCCTGTACCTCCTGCTGGAGGTCGAGACTGGACAGCTGAAGCAGTCGGATGGCCTGCTGCAGCTGAGGTGTCATGGTCAGCTGCTGCCCCATCTTGAGGACGAGCGAGGGTTTCATTGTGTTGCGAAATACCTTGTGCGCTGGTTCAAACCGTTGGTTTGGACATGCTGATGTCCATTTGCCGGTAGCATGCCTGAAATACGGGGGCTTTTATAGCCGGAAGGCATGGCCCAGGTATACATCTTTCACCGTCTGGTCAGCCAGCACGGTCTCGGCATCCCCTTCGGCGATGATGTGGCCATCGTTGACGATGTACGCCTTGTCACAGATATCCAGGGTTTCGCGCACATTGTGATCGGTGATCAGTACGCCGATGCCCTTGTCCTTGAGGTGCTGGATGATCTGTTTGATGTCGCCGACGGAGATCGGGTCGACGCCCGCAAAGGGCTCGTCGAGCAGGATGAAGCTGGGGTCGGTGGCCAGGGCGCGGGCGATCTCGGCGCGCCGTCGCTCGCCGCCGGACAGGCTCATGCCGAGGCTGTCGCTCAGGTGGTGAATGTGAAATTCGCGCAGCAGCGATTCCAGCTTGCCTTCTCGGGCCTGGCGGTTCAGGTCCTTGCGGGTTTCGAGGATGGCCATGATGTTGTCGGCCACCGTCAGCTTGCGAAAGATCGAGGCTTCCTGCGGGAGGTAGCCGATGCCCTCGCGGGCGCGACCGTGCATGGGCAGGCGGGTGACGTCTTTACCGTTGATGGTGACCGTGCCCTGGTCTGCCTTGACCAGCCCGACAATCATGTAGAAACAGGTAGTCTTGCCGGCGCCGTTGGGGCCAAGCAGGCCGACCACCTGGCCGCTGTCGATGGAGACTGACACGTCGCGCACGACCTTGCGTGCCTTGTAGGCCTTGGCCAGGTGTTGGGCGTGCAGGGTGGTCATGGTGTGGCCGGCTCTTCGTTGCTGCTGTCGTTGCCACGGCTGCGCGGCTGGATGACGATCTCGATGCGTCCGCCGCCGCTCTGGCCGCCGTTGGCGCTTTCGCCGCCACGGCCGGCATCGACCACCTGGCGCGGAATGTCATAGCTGACATAGTCGCCCTGGAAGGTATTGCCTGACTGCTCCAGAAAGGCCTCCTGAATCAGGATGATGGTCTCGCGATCAGCGTGATACTCGATGGTTTGCGCGCGGGCCTTGACCGGTGGCTTTTCTGCTTCCGGTGTCTGCTGATAGGTCGCCGGGCTGCCGTGGGTGACCATGCTGTTCAGCTCGCCGTTGGCATTGGTGCTCAGCGTGACGCGACCGCCAGTCAGGCGCATGCTGCCCTGGGTGATTATCACGTTGCCGGTATACACGGCTGTGTTGCGCTTGTCGTCCAGGGTGGCTGAGTCAGCCTGGATACGAATCGGCTGACTGCTGTCGCTCGGCAGCGCGAGGGCGTGGGTGGCGCAGCCAGCCAGCAGGGTCAGGGCAAGGAGGGAGTTAACGCACCTCATATTGGCCTCTTACTGTGGACAGCAGCTGCAAGCGGCCGTCATTGAGAAATAGTTGCATGCCCTCGGCAGTGGTCACACTGCGAGCGGCCTCGATTCTAACGCGTTGATCGGTTTCGGCGTAGTCACGGCGTGGATACAGTGTGAGCGCCGAGGTGGTCAGCTGTCGCTGCGGCTGACCATCGGGTTGTTGTTGCAGCAGTACGTCGGTTTCGAGGTCTACCCGGTCTCCCTTTTTCGTAACCAGTCCCTGGTCGGCTTTGAGTAGCCAGGGCGTCGGGTTCTCGCCGCGGAAGAACAGCAGTTCAGGCTGCTGCAGACGGGTGCTGCCGTCTTCGATCTGGTGCACCGCATGTGCGGCGGTCAACTGGTAGGCAATCTTGCCTTGCTCGTCCAGCATCTGGATGCGCGCGTTGTCGATATAAAAGTCGGGGCGGGCGTTGCTTTGCTCGACGTCCGCCGGCGCAAAGCTGCCCGGGCTTATGTTCCAGTAGCCCACGGCCAGCGCCAGCGCGGCGCCGGCAGCCAGCAGCAGGCCAAGGGTCAGGTAGCGCGGCAGCCCCAGCTTCACAGGTAGGCTGCCTGTGCCTGTTCGAGCGTGCCCTGGGCGCGCATGATCAGCTCGCAGAACTCGCGCGCGGCGCCTGCGCCGCCGACGGCACGGGTAACGCCGTGGGCGTGTTCGCGCACAAAGCCATCGGCGCTGGCGACGGCCATCCCCAGGCCGACCCGACGCATGACCGGCAGGTCTGGCAGGTCGTCGCCCAGGTGCGCGATCTGATGCATTTCAACCGGGATGATCTGGCGCAGCTCGTTCAGTGCGGTGAGTTTGTCCTCGCGGCCCTGGATCAGGTGCTTGATGCCCAGGTTGGCGGCGCGGCGCTCGACCAGCGGCGATTTGCGCCCGCTGATGATGGCTGTCTCCACGCCTGAGGCCATCAGCATCTTGATGCCGTGGCCGTCGAGCGTATTGAAAGACTTGAACTCGGTGCCATCAGGCATGAAATACAGACGGCCGTCGGTCAGCACGCCGTCAACGTCAAAGATGGCCAGGCGGATTGCCTGGGCACGTTCATGCAGTTTGTCCATGTTCTGGCTCACACTACCCCCGCGCGCAGCAGGTCATGCATATTCAGGGCGCCCACTGGGCGGCCGTTGCTGTCGATCACAAACAGGCCGTTGATGCGCGCGTCTTCCATTATCTTCAGGGCTTCGGCGGCCAGCATGCCGGCACGGGCAGTCTTGCTGCCACGGGTCATCAGTTCGCCGATGCTGACACGCTGAAAGTCGATGTTTTGATCCAGGGTGCGGCGCAGGTCGCCGTCGGTAAAGATGCCAACCAGCTCGCCCTGCTCGTCCTCAATGCCGGTCAGGCCCAGGCCCTTGCGGGTCATCTCCAGCAGCGCGTCGCGCAGCGGCACGTCCGGGCGTACCAGCGGCATGCTGTCGCCACTGTGCATGATGTCGTCGACCAGCAGCAACAGGCGGCGGCCGAGGCTGCCACCGGGGTGCGAGAACGCAAAGTCTTCGGCGCTGAAGCCGCGGGCCTCAAGCAGGGCGATGGCAAGTGCATCGCCCATGACCAGGGCGGTGGTGGTGCTGGACGTGGGGGCCAGGTTGAGCGGACAGGCTTCCTGCTCGACGCCGGTGTCCAGATTGGCCACGGCGGCCAGCGCCAGGGTTGACTCGGCATTGCCGGTCAGGCTGATCAAGGGCGCGCCCAGACGCTTGATCAAGGGCAGCAGGGTGACCACTTCGGCGGTATTGCCGGAGTTGGACAGCGCGATGACCACGTCCTCGGCGGTAATCATCCCCATGTCGCCGTGGCTGGCTTCACCGGGGTGAACAAAGAATGCCGGTGTGCCGGTACTGGCCAGCGTGGCGGCCAGCTTGCGCCCGACATGGCCGGATTTGCCCATGCCGGTCACCACCACGCGGCCGCGGCAGGCGAGCAGGGTGTCACAGGCGGTACTGAAGGGGGCACCCAGGCGCTGCAGCAGGGAATCGACGGCGTCGCGTTCCATGCTGATGGTGCGGCGGGCAGAGGCTATGTAGTCAAAATCGGCCATGGAATGTCTGTCGGTGGTCGCTGAGCCGGCAAGTATAGCGGTTTGTCTTCGCCAACTCACCCATGGACAACGAAGCCTGAGGGATTATCCCCGGTTCGGGGTATCCCCCGCATTCGCGGCTTGGGCTGCTCTCGGCGCTCTGCTATATTACGCGGCTTGATTTTGCCCTAGGACTGGGCATGACCGTTAAAGGCCCAGGCACCCCATGAATGACGCGTCGGATTATATAGTTGAGCTGAAGAACATTACCTTTCGGCGCGGTAGCCGGGTGATCTTCGACAACGTGGATATTCGCATTCCGCGCGGCAAGGTGACCGGTATCATGGGGCCTTCAGGCTGCGGCAAGACTACGTTGCTGCGTCTGATCGGTGCTCAGTTGCGCCCGGATAGCGGTTCTATCTGGGTGGATGGACAGAATATTCCCGAGCTGGGTCGTGAGCAGCTATTTGCCGCCCGTCAGCACATGGGCATGCTGTTCCAAAGCGGTGCATTGTTTACTGATCTGGACGTTTTCGAGAACGTCGCCTTCCCGCTGCGCGTTCACACCGACCTGCCCGAAGACATGATTCGTGACATTGTGTTGCTGAAACTCGAGGCCGTGGGGTTGCGCGGTGCGCGCGCCTTGATGCCGGATGAACTGTCCGGCGGCATGAAGCGACGAGTGGCGTTGGCGCGCGCGATTGCGCTGGATCCGGCGTTGATGATGTACGACGAGCCGTTTGTCGGCCAGGACCCGATTTCCATGGGGGTGCTGGTGCGTCTGATTCGCCTGCTCAACGATGCGATGGGGCTGACCAGTATTGTGGTCTCCCACGACCTGGCGGAAACCGCCAGCATTGCCGACTACCTGTATGTGGTCGGCGACGGGCAGGTGCTGGGGCAGGGTACGCCAGAGGAGCTGATGAACTCTGACAACCCGCGCATTCGCCAGTTTATGCAGGGTGAGCCGGACGGTCCGGTGCCTTTCCACTACCCGGCACAGAACTATGTGCAGGACTTGATGCAGACGGAGAAAGACGCGTGAGCCTGGTCGACAGGGTGGTACTGCTCGGACGGGCAGGTCTGGATACGCTGGCCGCGCTGGGTCGCTCGGGCCTGTTTCTGATCAATGTGCTGTTTGGCCGTGCCCGCTTCGGCAATGGCTGGACACTGCTGGTCAAGCAACTGCACGCCGTGGGCGTGATGTCGCTGGCGATCATCGTGGTGTCGGGGCTGTTTATCGGTATGGTGCTGGCCCTGCAGGGGTACAACATCCTGGTCGGCTACGGCTCGGAGCAGGCGGTCGGCCAGATGGTTGCCCTCACGCTGCTGCGCGAACTGGGACCGGTGGTTACCGCCTTGCTGTTCGCCGGGCGTGCAGGCTCGGCATTGACTGCCGAGATCGGCCTGATGAAAGCCACCGAGCAGTTGTCGAGCATGGAAATGATCGGTGTCGACCCGCTCAAGTACGTTATTGCCCCGCGCCTGTGGGCTGGCTTTATCTCGATGCCACTGCTGGCGATGGTGTTCTGCGTTGTCGGCATATGGGGCGGTGCGATGGTTGCGGTTGACTGGCTGGGCGTCTATTCCGGGTCCTACTGGTCGAACATGCAGAACTCGGTCGAGTTTACCGAGGATGTGTTGAACGGCCTGATCAAGGCCGTGGTCTTTGCCTTTGTCGTGACCTGGATCGCCGTGTTCCAGGGCTACGACTGCGAGCCAACCTCCGAAGGCATCAGCCGGGCGACCACGCGTACCGTGGTTTACGCCTCGCTGGCTGTGCTGGGGCTGGACTTTATTCTGACTGCACTGATGTTTTGATTAGCCAAGGAACCTGTCATGCGTACCCGTAACCTGGAACTGATTGTCGGCGTCTTTATTCTTGCCGGCTTGCTTGCGTTGGCGGTATTGGCGGTGCGCGTCAGCGGCCTGACGGCCACCAGCACCGGCAGCACCTACAGCGTGCATGCCTACTTCGACAATGTCGCGGGGCTGACGCCGCGCGCCAAGGTCACCATGTCCGGCGTGACCATTGGTCAGGTGACAGCCATCAGCTTCGACAAGAACCGTTACAGCGCGCGGGTAGACTTGGCGATTGACAGCAAGGTCGACACCTTGCCGGCTGACAGCACTGCCTCGATCCTCACCGCCGGCCTGCTGGGAGAGAAGTACGTGGGTATCTCGGTCGGTGGCGACGACGAGCTGCTGGTGGATGGCAGCGAGCTGTACGACACGCAGTCGGCACTGGTGCTGGAGGAACTGATTGGTCGGTTCCTGCTCAATACGGTAAGCAAGGACGACTGATCCCGGTCGGCCTTTCAGGAGAAACAAGTTATGCGTTCGATCATCAATGCCTTCGTCGCCCTGGGTCTGCTGCTGCCGGCTCTGGCGCACGCCAACGCGACCCCTCAGCAAATTGTCGAGGATACATCCAACAAGGTTATGGCGGTGCTGGACGCCAACCGCGAAACCTACCGTAACGATGTCGAGGCCTTTACCGAAGGTCTGAACGAAGTGCTGGAGCCGGTCGTCGACTTTGATGGTATCGCCCGCAGCGTAATGACCGTGCGCTACAGCCGCAGTGCCACCGATGAGCAGATGCAGCGTTTTATCGATACCTTCAAGCGCAGCATGGTGCAGTTCTATGGCAACGCCCTGCTGGACTTCCAGAGTGGTGAGATCAGCGTGCTGCCGGCCAACAGCCGCGAGCCACGTCCGGATCGCGCGAGCGTCGACATGCAGGTCAAGGCTGGTGATGGTCAGGTCTACTCTGCCACCTATACCATGTCGCTGGTGGATGACCAGTGGAAGGTGCGCAATGTGATTGTTGAAGGCATTAATATTGGCCTGCTGTTTCGTGACCAGTTCGCCCAGGCGATGAAAACCCATCGCAACGACCTGGATGCGGTCATCGACAACTGGGGCAGCGTGGTTGCCCAGTCCCGCGAGACCGTTGAAAAAGAGACCGAGCAGTGAGTCAGGCGCGCCTGCAGGTCGATGCCGACGGCGTGTTGCAGCTGGCCGGCGAGCTGGACTTTGTCAGCGCACCGCTGCTACGCGAGCAATTGCTGGCCGCCGTCGAGTCGGGCCAGGGGCCGTTGGTGCTGGATTTTGCCCAGGTAACCCAAGCCAATAGCGTGGCGCTGTCGCTGCTGCTGCGGGTGGCCGAACAGGCGTCGCGCAGCGCCCGTGAGCTGCAGGTCCGTGCTTTGCCCGCTGGCGTGCAGAGCATGGCGCGGGTGTGCGACCTGGAAGACTGGCTGCAGCAGCACACTCAGCCGCCAACCTAATCGAACAGGGTGTATCGCAGTCGCGGTGCGCCGCAAGGAGTATTCAGCAAGATGCAATCTACCGAAGTTAAAACGCTGATCGAAAGCAGCCTGTCTGACACCCGGGTCGAAGTGGAGGGTGAAGGCTGCAACTTCCAGCTCAACCTGATCAGCGATTCGCTGGCCGCGCTCTCGCCGGTCAAGCGTCAGCAGCAGGTGTACGCACTGCTTAACCCCTACATTGCCGACGGTCGTATCCACGCCGTTACCATGAAGTTCTACACCCAAGAGGCCTGGGCGTCGCGCGCCTGAGGTCTGGAGTACGTACCGCAAATGGACAAACTGATCATCACCGGCGGCAATCGCCTGGACGGGGAAATCTGGATTTCCGGAGCCAAGAACTCGGCTCTGCCGATCCTCGCTGCCACGCTGCTGGCGGATGAACCTGTCACCATCTCCAACCTGCCGCATCTGCACGACATCACCACCATGATCGAATTGTTCGGTCGCATGGGAGTCTGCCCGGTCATTGATGAGCGCCTGGGTGTCGAAGTCGACCCCACCCGTATCAGTACGCTGGTGGCACCCTACGAACTGGTCAAGACCATGCGTGCCTCGATTCTGGTGCTGGGGCCGATGGTGGCGCATTTTGGTGAGGCCGAAGTGGCGCTGCCGGGCGGCTGCGCGATTGGTTCGCGTCCGGTTGATCTGCACATCCGTGGCCTGGAAGCCATGGGGGCAACCATTACCGTAGATGGCGGCTACATCAAGGCCAAGGCGCCCGAGGGTGGCCTGCGCGGCGCGCACTTCCTGTTTGATACCGTGAGTGTGACCGGCACCGAGAACATCCTGATGGCGGCGACTCTGGCCAAAGGCAAGTCGGTCATCGAAAACGCGGCGCGCGAGCCTGAAGTGGTGGACCTGGCTGAATGCCTGATCGCCATGGGCGCGCAAATTACCGGTCACGGCACCGATACCATTACCGTGCACGGTGTCGAGCGCCTGCATGGCGCACGTTATTCGGTGATGCCTGACCGCATTGAAACCGGCACCTTTCTGGTTGCCGCTGCGGCAACGCGCGGTCGGGTCAAGCTCAAGGGCACCGACGCCGGCATTCTCGATTCCGTGCTGCTCAAGCTGGAAGAGGCGGGCGCCCATATCGAGACCGGCAAGAACTGGATCGAGCTGGACATGAAGGGCAATCGACCGCGTGCCGTCAACCTGAAGACCGCCCCTTATCCGGCGTTTCCGACTGACATGCAGGCCCAGTTTGTTGCCATGAACGCGGTTGCCGAAGGTACCGGCACCGTGATCGAGACCATTTTCGAAAACCGCTTCATGCACGTTCAGGAAATGAACCGCATGGGCGCGCGTATCCTGGTCGAGGGTAATACCGCCGTTGTCACCGGTGTAGAGCAGTTGAAGGCGGCGCCGGTGATGGCCACGGACCTGCGCGCCTCCGCCAGCCTGGTGATTGCAGGTCTGGTAGCAGAGGGCGAAACCATGGTCGATCGCATCTACCACATTGATCGCGGTTACGAATGTATTGAAGAGAAGCTGCAAGCCCTGGGCGGTATCATCCGCCGGGTCCCAGCCTGACAGAGAACTTTCATGAGCCAGACCCTGACCATTGCCCTGTCCAAGGGGCGCATCCTTGACGATACCTTGCCACTGCTCAAAGAGGCCGGTATCGAGCTGACCGAGGATCTGGAAAAGAGCCGCAAGCTGATTTTCCCGACCACTGACCCGACTGTTCGCCTGCTGATTGTGCGCGCCACGGATGTACCGACCTACGTGGAGCACGGCGCCGCCGACCTGGGGGTGGCCGGCAAGGACGTGCTGCTGGAATACGGCAGCCAGGGGCTGTACGAGCCGCTGGATCTGAAAATTGCCAACTGCAAGCTGATGACCGCGGGCCCGGTGGATGCGCCGGAGCCGACCGGTCGCCTGAAGGTCGCGACCAAGTTCGTTAACGTCGCGCGTCGCTATTATGCCGAACAGGGCCGTCAGGTTGATGTGATCAAACTGTACGGGTCGATGGAGCTGGCACCGCTGGTTGGCCTGGCGGACAAAATCATCGATGTCGTCGACACCGGCAATACGCTCAAGGCCAATGGTCTGGAGCCGCAGGAGCTGATCGCCCACATCAGTTCGCGCTTGATCGTCAACAAGGCTTCGATGAAGATGAAGCATGCACGCATCAAAAGCTTGATCGATCTGCTGGCCGAGGCTGTCGAACGCCGCAGTGCCTGATTCTGACTCTGAACCCGTCTCCCTGTTTCCATGAAGGTATCCCTATGAGTACGCCGTTGAAAATCGCCCGTCTGAACGCCAATCAGAGCGATTTTGCCGAGCATCTGGATGCTTTGTTGGCCTGGGAAGGGGTCTCTGACAAGGCGGTCAACGACCGCGTCGAAGAAATCATTGCCGCCGTGCGCGCTAACGGTGACGCCGCCTTGGTCGAGTACACCGAGCGGTTTGACGGCCTGTCTGTGGACAGCATGGCTGACCTGATTCTCGATCGTAAACGTCTGGAGCTGGCCCTCGAGCGTATTACCCCCGAGCAGCGCGAAGCGCTGGCGGTAGCTGCCGAGCGAGTACGCAGCTACCACGAACACCAGCGCCAGGACTCCTGGCGCTACACCGAGGCCGATGGCACCGTGCTGGGGCAGCAGATCACGCCGCTGGATCGCGTCGGTTTGTACGTGCCGGGCGGCAAGGCATCCTACCCGTCGTCAGTACTGATGAACGCCATTCCTGCCAAGGTCGCCGGTGTGCCGGAAGTGGTCATGGTCGTGCCGACCCCGCGTGGTGAAATCAACGAACTGGTGCTGGCGGCGGCCTGTCTGGCCGGGGTTGACCACGTGTTCACCATCGGCGGTGCACAGGCCGTTGCGGCGTTGGCTTACGGCACGGAAAGCGTACCGCAGGTCGACAAGATCGTCGGCCCCGGCAACATCTATGTCGCCACCGCCAAGCGCGCGGTGTTCGGTCAGGTGGGCATCGACATGATCGCCGGTCCGTCCGAGATTCTGGTGGTCTGCGACGGTCAGACCGACCCTGACTGGATTGCCATGGACCTGTTCTCGCAGGCCGAGCACGATGAAGACGCTCAGTCCATTCTGCTGTCGCCGGATGCTGACTTCCTTGATGCGGTTGAAGCCAGCCTGAATCGGCTGATCGGTGAGCTGGAGCGCGACGCCATCGTCCGTGTCTCGCTGGAGACCCGCGGCGCGCTGATCAAGGTGGATGATCTGCAGCAGGCCTGTGTGTTGACCAACCGTATTGCACCGGAGCACCTTGAGCTGTCGGTGGCCGATCCGGAAGCACTGTTGCCGCATGTGCGCCACGCTGGCGCCATCTTCATGGGGCGTTACACCCCCGAGGCACTGGGCGATTACTGCGCCGGCCCCAACCACGTCTTGCCGACGTCCGGTACCGCGCGTTTCTCCTCGCCGCTGGGCGTCTACGACTTCCAGAAGCGCTCCTCGATCATCTTCTGCTCGCCGGAAGGGGCCTCGGAGCTGGGTAAGACTGCATCCGTGCTGGCCCGTGGCGAAAGCCTGACCGCCCACGCGCGCAGCGCGGAGTACCGCATTAAGAACTAGCGGCAAGCTTCAAGCTGCAAGCGACAAGCTGAGTTGTGCAGACTCAGCTCGCCGGGGTTGGCTTGAAGCTTGCGGCTTGCCGCTTGTAGCTCAATCGAGGATTGCCCGTGAGTCGTTTCTGGAGTCCCTTTGTCAACGACCTGGTGCCTTACGTACCGGGTGAGCAGCCCAAGGTCGAGAACCTGGTCAAGCTCAATACCAACGAGAATCCCTACGGGCCGTCGCCGCGGGTGGTGGATGCGATTCAGGCGGAGCTGAATGACAGCCTGCGTTTGTATCCGGCGCCCAACGCCGATGCGCTGAAAGACGAGATCGCCGGCTACTACGGGGTGGATACCGCGCAGGTGTTCGTCGGCAACGGCTCGGACGAGGTGTTGGCGCATATCTTCCACGGCCTGTTTCAGCACGGCCGTCCGGTGCTCTACCCGGACATCACCTACAGCTTCTACCCGGTGTATTGCGGCCTGTACGGTATCGAGGCCGCTCCGCAGCCGCTGCGTGACGATTTCAGCATCGATCCGGCGGACTACCGCCAGGCCAATGGCGGCATCATCTTCCCAAACCCGAACGCTCCGACCGGCGTCGCGCTGGCGCTGGAGCAGATCGAGCAGATTCTCGACGCCAACCCGGATTCGGTGGTGGTGGTGGATGAAGCCTACGTCGATTTTGGTGCCGAAACCGCCATCACCCTGGTGGATCGTTACCCGAACCTGCTGGTCACCCAGACCCTGTCCAAGTCGCGCTCGCTGGCGGGCCTGCGGGTCGGCTTGGCGGTTGGTCATGCGGACCTGATCGAGGCGCTGGAGCGTATCAAGAACAGCTTCAACTCCTACCCGCTCGACCGTCTGGCGATTGCGGGTGCGGTCGCCGCTTTCCAGGACCAGAGCTGGTTCAACCAGACGCGTCAGGCGGTCATGCGCAGTCGCGAGAGTCTGGCCGAGGCGCTCACGGAGCGTGGGTTTGAGGTGTTGCCGTCGCAGGCCAACTTCGTGTTTGCCCGCCACACTCAACGCGATGCAGCCGAACTGGCCCAAGGGCTGCGTGAGCGGCGGGTGATCGTGCGGCATTTTCGGCTGCCGCGCATCGATCAGTTTTTGCGTATCACCATCGGCACCGAGGCGCAGAACAAGGCCTTGCTGGCGGCCCTGGACGAGGTGCTGTAAGCGCGCCTTGCGGCGCGCGTCAGTTCTGGAAGGAGGGGCGCACGGCCACTTCGGCACTCAGGTTGACGGGCTGGCCGCTGCGCAGCACCTCCAGCTCGATCCTGTCGCCCGGCTTGGCACGGGCCACCTGATTCATGGCTTGCCGGCCGCTGGTGGTGGGCTGGTCATTGATGCGCAAAATCACATCGCCCGGCAGCAGGCCGGCGTTCCAGGCCGGGCCGTTCCGGTACAGGCTGGTCACCACAATGCCCTGGCTTACCTCCAGCCCGAAAGACTCGGCCAGCTCTGGCGTCATCGGTTGTACCGCCACCCCCAGCCAGCCGCGAATGACGTGACCGTGCTGGATAATCGCCTGCATGACCTCAACGGCCAACTGCACCGGAATCGCAAAGCCAATGCCCTGCGCCGCGCCAGCCTGGGAAAAGATGGCGGTGTTGATACCGATCAGGTTGCCCTCGGCATCAATCAGCGCACCGCCGGAGTTGCCCTGGTTAATCGCTGCATCGGTCTGAATAAAGTCTTCATAGGTATTGAGCCCGAGCTGGTTGCGGCCGGTGGCGCTAATGATGCCCATGGTCACGGTCTGCCCCAGACCAAAGGGATTGCCGATGGCCATGACCACGTCGCCAATGCGTTGCTGGTCGCGTGAGTCGATGGTGATCGAGGGCAGGTTGGGCAGGTCGATCTTGAGCACCGCCAGGTCGGTTTCCGGGTCTGCGCCAATCACCGTGGCGAGAGCCTCCCGACCGTCTTTCAGCGCCACCTGGATTTCATCCGCGCCGGCAATCACGTGGTTGTTGGTCAGCAGGTAGCCTTCAGGGTTGAGGATGACCGCAGAGCCCAGGCTGGACTGCGTCGGATTGGGGCTGCTCAGGCTGTCGGAGTAGTCACGCATCGTGCCGTCGGCAGCTTTGCTGGTATAGATGTTGGCAACGGCCGGGGAGGCGCGCTCAACCCCGCGGCTGTAAGACACCAGGCCCATGTTCGAGCGCGGTTCTGACACTTCGCGCAGGACAATATCGTGCGCCGGCAGGCCGAGCCATTCGGGGAACTGTTGAATGATCAGCAGCGCCAGCAGTACGCCGCAGACCACAGGCCAACCCATGCTGCGTAACAGTTCTTTCATGAAAATCCTGCCCGTCGTCTGTGCTGGCCACTGAGGGCCGAATCCTGCGGCATTATACGGACTCGGGACAGATAATGCAGGGTTGTGGTGCGCACCGGCGTGGTCGATCACCCCCGCCTTGTAACCGCTCGTCGGACACCGGACAATAATGCGCCGCACACACCCCAATCGGAGGCCCTATGGTCGAACGCGACAAGCTGCTGCGCTACTGCAATGAACTGCTCGACAGCGGCAGCTTCCAGGATTACTGCCCTAACGGTTTGCAGGTAGAGGGCCGCAACGAGATCCGTCTGATTGTCAGCGGCGTCACCGCCAGCCAGGCGTTGGTGGATGCCGCAGTGGAGGCCGGTGCTGACCTGCTGTTGGTGCATCACGGCTACTTCTGGCGGGGTGAAGCGGCGCAGGTTGTGGGTATCAAGCATCGACGTCTCAAGGCGCTGTTGCAGCATGACATCAACCTGATGGCCTACCATCTGCCGCTGGATGTGCATGCCGAGCTGGGTAACAACGCGCAACTGGCGCAGCTGATGGGCTGGCAGATCAGCGGCGGCCTGGAGCCGCACAACCCGCGCTCCGTGGGGCTGACCGGCGAGCTGCCAGAGCCCTGCAGCGGCGACGCACTGGCGCAGCAATTGGCCGAGCGCCTGCAGCGCGAGCCGCTGTTTATTGCCGGCCACGAGCGCCCGGTCAAGCGCATCGCCTGGTGCACCGGTGCCGCCCAGGGCTACATCGATAAAGCCATCGCCCTCGGCGTTGACGCCTTCATCACCGGCGAAGTCTCCGAACCGACCGTCCACGCCGCCCGTGAAAACGGCATCCACTTCTATGCCGCCGGCCACCACGCCACTGAGCGCTATGGCGCCAAGGCGCTCGGCGACCATCTGGCGGCGACCTTTGGTATCGAGCATCAGTTTATTGATATCGATAATCCGGTGTAGCTCAGCGCGCGGCGCTGAGCCGCAAGCCGCAAGCCGCAAGCCGCAAGCCGCAAGCCGCAAGCCGCAAGCCGCAAGCCGCAAGCCACAAGCCACAAGCCACAAGCCACAAGCCACAAGCAAAACTCGTGCGGCTGAGTGGCGCGGTGTTTGGCTTGAGGAGAGGCGAGGTTAGACAGAGCTGCAGAAAACGCGTGACGGCTTTGCCGGGGCACTCACCCTGATTGCGCTTGCCGCTTGCCGCTTGCCGCTTGCCGCTAAGTTTTTCATATGCTTATAGCCGATGGTTCTTGATAGCCCGCTTATTATAAAAAATAGCCTTTGATACAATGCGCGGCAGTCGAATTGGGCCGCAGGGCCGTTACCCATTCAACGCGAGTACACCATGCTGGAAAAACTGACTCACCTGAAACAACTGGAAGCCGAGAGCATTCACATCATTCGTGAAGTGGCGGCCGAGTTCCAGAACCCGGTCATGCTCTATTCGATCGGTAAAGACTCCGCAGTCATGCTGCACCTGGCGCGCAAGGCCTTCTATCCGGGTCGTCTGCCGTTCCCCGTGCTGCACGTGGACACCGGCTGGAAGTTTCAGGCGATGTACGAGTTCCGCGAGAAGATGGTCAAGGAAATGGATCTTGACCTGCTGGTGCACCAGAACCCCGAAGGCCTGGCGCAGGGCGTTAACCCCTTCACCCACGGCAGCGCGGTGCACACCGACGTGATGAAAACCCAGGGCCTGAAACAGGCGCTGGACAAGTACGGCTTTGACGCGGCCTTTGGTGGTGCGCGTCGTGATGAAGAAAAATCCCGCGCCAAGGAGCGCGTCTACTCCTTCCGCGACAAGCATCACCGCTGGGACCCGAAAAACCAGCGCCCCGAGCTGTGGAATATCTACAACGGCAAGGTACACAAGGGTGAAAGCATCCGCGTGTTTCCGCTGTCGAACTGGACCGAGCTGGACATCTGGCAATACATCTATCTGGAAAGCATCCCGATTGTGCCGCTGTACTTTGCCGCTGAACGTCCGGTTGTCGAATACAACGGCTCGCTGATCATGGTCGACGACGATCGCATGCCGCTGGACGGCAAGACCCCGGAAATGAAAATGGTCCGCTTCCGTACCCTGGGTTGCTACCCGCTGACCGGCGCCGTCGAATCCAGCGCCGCCACGCTACCGGAAATCATCCAGGAAATGCTGCTCACCCGCACCTCCGAACGCCAGGGCCGCGTCATCGATCACGACTCGGCAGGGTCGATGGAAGAGAAGAAGAGGCAGGGTTATTTCTAAAGCCGCAAGCCTCAAGCTGTAAGCGACAAGCCAGTCTGAGTCGCTTTGGAGGGCTGCTTGAGCAGGCAACAAGGAGGTTGCTGATGGATTTCGAACGGCTTGAAGTGTGGCAGCGTGGAAAGGCGTTGTCTGTTGCCATGTACAGAGCGCTGGCAAACTGCCCCGATTACGGGTTTCGCAACCAGCTGACGCGGGCCGCGCTGTCTATTCCCAGCAATATTGCCGAGGGGATGGAGCGTGGAGGCAACGCCGAGAAGCGGTATTTTCTCAGCGTCGCCAAAGGCTCATGCGCTGAGGTGCGAACCCAGTTGATGGTGGGGCAGGAGATAGAGTTTCTGGAATTGACACTGGCCACACACTGGATCAGTGAGACCCGCGAGCTGTCGCGCATGCTGACAGGCTTGATTAACCGAATTACCGAATAGCTGCAGGGACCGCTTGTCGCTTGCAGCTTGCAGCTTGGAGCTTTGATAGATGTCGCATCAATCCGATCTGATCAGCCAGGACATCCTGGCCTACCTGAGCCAGCACGAACGCAAGGAGCTGCTGCGCTTTCTGACCTGCGGTAACGTCGACGACGGCAAGAGCACGCTGATTGGGCGTCTGCTGCACGACTCCAAGATGATCTATGAAGATCACATGGAAGCCATCACCCGTGACTCCAAGAAGTCCGGCACCACGGGTGAAGAGGTGGATCTGGCGTTGCTGGTTGACGGTCTGCAGGCCGAGCGTGAGCAGGGCATCACCATCGACGTGGCCTACCGCTACTTCTCCACCGCCAAGCGCAAGTTCATCATCGCCGACACCCCCGGCCATGAGCAGTACACCCGCAACATGGCGACCGGTGCCTCCACCTGTGATCTGGCAATCATCCTGATCGATGCCCGCTACGGCGTGCAGACCCAGACCAAGCGCCACAGTTTTATCGCATCCCTGCTGGGCATCAAGCACATCGTGGTTGCGGTCAACAAGATGGACCTGATGGATTTCGATCAGAC
The DNA here is from genome assembly GCF_003444685.1 of Pseudomonas abyssi. Lineage (NCBI taxonomy): Bacteria > Pseudomonadati > Pseudomonadota > Gammaproteobacteria > Pseudomonadales > Pseudomonadaceae > Pseudomonas > Pseudomonas abyssi. The sequence continues at coordinate 336,918 of NZ_LMAZ01000003.1, read as the reverse complement.
CGTTTACGACAAGATTCGCGAAGACTACCTGCAGTTCGCCAGCGGTCTGGAACTGCTGGACGGCGACAAGGTGCAGTTTGTACCGATGTCGGCGCTCAAGGGCGACAACGTGGTCAATCGCAGCGAGCGCAGCCCCTGGTACACCGGTCCCTCGCTGATGGAGATTCTGGAAACCGTCGAGATCGCCAGCGATCGCAACACCACCGACCTGCGTTTCCCTGTTCAGCTGGTAACCCGCCCGAACCTGAACTTCCGCGGCTTTGCCGGCACCATCGCCTCGGGTGTGGTGCGCAAGGGCGATGAGCTGACTGTATTGCCATCGGGCAAGGGCAGCCGCGTCAAATCCATCGTCACCTTTGATGGTGAGCTGGAAGAGGCGGGTCCCGGTCAGGCAGTGACGCTGACGCTGGAAGACGAAATCGATATCTCCCGCGGCGACATGCTGTGCCACGCGGACAACCGCCCGCTGATTGGTGATCAGTTTGAAGCGACCCTGGTGTGGATGGCTGAGCAGCCGATGCAGCCCGGCCGCAAGTACGACATCAAGCGTGCTACCAGCTACAGTCCGGCGTCCTTTACCCGCATTCAGCATCGCATTGACGTCAATACGCTGGAGCAACAGCCAGCGGCCGAGCTGGCGCTGAACGAAATCGGTCGTGTACAGGTCGCGCTTGAGCGCCCGATCGCCTTTGACGACTATCAGAGCAACCATACCTCTGGCGCCTTTATCGTCATCGACCGCATGACCAATGGCACCGTGGGCGCTGGCATGATCGTCGCCAAGGCCCAGGGCAACCAGAACAGCAGCGGCAGCCAACACGGCCGCTTCGCTCACGTCACACCGCAGGAGCGCGCCGAGCGCTTTGGTCAGGAGCCGGTGACCCTGCTGTTCACCGGTCTGTCCGGCTCAGGCAAGAGCAGCATCGCCTATGCACTGGAGCGCAAGCTGTTCGACGGCGGCCGTGCCTGTTATGTGCTGGACGGCAAGGTCATGCGTCAGGACCTGAGCAAAGGCCTGCCGATGGACGCTGCCGGCCGTGCCGAAAACCTGCACAAGGGCGCGCGTATTGCGCGTCAGATGAACGAAGCGGGCCTGATTGCCATTGGCGCCTTTGTTGCACCGACCGAAGAAAGCCGCGCGACTGCACGTCATATCCTCGGCAATCGCTGCCTGCTGGTGCATCTGGATACTCCGCTGGACGTCTGTCAGCAGCGTGACCCGTCCGGTATCTACGCGGCCAACGTCGAGGGTACCATTCCGGGTGTGTCCTTCCCGTATGAAGCGCCGACCGATGCCGACCTGGTACTCAACACCGCCGAGCTGGATCTGGAAGGCTGCGTTGAGCAGGTGGTAGGCCTGCTGCGCGAACGCAAGCTGATCTGATCGGCTGTTGAAGAGGCTCAAGCATGACGCCAGCTGATATCGACTTTATGCGGCTGGCGCTGGCCGAGGCCAAGCTGGCCGCCGAGCGGGGCGAAGTTCCGGTCGGCGCTGTGCTGGTCCTGAACGGGCAGGTGATTGGTCGTGGTTTTAACCAGCCGATCACCAGTCACGACCCCAGCGCCCATGCCGAAATGGTCGCCATCCGCCAGGCCGCAACGGCCCTGCAGAACTACCGCCTGCCCGGTTCTACCCTGTACGTTACCCTCGAACCCTGCACCATGTGCTCCGGCCTGCTGGTCCACAGCCGCATCGCACGTCTGGTCTACGGCGCCAGCGAACCCCGCGCCGGCGCCGTCGCCAGCCGCAGCCAGGTACTCGACCAGCCGTGGATGAATCACCGCATGCAAGTGGAAGGTGGGGTGTTGGCCGAGGAGTGCGGGGCGTTGTTGTCGGGGTTTTTCAGGGATAGGCGTAAGGCGTAGCCGCAAGTCGCAAGCTGCAAGCAAAACCCGTGCGGTGTTGAATCGCGCGGGTTTTTTTATGGTTCTTTGTGGCGTGGCGGTGCGCGCGAGGTGTTTCATCCCATTCGTCGGCGACCTTCCTGTAGGGCGGACAAAGCCAAAGGCGTGTCCGCGAGGGTGGCATCAAGCCGGCAAAATACGTTGAGTCGCGGCACTTGCGGGTACGCGGCGGACACGCTGCGCTTAGTCCGCCCTACGGGCTGGCGCTGTGTTGTAGGGCGGACAAAGCCAAAGGCGTGTCCGCCGAGGCGGCATCAAGTCTGCATGAGGGTATGACGGCTCACTGCGCGGCGCAGGTGGTTTGGCTTTTAGCTTGAGGCTTGCAGCTTATAGCTTGCCGCTGTGTAGCGCTGCGCTACACCCCATCCGGCAACTGCTCGAGAATCCCTGGCGCGTGATATTGCTCGGCGGGTTGCTGGCGAGATTCGGATTGCGGTTGGGTGACCCATTGCAGGATGTCGTAGTAGCGGCGGATGTTCTGTACATAGTGCACCGGTTCCGAGCCGCGGGCGTAGCCGTAGCGGGTTTTGCTGTACCACTCCTTCTTCTGCAGCAGCGGCAGAAAATCCTTCACATCGACCCAGCGGTTCGGGTCTCGACCGCCTTCGGCGGTGAGCTTGCGCGCGTCGTCCAGATGGCCGAGGCCGACGTTGTAGGCGGCCAAGGCAAACCAGGTGCGGTCCGGCTCGGGAATGTCGGTCGGAATCTGGTCACGCACCCAGATCAGGTAGCGCGCGCCGCCGTTGATGCTCTGCTGTGGATCAACCCGGTTGGTGACGCCGACAAATTTGGCGGTCGGCAGGGTCAGCATCATCAAGCCGCGCACGCCGGTGGCGGAGCGGGCGTTCGGGTCCCAGAGTGACTCCTGATAGCTCATCGCCGCCAGCAACCGCCAGTCGAGCCCGTTCTGGTCGCCCGCCTGACGCAGAAAGGTCTCAAAGCGTGGCAGGCGGTTCTGCATATGGGTGGCGAAGGCGCGCGCGCCGACGTAGTCCAGCACATCTGAATGGCCGTAAAAGCGCTCAATCAGCTGATCCAGCGTGCCGTCGGCCTTGATGCGCGAGAAGAACCCGTTGACCGCATCCAGCAGCGTGCTGTCGGCGTATTGGCGCAGCGCCCAGGCCATCGGCTGGCTGTCGCCCAGGTCAAAGGCCACGCTGACCGCCGGATAGAACGCCTGATTCACTACCAGTTCGTTAGAGTAGACCACGGCGCTGTCGATCTCGCCGTCGTTGACCAGTCGCAACAGGTCAACCACTTCCACGCTGTCGGATTCTTCGAAGGTCAGCTCCGGGTGGGTTTGCTGCAAAGCGTGCAGTTCGTCAGCCAGGGTGCTGCCCTTGAGGACCATCAGGCGCTGGCCGTAGAGGTCTTCGATGCTGCGTGGCTTGCGGCTGCCGCGCCGGTAGACCACCTGTGGAATCACGTCGAGGTAGGGCACGGCAAAACGCACCTGTTCGTTGCGCGCCGGGTTGACCGTCAGCCCGGCTGCGGCAACCTGCGGACCGTCGGCCTTGTCCAACTGCTGGTACAGGCTGTCGACGGTATCGGCGGTCTGCATGTCCAGGCCCACGCCAAGGCTGTCGGCGAAGCGTTTGGCCAGCTCGTACTCCAGACCGGTGTCGCCGTTGCGATCCTGATAGTAGGTGGTCGGCGTATTGCGAGTAATCACGCGCAGAGTGCCGTCCTCCTGAATCTGTTCCAGTTGGGTGCTTTGCTCACAGGCGGTCAGCAACACAGCGCACAGGGCGGTGGCCAGAGCCTTGAAACGGGGAAGGCGAGGAGCTGGTCGATGCATGGCGCCAGTATAGGCAAAAGCGGGCTGCGGCAATAGCCGCCGACGCAATCGCGCACCTCTGCCGCTGGCCAGCTTGGCATGGCTCCAACGCCCCGCTTGGGGTATCCTATGCGCCTTCTTTTTCCCACTGTTCGCATCCCGAGGCCGATACCGACATGCATATCCTGCGTGGAGCCCCAGCCCTTTCCGATTTTCGTCGTACCAAGTTGCTCGCCAAGCTGCAAAGCCGCCTTGCCGGAGTGACCGGGGTATACGCCGAGTTTATGCATTTTGCCGAGCTGAGCGCCGATCTGGACGAGCAGTCTGGCCAGGTGCTGGAACGCCTGCTGCGCTACGGCCCGTCGGTGCCGGTGGAAGAGCCCGCAGGCGAGCTGGTGCTGGTAGTGCCGCGCTTTGGCACCATCTCCCCCTGGTCCAGCAAGGCAACCGACATTGCCCGCAACTGTGGTCTGAGTCAGGTGCTGCGCCTGGAGCGTGGTATCGCCTATTACGTCAGTGGTGAGCTGTCTGCCGATGACCGCGCGACGCTGAAGGCCGAGCTGCACGACCGTATGACCGAGCTGGCGCTGGACGATCTGCAGGCCGCCGCTGCGCTGTTTGCCCACACCGAGCCCAAGCCGTTCCAGCGCGTCGACATTCTGGCCGGTGGCCGTGACGCCCTGGTTGAGGCCAACAGCAGCCTCGGTCTGGCCCTGGCCGAAGACGAGATCGACTATCTGGTCGAGAGCTTCACCGGCCTTGGCCGCAACCCGAGCGACGTTGAACTGATGATGTTCGCCCAGGCCAACTCCGAGCATTGCCGCCACAAGATCTTCAATGCCAGCTGGGATATCGACGGTCAGGCGCAGGACAAGAGCCTGTTCGGCATGATCAAGAACACCTATCAGATGCACAGCGAAGGCGTACTGTCGGCCTATAAAGACAATGCGGCTGTGATCGAAGGCTTTACCGCAGGCCGCTTCTTCCCGGTACCGGGCAGCAATGAGTACCGCGCCCATGAAGAGCCGGTACACATCCTGATGAAGGTGGAAACCCACAACCACCCGACCGCGATTGCCCCGTTCCCGGGCGCCTCCACCGGTTCCGGCGGCGAGATTCGTGACGAAGGCGCTACCGGTATCGGCGGCAAGCCGAAGGCCGGCCTAACCGGTTTTACCGTGTCCAACCTGCGTATCCCGGGCTTCGTTCAGCCATGGGAAGAAGACAACGGCAAGCCCTCGCGTATCGTCACTCCGCTGCAGATCATGATCGAGGGCCCGCTTGGCGGCGCCGCGTTCAACAATGAATTCGGTCGCCCAAACCTGAACGGCTACTTCCGTACCTTCGAGACCACCATCGACTCGCCCCGTGGCCCGGAAACCCGTGGCTACCACAAGCCGATCATGATCGCCGGCGGCATGGGCAACATTCGTGCGACCCACGTCGAGAAGTCCGATATCCCGGTTGGCGCCAAGCTGATCGTGCTCGGTGGCCCGGCGATGCTGATCGGCCTGGGCGGCGGTGCGGCGTCTTCCATGGCTACCGGTGCCAGCGCCGAGGATCTGGACTTTGCCTCCGTGCAGCGTGAAAACCCGGAAATGGAACGCCGCTGTCAGGAGGTCATCGACCGCTGCTGGCAGCTGGGCGACAAGAACCCGATCGCCTTTATCCACGACGTGGGCGCGGGCGGCCTGTCCAACGCCTTCCCGGAACTGGTCAACGACGGTGGCCGCGGCGGTCGCTTCGAACTACGTAACGTGCCGAACGACGAGCCGGGCATGAGCCCGCTGGAAATCTGGTCCAATGAGTCTCAGGAGCGCTACGTGATGGCTGTGCCGAACGCCGATTACGAGCGTTTCGAAGCCATCTGTCAGCGTGAGCGTTGCCCCTTTGCCGTTGTTGGCGAAGCGACTGAAGAGCAACTGTTGCTGCTCAACGATACTCACTTCGACAACCAGCCGGTTGATATGCCGCTCTCGGTTCTGCTCGGCAAACCGCCGCGCATGCACCGCAGCGTCGAGCGTGAAGCCGAGCAGGGCGACGAGTTCAGCGCCAACGAGCTGAATCTGAGCGATGTTGCCGAACGCGTGCTGCGCCTGCCGGCGGTTGCCAGCAAGCAGTTCCTGATTACCATCGGCGACCGCAGCATTACCGGTATGGTCACCCGCGACCAGATGGTCGGCCCGTGGCAGGTGCCGGTGGCTGACTGTGCCGTCACCTCCACCAGCTTCGACGTCAACACCGGTGAAGCCATGGCCATGGGTGAGCGCACGCCGCTGGCGCTGCTCAACGCCCCGGCCTCCGGCCGCATGGCGGTTGCCGAGACTGTGACCAACCTGGCTGCTGCTCGCATCGACAAGCTGTCGGACATCAAGCTGTCGGCTAACTGGATGTCCGCTGCCGGTCACCCGGGTGAAGACGCGCGCCTGTACGACACCGTCAAGGCGGTCGGCATGGAACTGTGCCCCGAGCTGGGTATCACCATTCCGGTCGGCAAGGATTCCATGTCTATGAAGACGCGCTGGGATGAAGCCGGTCAGGAGAAGTCGGTCACCTCGCCGCTGTCGCTGATCGTGACCGGTTTTGCGCCGGTACAGGACGTGCGCGCGACCCTGACGCCGCAACTGCGTCTGGATCACGGTGCGACCGACCTGATCTTGATCGATCTGGGTCGTGGCCAGAATCGTCTGGGCGGCTCGGCGCTGGCGCAGGTCTACAACAAGATCGGCCAGCAAGTGCCGGATCTGGATGACGCAGAAGACCTCAAGGCCTTTTTCGCCGTGATTCAGGGGCTGAACCAGGACGAACTGCTGCTGGCCTACCACGACCGCTCCGATGGTGGCCTGTTCACCACCCTGACCGAGATGGCCTTCGCTGCCCGCTGCGGTCTGAACATCAACCTCGACGTGCTAGCGCAGGGCGCCGGTGCGCTGGCTGAGGTGCTGTTCAACGAAGAGCTGGGTGCGGTCATTCAGGTATCGCAGGACGATACCGAAGAAGTGCTGGCGCAACTGTCTGCCGCCGGGCTAGGTGACTGCAGCGCGGTGATCGGTCAGCCGAGCAGCGAGCAGAGTATCCGCTTCGAGTTCAACGGCAAGCCGGTGCTGGAAAACACCCGAGCGGTTTGGCAACAGGCCTGGAGCGAAACCAGCTGGCAGATTCAGCGCCTGCGTGACAACGCCGAGTGCGCGGATCAGGAGTTCGAGAATATCGCCGACGACGCCAACCCTGGTCTGCACGCGCTGCTCAGTTTTGATATCAACGAAGACGTTGCTGCACCCGCCATCAGCAAGGGCGCTCGCCCGCGCGTTGCCATTCTGCGCGAGCAGGGTGTCAATGGTCAGGTCGAGATGGCTGCTGCGTTCAATCGCGCCGGTTTCAGCGCGGTCGACGTGCACATGAGCGATATTCTCAGCGGCCGCGTTGACCTGACTGACTTCCGCGGTCTGGTCGCCTGCGGCGGTTTCTCCTACGGCGACGTACTGGGCGCCGGTGAGGGCTGGGCCAAGTCGATCCTGTTCAACAGCATCGCCCGTGAAGCCTTCACCGCGTTCTTCGCCCGCCCGGACACCTTCGCCCTCGGCGTGTGTAACGGCTGCCAGATGCTCTCCAACCTGCGTGAGCTGATCCCCGGCAGTGACCACTGGCCGCACTTTGTGCGCAACCGCTCCGAGCAGTTTGAAGCGCGGGTTGCCATGGTCGAAGTCCAGCCCTCGCCGTCGATCTTCCTCAGTGGCATGGTCGGCAGCCGTTTGCCGATTGCCATCGCCCACGGTGAAGGCCACGCCGAGTTCTCCAACAGCGCGGCCGTTGACGCCTGTGAGGCAGCCAACGCGGTTGCTCTGCGCTACGTCGACAACCGTGGTCGAATGACCGAACGCTACCCGGCCAACCCGAACGGCTCGCCGCGCGGCATAACCGGCCTGACCACCCGCGACGGTCGCGTCACCATCATGATGCCGCACCCCGAGCGTGTGTTCCGCGCGGTGCAGAACTCCTGGCATCCGGATGACTGGAGCGAAGACGGCGGCTGGATGCGCATGTTCCGCAACGCCCGCGCCTGGATCGGTTAATCGCCAGCGCAGCACACAACAACCCCGGCCACGTGCCGGGGTTGTTGTTTGTGGGGGATAGACAGTGCGTTGCTCGCTGGAATAATCTGCAAGAGGTGCACGCTGTTTCAGCGCACACAGGGATGGCACGGCGGGCCAGACTCAGCCGAGCGGACTTTGCACCCCGGCAAAGGCGTTACCAAGGACATGGGTATAAATCTGCGTAGTACGCACATCAGCATGCCCCAGCAGTGTCTGGACCGTGCGAATATCACTGCCGCGGCGCAGCAGTTCCGTAGCAAAGGTATGTCTAAAAGTGTGGCAGCCAGCTGGTTTGCCAATCGCTGTCGCCCGCAAAGCTCGTCTTACCGCCTTCTGCACGGCACTGATATGCAGGTGGTGCCGCACGATGTTGCCCTCATCGTCAGCACACAAACCCTGAGAGGGAAACAACCACTGCCACTCCAGCGATCGCGCAGCGTTGGGGTATTTACGACGCAGTGCGTAGGGCAGGCTGGCATCACACTGGTAGAACGCATCCTTCTCGGCCCACGCTCGTTTTATTCGTGCTCTGCGTTCCCGCAAAGGTTCAAGCAGCGGGGTCGGCAGCAGCGTGGTGCGATCCTTATCTCCCTTACCGCTGCGAACCGCAATGATCTGGCGGTCGAAGTCGATGTCTTTGATACGCAGCCGACAAGCTTCAACGACACGCAGCCCGGAGCCATACATCAGCGAAGCAATCAGTTTGTGAGGCTCAGGCAGCAATCCAATGATCTGGGTTGCTTCACTGTGCGTCAGCACCGTCGGGATGCGTGCAGGGCGTTTGGCCCGGACGGTTTCGCCGATATCGCCCAGCGGGCGATCCAACACCTTGCCATACAGAAACACCACCGCGTTGAGCGCCTGATTCTGCGTGGCAGCGGCCACGTGCCGACTGACAGCCAGCCAGGTGAGAAACTCGTTAACTTCCGCTGGTCCCATCTCCAGAGGGTGACGCATCCGGTGGTAGCGCAGGAAATAGCGTATCCAATACCAGTACGCTTTCTCGGTACGAATGCTGTAGTGATTCACCCTGATAACGTTGCGAAACTGCTCGCGCAGGCGTGGCTTGCTTGGTGTGGTGTCCATATCGCACCCGTGCTGTATGTTTGTACAGTATTATTGGGTGCGCAAAAAGAGGAAGTCAAGATATTACAGGCTGTGCGTTGTGGAAGTGGTATAAGTGTTTGATTTAAATATAAATACTCTGTTTCAGATAAGCGAGGCTTCGCGTTGTTATGAAGAAGTCACTGATATGCAATGGTGAAGCCGTCGGTCCACTCAACTGTTAGCTGTACAGGCGAAATACATGGATATTCGAAAATTTGAACCAATGTCGACGCGCCCATGTAAGTATTGCTTGGCTTTGCAGGATGATTCGGTCTTTGCAGACTTTGATGAAAATCCTAATGGTTGCCTTTACTTGGTAAGAATATCTTTTGATGGCTATGGTTGTTGCGAACCACAAGCAGAAATTAAAGAAATGGACGTTGTAAGTTCAGAGAAGTTGAAAGCCTATATAGAAAACAATAGTTTTCAGTCGCCTGAAATCAGCGACCTACTGAGCAAGTATTTTCGCGAGAATAAGTCAGCTTTGTGGGAAGAGGCTCTAGTAGAGCATGAGCTTATTTAAAGGCATGAGTGTGGTCACAGCTAACAAGTCAAAGCACTCGGACTTGGTAAAGCTGTCACCTTTTTTTCAAAAAAGCTGCCAATTTCACCAAGCCGGTGTTTGAGGCGTTAGAAAGCCATCGGACGGTATGTATGAAAAATATCGAAATTTTTGAAGCCATATCTGGGCTCCTGTTTGCCGAGCTGTATGAGTATTTCCCGCTCCCCAAAAACATCGATCCGACACATTATGCGCTAGAACTTGGCGATGATTATTGGGATGAGGCTGAACAACCTTTAGAAGAAACAGGCCAAATCAAAGGATACGTCAGGCACAAAAGCCCAGCAGGGCTGGCAAAGCCAACTGTTGAATGGTTGACAAATACAGGATTCATTACTCACAACGGGTATCGAAATGGTGAGTTCCAGAATGTTTGCTTAACTGCCAAGGGCCTCGAATCAATTCGATCGGCACCCGGAACAGAAAATCGGTTACTGGATGCTGCCAAGAATATTTTGACTGGTGCGGCCAAAGACAGTGCTCGGGATGAGTTGAGAAAGGTTTTCTCGGAGATGGTTTTGTGGAGCGTGCGAAACTCTGCAACCCTTATCCAGTCTGCCCCTACTTTCGGCGGGTAGGCTTTTCTAACCAAGCATTCAAGTTTGTTACCGGCCTTACGGCCGTCCACCGGACGCCCTAGCCGGGCGCCGCTTAATATTGGCGTTATAAGCAACTAGATACCCAAAAGGAGAATTTACATGGCAGTTTACTGTGTAACGTATGATCTTAAATCACCAGGTCAGGATTATGATTCAGTCCATGAATATATAAAAAAGTTTGCCTATTGCAAGCATTTGGAATCTTTCTGGCTGATCGATACTACGAAAACAGCAGGAACCATCCGTGATGAGCTAGAAGCCCTTGTTGATTCTAACGATACAATATTTGTGGCTCGTCTTCAGGAAGCGTGGGCTTCTCTTAATTATGGCTGTACAAATTGGTTAAAAAGCGACAAACGCAATTGGTAAGGTCAGCTTATAACAAGGTGGTCAAGTTCACTCCGGCCGCAAAAAAAACGCGGCCTGCGCGGGACAACCTACACTGCGTTTCGGTTGCCCCTTACCACGGCGTTATGCATAAAAAATGAAAATCGAAAACGGTTCAAATTATCTAGAACTTGAAGTTCAATTAGAAACAGATAGCAGTCTGACAAGTTGCGGGGATGCTTTGATCGGTATTGCGGTTTCAAGTAACGGATATTCTGGTAAAAACCAAGTTTGGGTTGCAAAACAAGAACTCGATTTGTTTGCGGCATCCCTCAAAGAACTGGAGAAAACCCGAAAAGGTGAAGCTGTACTAAACTCAATGTCGCCAGATGAGCTGAGCCTTAAGTTTTATTCTTACGATAGTGTTGGCCATATGGCAGTAGAGGGTATTACTGGTCATCAATTTATTGGTTCGGTAACTTTTAAGCATTCAGTTAGGTTTGGTTTTATAATAGACTCTGAACAGTTAGTGAAGTTGTCCAAGGCAAGCTGGTTAAATCAAAACGATGCATAACCAACGGCTCCACCGGACAAATTTTACTGTCACCTTTTTTGTTCCAAAAAAGCCGCCATCAAAATTTGCTTGGTGAGCCGGGCGTTAGATTTTTACCCAGCGCAAAAACAAGGAAGCAACTATGCCCTTACTTTCGAAATCGGACTTGAAATACACCTACTCATGGACGGCGATCGCCCCTGATGATCCCCAAGTGACTGGCAAACCAGATAGCACTCTTCTAAACCGCAACGAGGGATATGAAGTTTTAGCCTTTATAAATCGGTTCGCCGAGACACACAATCTTAAAAAAAAGGCTTCTGGAATAAAAACCGAAAAACTGATCAAGGAACATCTTCCTGGTGACACTCGAAGCCATAAAAATGTAAGCAAGTGGCTTGTAGATAACTGGAAGAAATATGACTAAATCTAACAAAAACAGGCAGCAGGACGCAGCATAGCTGCGCCTCTGCTGTTAGCGTTAAGTGTCTAATCGAGTATGGAAGATAGAATCGAAGAAATAGGAATAGATGAAGAAGAGAGGCTCTACGTGAAGCCCTCAATTGCAACCTTTCCTATGATATATCGCGAGGCAATGGAGGTTCACTGGAATAGTGAGCGTTGCTATCTTTACGGTGCTAAACCAAGAAAGTGGGGTTACTTTGAATGGTTCCAACAAATAATCAGGGCCGCATCAGAGCAAGGCTATGAGCTCAAGGTTACGCAAAGCGTTTCCTGGGTTAATGTTCCGGGTGATTTGCAAAAACAAATAATAGGGGCGCATTGTGCCAAAAACACTTAACAAGTTGCTGTTGTCGCCGCTGCGCGGCTGGGACAGCCTACACGCCGCTTCGCTCTGTTTCGGCTGCCCCAAAGCAAGGCGTTAGCTGTACTCGAGAGTATGCATATGGAACCTAGAGAAATAGCGCTGAATTTACTTGCCAAAATTCGTGGCGGCTACTTGGCCTTCGATATGCTAGATCACCCGAAATCACCTAAAGTTAAATTATCGAAAGATGAATTATGGCAGGCTCTAAATGGTTTGCGGGAAGAAGGGTTAGTTGCATCAATGCAAGAAAGGCTTGACGGCCCTTTATTCACGCTCTCAAAAACTGGTCGTGATCTTATGTCAGGGAAAGGCTGTAGTTTTGATGATATAGAAATAGAAAAATCTAGGAAATTATTTTCCAGCTATTTTTGTAAAACCGAGATATGACAGCTAACAAGGCTATCAAAAATCGTTCCGGCCGAAGAATGGCCTCCACTGGACGCGCTAACGCGCGCCTTTTATAGCGGCGTTAAGCTTACAAGCCACTATGCCAAGATCAATTTGGAAATTGCATTTGGATGCAAAGAGAGAAGAATCAGCAAAGAAGGTAGTTAATTCTTGTATCAAAGCTCTTGATCGCCCGCCAATAGAATCAAAAATTGAAAGTTATTCTAAAGGTGGTTTTATGGCTACTCTCGAGTTTTACCACAATGAAAAATTATCTTGGCCTGAAATAATCTTTGAAGTTATGCAATTTTCCCAACAACTCGGTACAGGGTGGTTAGTATTAGGTAATATTGCTTCTGAGTACAATGCGATTCTAAGCAAACAGCCAGCAAGTAATTTTAGGCTGTCAGGTATCCAGTGGGCTGAGTGCGCAATAAGTAATGAACAAAAAGCTTAACAAAGCCATCAAAAACCGGCCGCAAAAGGCGCGGCCTAGGACGCTCCTGACGTCGCGCCTTTTATGGCGGCGTTATGCGGTAAGGAGAGGTTCGTGAAAAATTTCAAACTCAAAGCTGAACAAATAAAGCCGTTGGCAAAAGGGTTCGGTGGCTGTATCGCTACGGACATGATCACCGTAGAAGGTAAGCCCGTGGGTTATATGTATCGCGACGAGCCAAATAATCCGCAGGATAGCGGCTGGTGTTTCATGTCTGGACACGAATCTCAGGAATATATGGATGAACCAAGCAATCATGCTGTTTATGATGTAAATACAATTGCTAACTACGACCCAGAGATTATTCCTTTTCTAAATGCACCGATAGGAAGTGCTTTTGAAAGAAAAGAAGTTGGACTATTAATTGAAATCAATGAGTAAGTCGCATAACAAGGCCAAGCAGTATCGCGCACTATGTGCGCTGGAGCTCGCTACGCTCGGCCGCTGTTGGCGGCGTTATGCGCTTAGATAAAAAGGAGTATCTAGGTTTGCGTGAAGATTTTCATCTCAAATTCCCGGGGTTTAGCGGATTTCAGTCCAGGTGCCATGTTCGAGTGCTTGCTGAATCGAAAAAGCCGATGGTGGTGATTTGCTCTCAGGTCAAAACGGAACCTGGTACCTCAATCATGAATGCCTATGAAATCATTCGAGGCCATGTTTTTGATTATTTGGCAAAAAAGCAATCCGAGAAGCTGCGCCATGATACGGCTACGGAGTTGGAAGGTTTTGCCGAGACCATAGAAAAAACGAGGAAGTTGAGAGTCGCACTGGTCGCTTACCTCCTCCGTTTCGCGGCTAGAGCACTTACAAACCGAGTGCCGATGCTTGACCAAATTAACAGAGAAGAGCCGGAACTATATTGGATTGAACATTGGCCGAAAGGCACAGGGCTTGGAGAAGATGTTGATTACTTGTTGGTGTCGGAAAATGAAGTAGGTGAGCCGCACTGGCAGCGAGTCAACTTTACGAAGCTTGCTGAGCGTCTCGGGTACTGCGAAGCTGACTTTGAGATACCGGATGAGGCCGTCGCATAAGCAAGCCATCCACCGAATGCCAGAACCTCCGCTTCACTCCGGTTTCGTCACGGGTGATGGCGGTCGTTATGCATTAGGGAGCTGTAATGGAAATGCCTGAGAAAAATATGGTAAACGCCGGAATTGTGTTTATGTTCACGGCGTGGCTTCAGGGTCAAATGTCCGATTTGGTGATTTTTAAGAACAATCCAGATTTGCTTGCTGATTTTATAGATAATCCACGTCGTGTTCCGAATGCATTTCACCGAGTTAGAGTTACCTATTGGGAAAAGCAGTTTGGCCCAGTGAAAAGTGAATTTAAAGAAGCATTTGCAGACATCCTTACCGATGAAGAGAAAATAGATATCGAAGAGCTTTACCACTTAAGAAACATGATTGCACATGCTCACGTCTCGGTGGGCAGAGACTATATGCTTTATCGGCCTTTTGGTGGAGAGCGAAGAGAGCAGAAATTAATTGATGACCTTCAGCTTAAGCCTATTGACGATCAATCAGATCCTATGATCCTAAAAATAGAGCTTTGGAGAGAGGATCGGTTCAAAAATGCTTCGGACTTAATTCAGCGCATTGAACAGATTACACTTAAGAAAGTGGCGGAAAGCGTCGGCGTACCACATAGAAGGATTCGGTAGTGTTGCATAACAAACGCAAGCACTCGGACCAATTTTCCGCTTCGCTTCAAATTGCCCGGTGTTGCGGGCGTTATGTGTAGTGAGTCGGCATGGAAGAAATGAAAGAATACATAGATAGGTTTCAAGGGATTCAACCCCCTCATCTTGCGTTCTACGGTCAAGCTATCAGGTTCAATTTGGAGTCTGCACTTGCTTCTGTTCAATTCCTTGTACAGTGCCTAGAGGCCTCAAGCACAGCAGAAGATCCTGATAGCCTCACTGACCCAATTCTTGACTCTATACAAAATTTATTAATTCACACCGCTAGCCTTTCTAAGTATTTTTGGCCCATTAGCAAGGGTGTTAATAACGTTCATAAAAAGCGCGCTCAAAATTTACGCAAAACTTTTAATATAAAAAGTGACAGCGCTATTCGAAACAAAGATCTAAGGAATCATCTTGAGCACCTAGATGAGAATCTAGATAAATATTTGTGGTCGAAACCTATAGTGGGACATGTGTACCCAGCATATGTAGGGCCAGAGATGCGAAGAGACGAAGTTCCTTATCACTTTTTTAGAGCGTTTTTTACAGAATCAGGCATCTTTGAATCTCTTGGAGTAAGGCTGGATATCCAGCCAATTATTGATGAAATCTACGAAATTTACCGGGGGTCACCTGATGGTGAAAACACATAACAAGGTTATTAACTATGCGCCTCCGGCGCCGGACGCAGCAAAGCTGCGCCGGTTATAACGGCGTTGGGCGTAAAAGCAGATGGCATCTAAGATTCCTGAAGTAAAAGAAATGCTCGATGCTGGTAGTCGTTATCTCGCGGGGAGCTGTTCAATTCAAGAACTGAACGGCTATGCCAGCCAGCTAGCCACGGTATTGCGTTTCTCTGAAGCTCATCCCAAGATAAAAGAAACAGCAGATGAATGGACGGCCATGATTTACCGGCGTTGGAACGAGTGGAATGATGTTAAGGATCCCTTATCCGAAGAGGAGTTTCGAAAGTGGCTGAAAGATCAATTGCTCAAGTAATGTGCAGGTTACGCCCAACAAGGCGCTCAAGTCGCTCACTTCGTTCGCTGGGACGGGCCAAAGCCCGCCCTTTAGCTAATCGTTAAGTTTACGAATTATGAGCCGAGCGTTGATACAGAGAGGACTGGGTGTGGCTCTAATCTTGAGCGGGTTTGTGCTGCTTGTATTAAAGGTGCTAAGTATCCCTGAAGCAAGGCAGGGCTGGGACTCTTGGGCAGCGCCGAATAGCGGCACAGCTCTATTTATTGGTGCTTTGGCTTTTGAGTCAGTGTTGTTGGCTGGACGGTTTGCTCTGGGTTACTGTATTTATTCAAACAAGAACCTTAGTCCTTGGCTGTTTTACGCTTTAGCAGTGCTTGTGGCAATAAGTGGTGTCGCGGGCATTATTTTAGCTGCTGCATGTATAGCTGTTCGTTTATCTTCGAATTCGGGCCATGCAGTCAAAACTTAACAATTCGCTTTTGTCGGACAATTTCTCCACCGCTTCGCGGCTACAAAATTGCCACAAAGCTCCGCGTTAACTGTACATACCTAATGAGCATGATCGCAGAGATAAAGAACAGACTTGGGCAGTATCCGGACCTTCAATACACCGAAGAGTCGAGGCGCATTTCGGTTACGCCAGAAGGCGGATTTACGGTGTGGGCTGCTGACAATGGCGGCTCTTTTACGATCGGTTTTGAAGGTTGGCACGAGGAGTTCGAGACGAAAGAAGAGGCACTCGACTGTTTCGCGTGGGGGCTGAGTGCCGATTGCAGGCTCATGATTGTTAGCCGTGGCGGGAGGCCGCACAAATGGACAGTTCAGAGGCGGAAGTCCGGAGAGTGGTTCACGGACTCGACAACCGGGCTGCTGTTTTTCCCCTACTGGCGCAAAAGAAAAGTCGATTACAAGCAAAATGCCGTCATCAATAGCTAACAAGGCGATGGTCCGGATGACGTTATGTTAATGAGGAATAAGGATATCTTTCGTGGATTCTAAAATTTTAATCATTGCTGGATCATTTAGTTTTTTTGCAGCAGCCTTGCATGTCGGAGTTGTTGTTGGCGGTCCAAGCTGGTATCGGCTTTTTGGGGCAGGGGAGTCAATGGCAAAAATGGCTGAGCAGCACTCACTGAAACCGACGGTTATAACACTTGGTATAGCTGCAGTTTTATTTGTTTGGGGGTGCTATGCGTGGTCTGGGGCTGGTTTTTTGCCGAGCATGCCTTTTATTAAATTGGCTTTATCAGCAATTACGGCTATTTACTTGCTCCGTGGTGTGGTGGGGTTAATTGCTCCGTTTGTAACGAATCACCCACAAATAAGTCAAAACACTACGGCCTTCTGGGTGTGGAGTTCGGCTATTTGCGTGGTTATTGGTTTGTTCCATTTAATTGGTGTGGTTGCAGCATGGCCAGCATTGTAAAAACACACAGCCGGTGCCATCAGTCGGGCCTGGGTAAGCTGTTGCCGTTTTGTAAGGAAGACGCAAAACTTCGCCACTTCACCCAAGGGCGTTAGGCAGCGATGAAGCTAGACAGCTTGCCAATAGCCAGAAAGGCTCTCGCAGAGATCGGCCCGCGCTTTCCATGGTTGAAGCTGATTGAGGATCGGGATGTTCCCGTGGAGCTGAGCGTTACGATTCCAGTTCAACCTGGAATCAAGCAAGAGATATGGCTTTGCCTTCAAAACTATGACGAACTGCATTTTTCGGTAGGCCACTTTTGTCTGGGGTGGTTTCCTTGTACAGATCCTGAACGCGTGAGCGACTATGTGGATGCGGTTTGTGGCTTTATTGGCGGTGAGTCGAGGGCCATTGAACAATGTCGTGGTGACCGATGCCTGAAAGCTCGGCTGCAAGTACCTGACCAGGGTAAATGGAAAACCATAGGCACGTAGACACGGCTTTGTCTACCATTCCCTTGGCGCGTGACCTGGAACGAAGTGCGAAATGCTTAGCCAGCGGCAGCACGGTGACTGCTTCTACACCGCTCTGCGGCTACAAATCGGCACGTGTGTCGAGCATCATGTCTGAAGAGAAACCATATCATGAACACTCTGCAGCGAAGTAGTGAAGTAGACATTGTCAGAATGGCCGCGCTGATTGGTATCTGCGTTGTCAATGTGCCCTTTATGGCACTCCCAGTAGAGTCTGTGTTTATTCCGCCTGATGGTTTTTACGACAAAATTGCAGCCTTTCTGGTGGAAGGTTTTTTTCAGTTGAAGTTTTTTATCCTGTTTTCCTTCATTTTTGGTTGGGGGATGGCCGTTCAGTCAAGGTCTGCAGAGTCAAAAGGCCAGTCTTTTTCAAGGCGTTATTTTAGACGGCTGGCTGGGCTGGCTATTATCGGCGTCGGTCACGCGTTGTTGGTGTTTAGTGGCGATATTTTAGTGTTGTATGCGCTACTGGGCTTGTTTCTTTGGCTGATAAAAGATTATTCGCCTCGGAACTTAATGAAATTCGCAGCCTGGATGCTGCCGTTGAGTATGATTTTTCTCACAATCATTGCGGTGCTCATTGATGCCGTGATGACCGATGCGACTGTTTCAGTTGCCGCAGTGGGAGGCGCCACTCTGGGAGGTGGCTTTCTCGAGGCAACTGAGGCAAGGTTGTCGGACTGGCCTGTAACTCTCGGATTTTTAGTGCTCCTTCAAGGCCCGCTAGCTCTTGGTGCTTTTGCGGCGGGCCTGGCCGCAGCTAAAACAGATTTTTTCTCCCAAAAAAGCGAAGGGTTGAATTTGATTCAACAGCGCTTGCCCCTTTTAGTTATTGTTTCTTTACCTCTGAACGCTTTGTACGCTGCGGTTGTGGGCGGTCTGGTTCCGGGACATTATGAAGTGCTGAATTTGCTTGGGTTTGTGTCAATAGCCATCGGTGCGCCTGCTCTTTCATTGATTTATTTGTATGTCTTCATTCGCCTTTCAAGAGCGGCTAAAGTGCCTCGTTTATTGGTCCTTGCCGGGCAAAATTCGCTGTCATCCTATGTTGCTCAAGGGGTGCTTGCTGGCTTCGTATTCGGTGCCTATGGTTTGGGGTTGTTTCACTCGTTTGGTCACGCGGCCTTGCTTCCAGTTTCTTTGGTGATCGCGCTGGCTGCCATGATGTTGGTCGGTGTTTTTGCCAAGATCTTCGGGCGCGGCCCATTGGAGCCGATTCTGCGCAAAATCAGTGGAAGTTAATCGTGGCATGGCAGATTTTCTGCGCTCGGATAAGGTGCTCGGGTCGCGCTCAGTTGAGCGATGAGCAGTGCATTGCAATGCAATCGAAGCACAGCAAGATTCGGGTCGGCAGTCGTCGTTCCTGCTCCTAACATAGCCTCTGTTCGGGCCTGTGCCCTTTTTTGATGAGCAGAGCCAGGAGGCATGTTCGATGACTATACTTGCTAACAAAGTTGCTATCGTTACCGGTGCCAGTACCGGTATTGGCTACGCAACCGCGAAGCTATTTGCAAGAGAAGGCGCTGCCGTCGTGTTGGCAGCAAGACGGCAAAAGGAGCTCGCTGACCTGGCGGACTCGATCAATGCGCAAGGCGGGCAGGCACTGGCACTCGCAGGCGACGTTGGTGATGAGGCTTTTGCCAAAACGTTGGTGGATGAGGCGGTCAGTCGCTTTGGCGGATTGGATATCGCGTTCAACAATGCAGCTATCCTCGGTGCTATGGGGCCTGTCCCGGACATGTCGAGAACAGAATGGGATCAGGTTATTGCGACGAACCTGACCAGCGCCTTTTTGGGCGCAAAGTACCAACTGCCCGCCATGGCCGCCCGAAGCGGAGGTTCGTTGATTTTTACCTCTACCTTCGTTGGTTACACTGCAGGAATGCCGGGCATGGCAGCCTATGCAGCCAGTAAGGCTGGCCTTATTGGCTTGACCCAAGTACTCGCGTCAGAGCACGGGCCTCAGAATATCCGGGTCAACGCCCTTCTTCCCGGCGGTACTGATACGCCAGCGGGGCGCGAATTTGCCAGTACGCCAGAAGCATTGGCGTTCGTGCACAACCTGCATGCGCTCAAGCGTATGGCGACACCAAATGAAATCGCTCAGTCCGCATTGTACCTGGCATCCGATGCGTCCAGTTTTACGACTGGTTCTGCGATGCTGGTCGATGGTGGTGTATCCATAAATCGTGTCTGAGAGGCGGCACCATGTCAGACTATGAGCGAATCGCAAGCGCTATGGATTATCTGGTTGATCGGGCAATGGATCAGCCCAGCCTGGAACAGATCGCTGCCCATGTGCATTTGAGCCCGTACCACTTTCAACGGCTTTTTTGCCGCTGGGCGGGTACCACGCCGAAGCGCTTTCTACAGGTCCTGACATTGGAACGGGGCAAAGTGCTGCTGGAGAATTCTCATTCCTTGCTCGAGGTCTCACATGAGCTCGGGTTAAGTGGCAGCTCTAGATTGCATGATCATTTTGTGCAGCTGGAGGCAGTCACACCCGGTGAGTATAAAAGTCGAGGTAAACAGGTTCACATTGAGTACGGTGTGCACTCCACCCCGCTGGGGCCTATGTTTGTTGCGGTCACCCGGCGTGGTGTTTGCCAGGCCGAGTTCATGGACTTCAACCGCTTGGAAGAGTTGCTGGAAAACTTGCAAACGGCTTGGCCGCTCGGCTCGATCAGTGAGAGCCTTCTATCTACGCGCTATGTTATTGATGCATTTTTTAATAGTGATACTGCCTCCAAGCATGGCCCGCTATCGCTCCATGTGACAGGAACTAACTTTCAAGTCGCTGTGTGGCGAGCTCTACTGAAAATCCCGCCGGGCGCGGTGGCCAGCTATGGCCAAGTCGCGAAGGCTTTAGGCGCCCCCAAGGCTGCGAGGGCGGTTGGTAACGCCATCGGCGCAAATCCCGTCGCTCTATTGATTCCCTGTCACCGGGTTATACAGCAGAGTGGCGCACTCGGGGGATACCGCTGGGGACCAGCGAAGAAGCTCATGGTGCAAACCTGGGAAAAAATGCGGCATGAGCCCGCTGCGCCTCAACATTCCTAGCCTTCGGCTCGAAAGAAAGCGATTCGGAAAACCGGAAGGCAATCTCGGTATTGGGCTGCTAATGCAGCGTTATTGGACTGGCAATCTGTGCAGAAGGTCAAGGTCCTGCCCATAAACCGGGGTATTCAGGTGTTGTGGTGTGGTCACTGCTGCTGGTTGGGAGGTACAGTGCTCTGGTTTTAAGGCGAGGCCAGAGTTGACCCTTATGGGTCCGCGTGTCTGATAAGGAGTTTGGATGGGCTTGATTATTTTGCCTGCGGTCATTTTTTGGCTGGTAGCGTTATTTTTCTCATGCCGTGCGGGCTTCTACCTCCTGGTGGATAAGCCATTGTTTCCCTATGCGCTGAGCGTGATGCTGATCGCCGTTCTCGCTGCATTACTCTATGTCGGGTTTGGCCTGTTCTCGTTTAAAGGTCGCAGTGAAGTATGGGCTTTTGAAATCCCCAGTTTCTTCCTCTTTAACAAATATGCCGCTTTGATGTTCACCTGCGCAGCGGTGGTGTATTACTTCGGTGGGCACTTGGCGGCTGGGGATCTGGTCAAAGCCGCCTGTTTTGTTGTTGCGTTTTCTGTCGCTCTCGGGAATCTGGCAGGGTGTTTCGGTTCCGGCGCATTCATCAGCAAGTACAACATATCTCAGACTTACTGACGCGCGGCAGCGCTCCTTTGGCGCGTTTAGCCGATTCGCCATGCCATCAGCCAGGCACCTAGCAGAGAACCTGTGACGTACATTCGTTTGTTGGTCTGCTCTCCCTTTACCCTCGGAGTTTTATTGGTTGCCGTTCTGTTGGCTGCTGCCCTTAACCTCTGGTTGCCGGTAAAACTGCGCTTTGCCAGTCCTGCGATGAATTACTGGGCGGTTTGCGCGCTGGCTGCAACGCTTCCGGTGGCCGCCGCTACGCTGGTCGCCTTGATCGTGCCGGTACGGCGCCAGGCGACCTTTGGCGTTGTCTGCCTCTTCTGCGCAATACCCTGTTGGGCTATCGCGCTTTTTGCCTATTACGAAGCGGTCAGCGTCCAGGAGCAGGGAGAGGACGGGTCCTTTCTGCTGCTGGACTCGCTGGCGGTGGAGAACGTGAATTACCGACTCTATCTAAGCGATTGCGGGGCGACTTGCAGTTGGGGCATGGTACTCAGAGCAGAGCGCGATGGCCCGTTTGGTATGAAGGTGGTGCGATCGATCTGGTCTGAATACAGGACACTGGATGAGGCGCAGCTGACGCAGGTCGGGCCGGGTGTACTTCGTGTTGTGGAGAAGGATGGGACTGCACATGACGTTCGCTATTAGAAGCGATTGGCAACTGAAAGCGCTAGAGCCCACGCAACTGGTCAGTCAGCTGGAAGACTGCATACGCTGCGGGGTGACGCACTGAGATAGTGTATTGGGGGGCTATTGCCTGCAATAGGCCATTCAGATGGCTGCTGCAGGGCGGCTGTTAAGCAGATGTTCTTTGCCTTGCACGCGGTCTTGCAACGTGAGCGCTAGCCAAGAAGGGATGTTTTTTGAGTATGGTTAAAGTCTATTACCAGTGTCGTGAAAAGGGTGCGGAGCTGGTTAACCACGAGCGAGAGTTGGCGTCTTATCGTGAAGCCTACGAGGTGATTGATAACTATCCCTGGGCAGAGGAGTTGGCGTTTTTCGAGAAGCTGGGGGAGGGCGGAGGCTTTCTGTTTGTTCTGGGTGATTTGGATGACAAATACGCCAGTTACCAGCTTATACCGTCTGACGTTGATAAGGGCGTGCTGCTGCTCGATGTTGTTTTAAAAAAGGGGGTTATGAATTTTCTGGGGCGCAGATCACTATCAGTTGATTTCGACGTGGTGAGCATCTCAGAAGCCAAGCGTTACATCAAAGAGCTCTTTGCAGGCTCCATTGAGTCCTTGTACGAGAAATACAGGAAATAATTCTTCGCTGACCTCCCGGGCAAGTCCGTTGTCTGATCTGACTGTGAATTCGTCTGCGCCTTCGGTGTCTGAGCGCCAGAAGCTATTCCGGCTTCACTGAGTTTAAGGAGTGAATGAGTGAATCTGCGTTGTGCTGTCTGGTTGCTGCTATGGAGGGTCGGCCTCTGCTGTACGGCGTCGTCCGCCGCTAGATACGAGGTGCCTTGTGATGAACATAACTAGTACACCTTGGATCTTGGTGTCGTTGTTGGCGTCCAGTTCTGTTTTCGCTGCCTGTAACGAAGACGCTGTCAAACCGTCGGAGGCGTCGCGCTTTGTACTGAACGCGGGTGAAGCCTACGATCAGCAGACAAAATTGACCTGGAGCCGGTGCAGTGCAGGTACGCGCTGGACTGAGGGCGGCGGCTGCGCTGGCGAAGTAGCGCTGCTGCGGCTGGATGAAGCAAAACAGTTCGCCCAGGAGATGGGGGGAGGTTGGCGGCTGCCCTCTATCGTCGAACTCCACAGTATCGTGGAGCCGCAATGCGCCAATCCCGCGCTTGACGCCACGGTGTTTCCCGGCGTGACCCATTTCGAAGAGGGGGCACCCTATTGGAGTGATACCCATTTTGAAGAAATGCCGTCGCTGATTTATTTCATTGATTTTGTGGACGGCGCTGTCGATGCGCACAGTGAAGGGTTTGCCTTGGCGGTGCGCCTGGTACGTGATGAGTGATCTGGCGCCATCCGGCCTGGTGCAGGCGGCTATGACATGAGGAATCCAATGAAGGTCAGGAAGTGCTCACGATTGCTGATCGTGAATGAAAAGGATCAACTGTTCTTATTCGAATACAAGGATGAGCATGGCGTAGAGCCTTTCTGGGCGACTGCCGGTGGCGAGCTCAAAGCGGGCGAAACCTACCTGGCTGCTGCCAAACGAGAGCTTTACGAGGAAACCGGGTTAGCGTGCGCGATAGGCGAGCGAGTGCTGGAGCGTGAGGATGTATTTGCGGTGGCAATGTCTGTGCCCGCCATTTGGCAAGAGCAGTACTTTCTCGTGCAGTGCACATCCGATGATGAGGTCTTTGCGGCCAGCTGGACCGACGAGGAAAAGACCACCATACAACGCTGGGCCTGGTGGTCGCTCGACGATATGCGTAGCGCCGAAGCGGTTTTCAAACCGTCGATATTGCCTGATCTGCTGGAAACTGTTTTAGCCAGCAGGGGGCGGGGATGAAGACGCAGCAACTCGGGCGAGGTTTCGTTTGCGCCAAGGCGTTGCATGCAACGCGAACGCCTCTGATCAAACGGCTAATGGCGCTGCGATGAAATACCTATCGCTTGCCTTTTCCGCATTGCTGCTGGGTGGCTGCGCCTTTGGTGTGGTTGATCATAGTCGTGACCACGGCAATGCTGAGACCCTGGCAGCCTGTTTTGTGACCCTCAAGCCCGCCTTCTTATATGAGGCTCGTTGCGCAGATCTGGATGCCGGCGGATTTGGTGACAGCACGTTTTGCACCGGTATTCAGGGGTTTGATCCAGCGCCGTACCAGGTTGATCATCACACCTATCACTATGACTATCCCAAGTCTTGGGAGGCGTACCTTGAGGCAAGGCGCGCGTGGGATGAGACGCTATTTAAGCCGCTCTTGTTTGAGAAACAGAGAAGCATGATTGCTCCGGTGGACGTTGGCACCACGCTGAGCATGACCGGTCTTTATGAGTATCCTCGCGGCGAAACCGGCCGGGTGTTGATCGTCAAAGCCGTGTTAACCAGCGGTGAGTTCCAGGGTACTGAGGTTGAGCTGCCATCGCGCGGAGGTTTTTCTGATGCCGGGCCCGTTTGGGTGCCGCAAAGGACTTATCGGCCCGCGGAGGGTATCGAGCTGTCCTCTGAATTTCTCGCGCCCTGTGAGCGTCAGCCTGAGATGGGCGGCGGGCAGTAGCTGGGCCAGGCGCGTGCAGTCCGGCTGTGGCGCGAATGACAGATAGACGAGGTAGGCAATGACATCAGGTGTGTTGATATTTTTCTGCGGCAAGATGGGAGCAGGTAAATCCACCCGGTCGCGTGAATATGCCCAAGAGCGAAACGCTGTGCTGCTGTCCGAAGATGAATGGCTCGCGGCCATCTACCCGGACAGCATTAAAACCCTGAGCGATTACGTTACCTATTCGGGGAGGCTGAAGCCGCAAATAAAAAAACTGGTTCAGTCGATGCTGTTAACCGGCACTAACGTGGTAATGGATTTTCCAGCCAATACGGTTGCGCAGCGCGCGTGGTTCAAGGGGCTCTTTTCTGAGGTCCAGGCCGAGCATGAGTTGGTTTACATTGATCGCTCGGATGCCACTTGCCTGGCGCATATCGCCCAGAGACGAAAGGAGCAGCCGCACAGAGCCACAACGGACACTGCCGAGATGTTTGAGCAGGTTAACCGGCACTTTGTGGCGCCCCGGCCCGAGGAGGGCTTCAATACCACGGTCATTGCTGCAGATAGCTGACCAGGCTGGATGGTCGCCCGCCTGCCGCGCCAGACAGCCTGGTGCATGTCAGCGCCTGGCGTGCTCGATGCCATCACCGGCAGCCGGTCAATGCCCCAGCCTTGCGCTGCCACTTCATCGGTCACGATCATGGTGGAGTGGGTGTTTTGTTGAGGACGGTAGCCAGCTGGCGGGTCACGTCGGCAATGCGTTCTGCTGTTTGCTTTGCTGAAGGACCCTTGCCTTCGGTGTCTGAGCGCCAGGAGCTGTTCCGACTTCCAACGAGTTTAAGGAGTGAATGAGTGACGCTGCGTTGTGGAATCTGGCTGCTGCTTTGGGGGCTGCCCACCCTCTGCTGGGCGGCGGTGGATAAGGTGGTTGTCGACAAGTCGGCCCGCGAGATGCGCTTGCTGGATGGCGAGCAGGTTGTTGCGGTATATGCCATTGCGCTGGGCGGCTCGCCGCAGGGACACAAGACCCAGGAAGGCGATCAGAAAACGCCTGAGGGGCGGTATGTGCTGGACTACAAGAACGAGTCGTCCTCCTACTATCGCTCCATGCATGTCAGCTACCCAAACGAAGCAGACACTCAGCAGGCGGCTGAGCGCGGGGGCAGTCCCGGCGGCTTGATCATGGTGCATGGGCAACGTAACGGGTTTGGTTGGCTGGCGCCGGTGCTGCAGCGCTTTGACTGGACCGACGGCTGCATTGCGCTTACCAATGCCGAGATGGATGAGTTTATGTCGCTGGTCGCGCCGGGCACGCCGATCGACATCCGCTGGTAGGGCGTTACCGGTGCTCGGGCTGGCTGCTGGCCCGGCGATTTATCAGGAGAACACATGAACCGAATCAACCCAGCCAAGCTGCTGCACAGCAAGTGGACCGCAGTATCGCCGGTCAAGCGCGAGAAACATTTTATGGTGGTGGAGGTCGAGCGCGACGAGGAGGGCGTAGTGCTGTCGTGTCTGCTGGAGGCGGTGCTGACCAAAAGTCAGTACACGATGGACTGGCGCGAGCTGAAAAACGCTGAGCGCTGGCGGCAGGGCTGGGCCTGACCCGCCGCCAGCAAGCGGAGATCAATCTGCGTATTTTGCCTGCATCAGGTAGGCATAGGCGGTGTTGAAGGCGGTTTCCTGATAAGCCTTGAGACCGGTTTCGGTGAAGGGCACGGCAATCGGATTGCGCTTGATGGACTCCTTGATGTCGGTCGGTGACAGGATGATCACATCCAGATCGGCTATCAGTTCAATCGCCGCTTCCAGCTTGAAGCCCACCGCGCCGCCAGCAAATTTGCCCTTCATCGGCCGCTGGCGAATCACGACCTTGTCCACCTGGTAATCTTGCATCAGTTTGGCAAAGGTCTGCTGGAAATAGCGCAGGTCGCTGGCGCTATGGCTGCCAGGCAAGGTCAGACGGCGCGAGCGAAAATCCGGTAGTTGGAACAGCTCGTCCTCCAGTGACAGCAGGCAGAGATTTGCATCGTTACTGTTGAGGTCAACACCGCACACTTTCATAAAAAGCCCAATTCTGTGATTTCGGCGCAGTATAGCGCAGGGCGTCGGCGCGGGCTGCGCTTGCTGAGCTGATGGCTTGGCCAGAAGGCTTGTGCCAGAGCTGCCGGTTCTGTTTTTGCTTGGTATAGTGTTGGCCGCCGCCGAAGGCCGCATGATGTCCGCTGCGGCCTCGCCCCTTTGTCTGCACAGGACGTGATGTGATGAAGAAGTACGCGTTGTTCTCCGGGATGCTGATCCCCGTCTGGCTGTTCTGCGGTGTGCTGATCGCAGGCTCTCTGTATCCCGGCTATAGCCATGTTGACCAGGCCATGAGTGAGTTGGGTGCGTTGGAGGCGCCAACGCATCAACTGTCTCCCATCATCAATAACTTCCCGCTGGGCGTTCTGTTTCTGCTGTTTGGCGGCGCGGTGGTCAGCCTGTTCTCGGGCGCGCGTCTGGCTCAGTTCTCAGGCTTGCTGTTGATGCTGCATGGTCTGGCAAGCATCAGCGCCGGCCTGTTTGCCTGTGATCCGGGCTGTAACCCGGTTGAGCCGTCGCCGGATCAGGTGCTGCATAATCTCTCCGGGCTGGTGATGTTCGCCTCGCTGACGCTGGCCAACCTGCTGTGGGTATATTTGGCACGCAAACGCGTGGGGGCGACCGGTTTCAGCTGGTTCTCGCTGGTTTGCCTGATTGTGTCGCTGGCAGTCATGCCGCTGATGGCTGCCGCGGTGGAGTCGGGTGAGGCGTTTGGGCTTTATCAGCGCATCAACTACGGCGTGTCGGTTATCTGGCTGGGAACGCTGGCGTGGATGCTGACCCGCCTGCCTGGAACGATGCCCGTCAACGCCCGGAGCACCTGAGATGCTGCAGCCTGTGATTCAAGAACAGACCTCCGGCTGCGGTATTGCCTCGTCCGCGGTGCTGTTGGGGCTCAGTTATGCGCAGATGAAGGCCACGGCCAACGCCATGGGCATCTTTGCCGAAGACCCGGCACTGTGGTCGGATACGCAGTATGTGCGGCGTCTGCTGGCGACGGGCGACCTTGTGGTCTCGGCCACCGAGGAGCCCTTTGTGTCCTGGGAAGCCTTGCCGGATATGGCGTTGCTGGCGATCAAACACCATTGGGAGGGCGACCGCCCCTTCTGGCACTGGGTGGTGTTTGAGCGGGTAGAAGGCGCCATGCGGGTGCTGGATTCAGCCAGCTACCTGCCGGCCAATGTGCGCACCGACTTTGCGGCCATGCAGCCCAAGTGGTTTATCCAGGTGGGCGCAAGCACGCTATCTGCTTGAACGCAGGGCGCCCCGTACACATGCGTAGAGGTCCGCCGCGCGGCCCGCAGTGGCCGCCATGACAGGAACGGGTATGTACTTATTTGAAACCGCTCGGCTTAAGGTGCGGCCGCTCTCAATGCAGGACCTGCCGGCCTTGACGGCCCTGCTCGGCGACCCTGCCGTGATGGAGTATTCCATTCGAGGTGTCTGCGACGAGGCGGCTACCCGGCAGTTTATTGCGTGGTGCGAGGCCTGTTATGCCGAGTCGGGGGTTGGTCCTTGGGCACTGGAGGAGCGAGCCACAGGTGAGCTGGCGGGCTTCTGCGGTATCAATGCTGAGCAGGTGGATGGCGAGGAGGAGACCAGTCTGGGGTATCGGCTGGCCCGGCGCTATTGGCATCAGGGACTGGCGACGGAGGCGGCTCGCGCTGTTGCTCAGTACGCCTTCGACGAGAAAGGCTGCGAGTCGCTGGTGGCGATTATTGAGCCGGCGCATATCGCGTCCATCCGTGTGGCAGAAAAGGTCGGCTTTGCGCAGTACACTGTGCACCGCTTTCACGACCGCCCGGTGCGCCTGTACCGGCTTGAGCGAGCGGCGTGGCGGGCCCGCAGCCAGCGACCGGCTGGCGCCTGATAGCGACGCTGCCACGTCGTTCGATCCAACGATTCAGGAGTGCCCATGAGCACCTTACACATCAGAGATGCCCACGTTGCCGACAGCGAGCTGATCCTGCATTTTGTGCGCGAGCTGGCACGTTATGAAAAAGCCGAACAGGAAGTGATTGCCACGCGGTCTGATATCGAGGCGTCCATCTTTGGTGAGCAATCGACCGTGCGTGCGCTGATCTGCGAGGCTGATGGGCAGCCAATCGGCTTTGCGGTGTATTTCTTCAACTACTCCACCTGGCAGGGGCGTCGCGGCCTCTATCTGGAAGACCTCTACGTATCGCCCGAGTATCGCGGCGGGGGTGCCGGCAAGGCGTTACTCAAGCATCTGGCGCGGATTGCCGTGGACGGTGGCTGCGGGCGCTTTGAATGGAGCGTGCTGGACTGGAACGAGCCGGCCATCAGGTTCTATGAGTCGATCGGCGCCAAGGCCAAGAGCGAGTGGGTGGGCTATCAGTTGGCGGGTGAGGCGCTGCAGGCGTTCAGCAAGGGCTAACGCGGCCGCTGTACTCGGGGTGCAGGGCCGGCAAGTTGGCCGCCAGCGCCATCTTCTGTGAAAATGGTCGGCCATTTTCCTGTTACCGAGGGCGCTCATGACCAGCGATACCTTTGAACGCACTCCCTTGCCGTTGCCGAGGGACTTTGATCCGGATAAGGACCGGCTGCTGCTGCACTCGTGCTGCGCGCCCTGTTCCGGTGAGGTCATGGAGGCGATCCATGCCACCGGTATCGACTACGCGATCTTCTTCTACAACCCCAATATTCATCCGGCCAAGGAATATGAAATCCGCAAGCAGGAGAATATTCGCTTTGCCGAGCAGCATGGCGTGCCCTTTATTGATGCCGATTACGACACTGATAACTGGTTTGCCCGGGCCAAGGGCATGGAGCATGAACCTGAGCGCGGTGTGCGCTGCACCATGTGCTTTGACATGCGCTTTGAACGCACGGCCCTGTACGCCCATGAGCATGGGTTCTCGCTGATCAGTAGTTCGCTGGGTATCTCGCGCTGGAAGAACATGGCGCAGATCAACGATTGCGGGCACCGCGCCACCAAGCCCTACCCGGCCATGCGTTATTGGGACTACAACTGGCGCAAGGGCGGCGGCAGCGCGCGCATGATCGACATCAGCAAGCGCGAGCGGTTTTATCAGCAGGAGTACTGCGGCTGTATCTACTCGCTGCGCGACAGCAACCTGCATCGTCGCTCCCAGGGACGGGATCTGATTCGCATTGGCGTGCAGTATTACGGCGATGACGACGCCGGCAGCTGACACCGTTCGATTGTGCTTCTACCAACACCGGCCCCGAGCCGGTGTTGTGCTATCTGAACCTGTTGTCTTGGCGGGTGCGCAGTGGTTCGCATGCCGTGACCGCGTGCCTTGACCCCAAGGGCGTGGTGCCTTTGTGTTGCCTGCGAGGCAGACAACATGGAGCAGGGAGGCACGATGCGAGGCTGGAAGCAGGCGGGACTGGCGTTGATGCTGTTGGTGGTGCAGGCGTCGCCGGCGCAGCAAACGGGGCTTCAGTTGGCACAGAGCTACCGGGACGAGGTGGCGGTTGAGCAATACTGGATCAGCGAAAAGCTGGACGGTGTGCGTGGGCGCTGGGACGGCGAACAGTTGTTGACGCGCGGAGGCTATCCAGTGCGAGTACCGGACTGGTTTACCCAGGGCTGGCCAGCGTATCCGATGGACGGCGAGCTGTGGTTGGGGCGTGGGCGCTTTGCGCAAATCAGCGCGCTGGTGCGCAGCAGCGATGTTCCCGAGCAGGCGTGGCGGCACGTGCGCTTTATGGTGTTTGACCTGCCGGAACACGGCGGGCCTTTCTCTGAGCGGGTGGCGGTCATGGCGGGGCTGACAGCGCTCGGCAGTGACTACCTGCTGCCAGTCCAGCAGTCTAGACTGCCCAACAGCGCCGCACTGGCGCGTGAGCTGGAGCGGGTGGTGGCGCTGGGCGGTGAGGGGTTGATGCTGCATCACCAGAGTGCGCGTTACCACGCAGGCCGCAGCGACGCGCTGCTGAAATACAAGCTGCACGACGATGCCGAGGCGTTTGTGGTGGGCTACACCGCGGGGCAGGGCAAGTACGCCGGGCAGGTGGGGGCGCTGATCGTCGAGGATGAACAGGGCCGGCGGTTTCGGCTGGGGTCGGGCCTCAGCGACGTCGACCGTGTGACACCGCCGGCCCTGGGCAGCCGGGTAACCTATCGCTATAACGGACTGACAGCAGGCGGGATGCCGCGCTTTGCCCGGTACCTCCGCGAACGCCCGGTAAGTGATGAGTGATGACAGGAGGGGCTGGATGACGGGGTGGAGTAGAGGGTGCAGCGGGGGGCGGCGCAGTGCCGTCCTGATCAGCGCGGCGTTGGCCGTTTGGAGCGCTGGCGCGCAGGGCGCTGAGCCGGTCTGTGAGCAGGCACGTCAGCTGGCGGAAGCGGTGTATGCCTCCACCGCGCCACGTCTGTATGCGCCGCAGGTATTGCCTGAGCCTTTCGCCGGGCGTTGGCAGCTGGGGGCTTTGCAGGCCGATATTTCCGCTGGCGCGCCCTTGCATCATGGCGGCGTCTTTGTGCATGAGTCAGATGCACAGGGGCGCGATCGTTATGTGACGCAAGCGAACGCCCAAGGCCGGCAGTTGGTTGTCGAGCAGCAACCCCGAGGCTGGCAGGGTGACGTCTATTCGGCCCGTTGGCGCAGTCCCGCTGCACCGGATGCACTGCTGCTGGAAGACAGCTGGCGACCGCCGCTGGTGTTTACCAGTGACCAGGGGCTGTGGCTGGTGACCCTGGGGGAGCCGTATCAGGTTCTTGCCCCTTGGCGGGTGTTCTCTGCCAACAGTGCGCGGCCGGCCTGTGTACTCGGCTTTCGTCCACCGGCCAGCGCATTGCCGGCGGCGGTTGAGCGGCTGACAGCCTTGCTGGATCAGGCCCTTGGCCCCGGCCTCAATGAAGGGACCCTGCAACCGACGGCGCGCATTCGTCTGGCGGCGGCGCACATGCTTGGCAACCTCGCGCAGCGGCCCTGGGCGCTGGACGCGACAGCTGCCTACAACCGTCGCTCAACGGTCGATGCCGCGCTGCGAGAGTGGGCTGACCAGGCCCCGGAACATCGGCTACTGCTGGATAAGCTGGATGCACACTACGCTCCGGCAGAACAGGCGCTGGCCGACTATTATCAAAAGGTTTTCGGTGCACCGGATGACGATGCACAGCAGATGGCTGCCTGGGCACTGGATCTGCTTTATCGCGTGTGGTTTGTCTTTCCCGCCGCAGAGTCTCAGCCGGTATCGGTGCCATCCAGCAACCCCTGGCCCGCGCACCTCAGGCCCGAAACGGTGGTGGAGGACCTTGTCGAGGATGACTGATGCAGCGGGTATCCTGGAGCGCAATGCTATTGGTATGCAGCCTCAATGCGGCTGCGGCGAACAACAACCACTACATCATTGACCCCGAGGACGGGGTCTACGATTCCAACGGTTTTCTCTCCAAGCTGCCCGGCGGTTTCGTGCCGGTGCCGACCATTATCACCGAGCCCGCGGTGGGCAATGGTCTGGCGGTAACCGGCCTGCTGTTTCATGAGTCCGACGAGGAAGCGGCGGCGCGCGAGCGCGGCCAGGCGAGTCAATTGCCGAGCAATATTTCCCTGCTGGGGGTAGGCGCCACCGATAACGGCACCAAGGGCGCCGGCATTGGCCATCTGGGGTTCTGGATGGATGATCGCCTGCGTTACAAGGGCTTCCTGCTCTACGGTGACCTGAATCTGGAGTTCTATTCGCTGGGTAAGACCAGCCTCCAGCGTCCGGTCGAAATGAATCTGGTAGGGCCATTTGTCTTTCAGCAGCTGATGATGCGTTACCACGACAGCAATTGGTTTGCCGGCGTGCGTCAGCTTTATCGCGAGGTAAATACGACCTACACCGCCTCGCGCGAGGCCGGCAAGGTGCCGCCCGCCGCAGCGGACCTGGTGGCCCGCTTTCTGGAAAAAGACATCACCACGTCCGGGCTCGGGCTGGTACTGGAGTACGACTCACGCAACAACCCGTTGGGGCCGACGGCGGGATTCAACTATGTTGCCCACCTCAGCCGTTTCGACGAGGCGATTGGCAGTGACGTGGAATACAACGCGCTACATCTGCATGGCCTGAATTACTGGGAGTTATCTCCGCACTGGGATGTTGCCCTGCGCGCGCAGTATGACGCGGTGGCCGGCGATCGCAGCCTGCCGCCCTACGTGCTGCCGTCGATCGACTTGCGTGGTATCTCCGCCACCCGCTATCAGGGGGAAGCGGTGCTGGTCACCGAGGCCGAGCTGACCTGGAAGTGGCGACCCAACTGGAAGTTCAACCTGTTCACCGGCGTTGGCCGCACGGGTGACACCCTGGGTGATATTGGCGCCAGCTCCTCCCGCGTGAACCGCGGTGCAGGCGTGCGCTATCAGGTGTTGCAGCAATACGGGTTCTGGATGGGGGGGGATGTGGCTGAAGGGCCGGAGGACAGTGCGTTTTACATTCAGGCAGGGTCCGCCTGGTAGCGTCGGGGGATGCTGCGGCCTGCTGTTGCGCCCCTTTTTTACGGGCGAACCTCTGTGATCGCGGGCGGTCTATCTGCCTGTTGTCGGCGTGGCCGGCTTGTGTGAGGTGATGTGCCCGTGAAGCGGATTGTTCTAGTGACCCTGATGCTGTTGATGGCCGGTTGCAGCGTGCTGCCCAAGGGCGCGGGTGTGGAGAGCGGACAGGCCTCCTATTATGCCGACCGGCACCAGAATCAGCTGACCGCCAATGGTGAGCGCTACAGCCATGACCGGTTGACGGCAGCGCACAAGACCCTGCCCTTTGGTACGCGGGTCAAGGTAACCAACCTGAATAATGGCAAGAGCGTGGTGGTGCGGATCAACGACCGCGGTCCCTTCGTGCGCGGGCGGGTGATCGATCTGTCCAAGTCTGCCTTTACACGCATTGGCAGTTTGCGCGAAGGACTGTTGCCGGTGCGACTCGAGATACAGTAAGGCGGGTGGGCATCCGGCTGGGTCGGTGGCGTCGTTGGCTGAACCCGGCATAGCGGTGGATCGGCCCCGGCGCAGAGCCGGGGCTGATGTGTCGCGTGGATCAGCCGAGTAGAACGGCGTGGCCAGCCTTGGGATCAATCCGTCCGGCAACCAGATCCTCTACCAGTACCTTGGCCTGTTCCAGGCCGTGATGCTCGTTGATCAGCATCCAGGGCTGCTCGGGGTTCTTGATGCGCTGGGTAAATGCCAATTGCGCCTTGTTGAACTTGCGCGTGACCTCGGCGGCGCCCCAATCGGCATTGCGCTTCTTGATCTGGTAGGGCGCAAAATAGGGCTGCGGGGCCGGGCCGTGGGAGGGCGTGTCGGCGGCGCTGAGGTGTTCGTGGTTCTGCGCCGAGCCTGCAAAGCAGCTGTGTACCAGGTTATCCTGGAAGTGCTGGTGCACGCGGTTACGCAGGTCGTTGTTGCCGGAGAAGTCGACGTAAATGGTCGGCACGCTGGCATCCAGCTGCTCGACATCGTCATAGGCCAGCGCCTGGGCGTAGCAGCCCAGCTTCTCGACGAACTCGGTGTTGCCGCTGGAGGTCAGGCCGATCAGCTCGACGTTCGGGTTGTCTTCCAGGCAGAAGGCCGTGCCGTAGGCGGTTTTGCTGGAAGCGCTGGAGAAAACGATGCGGCGCGCGCCGAAGAAGGCGTTGTCTTCCAGAAAGTCGGCCAGCATAAATGAAGTAATGAACAGCGGGCGCAGCAGCATTTGATAGTTTTCATCTTCAGCACGGTAGGCGGCGTCGGTGCTGATGCGCTGATACTGGTTGTAGGCAGAAGTCAGCTCCAGGCGGTGGGGGATGCCGTCATAGAAGCCGCGCTCCGATACCCGTACCGGGTTCATCACCACATGCGAGGCAATCGGCCAGTAACCGTAGAAGCGCTCACCCACCTGCAGGCCTTCGACGGTGGTCTCGACGATTTCGGCAAAGCCCCAGGCCGGCATGTGAAACCACTCGGCGGCGCCGGTGGGGAAGAAGTCCCAGTAGCGCAGGTGGGGCGTTTCGCCAAAGGCGGCGTAGGTGATGTTGTTGGTGGTCAGCGCCAGACGATCGATGCGCAGCAGCGCTTCGCCCGGTTGCAGGGCGGGTAGCGGCTGGGTGGCGATGCGGGTCTGATGGAGGTCTTTCTTGTTGTTCTGCAACTGGCTGATAACGGTCATGGTCGACTCCGGTTGGGGGTGAATCCGTTGTGCAATGACTGTAGCCTGTCTGTCTCGTTACCGGGTTCGGAATTCCATGACCAGTAAAGCCACCCCCTCACAGCCGCGTAACAAGCCACTCAAACGTCCGACTCAGGCGCGTGCCAAGTTCACGGTGCAGGCTATTTTCGACACCTATGTTCGGATTTGGCAGCGTGAGGGCTGGGAGCGCATCACCACCCGAGCGGTGGCGCTGGAGGCGGGCGTGGCGGTGGGCACGCTGTACGATTACTTCCCGAGTAAGGAGGCATTGCACTCGGGCTATGTGCGGCATTGCATCGAGCGCATGCTGGAGGCGATTCAGGAGCAGGCTATCGCCCCGCCTGACCTGAGCTGGCAGGAGCGGGTGGCGCGCCTGGTGCGGTTACTGGGCGGTGTGGCTGGCGAGTCGGCATGGTTTCATCCGCAGATGCTGGAGCTGGAACCGGTGGTAGCCGAGGCCAAGCATCAGCAGCGCGCCTACAGTGAGTTGCTGCAGGCCTGGCGCCGGGTGCTGGAGGCTGCCGATGATCTGCCGGCGATGCCATCTGATGCGCAGCTTGAGGCCTTGCACCTGATGGTCTGGGGGGCGCGGCGCTATGCGCTGCTGGTGGAGCTACCGGCGGAGCGACTGCAGGCAGCCGTCAGCGCGCAGGTGGACTGCTGCCTGCGCCTGCTGGCCAGCCCGGCAGCGCTCAGCGCCGACTGACGCGCACGTCCAGATAGTCCCGTTGAACGGCGGTCTCCAATGCGTTGGCGGCGTTGACCAGTTCATCGTAGGTTTCCCGATAGGCGCGCAAACGGGCAACCTGCTCTTCGCCCGGCGGTTTGCCGGCGCTGTGCTCGGCGATGTCCAGCAGGCAGCACAGATAGTCTTTGCGGCACTGTGCGATCATGCTCAGCATGGGTTTCAAGGCCTCAATGCTGAGCGCGGGAATGGCCGGATTGATCACCTCGCGGTTGACTTCCCTGCGCAGCTTTTCGAGCTCCAGCAGCAGGCGGTTGCTGTCGATGGTCATGGGTGTCTCCTTGCCGGTCATGCGGTTGTTATGCTGCCAGTCTAGTCCAGGCTGTCGGTCCGTGGGCTGCGCTGGCATGGAGTTATTCGGAGGATAGCGAATGTATAAATTATGCTTTTACGTGCCGGTCAGTCACCTGGAACAGGTGAAACAAGCGGTGTTTGCAGCTGGCGCCGGACGCCTGGGTAACTACGACAGTTGCTGCTGGCAGGTTGCGGGGCTGGGGCAGTTTCGCCCGCTGGCCGGCAGCAACCCGCATCTGGGCATGCAGGACCAGGTCGAGCAGGTTGAGGAGTACCGGGTGGAGATGCTGTGCGCCGGGGACTGCCTAACCGGGGCCATTGAGGCGTTGAAAGCGGCTCACCCATACGAGGAGCCGGCATTCGATTACGTCCGCACCCATATCGCCTGACGGGCAGGCTGCATCGGGCGCAGCCTGCCTGGCCAACATTTACTTCAGCTGGTTGGCAAACTGACTGACCACGTTGACCACCTGCTGCGCGCCTTTCTTGATCTCATGCATGACCCGGCCGGATTCGCTGGACAGTTCCAGGCCTTGCTGCGCCTTCTGCTGACTCTGCTTGATAGCCGTGACGGTAGATTGGGTCAGACTCTGGTTTTTTTGCACCACCTCTACGATTTCCTCGGTGGCTTTACTGGTGCGCTGGGCCAGCTGTCGCACCTCATCGGCGACCACCGCGAAACCACGACCCTGTTCCCCCGCGCGCGCCGCTTCAATGGCGGCATTGAGGGCCAGCAGATTGGTCTGGTCGGCGATGCTGCTGATGCTCTGGACGATACTGGCGATCAGTTGCGACTGCTTGTCCAGCGCCGACATCTCCTCACCGGCCCGCTCCATCTGCACGGACAGCTCGCGTATGACCTGCAGGGTGTTGTCTATCACCTGAGCGCCCTCGTCGGCGATGGCGTCGGTTTGGGTCGAGGTCTCAAAGGCGACACTGGCAGCGTTGGCAACCGCCTGTTCGCGCTCGATCTCCTTGGTGATCACGGTCGCAAATTTGACCACTTTGTACAGCTCGTTGTCCTGGCTGAAGATCGGGTTGTAAGAGGCTTCCAGCCAGACCGCGTTGCCGTAATGGTCGAATCGTTTGAAACGGTCGGATACGCACTCGCCGCGGCCCAGTCTGTCCCAGAACGCGGTATAGGCACTGGAATTGACTTCGTCGGGATCACAGAAAATGCGGTGATGCTTGCCGATGATATCCTCTTTGCGGTAGCCCATGGCGCTCAAAAAGCAGTCATTGGCGTGCAGTACATGGCCCTTGAGATCAAACTCGATCAGCGCCATCGAGCGGTTCAGGGCCTGAATCAGATCCTGATACTCGCGCGAGGTCTCGATGGTGCGGGTGAGCACGGTGCTGTGCAGGGTGAACTGTTGCAGTTGCTGGCGTTCATCCCTGATCGGCTGCAGGATGGAGCGCAGCCAAGCCTGTTTGCCTTCTGCGCGCTGAAACTGAATCGCGCCTACCCAGTGCTCTTTATTCTCCAGCGCCGCCTTCAGGCTTTTGAAGTGCGGGGTGCTGCGGGCATTTTCCGGCACGAAGTCGAGCAGCTTGCGGCCGCTTACCCGGTCCTGCGAATAACCCAGCTCGTTTGCCGAATTGCTGTTCTGCCCGGTAATGACACCGGCTTCATCGAGCGTCATGACCAGCATTTCCCTGTTCAGGCTGTCGGCCACCTGCTCCAGGCGGAACAACTTCTTTTCCAGCTGAGCTATTTTTTCTTCGTGCTTTCTACTGAAAAACATGACACCTCCATTGGCGGCCGCGCGTGGTCGGTCTGCGCCCCGCTTGGCGTGAGAGCAAGCTTGGTTAGGTTGCATCACACTTGTTTCGAGAGCGGGTGGGCAATGCGACCAGGTGACTCAGCCTGGTCGACCATGGGTCAAGGCACGATCTCAACGATGGTGCCATCCGGTACCAGCTCCCACAGCTCGCGCATTTCCGCGTTGCCCAAGGCTATGCAGCCATTGGTCCAGTCCAGCCCCTTGAAGTACCACTCAGGGTATTCCTCGTCGATGGGGGTGCCGTGGATCATGATCATGCCGCCCGGATCCTCGATGCCGGCCTCAAAGGCGGCCATGCGGTCCTTCAAGTTGGGGTAGTCCAAATGCAGGCTGAGATTGTACTGCGCGCTTTCGTGCCGCCAATCAATGCTGTACACGCCCTCGGGCGTGCGCTGATCACCCTGCTGGCGCTTGGGGCCAACCGGTTGCCGGCCCAGTGATATGCGGTACTCGTGCAAGACCTCGCCGTTACTGATGATTTGCAAGCGGCGCTCCGACTTGTCGATCAGCAGGCGATCGATCGGCGGTTGAGCCGCCAACGCGGACACACTGAACAGGCAGCAGAGCAGCAGGCCGACCAGTCTCATCGGCGCACCTGCCCGGGGCGGTAGGTGATGTCGCGCATGTGTACCGGGTAGTGCTGTTGCTGCCGGTCAATGAAGTACTGCTTCAGGGTCTTGCCTATGGTCGGGAAGGCGAGCTCATCCCAAGGGATCTCGTCCTCGTGGAACAGCCGTACTTCGAGGCTTTCCTCGCCGGCGCTGAAGTCCAGATCGGCCAGCTCGCCGCGGAAGAACATGTACACCTGATTGATGTGGGGCAGGTTGAACAGCATGTACAGCTGTTGCGACTGCAGCCGCGCACGGGCTTCTTCCCAGGTTTCGCGCAGGGCGGCCTGCTCGGTGGTTTCTCCGTTTTCCATAAAGCCGGCGGGCAGTGTCCAGTAGCCCAGGCGCGGCTCGATGGCTCGGCGGCACAGCAGCACCTGTTGCTCGTGCACGGCGAGGCAGCCGGCGACGATACGCGGGTTCTGGTAATGGATGGTCTCGCAGTGGTCACAGACGAAGCGCGAACGGGTGTCTCCATCGGGGACGCGTGCGGTAACCGACTGGCCGCACTCGCTACAGAACTTCATGTTGTTATCCGGCAGTCTGAAGAAAAGGTCAGGCCCTATCTTGCTGATGCGGCGGGCTGACGGCAAGGGTCAGAACGCAATCGGCTTTGCCTGTGCTATCGACAGGTATTCACGCCGTGGTGCGGCTGGTTCTGCCCTGGTGATCATGCCATCATTGAGAAAATAAACGAGGACGTTTGCCTGGGTCTGTTGACGTTTCCTTCACCCGCTTGCCGGAGGCCATCTTGGGGCCAGGCACGGCGGAGGAAGCGCGGCGTAGTCGCTCTACATAAGCGACCGACAACGCAGCATGGCAAAAAAATGGCCCCGGCCCT
>NZ_LMAZ01000003.1:255911-298286 GCF_003444685.1 Pseudomonas abyssi | reverse complement strand
AGAAGAAATGCGCATGCGGGTGCAGCAACACACCCCTCGACAGGTAGAAGCCCCGGGCTTGCCGGAAGCGGGCGTGTTGATCCCGGTGACGCGCGTCAACGACCGGCCGGAAATCATCCTGACCCTGCGCTCGCAGCGGTTGTCGACCCACTCCGGCGAAGTGGCCTTCCCGGGCGGACGCCGCGATCCGGGCGATGTGGATCTGTGCTTTACCGCCCTGCGTGAAGCGCATGAGGAAATTGGCCTGCAGCCGCAGATGGTCGATGTGGTGGGGCCGATGGATTCGCTGGTCTCGCGTTTTGGCATCAAGGTAACCCCCTACGTCGGGCTGGTGCCCGAGCATTTCGAGATCATTCCCAACGACAGCGAGATCGCCGAGGTTTTCCGGGTGCCGGTGGACTTTTTTATGGAAGACCGCCGTGAGATGACCCATCGTATCGACTACGAAGGGCGCAGCTGGTATGTGCCAAGCTATCGCTTTGAGGGTTTCAAGATCTGGGGCCTGACCGCCCTGATGCTGGTTGAATTCATGAATACCGGTTTTTCGGCCGGTATTCAGTTGCATACCCCCTTTGACGGGCATGACAAAAACTAGGAGCAGCACATGAAGTACAGCCTGGGTGAGGATCGCGTGCAAATGGCGGATGACGCCTGGATCGCGGATACCGCAGCGGTGATCGGCAAGGTGACGCTGGAGGCCGGTGCCAATGTCTGGTTTGGCGCGGTGATCCGTGGTGACGTCGAGCGCATCACCGTGGGTGAGCACAGCAACGTGCAGGATGGTGCCGTGATGCACGCCGATATCGGTGTGCCGCTGACGCTCGGCAAGGGCATTACCGTAGGTCACAACGCGATGCTGCACGGCTGCACGGTGGGCGATTACAGTCTGATCGGCATCAATGCGGTGGTGCTAAACGGTGCCAAGATCGGCAAGCATTGCATCATCGGCGCCAACAGTCTGATCCCGGAAGGCAAGGAAATCCCGGATGGCTCGCTGGTCATGGGGTCACCGGGCAAGGTGGTGAAAACCCTGAACGACCAGCAGAAGAAAATGCTGGAGCTGAGCGCGGCGCACTACGTGCAGAACGCCAAGCGTTTCCGCGACCAGCTGAAGGTGCAGGAAGACTGATGAATATGCCGGTCCGCTCCCCGTGTGTCAGTATCTGCGCGCTGGATGAAAACGATATCTGCACCGGTTGTCAGCGCAGCGGCATGGAGATCGCTACCTGGGGCCGCATGAGCGATGACCAGCGGCGTGAGGTGCTGGCGCGCTGCCAGACCCGCGCACGCGGACAAGGGCTGTGGATTGACACGGCCTCCCATTCAACTTTGCAAGGTAAACAGGCATGACGGTAATTGGCACTCCCTACGCAGACGACGCAACCCGGGTACTGCTGCTGGGCTCGGGTGAGCTGGGCAAGGAGGTCGCCATTGAGTTGCAGCGGCTCGGCTGCGAGGTGATTGCGGTAGATCGCTATGACAATGCCCCGGCCATGCAGGTCGCGCACCGCAGCCATGTAATCAGCATGCTTGATGGCCAGGCCCTGCGCGAGGTCATCGAGGCCGAGCAGCCCGACTATATCGTGCCGGAGATCGAAGCGATTGCCACGCCGACGCTGGTCGAGCTGGAGTCCGAGGGCTACAAGGTGGTGCCCACCGCCGAGGCGGCCCGTCTGACCATGGACCGTGAGGGTATTCGTCGCCTGGCCGCCGAAACCCTGCAGTTGCCGACCTCGCCCTACCGTTTTGCCGACACGCTGGAAGACTACCGGGCAGCGGTTGCGGCGATCGGAATGCCCTGCGTGGTCAAGCCGGTGATGAGTTCCTCCGGCAAGGGGCAGAGCCTGGTGCGCGAGAGCGCGGACATTGACGCTGCCTGGGAATACGCCCAGTCCGGTGGCCGTGCGGGTCAGGGACGCGTCATCGTTGAAGGTTTTGTCGACTTTGATTACGAAATTACCCTGCTGACCGTGCGCCACATTGACGGTACCGCCTTCTGCGAGCCCATCGGCCACCGTCAGGAAGCCGGCGACTACCGCGAGTCCTGGCAGCCGCAGGCGATGAGTGAGGGGGCACTGGCCGAGGCCAAGCGCGTTGCCTCCACCATCACCGAAGCGCTGGGTGGCCGCGGGGTGTTTGGCGTTGAACTGTTCGTCAAGGGGGACCAGGTGTGGTTCAGCGAAGTATCACCGCGCCCGCACGATACCGGCCTGGTGACACTGATTTCGCAGGACCTGTCCGAGTTTGCGCTGCACGCTCGAGCCATTCTGGGCCTGCCCATTCCGCTGATTCGCCAGCAGGGGCCCTCCGCCTCGGCGGTGATTCTGGTGCAGGGGCAGTCGGCTAACGTCAGCTTCGGCAATCTGGGGGCGGCGCTGGCCGAGCCGGATACCCAGCTGCGTCTGTTCGGCAAGCCGGAGGTGGATGGTCAGCGCCGGATGGGCGTGGCACTGGCGCGCGACGAGTCGATTGATACGGCGGTGGCCAAGGCCGTACGCGCCGCCAGCGCGGTAGAGGTCAAGCTCTGAGCCACTGGTGGTATCTGGCAGCCCCGGCCTTGCCTCTGTTGTTGCCGCAGGCGCTCTGGGTCAAGCGCACGGCGCTGCGCTTGCCGGAGGCGGCAGCGCCTTGGCATGGCCTGGTGCCGGCACCTGATGGTGCAGTTGCTGCACCGCTGCGCCTGCTGCTGGTGGGGGAGTCCACGGTAGCGGGCGTCGGCGTCGAGCAGCAGGGCGAGGCACTCAGCGGCCAGTTGGCGTGCCAGCTGGCGCAGCAATTAGGGCGCGCAGTGCAGTGGCAGGCGGCTGGGCGCAATGGCGCGCTAGCCGCCGACTGTATTAAGGATTTGTTGCCGCAGGTGGTTGATCGACAATGGGACCTGGCGCTGATTGTGCTGGGCGTCAACGACACGACTCATCTCACCTCTCGCCCGCGCTGGCGCCGTCATCTGCAGCAGCTTGTCACCGGGTTACAGGCGTGCTCGGCTCAGGTCATGTTGACCGAGGTCCCGCCGTTAGGGCACTTCCGCGCGTTGCCGCAGCCGCTGCGTGGCTGGTTTGGGCTGCGGGCCGGGCTGATGAATCGCGACGTGCAGCGGGTGGCTGCGGGTCAGGGTGCAGGCTATCTGTCGTTGGATATGCCCTTCGAGGTCGCCTATCTGGCGCGCGATGGCTATCACCCCTCTGCCGAAGGGTATCGCCTGTGGGCGGCGGGGATAGTGCGTCAGCTGGCGTTATCTGAGCCGGCGGCGCTGGGTGCCGGCTGACTCAGGTGGCGGTCCCAGACCCGCACACTTTTCACCATATTGTCCTTGGTCTGCAAAATTTCCATTCGATAGCCACCGGTGGTCAGGCAGACGGCGGTCTCGGGAATACTCTCCAGTTGCTCGGTGATCAGCCCGTTGAGCGTTTTGGGGCCGTCGGCGGGCAGTTTCCAGTTCAGGTGGCGGTTGATGTCGCGGATGGCTGCGCTGCCGTCAATCACGTAGGTGCCGTCGCTCTGCGGGTGGATGTCCTGGCTCAGGCTGAGCATTTCGGTGGTGAAGTCGCCGACAATTTCCTCAAGGATGTCTTCCAGCGTCACCAGACCAATCACGTCTCCGTATTCATCGACCACAATGGCGATACGCCGTTTTTGCTTCTGGAAGTTGAACAGCTGGGTGTGCAGAGGCGTGCTTTCGGGAATGAAATAGGGCTCCTTGCAGGCACCGATCAGCGCCTCCTTGGTCAAGTCCCCGCGGCTCAGCAGGCGGGCGATGGAGCGCATGTGCACGATGCCCGTCACGTTGTTGATATCGCCCTGGTAGAGTGGCAGACGCGTGTAGTGACAGCTGCGCAGTTGGTGATTGATGGCGGTCATGTCGTCATCCAGGTCGATGCCGACAGCTTCATTGCGCGGAATCATGATGTCGTTGACCGTCATCTTTTCCAGATCAAGGATCCCCAGCAGCATGTTCTGGCGGCTGCGGGTGATACCCAGGCCGGCCTCGCGAACAACCGTGCGCAGCTCCTCGGTGGTCAGCTGATCGCCGTTGGTGTCATTCGGGTTGACGCCCAGCAGGCGCAGTAGCTGGTTGCTGATGGCGCTGCACACCCATACGACCGGGTAGAGCAGGCGCTGCAACGCCGCCAGAATGACGCTGGCGGGGAAGGCGATCAGCTCCGGGCGCAGGGCAGCGAGGGTCTTGGGCGTGATTTCGCCGAAGATCAGTACGACGACGGTGAGGATCATCGTCGCGATCGCAATCCCGGCTTCGCCCCAGACGTCCACCGCAATCACGGTAGCAATGGACGCGGCGAGAATGTTGACGATGTTGTTGCCGACCAGAATGGTGCCGAGCAGTCGGTCCGGGCGCTCAAGCAGGCGCGAGGCGCGGCGGGCGGCGCGGTGACCTTCCTTGCTGAGATGCTTCAACCGGTAGCGGTTGAGGCTCATCATGCTGGTCTCGGAGCTGGAGAAAAACGCCGACAGCACGATCAGGACCAGCAGCAGTATCAGCAGCAGGCTGGTGTGGGATTCGTTCAAGGGTGAGCCTCAGGGGGTCGTGGAAGGGTCAGGCGGCGAGCAGGAATTCGCGCACCAGCTTGCTGCCGAAGTAGGCCAGCATCAGCAGCAGGAAGCCCGCCAGCGTCCAGCGGATGGCGTTGCTGCCGCGCCAGCCACGGAAGTGGCGGCCCCACAGCAGAATGCCGAACACCACCCAGGCCAGACAGGACAGCAGGGTTTTATGCGCCAGATGCTGGGCAAACATGTTGTCCAGGAACACGAAGCCCGACAGCAGGGCCAGGGTCAGCAGCACTTCACCGCAGAGCAGGAATTGGAATAGCAGCTGTTCCATGGTCTGCAGCGGCGGGAAGGTGCGGATAAAACGGGTCGGGTGCTTGTGTTTGAGCTGGTAGTCCTGAATGGCTAGCAGGGTTGCCTGGAAGGCGGCGATGGTCAGGATGCCGTAAGCCAGTACCGACAGCAGAATGTGCCCGAGCAGCCCTTCCTGCCCAGCCGGCAGGGTGGTGGCGTTCTCTGGGAAGAAGCCGGCCAGCAGGCCGGTGATCAGCGCCAGCGGGTAAAGTCCCAGCAGCAGGCTGGTGACCGGTGCACGAAAGCTGGAGGCCAGCGTCATGGCAACCACCAGCCAGGAAATCAGTGAAGCGATATTGAACAGGCCCAGCGCAAAGCCGTGCGGGGTGGTCAGCTGAATGTACAGGCTGACGGCATGGGCGATCAGTGCGACCAGGCCGATGGCACGCAGCAGGCTGGCATTGACCGCCAAGCGTTTGCCGAGGCAATGCAGCTGATAGAGGATGCCGCTGATATAGAAACCGGCGGCCAGCAGACTGGGGGCGAGGGCTGTCATACGTCCTTGCGAGCGATTTTCAACAAAGCCGCAGTGTGGCATAAGCCGCGCCCGGGTGAAAGCGTCT
Source organism: Pseudomonas abyssi (assembly GCF_003444685.1). Classification (NCBI taxonomy): domain Bacteria; kingdom Pseudomonadati; phylum Pseudomonadota; class Gammaproteobacteria; order Pseudomonadales; family Pseudomonadaceae; genus Pseudomonas; species Pseudomonas abyssi. The sequence goes on along the minus strand of NZ_LMAZ01000003.1, from coordinate 292,866 downwards.
GCCTGCGTTCCCTATCCTGTGTCGGGAGGGCGGGGTATACTGCGCGGCTGAAAATGCGGCCGGGCTGCCCAAAAAAAGGCCCGCCCTGGGAGAAAGCATCATGTTCGAGAATCTTACCGAACGCCTGTCACACAGCCTGCGTGGCGTGACCGGACAGGCCAAGCTGACCGAAGAGAACATCAAGGACACCCTGCGCGAAGTGCGCATGGCGCTGCTGGAGGCGGACGTTGCGCTGCCGGTAGTCAAGACCTTTGTTGATCAAGTGCGCGAGCGCGCTGTGGGCACCGAGGTGTCGCGCAGCCTGTCGCCGGGCCAGGTCTTCGTCAAGATCGTCAAATCCGAGCTGGAAGCGGTCATGGGGCAGTCCGAAGGGCTGAACCTGGCGGTCAGTCCGCCGGCCGTGATCCTTATGGCAGGTCTGCAGGGCGCGGGTAAGACCACCAGCGTCGGCAAGCTGGCCAAGACCCTGCGTGAGCGCGAGAAGAAAAAGGTCATGGTGGTCAGTGCCGACGTTTACCGTCCGGCCGCGATCAAGCAGCTCGAAACCCTGGCGGCGGATGTGCAGGTCGAGTTCTTCCCGTCTTCGGTTGAGCAGAAGCCGGTGGCTATTGTCGAGGCGGCGATGCGTGAGGCGAAGAACCGCTTCATGGACGTGCTGATCGTCGATACCGCCGGTCGACTGCACGTCGACGACGAGATGATGGCCGAAATCAAGCAGGTGCACGCGGCGGTCAAGCCGGCAGAAACCCTGTTCGTGGTCGATGCCATGACCGGTCAGGACGCCGCCAACACCGCCCAGGCCTTCAACGAAGCGCTGCCGCTGACCGGGGTGATCCTCACCAAGGTCGACGGTGATGCCCGTGGCGGTGCGGCGCTGTCGGTACGTCATATCACCGGCAAGCCGATCAAGTTCCTCGGCATGGGCGAGAAGATCGACGCCCTGGAAGTCTTCCACCCTGACCGGGTTGCCTCGCGCATTCTGGGCATGGGCGATGTGCTCAGCCTGATCGAGCAGGCCGAGCAGAAGATCGACAAGGACAAGGCCGAGAAGCTGGCCAAGAAGCTGAAGAAGGGCAAGGGCTTCGACCTGGAAGACTTCCGTGACCAGCTGCAGCAGATGAACGCCATGGGCGGTCTCGGCTCGATGATGGAAAAGCTGCCAATGATGGGCGGCAAGATCAACGCGGCCCAGATGGAAAGCGCGCAGACCGAGGCGGCCAAGCAGTTCAAGCGCATGGAGGCGATCATCAACTCGATGACACCGGCCGAGCGCCGCAACCCCGATGTGATCAGCGGCTCACGCAAGCGCCGTATTGCCGCCGGTTCCGGCACCCAGATTCAGGATATCGGTCGTCTGCTCAAGCAGCACAAGCAGATGCAGAAGATGATGAAGAAGGTCAGCGGCAAGGGCGGCATGGCCAAGCTGATGCGCGGTATGGGGGGTATGGGCGGCGGCGGAGGTGGCGGTATGTTGCCGCCGGGCGGCGGCATGCCGCGCTTCTGAGTCGGCGCAAGGCTAAGCGTTTTTTGCCTTGCAGGCGCGTCGCCAGGCGGCAGAATCCGGCGGCGCGCAACCTGGCGGACCAATGGCACGGGTCGCCACTGAAAAAAGAGTTTTCATCGGTCGTTATATTCCGTAGAATACGCGACCTTTCGGGCCCTAGGTATATGTGCAGTACGCTGCATGCCCGTAACTGATCAAGTAGCGATACTCAAACACAGGAAACGATGTCGACATGGTAACCATTCGTCTTGCTCGTGGTGGCTCCAAGAAGCGCCCCTTCTATCACCTGACTGTTGCCAACAGCCGCAATGCTCGTGATGGCCGTTTTGTAGAGCGCGTTGGCTTCTTCAACCCGATTGCCGCTGGCGCCGAAGTACGCCTGTCGGTCAACGAAGAGCGCGTGCAGTACTGGCTGAGCCAGGGTGCCCAGCCCTCTGAGCGCGTTGCTGCTCTGCTGAAGGAAGCTGCTCAGGCTGCTGCCTGATATGGCTAATGCTCCAGGGCCGGCCGAGGCCCCTCGGGTCGTCCTCGGCAAGATCGTATCGGTTCATGGAGTACGTGGGGCGGTTAAGGTGTACTCCCATACCGACCCGCTGGACAACGTGCTGGATTACGCCGAGTGGACCCTGAACCGGGGTTCCGAGCAACGTACGCTGTCTGTCCTCGGTGGTCGCGTCCAAGGGCGCGTGCTGGTGGTCAACCTGAAAGGGATTGATGACCGCAACAAGGCCGAGGAACTGATCAACTTCGAGATCAGCGTTGCAGCCGATGCGCTGCCTGAGCTGGACGAAGGTGATTTCTACTGGCATCAGCTTGAAGGCCTCAAGGTCGTCAATCTGGAGGGTCAGCTGCTCGGCACGGTGGCACACCTGCTCGAGACTGGCTCCAACGATGTCATGGTGGTCAAGCCCTGCACGGGTAGTGTCGACCAGCGTGAGCGTCTGTTGCCCTATTTGCCGGGGCAGTTTGTAATACAGGTCGATCTGGAGACCAAGGTCATCCAGGTAGACTGGGATGCGGAGTTCTGACCGGTGTGGGCCGGTGTGGTTACCCTGTTTCCCGAGATGTTCGCGGCGCTGACCGAGTCCGGTGTTACCGGCAGGGCGGTCAAGCGAGGGCAGCTGGAAGTCGCTTTCAGTAACCCGCGCGAACATGCACATGACCGGCATCGCACCGTGGATGACCGCCCCTTTGGCGGTGGCCCCGGCATGCTGATGAAGGTCGAGCCGCTGCTGGAGGCGATTGACGCCATCCGCCAGCAGGCTCCCTCCACCCCGCGGGTGATTTACCTGTCTCCGCAGGGGCAGCCACTGACGCAGCAACGCGTCGAACAGCTGGCGCAGCTCGACAGTCTTGTACTGTTATGCGGGCGCTACGAGGGCATCGACGAGCGCATCATCGATCGCTGCGTAGATGAGGAAATCTCCATCGGGGACTATGTATTGTCCGGTGGCGAGCTGGGAGCCATGGTGCTCCTGGACGCAGTAACCCGTTTGATTCCCGGTGTACTGGGGCATGCGGATTCTGCGGTAGAAGATTCCTTTTCGGCGGGATGGCTCGATTGCCCACATTACACCCGACCGGAAGAATTTGATGGGCAGCGCGTTCCGGAGGTGCTGCTCAGTGGTAACCATGAACGTATCCGGCGCTGGCGTCTCAAGCAGTCTTTGGGTCGAACCTGGCAACGTCGGCCAGAGTTGCTCGAAGACCTGGAATTGAGCAAAGAACAGCAACAGCTGCTGGCGGAATTTATCCGCGAGCAGGCAACCGATAACCATTGATACAGGTCCGACGGCCTGTGCAGGAGAAGCAAGATGTCCAATATTATTGCCCAGCTTGAAGCTGAACAGATGTCCAAGGAAATCCCCGCGTTCGCACCGGGTGATACCGTAATCGTCCAGGTCAAGGTTAAGGAAGGCGATCGCTCCCGTCTGCAGGCCTTCGAAGGCGTGGTTATCGGTAAGCGTAACCGTGGTCTGAACTCGGCTTTCACCGTTCGTAAAATCTCCAGCGGTGTTGGCGTTGAGCGTACTTTCCAGACCTACTCTCCGCTGATCGACAGCATCTCTGTCAAGCGCCGCGGTGACGTTCGCAAAGCCAAGCTGTACTACCTGCGTGCGCTGTCCGGCAAGGCAGCCCGCATCAAGGAAAAGCTGTCCTGATCGGACCGCTGACCAGCAAAAAAGCAGCCTCAGGGCTGCTTTTTTGTGCCCGACTGTTTTTAATGGGCGGATGTTCCGGCCAGATGAGCTACCCCCATGTCTGATGTTGCACCGGCGGCGCCCAGCGCAGCGCAACAGCAGCTGATTGATCAGTTTCTCGACAGCCTGTGGCTGGAGAAGGGGCTGTCAAAGCATACTCGCAGCGCATACCGTACCGACCTGCGCAGCCTTGCCGGCTGGCTGGAGGGGCGTGGCGGAGCCTTGCAACGCGCCTCGCGGGCAGACTTGATGGCCTATATGGGCTGGCGTCTGGCCGCTGGCTATCAGGCCCGTTCCAGTGCCCGTATGCTGTCCTGTGTGCGCAGTTTCTACCGCTACCTGCTACGTCAACAGTTGATCAGTGAAGACCCGACGCGCGACGTCGCCATGCCCAAGCTCGGACGACCCTTGCCCAAGTCTCTCAGCGAGGCGGACGTCGAGCGCCTGCTGACTGCGCCGGATACCGAGGACAGCCTGGGCTTGCGCGACCGTTGCATGCTGGAAGTGCTCTATGCCACCGGGCTGCGAGTCAGCGAGCTGGTCGGCTTGCGGCTGGATCAGCTCAACCTGCGCCAGGGCGTGGTGCGTGTGACCGGTAAGGGCAGCAAGGAGCGCCTGGTGCCGCTGGGCGAAGAGGCGATGACCTGGCTGGAGCAGTACCTGCATTCGGCCCGCATTCAGTTGCTGGCCGGCAAGCCCGCCGATGTGCTGTTTCCCAGCCGCCTGGGTCAGATGATGACGCGTCAGACCTTTTGGCACCGCATCAAGCAGCATGCCTTGACGGCGGGGATTCGCAGCCCTCTGTCGCCGCACACCCTGCGTCATGCCTTCGCGACGCATTTGCTCAACCACGGCGCCGATCTGCGGGTAGTGCAGATGCTGTTGGGGCACAGTGATCTGTCGACTACGCAGATCTATACCCACATTGCTCGACAGCGGCTGCACGACCTGCACGCCCAGCACCATCCCCGTGGGTGACGCTATTGATCAGTGCTTGCTTTATTCGTGGTAAGCTTGGCGGTCTTCAAAAGGAGCGGACTATGCGACTGAAACTCGGCCTTGCCGCCATGCTGGCGCTGGCAGCGACACCGGTCTTGGCAACCCCTGATCAGGCGATTCGGGATGCCCTCACGCAACTGAATTTCGATGTGCCGGTCAAGGCGGTCAGCGACTCGCCGATAGCGGGGCTGCACATGGTCGAGCTGGAGAGCGGTCGGGTTCTGTATGCCACCGCTGACGGCAAGTACTTTGTCCAGGGCGCACTGATCGAGGTGAATGGCGGCCAGCCGCGCAACCTGACCTCCATCGCTGAAGCACGCAACATTGGCGCCGTGATCAACGAGCTGCCGCAGCAGGAGCTGATCGTGTTTGCGCCCGAGCAGCCGAAGACGCACATCACTGTCTTCACCGATGTGGATTGTGGCTATTGCCGCAAACTGCACGCCGAGATTGATGAGCTGAACGAGCTGGGCATCGAGGTGCGTTATGCGGCCTTCCCGCGTGGTGGTATGCAGTCGCGCGCTGCCAGTGTGATGCAGTCGGTCTGGTGCGCAGAAGACCCGAAGGCCGCGCTCACTGCGGCCAAGCAGGGTGACGACGTGGCAGAGGCCAGTTGCTCCAATCCGGTCGCCCGTCAGTTCGCGCTGGGCCAGCAGGTTGGCGTGCAAGGTACGCCGGCTATTTTTCTGGCCAACGGCGTGATGATCCCGGGTTATCAGCCCGCGGCCCAGCTGGCGGCCATGGCGCTGGACAATCAGCAGTAAACCCGGTGGCGACGCGCTCGCCATCGTTTTCATGTAATCGATTAACAACCAGGTAGGGACCAAAGTTTGAAACCGGTCAAAGTAGGTATTTGTGGTTTGGGCACCGTCGGTGGTGGCACCTTCAATGTTCTGCAGCGCAACGCGACGGAGATTGCCCGGCGTGCTGGGCGTGGCATTGAGGTAGCCCAGATTGCAACCCGGCATCCCAACCCGGCCTGCAACCTGGGCATGACCCCGGTGACCGACGATGTATTCGAACTGGTCAACAACCCGGAAATCGACATCATCGTCGAGCTGATCGGTGGCTACACGCTGGCCAAGGATGTGGTCCTCAAGGCGATCGAGAACGGCAAGCACGTGGTCACCGCCAACAAGGCGCTGATCGCGGTGCACGGTAACGAGATTTTCTCCGCTGCCAGCGCCAAGGGCGTGATGGTCGCGTTCGAGGCCTCGGTCGCCGGTGGTATCCCGATCATCAAGGCGCTGCGTGAAGGTCTGGCCGCCAACCGCATTGACTGGGTTGCCGGCATCATCAATGGCACCGGCAACTTCATTCTGACCGAGATGCGCGACAAGGGCCGTACCTTTGAGGATGTGCTGGCTGAAGCCCAGGCGCTGGGTTACGCCGAAGCGGATCCGACCTTTGACGTTGAAGGTATCGACGCGGCGCACAAGCTGACCATTCTGGCCTCCATTGCCTTTGGTATCCCGCTGCAGTTCGACAAGGCCTACACCGAAGGCATTACCAAGCTGACCACCGCCGACGTGAACTACGCTGAAACGCTCGGTTACCGCATCAAGCATCTGGGCGTGGCGCGCCGCACCGAGAATGGCGTAGAGCTGCGCGTGCACCCGACGCTGATCCCCTCTGACCGCCTGATTGCCAACGTTAACGGCGTGATGAACGCGGTGATGGTGCAGGGCGACGCTGTTGGTCCGACCCTGTATTACGGCGCTGGTGCCGGCTCCGAGCCGACTGCCTCGGCGGTGGTGGCTGATGTTATCGATGTGGTGCGCACCCTGACCACCGACCCGACCAACCGCGTACCGCACCTGGCCTTCCAGGCCGATGCGCTGTCCGACCTGCCGGTGCTGCCGGTCGACGAGGTGAACACCGCCTACTATCTGCGTCTGCACGCACAGGATCGCCCGGGCGTGTTGGCCAAGGTTGCGAGCATCTTGTCCGAGCGCGGGATCAATATCGAATCGATCATGCAGAAGGATGTGGAAGAGCAGGACGGTCTGGTGCCGATGATTCTGCTGACCCACCGCGTGCGAGAACAGGACATGAACGACGCCATTGCGGCTCTGGAAGCACTGGACGACATCGCCGGCCCGCTGATGCGGATCCGCGTGGAACAACTGGACTAATCCAGCGGCAAGCGACAAGCGACAAGCGGCAAGCAACCCCAGTGGAGCTTGCGGCTTGGGGCTTGCGGCTTGCAGCTCAAACCGAAGGTTTGCCGATATGCGTTATATCAGTACCCGTGGCCAGGCGCCGGCCCTGAATTTTGAAGACGTTCTGCTGGCTGGTCTGGCTTCTGATGGCGGTCTGTACGTACCCGAGAACCTGCCGCGCTTCACCCAGGAGCAGATTGCCTCCTGGGCCGGTCTGCCGTACCACCAGCTGGCGTTCAACGTCATGCGTCCGTTCGTTAGCGGCAGCATTCCGGATGCCGATTTCAAACAGATTCTGCAGGACACCTACGGCGTCTTTGAGCACAAGGCGGTTGCACCGCTGCGTCAGCTGGACAGCAATGAGTGGGTGATGGAGCTGTTCCACGGTCCGACCCTGGCGTTCAAGGACTTTGCCCTGCAGCTGCTGGGCCGTCTGCTCGACTACTTCCTGGTCAAGCGTGGCGAGCGCGTGGTGATCATGGGCGCCACCTCCGGTGACACCGGATCGGCAGCGATCGAGGGCTGCAAGGCCTGCGAAAACGTCGACATCTTCATCATGCACCCGCACAACCGGGTGTCCGAGGTGCAGCGTCGCCAGATGACCAGCATTCTCGGCGACAACATCCACAACATCGCTATCGAAGGCAACTTCGACGACTGTCAGGAGATGGTCAAGGCCAGCTTCGCCGACCAGGGCTTCCTCAAGGGCACCCGTCTGGTCGCCGTCAATTCGATCAACTGGGCGCGCATCATGGCGCAGATCGTCTACTACTTTCATGCTGCCCTGCAGCTGGGTGGTCCGGCGCGCTCGATGGCGTTCTCGGTCCCGACCGGCAACTTTGGTGACATCTTCGCCGGTTACCTGGCGCGCAACATGGGCCTGCCGATCAGTCAGCTGATCGTTGCTACCAACCGCAATGACATCCTGCACCGCTTCATGAGCGGCAACCATTACGACAAGGACACCCTGCATCCGTCGCTGTCGCCGTCGATGGACATTATGGTGTCGTCCAACTTCGAGCGTCTGCTGTTTGATCTGCACGGTCGTAATGGTGCGCTGGTAGCCGAGCTGCTGGACGCGTTCAAGATCAGCGGCAAGCTGTCGGTCGAGGACGATCGCTGGACTGAAGCGCGCAAGCTGTTTGATTCGCTGGCGGTTGACGACGAAGGCACCTGCGCGACCATCGCCGCGGTGTTCGAGCAGTGTGGCGAAGTGCTGGACCCGCATACCGCGATTGGCGTGCGCGCCGCGCGGGAATGCCGTCGTTCGCTGTCGGTGCCGATGATCACCCTGGGTACCGCTCACCCGGTCAAGTTCCCGGATGCGGTGCGTCAGGCTGGTGTCGGCGAAGCATTGCATCTGCCGGCGCACCTGAGCGATCTGTTCGAGCGCGAAGAGCGCATGACCGTGTTGCCGAACAGTCTGGCTGATGTTCAAGCCTTCGTTGCCGCCCATGGCAACCGCGGCAAGCCGCTGTAATAAGCTGAGCTGCTGACGCAACAACGGCGCCCTGGGGCGCCGTTGTTGTTTGTGCGTATTACTCGACCCGGGTCAGGGTGACATCAATGTTGCCGCGGGTGGCGTTGGAGTAGGGGCAGACCTGGTGAGCGCGTTCGATCAGTTGCTCGGCTTGCTCGTCGTCCATGCCGGGCAGGCTGACGCGCAGTTCGACTTCAATGCCGAACCCCTGCGGAATCTGACCGATACCGACCACGCCCTCAACGGACGCGTCAGCCGGCATGGGCAGCTTGTCGCGACCAGCGACAAACTTCATCGCGCCGATAAAGCAGGCGGAATAACCCGCAGCAAACAGCTGTTCCGGGTTGGTGCCCTGGCCGCTGGCACCGCCCAGCTCCTTGGGGGTTGTCAGTTCGATATCCAGCACACCATCGGAGGAAATGGCGCGACCGTCACGGCCGCCGGTGGCTTCAGCTGAGGCGCGGTATACAACCTGTTCAATAGACATGCGATGTCTCCTGTCATGGGGAAGTAACATAGATTGTGTGCAATCCAGTTGCTGAAGGTTAGCACAATTTAAATTGTGCACAATATTATTTTGCGATTCCTTTATTCCGGCCTGCTATATCGTGAAACATTCTCATTTCGTTGTTCTGCCTGAACGCCGTCGTTTTCTGGCATGCTGACCGACTTTGAAGTTGCAGGAGGCTCCTTCCATGTTGCGTGCTGTCCTTATCGTGTCGCTATTGTCCCTGGCCCCCCTTGCATCGGCGGAAACGGCGGTGCCGGTGCGGGTGACGTCCTCCAGTCTGCAGCCGTTGACAGAGGCGGTGCCGGTCAGTGGCAGTGTGACCACGGCTCGGGTGGCGACCTTGTCAGCAGAGGTGCAGGGGCGGGTTGCCAGCCTGCCGGTCGAGGAAGGGCAGCAGGTCGAGCAGGGCGCGCTGCTGCTGACCCTGGATGACGAATTGGCGCAGCGTGACCTGGATGGCGAGCGCGCCGAGGTCGCGCGCCTGAGCAGTACGCTGGATGACACGCGACGCCGCCTGGGCGAGGCGCGTACCTTGATCGAGCGCCGCAGCATTGCTGCCAGCGAGGTGCGCAGTCTGGAGGCTGAGGTGGCGCAGGCAGACGCCGCGTTGGCCGGCGCCCGTGCCAGTCTGCAGCGCCGCGAAGCAGAAGTACGTCGGCATCGCTTGGTAGCGCCCTTCAGCGGCGTGATTAGCCGTCGGCTGACCGAGCTGGGCGAGTGGGTGCAGCCGGGCACCGGGGTGCTGGAATTGATCACGCTGCAGCAACTGCGCGCAGACTTGCAGGTGCCGCAGCGCTATTACGCCCGGGCAGAGCCGGGCAGCCAGGTCGAGCTGCAGTTCGAGGGGCATCCGGGGGAGCGCTTTACGCTGCCGGTGACCGCACGCATCCCGCTCAGCAGTCAGCAGGCGCGGACCTTTCTGTTGCGTATCGAACTGCCGGAAGATATCCCCGGCCTGATTCCGGGCATGTCGGTACGGGGCGACCTGTTGCTGGATCAGCAGCGCCAAGGCGTGGTGGTTTCGCGCGACGCGCTGTTGCGTCACGCTGATGGGCGCGTTGCCGTGTGGCGGGTGGTGAACGAGGAAGGCCAGTGGCGCGCTCGAGAGCAGCAGGTGGAGCCTGGGCTGGCCTTTGATGGCTTGATTGAGTTGCGTGAGGGGCTGCAAGCGGGGGAGCAGGTCGTGGTAGAGGGTAACGAGAGCCTGCGCGAAGGCCAGTTGCTCAACGTGCTGAACCGCGAGGACGACTGACATGTTCCACGCCATCACCCGCCACGGCATTCTGGTCACCGTGGCGCTGCTGATTCTGTGTGTGCTGGGCACCATGGCTGCGCTGCGTATTCCGGTGCAGATGATTCCCGATCTGGAAACCCGCACCATCACCGTGGAAACCCAGTGGCCCGGCGCTACGCCGCAGGATATCGAGAAAGAGATTCTGGTCGAGCAGGAAGAGTTTCTGCGTAACCTGCCCAACCTGGAGCGCATTACTTCGGTGGCCGGTACCGGTTGGGCCGAGATCGAGCTGGACTTTCCCTTTGGGGTCGACCTCAACGAAACGCTGATTCGCGTCAACAACGCACTGACCCAGGTCTCGGGTTATCCGGAGAACGTGGATCAGCCGTCGGTCAACGCGACCTCGTTTTCGGCCAATGCCTTCATGCATCTGGCGGTGTCACCCTTGGATGGCAATCCGCGCAACCTGGATATGGACATGTTGCGCGACTACATCGAAGACACCGTGCGACCGCGTCTGTCAGCGGTCAATGGCGTCGCTCAGGTGGATGTGCGCGGCGGTGCTGCGCGGCAGGTGCAGGTGCGCCTGTACCCGGAACGCCTGGCGCTGAACGGCCTGACTCCGGCCACCGTGCGCGACGCGCTGCGGGCGCGTAACAGCGATGTGTCGGGCGGTGAGATTGATAGCGGCAAGCGGCGCTTCCTGCTGCGCACCGTGGGCCGCTTTGAGAGCCTGGACGAGGTGCGTCAGCTGGTGGTCGAGCGGCGGGGCGATAGCCTGATTCGCCTGCAGGACCTGGCCGACGTCACCCTGGATCATGCCCGTATCAGCCAGCGCAGCTATGTCAACGGTGCGCCGGTCATCAGCCTGGCCGTGCGCCGGGAAAGCGGCTCCAACGTGATCGCGATCAAGGATGCCATGCTGGCGGAAATGGCGCTGCTCAATCAGGAGCTGCTTAACCCGCAGGGCATGCAGATCAAGTTGAACTCCGATGATGTGGTATACGTCCGCGATTCGGTATTCAACGTCTGGAAGAACCTGATTCTTGGTGCTCTGCTCGCCTCGCTGATCATGTATCTGTTCCTGCGCTCCTGGCGGGTCACCCTGATCGGCGTATTGGGTATCCCGGTTTGTACCATTGCCGCCTTTCTTGGCCTGATGCTGACCGGCCGCACCATCAACGTGATCTCGCTGGCCGGCGTGGCCTTTGCCATCGGCATGACCCTGGACAACAGCATCGTGGTGCTCGAGAGCATCGAGCTGGAGCGGCGACGGGGCATGGACCGGCTGCGTGCAGCCGTTGCCGGGGTGAGCAAGGTCTGGCCAGCCATTCTGGCCTCGACGCTGACCACCGTGATGGTGTTCTTGCCGGTGATGTTTATTCAGGAAGAGGCCGGTCAGCTGTATTCCGACATCGCCATCGCCATCACCTCGGCCATTCTGGTTTCCATGCTGGTGGCGATAACAGCGGTGCCAGCAGCCTGTGCCCGGCTGCGTGGCGATGAGCTGGCGCAGGCCAGCGGCAATGGCCGCTTGGCCGGGCGCTGCGCCGATCTGGTCGGTTGGTTGCTGGCGAGCGCCCGGCGCCGTGCGCTGTGCGCTGCTACGGTGATAGGCGGTAGCCTGTTGATCGTGCTGACCCTCACACCGCCGGCGGAGTACCTGCCCGAGGGCGAGGAGGCCAAGACCTTTGCCATGATGAATGCGCCGCCCGGCTACAACCTGGCCAGCATGCAGAAGATTGCCGAGCAGGTGCAGGCGCACTTTCTTCCGTACACGCCGGCTGGCACCGCGCCAGAGGAGGCTGACGGCGCGGTGCCGCCAATTGCAACGCTGATGATGAACGTGTCCACCGAAGGGTTGTGGACCGTTGTCGTCCCGCGGGACCCCGCCGATATCGAGGCGCTGATGGCCGCGCTGGTCGAGCATTTTCGAACCTATCCGGGGATGCGGGCGTTCGCTACCCGTGGCTCGATCATCAGCAGCAACGATGGCGGCACGCGCAGCATCAACCTGGACATCTCAGGCCCCGATCTGGCCAGCCTGTTTGATGTCGCACGCCTGGCATACGACCGGGCCGGCGAGATTTTCGACAATCCCTCAATCCAGACCCAGCCCTCCAGCCTCAGCCTGGCGCAGCCGCTATTGCAGGTGTACCCGGACTGGGAGCGTGCCGCCGAGCTGGGCCTGGACGCCGACCGCATCGGTTTTGCCGTATCGGCCCTGACCGACGGTAGCTACGTGGGTGAGTTTTTCCAGGACGACGACAAGGTCGATATCTACTTTTATAACGCCATGGCCCTGCAACCGGACCTGCAGACCCTGCGCGGCCTGACTCTGTACACACCCAGTGGTCAGGTGCTGCCGTTGTCGTCGCTGGCGCGCATCGAGGAAGCAGTGGATACCAGCATGGTACGCCGGGTGGACGGCCGTCGTACGCTGACGCTGAACATCATTCCGCCGCGCTCGGTGCCGCTGGAGGCCGGTGTCGAGCAGGTGCGTACCGAACTGGTGGAGTATCTGCGTGCCGAAGGGCAGGTGCCGCTGGGCGTCAGTCTGTCGATCTCGGGCGCGGCCGATCAGCTGGATGCCACCCGCGAGTCGCTCAGCAGCAACTACCTGGCGGCGCTGTTGATTGTTTTCCTGCTGCTGGTGGCAATCTTCCGCCATTGGGGTTATCCGCTGCTGATCATGATCAGCATCCCGCTGGGTATGGCCGGGGGGTTGGCCGGTCTGGCGCTGCTGAATCTGGCCGGTTCCGCGCTGGCAGCAGAAGGGCTGGGTGGCTTCAGTCAGCCGCTGGACATGATCACCATGCTGGGCTTTCTGATTCTGATGGGCACGGTGGTGAATAACCCGATCCTGATCGTGGATCGCGCCATCGATAATCTGGATCATCAGGGCATGACGCCGATAGAAGCGGTTCGGGAGGCGGTGGAGGCGCGCCTGCGGCCGATCGCCATTTCCACCCTGACCACGCTATGCGGGATTGCTCCGCTGGTGTTTTTGCCCGGGGCCGGTACCGAGCTGTATCGCGGTGTCGGGGTGATCGTGATGGCGGGTATTCTGGGCGCGACCCTGGTGACCCTGACGCTGCTGCCGGTGATGCTGCATGGGGTGCTGAGCCGGCGCAGCCGGCATCAGACGGAGGGCACGGCAGGCTGAAGCGGGTATACTCCCCGGCCATCTGACGTGCCTGGAGTCGAGATGCCTTATCTGGTTGCGGTAACCCTGTTGTGGGCGGTGTCATTTAGTCTGATCGGCGAGTATCTGGCCGGGCAGGTGGACAGCTACTTTGCCGTGCTGACCCGTGCCCTGCTGGCGGGTCTGCTGTTTCTGCCACTGTTGCGCATCCGCTTGTTACCACGTCCGGTGGTGCCGGGGTTGCTGGTGGTCGGCGCGCTGCAGTTTGGTGTCACCTACATCTGCCTGTACCAGTCGTTCGAGTACATCTCGGTGCCCGAGGTGCTGCTGTTCACCATCTTCACGCCTCTGCATGTCGCGCTCATTGACGACCTGCTGAACCGCCGCTTCAGCAGCGGCCCGCTGGTGGCTGCCGCTATCGCAGTGGTGGGCGCGGGCATCATCCGGTACGACGGTCTGAGCGACAGCTTTATTCGCGGCTTTCTGATTCTGCAGCTGGCCAACTTTACCTTCGCCGCCGGGCAGGTGGGTTATGCCCATCTGGTGCGCCGTTATGAGCTGACCCCAACCCAGCAGTGGCGTGGCTTTGGCCTGTTCTTTATTGGTGCGCTGATGGTCATGCTGCCGGCCTGGCTGCTACTGGGCAACCCGGAGCGCCTGCCGCACACCACGCTGCAGTGGTCGGTGCTGGCCTGGCTGGGACTGGTCGCTTCCGGGCTGGGCTTTTTGTTCTGGAATCGTGGGGCGGCGCAGGTGGACGCCGGTACCCTGGGCATCATGAACAACGCGCTGGTGCCGGCGGGGCTGCTGGTCAATCTGCTGATCTGGAATCATGATGCCGACCTGCTGCGACTGGCTGCCGGCTCCGCGGTGCTTGGCCTGTCACTCTGGGTTAACGCCCGCTGGTCGCGCTGGTTCGGTGCGCGACCAGCACGGCCCTGACGACGATCAGGTCGGCCCGAGCCAGGCATCGCGGCCAGTGAGGCTCTTGCTGGCGATTCCGCTCATCAGTCCCACTGGGATTTGGCGTAGCTGAACACCGGCAGCGACAGTTTCCAGCGAATCGCTGCCATTCTCAGCAACAGGCCGACGCTGAAGGCAGCCAGCAAGTTGACGCTTTCGCTGACACCCTGATGTCGCAGGGCGAGATAGAGCAGAGCGACGACCAGCGAGACGCTGGCGTAGAGTTCATGGCGCAACACCTGGGGCATTCGATTGCACATGATGTCGCGGATAATGCCGCCGAAGATACCGGTGATGATGCCGGCCATAACCACCACTACTGTGTCGTAGCCCAGTCTCAGCGCGACATTGCAGCCAATGACGGTGAAGGCGACAAGGCCGATGGCGTCGAGCACCAGAAAAAGCTGGTGGAGGTGACGCATGAAGCGCGCCAGCACGATGGTTGCCAGACCACCGGTGATGGTGATGTAGATGTAGAGGGGATGCTGGGTCCAGGTGATCGGGAAGTTACCGAGCAGAATGTCCCGCACGGTACCGCCACCCAGGGCGGTTAAAAAGGCGATAACGGCGACACCGAAAAAGTCCATGTTGCGTCTGCCCGCGGCAAGTGCCCCGGACATGGCTTCGGCGGTGATGGCGATGATATAGACAGAGGTCAGCACACAGTTCTCCTGCGTTTGCGTAGCCTCTCCCCCTGTCCTTGCTACCTGAGAGTTTACAGGGCCATACCCTGCTTGCCCCTTCGGTGGGCTGCGGTGCAGCCTCTCTCCAGACGGCGTTAATCGTGTCCACAGTGCTTGTGCCTGAGCGTTTATGGGAGTTTGCGCCTTCGGCGGGGCAGAGCCCTCTCTCCTGCGGGGTGCCGATTGTACCGTTGTCATGCTGCCGGGTCTTGTGTCTTTGTGTGATTTCGATCGATTGCTGCCTGTCCGGCTACGCGCGGGCGGCGCTGTCGTTTGCACCGCTCGGGCTTCGGCGTGCCGGCTGGGCGTGACCCGGTGCCGTGGTAACCGGGCTCAGATTGGCCCGGAGAAGGTATCGCAGGCGCTGATATCGCCGGACTCAAAGCCGCGCTTGAACCACTTCACCCGCTGCGCCGAGGTGCCGTGCGTAAAGCTGTCCGGCACGACGTCCTGCCCGGCCCGGCGTTGCAGGCGGTCATCACCGATGGCGCTGGCGGCGGTAAGGGCTTCGTCCAGATCGTCCGGGTCGAGCATCTGCCGCTGGGTATTGGCGGCATGGCCCCAGAGGCCGGCAAAGCAGTCTGCCTGCAGCTCCTGGCGTACCGACAGTGCATTCACCTCGGCCTGGCTGCGGCCGGCGCCGGCCTGACGTACCTTCTGGCTGATGCCCAGCAGGGTCTGTACGTGGTGGCCGACCTCATGGGCGATGACGTAGGCCTGGGCGAAGTCGCCGGGGGCGCCGAGCTGCTGTTTCATGTCGTTGAAAAAGGACAGGTCCAGATAGACCTGCCGGTCGCCCGGGCAATAGAACGGGCCGACGGCCGAGCTGGCGGTGCCGCAGGCAGATTGTACGCGGTTGGAGAACAGCACCAGCGTGGGTTCCTGATACTGCCGGCCGATGCTCTGGAATAGTTGCTGCCAGGTGGTTTCGGTGTCGGCCAGCACCACACTGACAAACTCGCTCAGCTCCTGCTCGGCGGGTGACAGTGGGCGCTGACTTTGCTGGCTCACGGTTTGTCCGCCGCCCAGCAGCAAGGGCAACAGATCTATCCCGAGCATCTTGCCGCCCAGCACTACGAGCACGCCGATACCCAGGATCCAGCGCCCGGTGCGCGTACCCAGCAGCATGGGGATCAGGCGCAGCAACAGGGCGCCACCGGCGCCGGCACTGGCGACATTGTTCCCTCGACGATCCTCGATATTGCTGCTGCGTCGCCTGCCTCGCCAGTCCATTCCACCTCCTTGTAGCGCGGTCAGACGTCCAGGTGACGCCTGCCGTAGACTTTGATGAACAGGCGAATGATACGCCGTTTGCAGCGGCGTTTGCGCTTCTCCAGTCGTTCGGCAAGTGCCTCGGTCTCCTGGTCTGGCGCCAGTGTTCGCAGTTGCGCCTCCAGGTTGCAGAGGTCTTGCAATTGGCCGAGCTGTTCGCCCAGCCGAGCCAGTGCCTGCATCTCGCTGCTCGCCGGCAACCGGCTGTCATGCAACTGCTCCAGCTGGTAGAGGTAATACTTGGTCCACTTGCGGCAGCGGTGAAAGAGCGCGTCCTGATCGCTATTGCACGCGCGGCGCGCTAGCGAGCGTGCCTGCTTGCGGGTGCGCGCCAACCCTGCCGCCCAGTTGTCGCGCGTGCCGCTATCGCAGTGCGGCCAGTCGCTCAGGACCGCTGCAAAGGCGGCGATGATGCGCTCGTTGTCGGTGGCGTTGACGCTGTGACTGCTAGAGGAGAGCAGCAACTGACTATTCAGCGCCGGGCTAAGCGGGCGTTCCAGCTCTCCGGCCAGTTGGCTGATCAGTTGCTGTTGCACATGCAGGTCGCGGCGTCCGGCCAGTGACTTGGCGATCAGACGAACCTGCTGATCCAGCAGGCGCAGACGTTGGCGGCCACTGTACGGCCGATA
Source organism: Pseudomonas abyssi (assembly GCF_003444685.1). Taxonomy (NCBI): domain Bacteria; kingdom Pseudomonadati; phylum Pseudomonadota; class Gammaproteobacteria; order Pseudomonadales; family Pseudomonadaceae; genus Pseudomonas; species Pseudomonas abyssi. The sequence continues at coordinate 276,083 of NZ_LMAZ01000003.1, read as the reverse complement.
GACCTGCAGCAGGGCACGCAGACGCTTGCAGCACACGCGCAGCTGGTGAATGGTGTCGGCATCCGGCGGGGTACCGGTGACGACAGGCAGCAGCGCCCGTCGCACGCGTTGGCGGGCGGCCTGATACAGCGGATCAGCGTCGGGTTTGAGCGTCATCAGCCGAGTGTAGGACAGCTGCCGCAGCGCGGGAAGAGCCCGTGCTCAGCCAAATGCCGCCATGACGCTGTCCTTGAGTTCGGCCCGGCAGGCGAGGCCCAGCTGACGATGACGCAGCGGCTCCGGCACCAGCCCGCGCAGGGAGTGGCTATCAACCGCCGGGCTCAGCAGGTCGAGGTCGTCGCTGACGGCCATCACGGTTGCTCCCTGGCGGTGCTGCACCAGGCTGAGGGCCAGGTCTTCGGTATCCACCTGCAGGCTGGCGTGGTCGGCCAGGTCGGGCAGGCGCTCAAGGAAGGCACTGCGCAGTTCGCAGTCGAGCCGGTCGATCCAAGGGTACCGGGTAGCCTGCTCCAGCTCGAGTGGCTGATTGAGGGACCAGCCGCGCGGCAGCAGCAGACGGTACTCCTGCTCCAGCAGCGCGATAAAGTGATAGCCGTCCGGTACCTGCCGTTCACTCAGCAGCCACAGGTCTGCCGGTTGTGTGGGCTGGGTGCGTACCTGCAGGCGATAGTTCTGTAGCCTGCCTGCGGTCAGCTGCAGCAGGTAACCGCTGTCGCGACTGGCCAGGCTGGAGTCGATAGCGACCGACAGCCGGGGCCGCTCCACGCGCTTGAAGCGTTGTTCCATCTCCCCCGCGCTGCCGAGCAGGCGCGTGGCCTCTTGATAGAAGGCGTCGCCTTCGGGCGTCAGGGTGACGCCTTTTTTGCTGCGACTGAACAGGCGCAGGGCAAACTCCTGCTCCAGTTGGGCAACGGCGTTGGAGATGGACGGCTGGGCGACGTGGCAGCGTTCGGCGGCAGCGGTGAGGCTGCCGGCTTCAGCGGCGGCGCAGAAATAGCGCAGGCTGCGCAGGTCCATGGTTACTCCTCAAAGTCGGGGAAATGCGCCAGACCTGCGGCCACCACCTCGTCATGCGCGGGCACGATCAGCAGTTCCGGGTCCTGCTGGTGCAGCTCGTGAATGCGTTTGAGCTGTTCGCTGTTGCGCTCGCGATCGCTATCGACATGGGATATCCACTGCACGAACACCGGGCGCGGCTTGTTCTGCTCTACGCCGCGCTCGGTCCAGCTGGTATCGCCAATCAGGAACAGGCGCTTGCCGGAGGGCAGGTTGACGAACAGACCGACCTGACCTGCGGTATGGCCGCTCAGATCAACCAGCACCAACTGACCATCGCCGAACAGGTCGAGACTGCGGTCAAAGCCCAGATAGGGTACGTTGTCGAGTGCAATTTGCCGCCACTCGCGCTCGCCTTCGAACTGCTCTGCGAGAAAAGCGGGTGGCTCGCCATGGGTCTTTGCCTCCTCCAGCGCGCCGGGCAGGATCAGCACGGGCAAGTCCGGAAAGTCCGGCAGACCGCCCAGGTGATCCCAGTGCAGGTGGCTGGGCAGAATAAAGTCGATATCGCTGGCCTGGTAGCCTGCCGCCTCCAGCTGATCACGCGCCGGGTTCAGGTTTTCGTAGGCGAGCAGTGTGCGGTTGAGCCAATTGTTGCGGGCGAAGGCGTCGGCGGTCTCATGACCCAGGCCGGTGTCGAACAGAAAGCGCCCTTGCGGGTGCTCTATCAGTATGGCGGCGTGCAGCAGATGACGTTGGGTACCCCAGCGGCCGCCGCTGACCACCATGGCTTCGGCGGCGCCGCTGGAGCTGGCGGTAGGGATCACCGACAGGCGCAGGTGGTCGACGGCCGGGGCGGCGCTCAACAGGCTGCTGCAGGCGAGCAGCCAGGGGGTGGCAAACAGGGCAAGAGGCTTCATGGGATGGCTCCGGGTGGCTGAGAACCCACTGTGGCATCTGCTGAAGAATAGGTTAAATATTCTTTATTGTTGGTTATGGAATAAAAAAATTATAGAAAGGGCGGCCGTGGCCGCCCTGGGTACGCTGCCTTATGCCTCAGCGCCGCTGTTGCCACGCAGGCGCGCCAGCACGCTGTTGGCGTCGGTCTTGCCGGTGGCGATACCGGCGCGTTGCAGGCGCTGATCCAAGGCGCTGCCGTCGTCTTCATCCTGCAACTGCTGTAGGGCCGCGCCAACGTCGCTGGCGTTGTCCTGGCGCTGGCGAATGCGCTCCAGCGAGCTGGCCAGGTCGCCCATGTGCGCCTGCAGGCCGCGGGTCTGGTGACCCAGATTGCCCAGCAGGCGTTCGGTGCTGCGGTTGGCGCGGGCCAGTTGCAGCTCGCGGCGATATTGTTGATGCAACTGCGCGGCGCGGCGCAGCTGTTCACGCAGCGTCGCCTCCTGGCGTTGCAGCTGCTCGGCGTGCTGGCGTTGCTGCTGCAACTGGTTCTCCTGTGCGGCGATCCATTCGGCCAGTTCGTAGGCCAGTCCGGACTCATCCCGCTCCAGCGCCTGACGGGCCTGCTCTTCACGCTGGGCCAATTCTTCGCTGAGTTGCAGGTTGCTGCGCTGCAGCTGCTTGATGGTCGCCATCAGGCCGGCCAGCTCGCGCTTGGCCAGCAGCATGGCGTTCTCGGTGTCGCGCAGTTCCTGCTCCATGATGCGCAGGGCGTTGGCGTCGACCAGTTGCTCAAGCGGCTCGTGCGCGCTGGCGCGGAACAGGGTGCCTACCTTTCTCCAGAGTGTCATGGCGGTTACTCCGTATATTCTTTCAGCAGTTGCTGGGCGCGGGCTTCGGACAGGCGGTTGTGGATGCGCTTGCCTTCGTGTTCGTCCCGCATGGTTTTTGACAGGGTGATGGTGGTGCTGACCAGAAACAGCGCACAGACCGACATGTAACCTTTGACCAGCAGGTCGGTGGGCGAAAAAATCACCCCCGCGCCGGTCGCCAGCAGGGCGATCGCGAAGGATGCCTTGACGAAGAAAATCCAGCCTGAGGAGTTGCTGTTGATTTCGCTATCCATGGTGTTGCCTCCAGCGTGAGTGGCAGTCGCACAGGGTGTGGCTGCGTCTGGAGCGGACTGTGCACCGGCCTGTTCGGCGGTGCCAGCGTTACCGAAAAGGTTGCGCGGGAGGTGGCTTAAGGTATTACATGGCGATACTTTATGGCGGCTTGCCCCGCCTTGACGGCATTTATGCTCTGTAAAGGTATTGTCATATGGCACAGACCGCAGCGATTGTCTCGGCACTCAAAAACGCGCTGAAAGAGCAGGGAATTACCTATCAGCAGGTAGCCGAGGCGCTGGACTTGTCGGAGGCGAGCGTCAAGCGGCTGTTCTCCGAGCGGCAGTTTTCGCTGCAGCGGCTGGATCAGATCTGTTCTCTGCTGGGGCTGGAAATCAGCGACCTGGTGCGGCGGCTGGATCAGGCTCAGCGCATCGACGCTTTGACGACCGAGCAGGAACAGGAGCTGGTCGGCGATGATCGCCTGCTGCTGGTGGCGATCTGCGCGCTGAATCGCTGGAGTCTGGCGCAGATACTGGAAACCTATCAGCTCAGTGAGCCAGAAGCGGTGGGACGGCTGGCGCGGCTGGATCGGATGGGGTTGATCGAGTTGTTGCCGGGCAACCGCATCAAGCCGCTGATCAGTCACGATTTTCGCTGGCAGCAGCATGGGCCGATTCAGCGCTTTTTCGAGCAGCAGGTGCAGGCCGACTTTTTCCAGTGTCATTTCAATTTGCCGGGTGAGCTGCGGATGTTCCTTAGTGGCATGCTCTCGCCGCAGTCGACGGAGCAGATGCATCAGAAGCTGCAGCGCCTGGCCCAGGCGTTTCGCCACAGTCATCAGGAGGACCTGGTACTGCCCCTGGAGCAGCGCTTTGGCGTCAGCATGATTCTGGCCATTCGGCCCTGGGAGGTGGCAGCGTTTCAGCAGTTGCGCCGGCCTGAAGCGGCCAAGTACTACCCTGGACACAAACGAACGGGAGAGACGGGATGAACCTGCTGACGGATATTCTGGCGGTCGCCCTGGCGTCCATACCGCTGCTGCTGACACTTGGGCTGGTAGCGCTGGTGCTGGCGCTGGCGCACTTTTTGTTGATTCGGCGCAACCGCGACCTGGGCAACGAGCGGCTGTTTTCACGCCAGCTGGTCATGTTGGCGCTGACGTTGATTGGCATGGTTGCGGTCATTCTGGCCTTGCCGGTCAGCGAGGGCGCGCGCAATCAGATCATCGCGCTGTTGGGGTTGTTGATCTCCGGTGTCTTTGCCTTCTCGTCTTCCAATATCTTTGCCAACCTGGCTGCGGGCGTACTGTTGCGTATGACCCGGCCCTTTGTGCTGGGCGACTTCATTTCGGTGGGCGAGCACTTTGGGCGAGTGGCGGAGCGGGGGCTGTTTGATACCGAGATCCAGTCTGAAAGTGGCGAGCTGATCGCGCTGCCCAACAGCTACCTGACCAGCCACCCGATTGCCACGTTGCGCAGTGACGGCGCGCTGGTCTCGGCCGAGCTGTCGCTTGGGTATGACACCCATCACGCCGACGTAGAGCCCCTGCTGCTGGCTGCCGCCCAGACCAGCGGCCTGCAGGATGCCTTTGTGCAGTTGCTCGCGCTGGGCAACTTTGCCATCAACTACCGGGTATCCGGCGTGCTGCCCGAGGCGCGTGGCCTGATTACGGCGCGTTCTACCCTCTACAAGGCGATTCTCGACGGCCTGCACGGCGCAGGCATCGAGATCATGTCGCCTACCATCATGAATCAACGCCCGGTTGCTGCTGAACAGGTGTTTGTCCCGGCGGGTGGCGGGCATCGCCAGCGCCGAGCGCAGGCCGCTGAAGCTGAAGCGGTGTTGTTCGACAAGGCCGAACTGGCGCAGCAGCTGGCTGAGCGCAAGGCGCAGCTGTCCGAGCAGGCGCGTGCGCTGGAAGAAGAGGCCAAAGGTGCTGATGGCGAACGCAAGGCGGCGATCAAGGCGCAGCTGGAACACATGCGTGAACAGCGGCGGGAGCTTGATGCGATGACGGGGTCGGGTGGCGAAGCGGCTGGAGCAGGGCAGGCAGGGCGCTCCTGAGGAGCGCCCGCGCAGATCAGAACTCGGCGTTGTGGAAGATGTTCTGCACGTCGTCGAGATCGTTCAGCATGTCGGTAAACTTCTCGAACATGACCACATCATCACCGCTGATCTCGGTGGTGGTTTGCGGCACAAACTGGATCAGGTCGGCTTCAAAATCCAGCTCGCCAAAGGTATCAATCAACGCTTGCTTGGCCTTGAAGTATTCAGTGTGCGGGGCGAATACGGTGATTACGCCATCTTCGTTCTCGATGTCGGTGACGTCGACGTCGGCCATCATCAGCGCTTCCAGCGTGGCTTCCTCGTCTTCACCCTTGAAGGCCAGAATGGCGCAGTGATCGAACATGTGGCTGACGCTGCCCTCGGTGCCGATCTTGCTCTTGGTCTTGGTGAAGCAGTTGCGTACGTCGGCAAAGGTGCGGTTCGGGTTGTCGGTCAGGCAGTCGACGATGACCATGCAGTTGCCGGGGCCGAAGCCTTCATAACGCGCTTTGGAAAAATCCTCACCGCCGCCGCCCTTGGCCTTGTCGATGGCCTTGTCGATGACGTGGCCGGGGACCTGATCTTTCTTGGCTCGGTCAATCAGGCCGCGCAGGGCCAGGTTACCATCGGGGTCCACGCCGCCTGACTTGGCGGTGACGTAGATCTCCCGCGCGTACTTGCTGTAAAGCTTGGTTTTGGCGTCGGCCGTCTTGGCCATGGATTCCTTGCGGTTCTGATAAGCGCGACCCATCTGCGAGTGTCCTGTCGAAATGTCGAAAAACAGCGATTCTACTCGCAGTTGGCGGCGGATATCCACGCCTGAGGCCGGGAAGGCTGACGAACGTGGGGCCGCCGGACAGAGAGCATGTCGGCGGCGTATGATGGGGCCTTTTATCGGGGGGCGAGCAGGTGATTTCCAGACTGCCACCATGGGTTGAGGTTGGCGCCTTTACCCTCGCGCTGATGGCCGGCATGGTCAATGCCGTCGGATTGCTGGGGTTCAGCCATCAGGCGGTGTCGCATCTGACGGGCACGTCTACGTTGCTGGGGGCTGGGCTGACCCGCCTGCCACTGGCTGAGTTGATGCACCTGCTGCTGGTGTTGCTGAGCTTTGTCGCGGGGGCGGCTTTCAGCGGACTGTTTATTGGCAGTAGTGCGCTGCAACCGGGGCGGCGTTATGGCGCAGCGCTAGTGGTTGAGGCGGCGTTGCTGGTGCTCGCCATGCTGGCGCTGCAGGCCAGCAGCCTGAGCGGTCACTATCTGGCCTCGGCCGCCTGCGGGCTGCAGAACGCGATGGTAACCACCTACAGCGGTGCGATTATTCGCACCACCCACGTCTCGGGTATCTTCACCGATCTGGGCGTCATGCTGGGCGCGCGCCTGCGCGGTGTGCCGCTGGACCGGCGCAAGGCGGTGCTGTTTCTGCTGCTGATTGGCGGCTTTATTCTGGGGGGCACGCTGGGGGCGCTGGGCTTTGCTCGCTGGCAGTTCTATTCGCTGCTGGCGCCTGCCTCAATGGCGGTGCTGCTGGCGGGGATCTATCAGGTTTGGGTGCTGCGGCGTGGTGCTGCGTCTTGATGGGATGCGGGAGTGGTAAAGCTGAGGGGCGGCTGGCCGCCCCTCGTGGCCTCTCAGTCCATGTCATCCAGGGTGAAAACAACGTCGTCACGGGCGACGTCGATTTCCCAGACGGTATAGGTGTCGCCGTCTTCATCCTTGGCGCGGATGTCGAAGATAGACGATTTGGCACCACTCAGGTTGACCCGCACGGTGTGGCCGTCGGGCAGAATATCGTCATCCAGGACGTCTTCTTCCCAGCTCTTGGACTTGGCGTGGCTGACGTACAGGTAGTAGATGTCGTAGCCGGTGTTGTTGGTCACCTCGACATAGCCGTCGAAGCCGGCGGCGGCGGGGCCACTGAACAGAAACAGGACGGCAAACAGCGCTAAGGCTTTCTTGATCATTTTTCTCTCCCTGGGTGCGCCCGTCTGGTAGGCGCGAAAGCTGATCGGACAGACCGAACAACGCATATGGCTAACGGCCACGCCGCGGCTGGCTCCACCGCAGAAGCGGCAGATCAGGGCAAGGTGATCGTATGGGCAGCCAGCTGGAGGCTGGCCGATTAGAAGCATATAGCCATATGCGAGGATGGCAAGTACCTAAAACAGGGTATTGCGCAGGCGGGGGTGGGAACCCGCCTGCGGGAGCGGCCAGCGCACCTGCGTCAGTTTGCGATGCGGTTGGCCAGGCGCTTGCCCCAGGGGCTGTGCGGAGCGCTCAACCACACCTGCTGGTGCAGCCAGCGCAGCGACTCCGCGTCGGCCGCCAGCAGCTGCTTGTGCGCCGGTTCCAACTGCTCCGGTCCCTGCTCCAGACAGCGCTGTCGCAGCAGTTGCAACTCCTGCTGCTGACGCCGGGCGCGCGGTGCACGGGCCAGGCCTGCCTGCAGCTGCGCGGTGGCGGGATGGATGACGGCCTCGACAAACGCATCGCGCTCGCACAGAGCAGGCAGGCTGGATGGTTGTTCCAGTGCGTCCAGCAGCGTATTGCCGCGCTGCTCGTCCGGGCTCAACAGCAGGCCGCGATCACGCAGCCAGGTGCCGATACCAATGCGGCTGAATAGCACAAACAGCGGTGCAGCCAGTACCAAAGGCACCGCCACTGGCAGTGACCAGAGGAAGAACATGGGTTGCAGCCAGTAGGCAAAGGCCGACCAGCTCAGTGCCAGCAGGCTGCCGACACCCTGGTCGAGTACGGCTGCCAGCCAACTGGTCTCGCCACTGCGGTTTTGCCCGGCCCAGCGCAGGTTGACGTTGAATAGCGCCTCTACCACATAGCGGCTGTGCGCGAGCATGCGAATCGGCGCCAGCAGGGCCGATGCCAGCGACTCGATGAGCACGCTCAGGCAAAGACGTCGGGCACCGCCGTAGCGCCGGCGTTGCCCGCTGATCAGCACATCGGCCAACGCCAGCAGTTTGGGGACGAACAGCAATGTCAGAGTGATGCCCACCAGTGCCAGTGCCCGGGTGGGGTGCCACTCGGGCCAGAGCGGGAACAGCTGGTTGGGCTGCGGGAAATAGTTGATCGGCCACAGTACCAGCCGCGCCACTTCGACGGTGGTCAGCACCAGAAAGCCGAACCACAGCGGTGAGGCAAGATACCCCATGATGCCGTTGAGAAAGGCCAGGCGGTGCGCCACACGCAGGCGGCGGCTGAACAGCATGAGCCACAGATGCTGCAGGTTACCCTTGGCCCAGCGACGGTCGCGGGTCAGCTCGTCGCTCAGGGTCGGTGGTGATTCTTCGTAGCTGGCCTGCAGCTCCGGTTCCAGCCAGACTTCCTGCCCCGCACGCCCCATATAGGCAGCTTCGACGAAGTCGTGACTGAGCACCGAGCCCTTGAACAACCCCCAGCCGGGCAGCCGGCGCAGGCCGCAGTGCTGCATGAAGGGGCGAATACGCAGAATGGCGTTGTGCCCCCAGAAAGCAGCTTCGCCCAACTGTACTGCCGCCAACCCGGTGGTGAACAGCGGGCCATACAGTTGATTGGCGAATTGCTGGATACGGGCGAACAAGGAGTGCGCGTTGAGCAGGCGTGGACTGGTTTGCAGGATGCCCACCTGCGGGTGGCGCTGCATCAGTTGCACCATCTGCACGATGGTATCGCCGCCCATCAGACTGTCGGCGTCCAGCACCACCATGTACTGGTAGTCGCGACCCCAGCGGCGCAGAAAGTCGGCGATGTTGCCGCTCTTGTGGTTCAGGTTGAGTCGACGGCGGCGATAGAACAGACGCGACTGAGCTCCCAGCTCCTGGCGCAGGGCCTGCCAGGCTGCCTGTTCCTGTAGCCAGACGTCCGCATCGCGACTATCGGAGAGGATGTAGAAGTCAAAGTGCTGCAGTTCGCCGCTGGCTTCCAGGCTTTGGTAGATGGCCTTCAGGCCCAGCAGGCTGCGCGCGACCGGTTCGTGGTAGATCGGCATCACGATGGCAGTGCGTGCGAGCGGAGTCGCGGCCAGGGTGGCCGCATCCTGACGCCGCATCAGGCTGCGCGGATCACCGCCACGGCGGCGCAGGACAAAACCGATCAGGGCAATCCAGAAACCCAGTGATAGCCAGGTAAACAGCAGGCCGAAGAGCACCGCAATGCCGACCTCGACGGCGGTACGTCCATGGTAGGGCAGTACCGCCAGCAGCAGCCAGGTAGCCGCCAGGGTCTGACCCAGCACCAGCGCCAGCAGCAGGATGCGGCGGCGGCGCGCACTGCCACGCCAGTGGTGCTGGGCGTGGGTGCTCTCGGGTAGCAGGGTCGGTGGCAGGCTGGTCATCAATAATCTCCATAACGCAGACTGCCCCGACGTAGCGGCGGACCAGCCTGGGGCGTCTCGGGGCTGGCCGGCAGCGCGGCGCGGGCGGCCTGCAGGGCGACCTCTAGTGCGGGCTGTTGGTGCTGCTGCAAGGCCTGGCGGGTAATGGCCAGCGCCTTGAGCTCAGTGTCGCGGTCTAGCGGCATCCCTGCCCACTGCCAGTAGGCAAGAATGCGTTGCAGGATCACATGACTGTCGGGCGGGTTCATGCCTTACTCCGGCGTGGCCAGCAGGTCGCTGCCGACGGGAATGTCGTATTGCCAGGTTTCGCTCAGGGTGTGCTCAGCGTCACGCAGGTGCGCGCGCAGCGCCAGTGACTCGCCGTCCGCCGGGCGCACCAGCATCGACAGGCGCCAGCGCTTCAGGCTGGGCAGGTATTGAACGAACTGCTCGATCAGCTCGCCGTCATTCTGCATGGTGACCTCGCCCAGCACGGCCGCATCGTCACTCAACGCATCCAGCGGGCCGCCCGCGAAGTCGACGATCATTCGCAGCGCCCCTTCCTCGCTGCCGCCGCCGACGCGCATGCCGTCACCGACGAAGGTCTCCCGTGCGCTGCCGAGCGGGCTGGCGGCGATACCAGGGTCACCGAACAGGACGCGGTAGCGCTGTTTCAGCGGCTTGCCACGTTGCACCGGGTCGTTGGGCTGCCAGAAGGCGACGATGTTGTCGTTGGTTTCATTCGGGGTGGGGATCTGTACCAGTACCACCTTGCCCGGCCCCCAACTGCCGTCGGTTTCTACCCAGCTGCTCGGGCGGCCGTCGTAGATGGCTTCGGGGTCCTGATAGCTGCGAAAGTCGGTGTCACGCTGCAGCAGGCCGAAGCCGCGCAGATTTTGCACGCTGAAGTAGTCCATGCGCAGGGTGCCGGGGTTCTGCAGCGGCCGCCAGAGCCATTCGCCTGTGCCGCCGTCGTGCACCAGCAGGCCGTCGGAGTCGTGTACTTCCGGTCGCCACTCACCGCGCGGACGGATGCTGTTTTCGCCGTAGTAGAACATGCTCGTGAGCGGCGCTACGCCCAGCAAGTCGACATCCTGGCGCGGAAACAGTACGGACTCTACCGCCAGTACCGTCTGATCACCGGGGGTGGCAACAAACCGGTAGGCGCCGCTCATGCTCGGACTGTCGAGCAGGCCGTAGAAGGTCATGCTGGTGGCGTCGGGCGCCGGACGTTCCAGCCAGAACTCGACGAAATCGGGAAACTCCTCGCCGCCGGGCATGCCGGTATCGATTGCCAGGCCGCGGCCGGAAATGCCGAAGTTGTTGTCGCTGCCCACGGCGCGATAGTAGCTGGCGCCGGCAAATACCAGAAACTGGTTCTGTTCCCCGTCCTTGAGAGGAAAGGTCAGCTTGAAACCGGCGTAGCCGAGATCCGCAGGCACCAGCCGTTCGACCTCGGTATTGGGGTAGGTGAACTGGTTCTTGGCAAAGGTCAGCGGCTCGACGCCCTGCTCATCAATGACATGCACCTGCACCGGGTTACGGTAGAACAAACCGCTTGGCACGGGCATGACCTGAAAGGCTGAATCGCTCTCGTGCCACAGGCTGTTTTCCGGCTTGAAGCGGATGCCCTGATAGTCGTCAAAGCTCAGTTCCTGCAAAAAGCGCGGGACTTCCTTGGGCGGTTGGTAGGCGCTTTCAGCACGTTCGCGCGCTTTGGTGATGACCTGCTCAAAGCTGAAGTCGGCGGCCTGCAGGCCCAGTGGTAGACAGAAGCATAAAGCGGCACTGGTCAGAACAGTCCCTCGTAGCATGGTGCGAATTCCTTGCGATGGGTATCTGAGCGGTTAGGCCGCAAAGTCGCGTCGCAGTTCCCGTTGCAGCGGCGCCCACCGCGGAGGTGTCTGTGCTCGAGACAAGGCCGGATCAGGCCGGGGAGGCGGCATGCAGACACTAGGCCCATCCACTGGGCGAGCTGGAGGACAATATTCAGCGCTTTGATTGGGAGTCGGACAAGTACCAACGGCTGTATCGGTGTGGCCAGATGGCGATCATTGCTCTGGCGGGCACAACGTCGGTCGTAGCGGGGCTGGGTCTGCTGCTGGGCAGCGTCGCTGACCAGGGACAGCCCTGATCAGCGACGGTGTGCTGCGGTTACTCGACGGTGATGGTGATTTGCTCGGAGGTAACCGAGGGCGACAGCGGCATGTGGTGGTGGTCGCCGACAATCAGCTGCAGGGTGTGTTCGCCCGGCGTCAACTCGAGGCTGGTCTGGGTCTGGCCGCCACCAAAGTGCACGTGATGGTCGTCCGCCGGGATCGGCTGACCTGCCGGCGGCAGGGTGTCGGTGTCGATCAGCAGATGGTGGTGGCCGGTGGCTTCCCGTTCGACGCCGGCCGGTGCGACGCCCATACCTTCCAGGCCAAACTGCACGGTGACCGGTGAGCTGACGGTAGCACCGTCTTTGGGTGAGATGAAAAACACCTTGGCGTTATCCGGGGCGGCGGTCTGGGCGAAGGCCAGGCTGGCGCTGCTGGCCAGCAGCAGGCCGGCGAGCGTGTGGGTGATCCGTTGCATGAGATGCTCCTTGTTTGTGCGTTTGGCAAGGTTGAACTCTGTCGACCCACCAAACCGGCGCTGGTTCAACCACGGCCCTTGTTTGCGTCTGCTGTCTATCCTGCCTACCCTGTGGAAGAGGGTGCTGGCCGGGGGAACACAGCGACCGCAGCGCGGTCGACTGAAGCAGTGCCCTGCCGGTTATGTCTTCGCCGCGCTGCGTGCGTGGCGTCTTTTACGCAGTGCACTGCGTGTCGTTTTTCAGTTGAGCAGGGCTGCCCTGCTACTACATCGTTTTGCCCCAGGAGGCCGCTATGTCTGCACCGTCCCGTCTTGCCGAACCCCGCCTGTTTCGCCAGCAATGTCTGGTCGCAGGTAACTGGATCGACGCCAGCAATGGCGCCACCATCGAGGTGGATAACCCGGCCAGCGGCGAGATTATCGGTAGCGTGCCCAGCCTGAGCGAAGCTCAGCTCAACGATTGCATTGCCCAGGCCGACAAGGCCTTTGCCAGTTGGCGCAAGACCACGGCGCTGGAACGTGCTGACCTGCTGATGCGCTGGTACGACCTGATGCTCAAGCACCGCGAAGACATTGCCAGCCTGATGACGCTGGAGCAGGGCAAGCCGTTGGTGGAATCCCGCGGTGAGGTCGATTATGCCGCGTCCTTTATCCGCTGGTTTGCCGAGGAAGCACGCCGTGTTTACGGCGAGACCATTCCCGGTGCCAAGCCCGGGCAGCATATCGTGGTGACCCGTCAGCCGATTGGTGTGACGGCCGCCATCACCCCCTGGAATTTCCCGGCAGCGATGATTACCCGCAAGGCTGGCGCTGCGCTGGCGGCCGGCTGCTCGATGATTGTCAAACCCGCCAGCGCCACCCCCTTTACCGCGCTGGCACTGGGTGTGCTGGCCGAAGAGGCGGGTATTCCGTCGGGCGTGTTCAATGTGGTCACCGGCAAGGCGTCGATGATCAGTGATGTGCTGACCAGCAGCGACACGGTGCGCAAGCTGAGCTTCACCGGCTCGACCAGCGTCGGCAGCCAGCTGATGGCCCAGTGCGCCGAGCATGTGCAGAAAGTGTCGCTGGAACTGGGTGGCAACGCGCCCTTTATCGTCTTTGACGATGCTGATCTGGACCGCGCAGTGGAAGGCGCCATGGTCAGCAAGTTCCGCAACACCGGGCAGACCTGCGTTTGCGCCAACCGTTTTCTGGTGCAGAGCGGCGTTCATGACCAGTTTGTCGAGAAACTGGCCGAGGCCATGGGCAAGCTCAAGCTGGGTGACGGCTTTGAAGAAGGCGTTACCCAGTCCGCGTTGATCAACCGGGCAGCGGTGCAGAAGGTGCAGGAGCACTTCGACGATGCACTGGCCAAGGGCGCCAAGCATGTTGCCGGCGCCTCACCCGGTGAGGCCAAAGGCAACTACGTTGAGCCCGTACTGGTGACCGGCGTGACGCCGGACATGCAGGTGTGCGCTGATGAGACCTTTGGTCCGCTGGCGGCGGTGATCCGTTTCGATACGGAGGAGCAGGCCGTTGAGCTGGCCAACGATACGCCCTATGGGCTGGCGGCCTATTTCTACAGCACCAATATCCACCGCGTCTGGCGTGTTGCCGATGCGCTGGAAGCCGGCATCATCGGTATCAACGAGGGGGCGGTGTCCAATGCCGCAGCGCCCTTCGGCGGGGTCAAGGCCAGCGGCCTGGGCCGCGAGGGTTCGCGTCACGGGCTCGATGAGTACACCGAAATCAAATACCTGTGCATGGGCGGGGCATAACCGTGGAGCCGAAGGCAGCGATGGCTGAGCCACGGCGCATCGCGCTGATGCCCGGCGACGGCATTGGTCAGGAGGTCATGGCCGCCGCCGCCGAGGTGTTGCAGGCGCTGGATAAGCTGGCGCCGCTGGGCCTGAGCTGGGATTGGCTGGAGTGGCCGTCGACCGACTGGCACCGACGGCATGGCGAGATGATGCCGGCCGATGCCATGGCTCAGGTGCAGGCCTACGACGCGCTGCTGATGGGCGCGCTGGGTGACCCCGGGCCACTCAGTGATGCAAACCGCTACTGCCTGCCCGACAGTGTTTCGCTGTCACCACTGCTGCAGTTTCGCAAGGGCCTGGGCTTGTGGGCCTGTGAGCGACCAGCCCGGCTGCTGCCCGGTGCACCGCAGTATTTGGCCGATGCGCGCGCCGCTGAGGTCGATATGCTGGTGATTCGCGAAAATAGCGAGGGCGAGTATGTCAATCAGGGTGGACGCCTGCACCGGGGCTCGGCCGATGAAGTGGCTACCCAGCTGGAGGTGTTTACCCGGCGCGCTACCGAGCGGCTGATTCGCCATGCCTTTGTTCGCGCCCGCGAGCGGCTGGAGGCGCGGGGGGCAGAGACGCGGCACTTTCACTGCGCAGACAAGGGCCGCGCTGGTGCACAGGTCTGCCTGATTACCAAGCGCAACGCCCAGCCCTATTGGGGTGACATGTACACCGAGGTGTTTGCCGAGATTGCCGCCGAATTCCCCGAGATAGGCGTCCACCACGAGCTGGTTGATGCGGCCTGCATGAAGTTTGTGCAGTGCCCTTGGACCTTCGATGTGGTGGTGGCGAGCAACTTGCATGGCGACATTCTGACGGATCTGGCCGCTGTGCTCTCGGGCGGACTGGGGCTGGCGCCGTCGTGCAATATCAATCCGGACAGTCGTGCCATGCCCGCGCTGTTCGAACCCACACATGGCAGCGCGCCGGATATCGCCGGCCAGGGGCTCGCAAACCCTGCTGCCATGCTGCTCACCACAGCCCTGATGCTGGACTGGGTGGGTTGCGCACAGGCTGCCGAACGCCTGCGCCAAGCGGTTGCCAAGGATCTGGCGACTGCCGCTGGCCAACGGCGGACCTGTCGGGATGTGACTGCCGGCGTGATTGCCGCGCTGCAGTAAATCCCGCTCGCGTGTCAGGACACGCTCTGCGTGTCGCTGGCCGATCAGACACGGGCTTCGGCCCGCCGAAAGGACAGGAGAGATGGCTATGCACCATTTGTCACCGCTGCTCAAGCAGGCCAGTCAGGTTTGCGTGGACTACGGCGAAGGCAGCTGGCTGGTCGATACCGACGGTCGGCGCTATCTGGACTTCACCTCAGGCATCGGTGTGACCAGCACCGGCCATTGCCACCCCACTGTGGTCGCCGCCGCTCAGGCGCAGGTTGGCCGTGTCATTCATGCTCAGTACACCACGGTCGCTCACCGGCCCATGCTGGAACTGACGGATGCGTTGGCCGAACGCATGCCTGAGGGCATTGATTCGGTGGCCTTTGCCAATTCCGGCTCCGAGTCGGTCGAAGCGGCCCTGCGCCTGGCGCGACAGGCCACTGGTCGCGCCAATATCATCGTCTTTGATGGTGGCTTTCACGGTCGCACCATGGCGGCCGCCTCCCTCACCACCTCCGGCACCAAGGTGCGGACGGGCTTTCACCCGATGATGGCCGGGGTGGAGGTCTCTCCGTTTCCGCATGCCTACCGCTACGGCTGGAGCGAGGAGCAGGCCACCGAGTTTGCCCTGCGTGAGCTCGACCACATTCTGAAAACCCGCACTGCGCCCAGCGACACCGCCGCCATGCTGATCGAGCCGGTGCAGGGCGAGTTCGGCTACTACCCGGCCAACACAGCCTTTATGCAGGGCCTGGCCGAGCGCTGTCGGCAGCATGGCATCTTGCTGATCTGCGACGAGATTCAGGCCGGTTACGGCCGCACCGGGCGCTTCTGGAGCCACAACCATTTTGACGTTACCCCGGACATCGTGATTACCGCCAAGGGGCTGGCCAGCGGTTTTCCGCTGTCGGCCATTGCCGCCTCCGAAGCATTGATGAGCAAGGGCCTGGCAGGTTCCCAGGGCGGCACCTATGGAGCCAACGCCGTGGCCTGCGCTGCGGCCCTGGCAACCCTGGAGGTGATCGACAAGGAGCAGCTGGTCGCCAACGCAGCAGAACAGGGCGAGCTACTGACCGAGCGTTTGCAGGGCCTGCGTCAGCGTTTTCCCATGATCGACACGCTGCGCGGCAAGGGGCTGATGCAGGGTATGGAAATTGCCGACGATCATCGCTCGCCGCGTGGCGACCTGGCGGCGCGCCTGACCAGCGCCGCCGAGGCCGAGGGCTTATTGCTGCTGCGTTGCGGCACCGACGGCCAGATTGTCCGCTGGTTGCCGCCGTTGACGGTCAGTAGCGCCGAGATTGACGAAGCGGTTGCCCGCTTTGCCCGTGCCGCTCAGCAGGTGGCTGCGTGACACGGATTTTGGTACTGGTCGCCCCCGGCGAGGAACCCTTGCCGGGGCTTGAGGACCTGCCCACCACGGTCGAGCTGCGCACGGTCAGCGATGAGGCGGATCTGCGCCAGCACCTGCCGCAGACCGACGTGCTGGTGGTCACCGACTTTCGTACCGGGCTGCTCGAAGGGTGCTGGCCGGCCGAGCACAGCATTCGCTGGGTGCACGCCACCAGTGCCGGGGTCGATGCCTTGATGTTCCCGGCGCTGTGGGACAGCGATGTGCTGCTGACCAACGCGCGCGGGGTATTTGATCTGGGTATTGCCGAGTATGTGCTGGGTGCGGTGCTGATGCATGCCAAGGACAGCCTCGGCAACCTGCGGCTGCAGCGTCAGCATCAGTGGCAGCACCGCGAAACTGCGCTGGCCGCGCGTCAGCATGCGCTGGTCATTGGCGCCGGTTCCATCGGCAGCGAAGTGGCAAGACTGCTGGCGGCGCTGGATATTGAGGTGACCGGTATCGCCCGCACGGCGCGCGAGGCGCCGCACTTTACCCGCGTGCTGGCCAGCGACCAGCTGGATGCGGTCTTACCAGAGGCGGATGTGGTGATCATCACCGCGCCCCTGACCGAGGACACACGCGGGCTGATCAATCGTGATCGCCTGGCGCTGATGCGCCGCGAGGCCCTGCTGGTGAATGTAGGCCGTGGCGCGATTGTGGTGACCGACGATCTGGTCGACGCCTTGCAGCAGCGTCAGCTGGGCGCTGCGGTACTGGATGTTGTTGACCCCGAGCCATTGCCCGCCGGGCATGCGCTCTGGGATCTGCCCAACGTGATGCTGTCTGCGCATATGGCCGGTGATTTCATCGGCTGGCGCCGCGCGCTGGGTGAGCAGTTCATGGCCAATCTGCACCGCTGGCTGGCCGATGAGCCCCTGCATAACCGCGTGAACAGGGGGAAATAGCGCCCGGAAACGAGAAATAGCCCGGGCACTCTGGCACTGAGGAGACGATTATGTCCGACGAAATTCTGGCAATGACGGCAATGCAGTTGCGGGCACATTTTTCCGACCGTCAGCTCTCGCCAGTCGATGTGGCCAGCGCCATGCTGGACCAGATCGAACGAGTGGACAGCCATACCAATGGCTTCTGTCTGGTGGATCGCGAGACCAGTCTGGCGCTGGCGCGCGAGTCGGAGCAGCGCTATAGCGCTGGCACGCCGCAGGGGCTGCTTGATGGCGTGCCCGTGGCGGTCAAGGATGTCTTTCTCACGCCCATGTGGCCAACCCTCAAAGGCTCGCATACGGTCGATCCGTCGAGCACCCTGGGCAAGACCGGCGCCTGCACCGCGGCGCTGGCGCGGCATGGTTACGTGCCTATCGGCAAGACCACTACGCCCGAGCTGGGCTGGAAGGGCGTCACCGACAATCCGGTCGACGGCGTAACCAACAACCCCTGGAATCCGGATAAAACCTCCGGCGGCTCCTCGGGCGGCAGCGGTGTGGCTGTAGCTTTGGGCATGGCGCCCATGGCATTGGGCACCGATGCCGGTGGGTCAATCCGCATTCCCGCTGCCTTCTGCGGCATCGTTGGGCTCAAGCCCTCCTTTGGTGAAGTGCCGCACTGGCCCTCCAGCCCGTTCGGCACGCTGGCCCATGCCGGCCCGATGACCTGGACCGTGGAAGACTGCGCGCTGATGATGAATGTGCTGACCGAGGCTGATCATCGCGACACCAACGCGGTACCTCGGCGCAATATCGATTATCTGGCCGAACTGCGGGGCGGAGTGAAGGGGCTGAAGATCGCCTACAGCCCGAATCTCGGTTACGTGGATGTAGACCCCGGGGTGGAAGCGGCGGTAGCCGAGGCGGCCAAGGTATTCGCCGACTTGGGTGCCGAGGTGGTGCGGGTGGACCCCGGTTTCAGTGATCCGCTGGCCGCCTTTGGCCATCTGTTTTACGGCGGTGCCGCCAATGCCATTCGCGACCTCGGGCCCAAGAAGCGCGCGCTGATGGACCCGGAACTGATCAAGGTGTCGGAGAAGGCCGCACGCCTGAGCATGCTCGATTACATGGGCGCGATGAATGAGTCCATGGCGCTGCGCGAGCGCATGGCGGCGTTCCACCAGAAGTACGATCTGCTGCTGACACCAACCCTGCCGCTGACCGCCTTCAAGACCGGGCGTGAAGTGCCGGAGGACTGGCCCAGCACCCGCTGGCCGACCTGGACGCCCTTTACCTACCCCTTCAACATGACCGGGCAACCCGGGCTGTCCGTGCCCTGCGGCTTTGACAGCAAGGGCTTGCCGATTGGCCTGCAGCTGGTGGGCGCACGCTACAACGATGCGGTGGTGATGCGCGCCGGCCATGCCTACCAGCAGGCAGCGCCGCTGACCGATCGCCGTCCGGCCCTGTTCAACGCAGCACAGGAGTAACGCCATGCCACTGGGAAGCTCCGACATCGACCTGTACGAATCGGAAGATCCGATCTGGAACCCGGCGCTGCTGACTATTCCGATTCCGGGTATCCGCAAGATGGTCAATCTGGCGTCCACCATGGACGACGTCATTCACCTGTCCATCGGTCAGCCGGACCTGCCTGCGCCGGATACCGTCGTGGAGGCATCGGTCGAGGCCCTGCGTGCCGGGCAGACTGGCTACACCATGGATGCCGGGTTGCCCGAGCTGCTTGAATCGCTCGCCGAATACTACAGCGAGCGCTATCAGCGGCCG
The DNA here is from genome assembly GCF_003444685.1 of Pseudomonas abyssi. Classification (NCBI taxonomy): domain Bacteria; kingdom Pseudomonadati; phylum Pseudomonadota; class Gammaproteobacteria; order Pseudomonadales; family Pseudomonadaceae; genus Pseudomonas; species Pseudomonas abyssi. Next base: position 257,191 of record NZ_LMAZ01000003.1, on the reverse strand, counting down.
CTCAGCCCCGACAACATCATGATCACCACCGGGGCGACCGAAGCGCTCTATCTGGCGCTGACTGCCGTGGCCGCGCCGGGCCGCCATTTTATCGTGCCTGACCCCGCGTTCATGCTCTATGCGCCGCTGATCCGGATGAATGGTGGTGAAGTCACGGAGATCACTACCCGCGCAGAGAACAACCACCAGCTTGATCCACAGGAGGTCATCGACGCGATCGAGCCGCACACCCATGCGATTGTGCTCAACTCGCCCAGCAACCCGACCGGCACGCTGTATCCGCGCGAGACGCTGGAGGCAATTCTGGAGGAGGCGGCCTACCGTGGCATTCATGTGATCAGCGATGAGGTCTACGATCACCTGATCTACGACGGTCGAGAGTATCCCTCGGTGCTGTCGTGTTGCAGCGATCTGGATCACGTCATGGTGGTCAGCAGTTTCTCCAAGACCTACAGCATGGCGGGCATGCGCATTGGCTGGTTGATCGGCAGCCAGGCGGCAATCAAAAAGCTGCGGCGTTATCACATGTTTACCACCACGGTGGCCAATACGCCGTTTCAGTGGGCCGGGGTGGCTGCGCTGCGCAGTGGCGGTGCCTTTATCGAGCAAATGCTCAGCGAGTACACCCGACGGCGGGATCGGCTGGTGGAGCTGGTGGAGCAGACGCCGCACCTGACCGGGTACAAACCCGAGGGCGCGTTCTATCTGTTTCCGTCGCTGCCGGAAGGGGTGAATGGCACCAATGTGGCGCTGCGGCTGCTGAAGGAAACCGGGGTTTGTACCATCCCTGGCGAGACCTTCGGCAACAGCTGCAGTAATGCCTTGCGGTTGAGTTATTCGACCTCGCTGGAGCGGATTGAGCAGGCGTTTGAGCGGATTATTCCGTGGATGGAGAAGCAGGATTTTGATTAGGGAGGGAGCCTTTAAAACTGGCAGTTTCCTGACGCATGGGTGCTGACCTCTTTTGGCGTGGGCCAGTAACAGTTGATTGTTTACTGCGCTGTTACTGAATCAGCCTTTCGCCTTCACGGCGAGCCAAAGGGGGCCGGTTGCCCGGCTCCCCAAAGGGAAGCGCTAATCCATTTCACACGCCCTCTGCGAGTGCTCAAGCATGCATCTGGCTGCGTTGCGCTGCGGGGCGATCAGGCCGGTCCGAACTCTGCGTTGTGATTTCTCGACAGGTCCCGACATGCCTTCGAAACCACGCCTTGATTGCGGACCGGCCTGATCGCCAGAGGGTATGTGAAATGGATTGGCGATTCCCTGAATCCCCCGGGGCA
>NZ_LMAZ01000003.1:0-255886 GCF_003444685.1 Pseudomonas abyssi | reverse complement strand
GCTACGCTCCTCAGACATCCTACGCTTCTTTTTCCCGACAAATCTGCGCTACTCGCCCGCGTAAACGGGACCGGATTCCGTGCACACTCCACCGTTGTTGATCGCTCCCACGCTCCGCGTGGGAGCGCCTGTCCGGACGCTCTGCGTCCGATCACTCAGACGGTACTCTCCTTACGTCCCGCTAAATCGCCCCGCGCCCACGCAGTTCGGCAATCTGTGCCTCGTCGTAGCCAAGCTGGCGCAGAATGCTGTCGGTGTGTTCGCCCAGCGCCGGCCCGGTCCATTCGGCGCTGCCGGGGGTGTCTGAGAGCTTGGGTACAATGCCGGGCATCTTGAAGGCTTTGCCGTCGGGCAGGGTGGCGCTGAGAAACATCTCGCGGGCCAGGTACTGCGGGTCGGTGACCATGTCAGCAGCAGAGTAGATCTTGCTGGCGGGGACGTCGGCCTGCTCCAGCACCTTTAATACCTCGTCCTGCGGCAAGCTGGCGGCCCAGCGGTCGATCAGTGCGTACAGCTCGTCGCGTCTGGCGTCACGGCCGGCGTTGTCGGCCAGGGTCGGGTCATCAGCCAGGTCGTCACGGCCAATGGCGCGCATGAAGCGCTGAAAAATGGCATCGCCGTTGGCACCGATCTGCACTGCTTTGCCGTCGCTGCAGGTGTGGATGGAGGAGGGGGTGATACCGGGCATGATGTTGCCGGTGCGCTCGCGCACAAAGCCCATGACGTCGAACTCCGGCACCATGCTCTCCATCATCGCGAACACCGCTTCGTAGAGTGCCACATCGACAATCTGCCCCTTGCCCTGATTGACCTCGCGGTGCCGCAGGGCCATAAGGGCACCAATCACGCCCCAGAGCGCGGCGATCGAGTCGCCAATCGAGATGCCGGTACGCACGGGCGGGCGATCGTCAAAGCCGGTGATATAGCGCAAGCCGCCCATGGACTCGCCGACGGCACCGAAGCCCGGTTGATCTTTCAGCGGACCGGTCTGGCCAAAGCCGGACAGCCTTACCATGACCAGAGCCGGGTTGAGCGCGTGCAGGGTATCCCAGTCCAGGCCGAGTTTTTCCAGTGTGCCGGGGCGAAAGTTCTCGATCAGAATATCGGCTTCGCTGATCAGCTTTTTGAGAATCGCGATACCGTCTGCGTCCTTCAGATTGAGCGTCAGCGACTGCTTGTTGCGCGCCTGCACAAACCACCACAGTGAGGTGCCCTCGTACAGCTTGCGCCATTTGCGCAGTGGATCGCCGCCCTTGGGTGATTCGACCTTGATGACGTCAGCGCCGAACTCCGCGCAGATGCGAGCGGCGAAAGGGCCGGCGATCAGCGTGCCGAGTTCGATGACCTTGAGTCCGGCGAGGGGTTTGGTTGTGTCCATGTCGCTTCCGGCGGTGATGATAGGCTCGCCAGTGTAGGTCAAAGGCCTACCAGGCGGAACGGCTAGTCTTGGATGGCGTCGGCGAACTGCCCGATGGCATCCACCACGCGCTGCGCTTCGTCGCGAATCTCCAGCATGACCTCGCCCGCCCGGTTGGCGAGCTGGACACCTTGCTCCGATTTGCTGCGACTGCCCGCCATGCCGTCGACGGCGCGGTGCGCCAGCTCCATGTTCTGTTGCACAACCTCGTTAATCTCGACTGTCGCCTGGCTGGTGCGGGCAGCCAGGTTGCGTACTTCGTCGGCCACCACGGCGAAGCCACGGCCCTGGTCCCCGGCGCGGGCTGCTTCAATGGCAGCATTGAGGGCCAGCAGGTTGGTCTGGTCGGCAATGCCACGGATCACCTGGACGATGCTGTTGATGCGGTCTGATTGGGTGTTCAGTGCATTGATGTGCTCGGATACCGAGTCTAGCTCCCCGGCGATGGAACGTACAACCTCAACCGCTTGCTCGACCGTGGTCGCACCCGTGCGAGCGCTCTCCTCTGTTTCTTCGGCAATCTCGAAGGCCAGTTTGGCGGCAGCCGACTCGGCTTGCCTGCGTTCTACCTGGGCGGTGATGTCGCTGGCAAACTTGACCACGCCATACAGCTTGCCCTGGCTGTCGTAGAGCGGGTTGTAGGTGGCGCGTAGCCAGATGGTCTGGCCACTGCGGGTGACCCGCTTGAAGCGGTCAGAGAGGTACTCGCCCCGGTTCAGGTGCTCCCAGTCTTGCTGGTAGCGCGGGCTGTTGGCGGTACTCTCATGGCAGAAAATGCGGTGGTGCTTGCCTTTCACCTCATCCAGGCGATAGCCCATGGTGTGCAGAAAGTTGTCGTTGGCGGTGACAATCTCGCCTGCCAGGGTGAATTCGATGACTGCCATGGAGCGATTGATGGCATTGAGCAGGCTCTCGTGCTGTTGTTCCGCTTCAACCTCGCGGGTGATGTCGAAAGCCAGCTTGAGCACGCGAGCCACCGCGCCGGTCGCATCGGTCACCGGGATATAGCTTGCTTCCAGCCAGATCTTGCGGCCGTTCTTGTCAATCCGCGCAAACCGATCCGTGAACGATTCGCCACTGCTGAGCCGTTGCCAGAATCGGCGGTAGTCGACGCTGGCGGTGACATCCTGGGTGCAGAACAGGCTGTGGTGCTGGCCACGTATCTCGTCCAGGCTGTAGCCAACGACGCCTAGAAAGGCCTGATTGGCGTCGAGGATCTCGCCGTCTCGGGTGAACTCGATCCAGGCCAGGTTTTGCCGGATGGCGTCCAGTATGCGAGATTGGCTCGCGGCAAGTTGCTGGCTGTGGCGAAGCTCTGCTTTGATACCGGATCCGAACATGGCAGTCTCGTGCTGGCGCTGGTGGGTGCATCGGCGATGCAGGGGTGTAGGTATGCATCGGCAGCTCAGGCGTCTACTTGAACCCTTCTGCTATCCGCTGGGTCATTATATTGCGCGGTTGCCGATGTGGCCGTGTGTCGTTCAACCAACCAATCGATAGGGAGCGTTGCTTGGCTACCAGTCTGCTTGTTCTGCTTGATGATATTGCCTCGGTGCTCGATGACGTCTCCGTGATGACCAAGATTGCGGCGAAAAAGACTGCGGGGGTGCTGGGAGACGACTTGGCGTTGAACGCCCAGCAGGTAACCGGGGTGCGCGCCGAGCGCGAGCTGCCGGTGGTCTGGGCCGTTGCCAAGGGCTCGCTGCGCAACAAATTGATTCTGGTGCCGGCCGCGTTGCTGATCAGCGCTGTTGCGCCGTGGTTGATCACGCCCTTGTTGATGCTGGGCGGTGCCTTTCTCTGCTACGAGGGTGCGGAAAAGCTGGCTCACCGGTTCTTGCATGATGTTAAAGGCGAGCATCAGGAGACGGTCAAGGCGTTGAACGATGATCAGGTCGATATGGTGGCGCGGGAGAAGCAGAAGATCGCCGGGGCCATTCGTACCGATCTGGTGCTCTCGGCGGAGATCATTGCGATCACCCTGGGCACCGTCGCCGAGGCAGAGTTTCTCACCCGGGTGTTGGTGGTCAGCGGTATTGCGCTGGTGATGACCCTCGGTGTCTATGGGCTGGTGGCCGGTATCGTCAAGCTGGACGACGGCGGACTGGCGCTGACTCGACGCACTAGCGCCGCTGCTCAGGCTGCCGGGCGTGCCATTCTGGCAGGCGCGCCCTTGCTGATGAAAACCCTCTCTGTGGTGGGGACGGCCGCCATGTTCATGGTGGGCGGCGGTATTCTCAGCCATGGCCTGGCTGTGGTGCACCACTGGATTGAGGCCAGCGCCGCCCAGGTCGACGCTTGGCCGTGGCTCGGAACGGTGCTGGGCGGGCTGACGCCTACCTTGCTGAATGCGCTGTTCGGGGTGGTGGCTGGCGCGGTGATTCTGGGCGTGATTACGCTGGCCGGTCGTCTGCGCTCACGCGCCTGACAGCGGGGCGTCGTTCAGCGCTCAGTGTTTGCTGGACTGCAGCAGCTGGGCCTGAGCGTGCGGGTCGTCACCCAGCCGATACTGGTTGTTGCCGCTGCGCTTGGCGGTGTACATCGCCAGGTCGGCGGCGTGAATGAGCTTGTCCATAGTGACGGCGTGGTCGGGGAATACGGCCACGCCCAGGCTGGCGCCGACCTGGAAATCGCCCTCTTGCAGTTGCATCGGCGGCGTAAGCGCGGTGAACAGCTGCTCGCTGATGCGTTGTGCTTCGGTATCCACTTCGCTGCTACGTGACAGGCCCTCGAACAGTACGACAAACTCGTCGCCGCCCAGGCGCGCCACCATGTCGCTGTTGCGCACCGCACTGCGCAGGCGCTTGGCGACCTCTACCAACACGCTGTCGCCGGTGGCGTGGCCGTGCTGGTCGTTGATGGATTTGAAATGGTTGAGGTCGATGAAGACCAGCGCGAGGCGCTGGTCTTGCGTGCGTGCGCGAATGAGTGCCGCAGCAAGCTGCTGCTCCAGCATCAGGCGGTTGGGCAGCCCGGTCAGCGGGTCGCGGTGCGCGAGCTTGCGCAGTTCATTGGCCGAGCGCTTCTCGTTGGTTATATCGCGGACGATTCCCATCATTCTGACCGGCTCGCCTTGTTCGTTCTTGACCACATTCCCGGTCTCTCTCACCCAGTGCACACTGCCATCGGGCCAGACAACGCGATATTCCTCGTCGTGGTTTTCACCGGTCTCAATACAGCGCAGCTCGCCTTCGAGCACGTGCTCGCGATCATCGGGATGCACGCTGTCGCAGAACAGGCTGTAGCTGGGGGTGATCTCGCCGGGCTTGTAACCGAACATGCCGTAAATAGCCTCGGACCAATACAGCTGGTCGGTGCCGATATGCCAGTCCCAGGTGCCGATCTGGGCAAAATATTGGCTGCGCTTGAAGCGTTCCATGGCCTCGGTACTGGATAGCAGGTCGGCTTCCGGGTGCAGCAGGATGACTGTCCGACCATTGATGTCCGGCAGGCGCGTGAGATCCTGCTGGCGCACCCCGTCGTCGGCGGCCAGCACGACCTCGATACGCTCCATGGGAACGGGCAGGCTGCGCAGGGCGGGTAACCAGTGAGTGAGTGGCAGGTGGTCAGCCAGGCGCTGATGGGGCTGGCCGAGCAGGCGGGCGGCTGCCGGGTTGTGCCAGACAATGCGCTGTTGACGGTCAAGTAGCAGCAGGCCGTTGGGGGATAGCGTCAGTAGTGCCTTGAAGGTGGCTACCTGTCGCCTGCTATGCCATAGAGCGCTGCATGCGAGCAGGAGCGCTATCAGGGCTATGGCAGTCAGCAAGAGGGTCATTGGATCATCGTACGAGAACGCTTTGCCGCAGTATAACGCGACTGCGATGGCAAGCCAGTGAATAGTGGCGATCTGATGCTGGGGACTGAACCACCGGCGCTGCGAGCACTCACAGCTAGGGTGTAGGCAGGCTTCCCGGGAACAGGAGAGCGCCATGGCTGACATGGAGCAGGTGGTACGTATCGTCAGCAGTACGCTGGCCGATGAATTTTCCGATCTGACAGACATAGAGCAGGGCACTCGTGTGACGCTGCGGTTGCTGCTGGCGGCGCTGCTGGGCGGCGTGCTGGGTCTGGAGCGCGAGCGGCAGGGTAAGGCGGCTGGTGTGCGTACGCATATGCTGGTATGCCTTGGTGCTGCGCTGTTTGTGCTGGTGCCGGATATGGCCGGGGCGCTGGACGACGCCATGAGTCGGGTAATTCAGGGTGTGGTTGCCGGCGTTGGCTTTCTCGGGGCGGGCACTATCCTCAAGGGCGATGCAGCCAATCAGGTCAAGGGCCTGACTACTGCCGCCGGTATCTGGCTGACCGCGGCGATTGGCGTCACCATTGGCCTGGGGCACCAGGCAACCGGTTTGCTCTGTGCGGCTCTGGCGCTGATCATTCTGCACCTGGTGCCGATGCTGTTTCGCTCTCCCCAATCGCCTTCCTGAGAAAAACGTCGAACTGTGCGCGAGTAGACTCTTCTTTGTCAGACGCGCGCAAGGCTGCTGTAGTTAAATAGCCGGTGCACGGATCGCGCCTTCTCTCATGCCGCCTGGAAAGCGCCCGCCTTGTACTGATCCGTCCCTCTTGTAATGCCTGTTTGCGCGGGCCTGCTTGCCCATTGCAGCGCGGCCTGAACAGCGCCTTTAAAATCATCACATGTAATTCATTGAATTGTTACATGTGATGGGCTAGTCTCGCGTCATGGAAAAGAAATCATCTGCCTACTATCAGCGACTTTATCGCCAGCGCTTGCGTGAGCAGGGGCTGGTCAAGAAGGAAGTCTGGATATTGCCCGAGCATGCCTCTGCGCTCATGGCAGTAGAACGCAAGCTGCGCCAGCCGATGGCCCAGCTGGACTCAATGGAGAAGGAGATAGACATGAGCATGCAGCAGGTTTGGACTGCCACAGCGTTGCACAAGGCGTTGAGTGGCACCGAGTTGTTTCAGGGCAAGCGCGCCAGTGTGGAGCTGATTGACGGCAGCGAAGCCAGCTTGCACGTCACCATGCATGAATACGGTGATTTGCCGCTGTTTATTGCCGTGTTTGGCGAGCAGATCATCGTTGAAGCCCTGTTGTGGCCGGTGAGTGATGTGCGTGATCTGGCCGAGTTCAACGAAGAGGTGCTGCGCACCCACAAGCTGTTCCCGCTGTCGAGTATCGGTCTTGAGCGTCTGGCCGACGGCACCGATTGCTACACCATGTTTGGTGCCTTGAGCTCTGGCTCGGCACTGTCTGATGTGGTGTTCGAGATCGAGTTGCTGGCGGACAACGTGATCAAGGCCACTGAAGCCTATGAGAATCATCTGGCGATGCCAGCCTGACAAGGAGAAAGCTGATGAACGTGTGGAGCAAATTGCTGACTGCAATGCGCGGTGGTGCCCAGGAAGCAGGCGAGGCGCTGGTCGATAGCCAGGCCCTGCGTATCCTCGATCAGGAAATCCGCGATGCCGATGCCGAGTTGCATCGTTCTCGCGAAGCGCTGGCCAATATCATGGCCAAGCAGAAGCTGGCTGCCGACAAGCTGAGCAAGGTCTCGGCGCGCATCGCCGAGTATGAACAGTACGCACTCAAGGCGCTGGAGTCCGGTAACGAGACGCTAGCGCGTGAAGTGGCCGAGAAGATCGCAGGCCTGGAAAACGAGGCAAAACTGGAGTCCGAGCAGGCTGAGGCCTACGCCACCAGCGTGGCCAATCTGCGTCAGGCGGTGCAGCAGGCTGAGGGCAATATCAAGCGACTGAAGCAGCAGGTTGATGTGGTCAAGGCCACTGAAAGCGTGCAGAAAGCGCAGCTGGCGGTATCTCAGCGTTACGGCGGCTCACAGGCCAAGATGCACACCGCGCTGGAATCGCTGGAGCGCATCAAGCAGAAGCAGGCCGAGCGTGGCGCGCGCATGGAGGCTGCAGCCGAGCTGGCGGTTGAGGGCAGTCCCGACCAGGCGCTTGAAGAGAAACTGCGGGCGGCGGGTATTACGCCGGCGTCCGGCAGTGCAGACAGTGTGCTTGAGCGTCTGAAGCAGCGCTCCGACAGCTAGGTGTCTTGAGCGGTCAGGGAGGGGGATCGGGATGGAGCTTTTCTTTCAGACGTCGCTGACGTTTCCGGTAGTGCTGTTCAGCTTCATGCTGTGCGTAGCCATGCTGTACTGGCTGACGGTGGCGCTGGGCGCAGTCGATGTTGACGTGCTGGACGCCGGTGGTGACGGCGGCATGGACGACCCGTCCAATGCCGAAGGCCTCGGCGGCCTGCTGATGAAGCTGGGACTGCATGACGTCCCGGTCACCCTGGTGCTGACGGTGCTGGTGTTTTTTGCCTGGCTGGCCAGTTACTTCGCGCAGTTGCTGCTGCTTGGCTGGCTGCCGTTGGGGCTGTTGCGTTACCCGGTGGGTTTGGTGGTCATCGTGCTGGCGCTGGTGGTGGCCGTGCCTGTCACCCGGCTGGTGGTGGCGCCGCTGCGGCCGCTGTTTCGCAAGGCGCTGGGCTCAACCACACGCTCATTGCTGGGGCAGGTGGTCGTGGTGCGCTCGCCTCTGGTCAGCGATCGATTGGGCGAGGCGCTGCTGGAAGACGGCGGTGCAGGGCTGATCCTGCGTGTGCGGGCGGACCCGGCGCGGGGGTTCAAGCGCGGTGATCGTCTTGTATTGCTTGAGTACCTGGAGGCAGAGCATGCCTATCGGGTGATCAGCGAAGAAGAATTCAATGGGAAATAGTGCGAGGCGGCACTGTTCAGGTGCTGTGTCGTCCTGCAAAGGAGTTTGAGCGTAATGAGTATGTCCATGGTAATGCCCTTCCTGATCGGGGTTGGCATCGTCTTTTTGCTGATCGTCGGTTTTTTTGTCCTGTTCAATGCGTTCTACATCAAGGTACCCCAGGGTACGGCGTTGATCGTGAACGATATGAGTGCTACTCCCAAGGTGCACTTCACCGGGGCGCTGGTTTATCCGGTGATCTACAAGAAAGAATTCATGAAAATCTCCCTGCTGACGCTCGAAGTAGATCGACGTGGCAAGGATGGGCTTATTTGTCAGGACAACCTGCGTGCCGACATTACGGTCGCCTTCTACCTGCGGGTAAACGAGACCCAGCAGGATGTGCTCAAAGTGGCCAAGGCGATCGGTGTGGACCGTGCCTCTGACCGCACCGCGGTCAATGAGCTGTTCAACGCCAAATTCTCCGAGGCGCTGAAGACGGTAGGTAAGAAGTTTGAATTTGTCAGCCTGTTTGAAGAGCGTCAGAACTTCCGTGACCGCATTATCGAGGTCATCGGCAACGACCTGAATGGCTATGTGCTTGAAGACGTTGCGATCGACTACCTCGAGCAGACGCCGCGCACCTCGCTTGACCCCACCAACATTCTTGATTCCCAGGGTATTCGCAAGATTACCGAGCTGACCGCGACCCAGAACGTGATTACCAACGAGCTGGAGCGTAACGAAGAGCTCGCGATCATGAAGAAGAACGTAGAGACTCGCGAAGCGACGCTGGCACTGGAACGCCAGCAGGCGGATGCCGAGGCGCGTCAGGAGCGTGAAATCGAAACCATCCGCGCGCGTGAGCAGGCTGAAACCGTCAAGGTGCAGGAAGAAGAGCGCCTGAAGGCCGAGCAGGCCCGCATCCAGACCCAGCAGGACCTGGATATTCGCAGCGAGAACCACCACCGCGAAGTCGAGGTGGCCCAGCAGAATCGTCAACGTGCTGTGGTGATCGAGGTCGAGAAGGTGACCCGGGCGCGTGACCTGGAAGTGGTTGCCCGTGAGCGTGAGGTTGAGCTGCAGCGTATCGAGAAAGAAAAGGCGCTGGAGGAAGAGCGCAAGAATATTGCCGGCGTGATTCGCGAGCGGGTGGCGGTCGAGAAAACCGTGGCGCAGGAAGAAGAGCGCATCAAGGAAGTACGCGAAGTCGCCGAGGCCGACCGTCAGAAGCAGGTACAGGTGCTCAATGCACAGGCCGAGGCCGAGCAGGAGCTGGTGCGTCAGGTCAAGCAGGCGGAAGCCGATGAAACCAAGTCGCGGCACAAGGCTATCGAGATGAACAACCTGGCTCAGGCCGAACTGGAAGCGGCCGCCAAGCAGTCCGAAGCCGCGAAGAAGCGTGCCGAAGGGACGCAGGCCGAAGCCGCGGCCAATGGCCTGGCTGCGGCCCGTGTCCGCGAAGTTACCGCCGCGGCCAAAGAGAAGGAAGGTCTGGCCGAGGCGCGTATCCAGTCCGAGCAATTGATTGCCCAAGCCAAGGGCGAGCAGGAGCAGGGGCTGGCGCAGGCGCGGGTAATCGAGGCGCAGGCGGCTGCCAAGGAGAAAGAAGGCCTGGCAGAAGCCAAGGTGCTGGAAGAAAAACTCACTGCCCAAGCGCGCGGCGAAGAGCAGCTTGGTGTGGCCAAGGCTCGCGCTGCCAAGGACCAGGGGCTGGTCGAGGCCGAAGTATTGCTGGAGCGTCTCAACGCCGAAGCCGAGGGTCTGGGCAAAAAGTTCTCCGCACTGGATGCACTCAGCGCCGATGCCCGTCAGCACGAAGAATTCCGCATGCAGCTTGAGAAGAGCTTCGAAGAGGCCATGGCCGCCATCGCCGCGAATAAGGACATTGCGCGGGATCAGGCAGAGGTGCTGTCGACGGCACTCGCTAAAGCCAATATCGAGATCGTGGGCGGGGAGGGTGACTTCTTCAATTCCTTTGCCAAGTCGCTGTCGGTGGGCAAGGCCATTGAAGGGGTTGTCGGCAAGAGCCCGGTGGTGCAGGACGTGCTGCAACGGCTGCTGGCCGGCCGTGGCAACGGTGATATGCCGAGCGTGGCCAACAAGGGCGACGCCGACGCCTGATACACCCTACCGCTTGACGCCCCGGCATGGCCGGGGCGTTGCATTGCTAAGCCAATTCGGGAATGACGAGGATGTCAGAGTCAGCAGGCGAAAATCAGGCACAGGGCCTGGTTGATCGGGCTGTAGCTGAAGGTGGTGCCTACGAGGTGCTGCATAAGCGGCTGCTGGAGCAAGGCCGGCAACTTGCCGGTCTGGCCGAGGCGCTGAATGCCCAGCGGCAGCAGGAATTTGGCAGTCAGCCGATCGAGGTGATTGGTCGCACTCGCGTGCGCACTGAGAACAATTGCATCGCACGCGATATCGCCCAGGTCGGCGGACTGATGCTGTTCGGCTACAACGTGTTCATCGGGCTCAAGCAGGAAACCCGGGTCCAGGACGTTTTCTCTCTGTATCGACTGGTACAGGAAGATGACGGGTACGACGCCCAGCCCGTCGATCTGGCCGGGAGTTTTCTGGCCGAGGCCAGCTTCGTCAACGACTTTGACGAGTTGTATCGCTATTACAAGCATACCCGCCTGTTGCAGCTGAGCGTGCGCGACGGCAAGTTGCTGGCCGCGTTCCAGATTGGAGAGCGGATCAGCGATGTGCGGGTCTTCCGCTGGTCGGTGTCCGCCGACGGTGGTCGGGTCCGTTACATTGATAACCGCGGTGAACGCGATATTGAGTTGCCGCGCCCGTTCGACTTCGAGTGGACGCCTGTTGGCCGCGACAGCGTGGTGCAGGGGCGGCATTCGCATTTCAATATTCTCGATACCCTGTTTGTCGACACTCTGGGTGGTGATCTGACCATCAAGGTGGAGAACAACACCGAGGACGGCCTGGGCATTTACCGCGAGGCGGTCGCCGACAAGACCCAATCGCTGAATGACGTGCAGATCGAGTACGCCCACCTGGGTACCTTGATCCTGCTCAAGGTATTGCCTTACCGCGAGGAGCATTGGCGGTACCTGGTATTCAACACCCTGACCCGCAAGGTTCAGCGTATCGATGCGATTGGGCAGGCCTGCGTGCAGTTGCCGGAAGATCACGGCATCATTTTTCCGGGTGGCTGCTACCTGCAGAGTGGCGAGTACCGCACCTTTGATCAGCCCATGGCCGGCATGCGTTTCAAGCGCTCTGTCCGCTCGCCCAACGGCGAGGATGTGCAGTACGTGTTCTATCATCCCGAGCAGGGCCGTTCGGCGCTGTTTACCTACAACCTGATCAGTCGTGAATTGCAGAGCCCGCAATTTGGCCATGGGCATGCGCGGCTGGCTGACGGGCGCATGGTGATCTTTTCTGCCGAAGGCGATGAGCCGACGCGCATTCACCCGATGCAGGTCTGGCAGACGCCTTTTTATACCGACGAGCACGCCGCCGCTCAGCCGCAACGTGGCGGTTTCTTTGGGCGCATAGGTAACGCCGAGCTGGTGCGCGGTGTGTCTGACCTGCTGAACCTGGCGCGTGAGATCGACAGCAATGAGGTCTCGCTGCAACGCTACGCACTGCTGTGTCAGGAAACCCAGCGCCTGTTTGACGCCTATTACTGGCTCAGTGATGAGGCCTGCGGCGGCGTTGCCCCCCTGCTGCGGCAGATATCCTCCAGCGCGGCCATGGTGCTGGACGAGTTCGAGAAGGTCGAAAGTATCCGTCAGCAGTCCGCGCGGGCCATGACGGAGGCGCAGACACGTCAGCAGGAGCTGATGTCGGGCCTGTCGGTGCAGGAATTCACCGATGTTCAGGCCTACGTCGATGCGCTGGGGGCACTCAATGCCCAGCGCGGCAAGCTGCTCACCATTCGCGAGTACCGCTACATCGATGTCGCGCAGATCGACGAGATGGAGGCGCAGCTGCTGGCCGAGCACGAGCGACTGGCCGCAGAGGTGTCTGCCTTTTTGGCTGGCGAGCAGGCGCTGGCGCCCTATCACCAGCAGTTGCAGGAGCTGGATGCCAGCGCCGAGCAGGCTGAAACGGTCACCCAGCTGGCTGAACCGCTGGAGCAGCTGACCGCGATGGCGGCGGGGCTGGACATGCTGTCCGAGCTGATGGCGTCGCTGCGTATTGACGACGCTACCCAGCGCACCCGCGTGGTTGAGGCCATCTCCGAGCTGTATGCCAAGCTCAACCAGTCCAAGGCGCGAGCTGAGTTGCGGCGCAAGTCATTGGGGTCGGCAGAGCAGGTCGCGCAATTTGGTGCCCAGTTCAAGCTGTTCAGCCAGGCCATTACCAATGCCTTGGCGCAGGCTCAGGACCCGGAAAGCTGCGATGAGCAGCTGTCGCGCCTGCTGGTTCAGCTCGAAGAGCTGGAAAGCCAGTTCGGGGGGCATGAAGCGTTTCTGAGTGACATCCTCGACAAGCGCGAAGAATTGCTCGAGACCTTCGAGGCGCATCGCCAGCGTCTGCTCGATGAGCGCCAGCGCCGTGCCCAGGGTCTGCAGGACGCCGCCGTGCGCATCATCGACAGCTTGCCCCGGCGCACCGGGCGGCTGACCGAGCCGGATCTGCTGAACGCCTTTTTTGCCACCGACCCGCTGATTCTCAAACTGCGTGAACTGATCGAGCGGCTGCGCGCGCTGCACGACAACGTCAAGGCGGATGATATCGAGGCGCGGCTCAAGGGCGCGCGGGATCAGGCAGTGCGTGGTCTGCGCGACAAGCGTGAACTGTTCGAAGGTGGCGGTAATGTCATTCGGCTGGGGCCGCGTCACCGTTTCAGCGTCAACGCCCAGGAACTGGACCTGACCCTGCTGCCCCGTGGCGACTCGCTGAGCCTGCATTTGACGGGCACCGACTATTTTGGGCCGCTGGTCAACGACGAGCTGGACGGGCTGCGTGACTATTGGGATGGCGGTCTGCTGTCCGAGTCCCCGCAGCTCTATCGCGCCGAGTACCTCGCCGGTGAGGTCATTGCGCTGGCCCAGCGGGCAGAGGCGGGCTTGAGCATGGAGCTGTTGCATCAGCAGTTGCTTGAACCTGAACAGCTGGTACGCACGCTGCGCGAGATCGCGACGCCACGCTATCGCGAGGGTTACGAGAAGGGTATTCACGATCACGATGCTGCGCTGATTCTGGCGCAGCTGTTGCCGCTGCTCGCCAGTGCCGGCCTGCTGCGTTTTGACCCGCAGGCCCGGGCGCTGGCCATGTTGTTCTGGGTGCAGAGTGCCGATTCGCCGGCGGTATCCGGCTGGGCCGAACGCGCTGCGGCCGTGTTGCAGATCCGGCAGCTGTTCGGACGTGATGACGCGCTGCTGGCGTTGCAGGGCGAGATGCAGTCCAGCCTTGCTGAGTGGCTGCAAGAGCGTTTGATCGACGCTGACATGAGAACGCTGGAAGCCGCAGCCGCCTGGTTGATCGAGTGGCTGGCCGAGCCGCAGCCGGTCTGGCAAGTCAGCAGGTATGCCCAGCAGCTTTATGACGGCCTGCAGGACCATCTGGCGCCACTCGGTCTGTGGGACAGCTGCATGCAGTCGGTAGAGTGCCTGGCCGGTGCGCCAGGACAGCAGTGGCAGTTCTTGCAGCACTGGTTTTCTGGTCTGTGCGAGCAGGAGGCCTTTGCCCCGCTGCGTCGCTACGTGCCCGAGGCGGTGGCCTTTTGCTTGCTGCAATCGCAGGTTCCGGTGACCGTTGTTGAGGTGGATCTGCGATTCGAGGTGTCTGGCCTGCTGGGGCAGCACCCACGCGTGCAGGACGGAGCCCTGACGTTGGCGGTGGATGAGTTCTTTACTCGTCTGCGTCAGCACCGGCAGGACTTTCAGCCGGGTCTGGAGCGCTATCAACAGTTGCGTCAGCAGTTGCTGGATGAGCAGCGCAAGACGCTGCGCCTGGCCGAGTTCAAGCCGCGCCCGCTGACCTCCTTTGTGCGCAACCGGCTGATCAATGACGTGTATCTAGGCGTGATTGGCGACAACCTGGCCAAGCAGATGGGGACCGTGGGTGAGGGGCGGCGCTCAGACCTGAACGGTCTGCTGATGCTGATTTCCCCGCCCGGTTACGGCAAGACCACGCTGATGGAGTACGTGGCGCATGCGCTGGGCCTGGTGTTCATGAAGATCAACGGTCCGGCGCTGGGGCATGAGGTGCGCTCGCTGGATCCGGCGCAGGCACCGGATGCGACAGCGGCGCAGGAGCTGGTCAAACTGAACCTGGCACTGGAGATGGGCAACAACGTGATGCTGTATGTCGACGACATTCAGCATACCCATCCCGAGTTTTTGCAGAAGTTCATCTCGCTCTGTGACGGCACGCGACGCATCGAGGGTGTCTGGAAGGGGCGCACGCGCACCTACGATATGCGTGGCCGTAAATTTGCCGTGGTCATGGCCGGTAACCCCTATACCGAGTCGGGTGAGGTATTCCGTATCCCCGACATGCTGGCCAACCGCGCTGATATTTATAACCTCGGCGATACCCTGGCCGGCATGAACGATGTGTTCGCGCTGAGCTATATCGAGAACAGCCTGACCTCAAACTCGGTGCTTGCGCCGCTGGCTGGCCGCGATCTGAATGACCTCTACCGGTTGGTGGCCAAGGCCGAAGGCAAGCCGTTCTCTGCCAATGAGTTGAGTTACGACTACAGCGCGGCCGAGATCAACGACATGGTTGCCACCCTGCAGCGCATGATGCAGCTACGTGACGTGGTGCTGCGGGTGAACCAGCAGTACATCGCCAGCGCCGCGCAGGATGATCGCTATCGCACCGAGCCGCCGTTCAAGTTGCAGGGCAGCTATCGCAACATGAACAAGCTGGCGGAGAAGGTCTCCGCGGTGATGAACGAGCAGGAGCTGCAGCAACTGGTCGATGATCACTACCAGGGCGAGTCGCAGCTGCTCACCACCGGCGCCGAGGAGAACCTGCTCAAGCTGGCCGAGTTGCGCGGCACCCTGAATGCAGAGCGTGCCGAGCGCTGGGAGCAGATCAAGGCGGACTTCCTGCGTAATCGCGCCATGGGGGGCGATGACGCGGATGTCGGCAAGCGCGTTGTTGGCCAGCTCAACGATCTGGTGCAGAGCGTGCGCGCGCTGGCCGGTTCTGGGCAGTCCGAGGTGGCGGTGCCCTGGGACGAGCTGCTCGCTGCGTTGCAGTCGCTGCACAAGCTGAGCCCCAAGGTACGTGTGGTGATGCCGCCCCAGCAGTTGATTCAACAGATGCTCGACGGTCTGTCCGACAGCATGCGTGCCACGGTGACGCCGCTGGCCGATGTGATGGATCGCCAGGTGGTGGCCGGGCGGGAGGCGCAGACGCAGTTGCTCGACATTGTTCGGCAACTGAAGGTCGTGACCCTAGATGATCAGGATGACAGCAAGCCATGATGGACTTTCAACAACTGGACCAGGTGTTGCGCGACAGCGTGGCGGATTTGCGTCTGAGCAATGAAGAGCGGGTGGAACTGCGCGAGTTGGGTGGCGGCCTTGAGCCTGACCGTATCCGTTTTTTGCGCAATCGCGCCTTTGCACTGGTACGTGAGCTTGCCGCCGAGCCGGAAAACGTGCTGCCGGCGCTGAAATGGCTGGAGCAGGTGGTCAAGACGCTGGATAGCGCACAAGTCAACGACGTGCAGGTGGCCAGTGCGCATTTTAGTCCGGGCGAGAGCTGCCGGCGGCGGATTCTGGATTTGTGCAACCAGGTGCGTGACAGCCTCAGCATCTGCGTCTTCACCATTTCGGATGACCGCCTGAGCCGCGCGGTGCTGGCCTGCCATCAGCGCGGGGTCAAGGTGCGGATTATCAGCGATCATGAAAAGCAGCATGACATGGGCAGTGATATTGCCATGCTGCGCGATGAAGGCATTCCGCTGCGCGTCGACCCCGGCCCGTATCACATGCACCACAAGTTCGCGCTGTTTGATGAACGGCTGCTGCTCAATGGCAGCTTCAACTGGACACGCAGTGCCAGTGACTACAATCAGGAGAATCTGCTGGTGATCGACCATGCGCCGCTGGTGGCCGATTACGTGCGTGAATTCGAGGACCTCTGGGAGCGCTTCGCCGTGTGAGCGGTTCGGCGTCGGTGCAGTGGATGCGGTACACTGCCGCCCGGCTTCCCACAGGACACTTTCCATGGCATTGCAGGCAACTCCCTACAAGGTTCAGCTGAACATTTCCGATACCGATCTGGGCATCTATGAGACCGTGCGCATGACTGTGGCGCGGCACCCGTCCGAGACCGAAGAGCGGCTGGCGGTGCGGCTGCTGGCCTACGCCCTCTGGTATCAGGAGCGTCTGGCGTTTGGCCGTGGGTTGTCGGATGTTGACGAGCCCGCGTTGTGGCTCAAGACCCTGGATGACCGCGTCGAGCACTGGATCGAGGTTGGTCAGCCGGACGCCGATCGCATGACCTGGTGCTCGCGCCGCGCCCAGAAAGTATCCGTGCTGGTCTACGGCAGTACCCGCGTCTGGGAGAGCAAGCAGCTGTCAGCGGTCGCGACGCTCGGTAACCTGAATGTTGCGGTACTGCCGGAGGAGCCACTGGCGGCGCTGGCGACCGATCTGCCGCGCAGCATCGACTGGGGTGTCATGATCAGCGACGGCGTGCTGTACGTCAGCGATGGCGACCAGCAGCACGAGCTGACCCTGGAGTGGCTGCAGGGGCAGCGCTGATGCGCATCGAAACCCGCCCGTTGCCCGAGGTGTTGCCGGCGCTCGGGGAGCTGCCGCCACTGCTCAGTCGGCTTTACGCTGCCCGTGGTGTGCTCAGCGAGGCCGAGCTTGATCGCCGCTTGCAGGCGTTGCTGCCCTACAGCGGGCTGCGCGGCATAGCGGAGGCGGTCGCAGTGCTGGAATCAGCGCTGCGCGAGCGGCGCTCGATACTGATTGTGGGTGACTTTGATGCCGATGGGGCCACCGCCAGCAGCGTCGCCGTGCTGGCCCTGCGGCAGCTGGGGGCGGCGCAGGTGGATTACCTGGTGCCCAACCGTTTTGAGTACGGCTATGGCCTTACGCCGGAAATTGTCGAGGTGGCGCTGACCCGTCGCCCGGACGTGCTGGTGACCGTGGATAACGGTATCTCCAGTATTGAGGGCGTAGCGGCAGCCAGGGCCGCCGGCCTGCAGGTGGTGGTTACCGACCATCATTTGCCGGGTGCGCAACTCCCCGAGGCCAACGCCATCGTCAATCCCAGCCAGCCGGGCTGCGATTTCCCGAGCAAGGCAATGGCGGGTGTCGGAGTTATCTTTTACGTCATGCTGGCGCTGCGGGCGGCCCTGCGTGAGAGCGGCTGGTTTGCCGAAACCGGGCGATCAGAGCCCAACCTCGCCGAGCTGCTGGATCTGGTGGCGCTGGGTACCGTGGCCGACGTGGTGCCGCTGGACGCCAACAATCGCATACTGGTGCACCAGGGGCTGGCGCGTATTCGGGCTGGCCGCTGCCGCCCCGGCATTCGCGCGCTGCTGGAGGTGGCCGGCCGGCCGCGCGAGCGCCTGGTGTCAACCGATCTGGGCTTTATCGTCGGTCCGCGCCTGAACGCGGCGGGGCGCCTGGACGATATCAGTCTGGGTATCGAGTGCCTGTTGACCGAGGACGAGGGGCTGGCGCTGGATATGGCGCGTGAGCTGGATGGACTGAATCGCGACCGCAAGGCCATCGAGCGCGACATGCAGCAACAGGCGCTGAAGACCCTGGAGGCCATGCAGCTCGACGAGCAGGACCTGCCCTTTGGGCTATGTCTGTTCGATGCCGAATGGCATCAGGGCGTTATCGGTATTCTCGCTTCACGCCTGAAGGATCGCTTCCACCGACCGGTGATTGCCTTTGCCGATGCGGGCGATGGCATGGTCAAGGGGTCGGCTCGCTCTATTCCCGGCTTGCACATTCGCGACGCGCTGGACGCGGTGGCCGCACGGCATCCCGAGTTGATCAGCAAGTTTGGCGGGCATGCCATGGCGGCCGGCATGTCCCTGCGCGAAGCCGATTTTCCGGCCTTTGCAGCGGCCTTTGATGCCGAGGTGCGGCGTCAGCTGCAGCCCGAGGACCTGACCGGGCGGCTGTTGTCGGACGGACAACTTGAGGCGGCCGAACTGTCCCTGGATATGGCTGCATCGCTGCGCGAAGCCGGACCCTGGGGGCAGCACTTTCCGGAGCCGTTGTTCCATGGCGAGTTTGAGCTGGTGCAGCAGCGGCTGGTGGGTGAGCGTCATCTGAAAATGCTGCTGCGCACCGCCGGCAGTGCCGAGGTGTTCGACGCCATCGCCTTCAATATCGACCCGCAGCTCTGGCCGAACCCGGCCGCGCGCCACGTGCTGCTGGCCTACACGCTGGACATCAACGAGTTTCGCGGTCGTCGAACCCTGCAACTTATGGTGCGGCACCTGGAGCCTGGCTGAGCCTCCTCCGACGCTTCTCTCTCCCTCGCAACCAGTCGCGGGTGCGCTTGTGGGCACTGGGCCCCCGCGTACCCGACGCCATCAAACTGCAAAGCGGATTGTGTACAAACAGCCAGGTCTTAGCCCATTCGGGTGGCAGGGATTGACCTTGATGGCACTTTGGTTTTTGATGCCTGATACAAGAATGTAGATTGAATCACATCTGGTCGGCGTTGCTCGGGCCAGTTTGGGGGCCTGGCAGTGCCGGATTTGAAACAGCAGTTGCTTAACATGCAGCGCCAACTCGGGCTGAATCCGAACGAAGTGCGTGAGCGCTTGCGATTGCTGTTGATCGGCGAGCCCGAATTTGCTTGCCTGGCTGCTCACCTTACGGCGCTGGATCGACTGCATGCCGATTGTATTGAAGCGCTGTTTGTTCACTTGGGACGGTTTGAGGGCAGCGCCGCGCTGCTTGCCGATCCCGGGCGGGTAGAGCGCCTCAAAGGTCAGCAGCAGGCCTATTTTCGACAACTACTGCGCGGCCCCTACGATATGCAGTACGTGCGTTTGCGGGTGCTGGTTGGATTGACCCACGAGCGTCTTGGGATTGATCTGAAATGGTATCTGTCGGCCTTTCACTTCTATCTGGACTTCATGCACAAGGCCATTGGTCGTCACTGGCATGCCGAGCCCAAGTTGGCCGAGCAGCTCTATGGCTGCCTGCTCAAGGCGGCCTTCTTCGACATTACCCTGACCGCCGATACCTATGTCGCCGCCGATAAGCAGGCGCTGCAGGCCAGCGAGGATCGCTATGCACGCGCGGTGCGTGGCGCCAACGATGGCTTGTGGGAGTGGCATGTCGAGGAAGATCGCCTGCATCTGTCCGAGCGCTGGCTGGCCATGCTTGGCCTGGATGCGGCTCGCGCGCCTCGCACTCTGAACGACTGGGCTGCCTTGATCCCGGAGAGCCAGCGGGGCCGGTTCTTGGCAGCGGTGCAGGCTCATCGGGAGGGGCGTCAGCCGTTTCTGCATTACGAGTGCGAGCTGCGCGACAGTTGGGGGCGCCTGATCTGGGTGATGATCCGCGCGGTGATGGCGACGGATCTGCATGGCGAGCACCTGCTTGCCGGCTCGCTGACCGATATCAGCCAGCGCAAGCAGACCGAAGAGGCGCTGGCGCACCAGGCGCTGCATGATGCGCTGACCGGCTTGCCAAACCGTCAGCAGGTTGGCGAGCTGCTGAGTCAAGCGCTGCAGCGACAGGCCAAACCCGGCGCGCGGCATGCGGCGGTGCTGTTTATCGATCTGGACCGCTTCAAGCTGATCAACGAAAGTCTTGGGCATCAGACCGGGGATCAGGTGCTGATTCAGGTCGCCAAGCGGATCGAGCGCTGCCTGCGGCCCGGGGACCACCTGGGGCGCTTTGGTGGCGATGAATTTGTCGTGCTGCTGGATGATATGGCCAAACCGCTGGATGCCGAGCTGGTCAGCAAACGCATTATGCACGCCTTGCAGTATCCCATTATTGCGGGCTCACGCCGCCTTGCTGTCAGCGTCAGCATCGGCGTGGCGCCGCTGACCGGGCGTGGCAATGAGCAGGATGCCCTGCGCGAGGCCGACCTGGCGCTGTATCGGGCCAAGGCCTTCGGCAAGGGTCAGCTGGCGCTGTACAACGACAGCCTGCAGGAGGAGGCGACTCAGCGCCTGAACCTGGAGAACGCGCTGAGTGAGGCGCTGGCACGCGATCAGTTCGAGCTCTATTACCAGCCGATTGTTCAGGTTTCCGCCGGCCGGGCGCAGGTCGTCGGCGTCGAGGCGCTGTTGCGTTGGTGGCAGGGCGAGCGGCTGGTGTCGCCGGATCAGTTCATTCCGGTGCTGGAAGAGTCCGGGGAAATTGTGGCCGTTGGCGAGTGGGTGCTGCGTCAGGCCTGCACGCAGGTTCGCCAGTGGCACCAGCAGGGACTGGCGGGGCTGCGTTGCTCGGTCAACCTGTCCAGCCGGCAGCTTCAGGAGCCGGGGTTTGCCGAGCGCGTCGCTCTGATTCTCAAGGAAACCTGTCTGCCAGCGGCCAGCCTGGTGCTGGAGATCACGGAAAGCCTGTTGATGCGCGACGGCCCGGAAACCCTGGCCACGCTGCGTGAGCTGGAGAGCATGGGCGTGCGTATTGCGCTGGATGATTTCGGTACGGGCTTCTCTTCTCTGGGTTATCTGCACCGCTATCCGCTGCACATCATCAAGGTCGACAAGAGCTTTATCACCAAGGCGCCCAACGACGAACGTCTGAAAGCCATCAGCCGAGCAATTATCGGCCTGGGTCGGGGGCTGGAGATGGACGTGATTGCCGAGGGGATCGAAACCCCGGAGCAGATGGACTTTCTGCACAACGAGGGTTGCCAGTTTGTGCAGGGTTACTGGTTCAGTCGTCCCCAGTCTGCACTGGCCATTCACCCGGTATTGCAGCGCCTCTCGACCATTGAGCAAGCCGAAGAGGGCGGGCAGGAGGCGGTTCCGGCGCCTGCTATAGTGCAATAAAAATGCACCGGGAGCAGTGAGCGATGACAGTCATGCGGCATGCAGCGCAGGCCTTTGCGGCAGGTTTCTTGGCGGTGTTCTGTTTTCATCAGCCGGCCCTCGGACTGCTGCACTCGGCCGGTGTGGTGCCCTTTCCTGCGTTTTCCCTGAGTCCTACCGAACCCCTGGGTGTGCCGGCGGTGCTGTCGTCTGCTTTCTGGGGCGGCGTCTGGGGCCTGGTGCTGGTGGTCGCATTGTCACGCATGGGTAAGCCATGGCTGTGGCTCAAGGCGGCTTTGTTTGGAGGCGTGGCCCTGACGCTGGTGGCCTTGCTGGTGGTCTTTCCACTCAAGGGCTACGGGCTGGACTGGCAGCAGTTTGTGCCGCGTTTTGTCATTGGTTTTGTGCTCAACGCCCTCTGGGGCGTAGGCGCACTGGTGTTTCTGCGCGCCTTCGCCAGTCGCGCCTGAGCCGGTGGCGCAGCGCTGCACTCGACGCCTGATTTCCGCTATAATGGCGGCTTTTGCCTGCCGGGGTCCGTCACCATGGAAATCAATCCGATTCTGAACACCATCAAAGATCTGCGCAGCCGCTCTGAAACCATCAGGGGGTATCTTTGACTACGATCACAAACGTGATCGTCTGACCGAAGTAGAGCGTGAGCTGGAAGACCCGAGCGTCTGGAATGAACCCGAGCGTGCCCAGAACCTGGGGCGCGAGCGCGCGCAGCTGGCCGAGATTGTCGGCACCCTTGATGAGATGAGTGGTGGCCTTGCTGACGCCGGCGAGCTGCTCGAAATGGCAGCCGAAGAGGATGACCAGGGCGCGGTTGATGATGTGGTAGCTGAGTTGCAGCGACTGCAAGAAGCGCTGGAGAAGCTCGAATTCCGCCGCATGTTCAGTGGCGATATGGACGCCAACAACTGCTACCTGGATATTCAGGCCGGCTCCGGTGGTACCGAAGCGCAGGACTGGGCCAATATCCTGCTGCGCATGTATCTGCGCTGGGCGGACCAGCACGGCTTTGATGCGGAGATTGTCGAGCTGTCCGAGGGGGAGGTTGCCGGTATCAAGAGTGCCACCGTGCATATTCGTGGTGAATACGCTTTCGGCTGGCTGCGTACCGAAATTGGCGTGCACCGCCTGGTGCGCAAGAGCCCGTTTGACTCCGGTAACCGTCGCCACACGTCATTCTCGGCGGTGTTTGCTTCCCCCGAGATCGACGACGATATCGACATCGATATCAACCCGGCGGATCTGCGCATCGATACCTACCGTTCCTCCGGCGCCGGTGGTCAGCACGTTAACACCACCGATTCGGCAGTGCGGATTACGCACATTCCGACCAATACCGTGGTCAGCTGCCAGAACCAGCGCTCGCAGCATGCCAACAAGGACCACGCGATGAAGATGTTGCGTGCCAAGTTGTACGAATTGGAAATGATGAAGCGCTCCGAGGCTGCTCAGGCGCTGGAAGACACCAAGTCTGACATTGGCTGGGGCCACCAGATCCGCTCCTACGTGCTGGATCAGTCGCGTATCAAGGATCTGCGCACCGGTATCGAGAACAGCAACTGCAACGCGGTACTCGACGGTGACCTTGATGAGTTCATTGAGGCCAGCCTGAAAATGGGCCTGTAAGCCAGCCGCCGCACGATAATTTGTCATGGCCCGCGCGCTGCGGGCCCACAACCGAACAGTATTTTTCCGGGATTCACCGACATGACCGACCAGCCGCAAGACCTGCAAGCCCAACACGAGGAAGAGAACCAGCTGATCGCCCAGCGCAAGGCCAAACTGGCCGCTGTGCGCGAACAGGGTATTGCCTTCCCTAACGACTTCCGTCGCGACAGCCTGTGCGCCGACCTGCAGAAGGCGTACGAGGGCAAGAGCAAGGAAGAGCTGGAGGCGGCGGCCATCCCGGTCAAGATAGCCGGACGTATCATGCTTAACCGTGGCGCCTTCATGGTGCTGCAAGACAGTTCCGGCCGTCTGCAGGTCTATGTTGACCGCAAGGGGCTGCCGGCCGAGACTCTGGAAGCGATCAAGACCTGGGATCTGGGTGACATCATCGCCGCTGAAGGGACTCTGGCGCGCTCCGGCAAGGGCGATCTCTATGTACACATGAAGGACGTGCGTCTGCTGACCAAATCCCTGCGCCCGCTGCCGGATAAGCATCACGGCCTGACCGACACCGAGCAGCGCTACCGTCAGCGTTATGTCGACCTGATCGTCAACGAGGAAGCGCGCCACACCTTCCGCGTGCGGTCGCAGGTGATCGCGCACATCCGTCGCTTCCTTAACGATCGAGGCTTCCTGGAAGTGGAAACCCCGATGCTGCAGACCATTCCGGGTGGCGCGGCGGCCAAGCCATTTGAAACCCACCACAATGCGCTGGATATGCCGATGTTTCTGCGCATTGCGCCGGAACTGTACCTCAAGCGGCTGGTGGTTGGCGGCTTCGAGAAGGTGTTCGAGATCAACCGCAACTTCCGTAACGAAGGCGTCTCGACCCGCCACAACCCCGAATTCACCATGCTCGAGTTCTATCAGGCCTATGCGGACTACCGCGACAACATGGACCTGACCGAAGAGCTGTTCCGTGAGCTGGCGCAGGCGGTGCTGGGCACCACTGATGTGCCGCACGGCGACAAGGTGTTCCACTTCGGCGAGCCCTTCGTACGTCTGTCCGTGTACGACTCGATCCTCAAGTACAACCCGGACATTACCGCCGACGATCTCAATGACGTCGAGAAAGCGCGCGAGATTGCCAAGAAGGCCGGTGCCAAGGTGCTCGGCCACGAGGGCCTGGGTAAGCTGCAGGTGATGATTTTCGAAGAGCTGGTCGAGAGCAAGCTGGAGCAGCCGCACTTCATCACCGAATACCCGTTCGAAGTCTCGCCGCTGGCGCGTCGCAACGACCAGAATCCGAACGTCACCGACCGTTTCGAGCTGTTCATTGGCGGCCGCGAGATCGCCAACGCCTACTCGGAGCTTAACGACGCCGAAGATCAGGCCGAGCGCTTCCTGGCGCAGGTCGCCGAAAAGGATGCCGGTGACGACGAAGCCATGCACTACGATGCCGACTTCGTGCGCGCGCTGGAATACGGCATGCCGCCGACCGCCGGTGAAGGCATCGGCATCGACCGTCTGGTGATGCTGCTGACCAACTCGCCGTCGATCCGTGATGTCATCCTGTTTCCGCATATGCGGCCAGAAACGGCATAGGCGGCTTCGCCGCCAGCTGCAAGCTGTGAGCTTCAAGCGGCAAGTAGTTCGTGCTGTGCAGGACTATGATGAGCATCAGATTGTCCGTGTAGTCCGCGAGATTGCGTGAATGCACGGACAGCTTATAGCTTGCGGCTTGTAGCTTGCAGCTGCGACCCAAGGGAGCCCCCCCGTGAAACAGAGTGAGCAGTATCAGCTGGTCATCCGCAGTCTGTCCGACCGCATTGTCGAGGCGCAGGCGCCGATTCGGGTGCTGGATGCCATCAAGTGGGACGACGGCATCCGCGACACCTTCCTCAAGAAGCGCTGCAAGGCGCTGCCCGAGGTGACGGCGGATTATTATGCCCAGCGCCCGCTGGGCTTTGACCCGGCCGAGCGGCGGCAGATCTTTCAGGATATCGAACGCGACATCACCCGCCAGCTGGGCAGCTTCAACCCGGTGGGGCAGATCATGCGCCGCATGTGCCGCGAGTACCGCATGGTCATCCGCATGCTGGAGGCGCGCGGTACCCAGGACTTTGGGCTGATTTCGCAAGAGCTCTACGGCGCGGCCTCTGACGCTTTTCACGCGGGCGATCCAACCCTGACCGATCTGGGTATCGCGCTCAGTGAGTCACTCAAGAACATCGCCCGCACCGATCTGGCCCGTGAGCCGAAAACCATTGCCGCAGCAGAAGCGGTGCAGATCCTGCAGGCGCGTATGAACGAGGCCTTTCCGGATGATCAGGCGGTCCGGGTATTCGAATCCGACGGGATTGTCGCTGACGCCGCCGCTGGCGCGGATTACATCAAGATTCGCACTGATGCACTATTCAATCAGCGTGACCTGAATATCCTCGCCGTGCATGAGGGCATGGTGCATGTGGCGACCAGTCTGAATGGTCAGCATCAGCCGATCTGTACCTTCCTGGCCAAGGGACCACCGTCGTCGACGGTGACGCAGGAAGGGCTGGCCATCCTCATGGAGGTGCTGACCTTCAACTCCTATCCGGCCCGCCTGCGCAAGCTGACCGACCGCACTCGGGCGATTCAGATTGCCGAGACCGGGGGCAACTTCCTGGATGTCTTCCAGTTCTACCGGGATGAAGGCTATTCGCGCGATGACAGCTACAACAACGCCAGTCGGGTGTTTCGCGGCTCGTCCAGCGAGGGGTTGCCGTTTACCAAGGATCTGGTCTATCTGAAGGGCTTTATCCTCACCTATAACTACATTCAGCTGGCGGTGCGCAAAGGCAAGTTGCAGCAGATTCCCCTGCTGTTTTGTGGCAAGACCACGCTGGAAGACATGCGCACCCTGGGGCAACTGGTCGAAGAGGGTTTGGTGGTGCCGCCGCGCTATCTGCCGGCACCCTTCGCTGATCTGAACGCCCTGAGTGCCTGGATGTGCTTCTCGGGCTTTCTCAACAATCTCAGTCTGGAGCGGGTCGAAGCCGACTACGCGAATATTCTGTAAGCGGAGTAACTGATGTCGCAAGCGCAAGAAATCAACAAGCTGCCCCTTATCCTTACCGCCATTGTCACTGTGGTGCTGACCGTTGCGGTGCTGCATCTGTATGGCTATCTCAACTTCGTCAATCCGGAGAAGGGCCTTGAACTGGCTGAGTACCGCGTTGTCACGGTGGGCTCTGAAGAAGCGGGTAATCTGCGCAGCAACCCGGCCAAGCACGAGGCTGAGTGTGTCGACGGCATTCTGGTGCTGCATGCCAGTCATATGAATGGCCTGTCCGGCGTGCTGCGTGACAGCCGCGACCGGGTGGTGCGTTGCGTCAATCAGGTGGTTCCGGCGCTGGAGGAATAAATGGCGGGTGAGCGGCCAATTCAATTGGATGACAGCTGGCTGAGCGAGCTGCAGGGCGAGTTCGAACAGCCTTACATGCAGCAGTTGCGTCACTTCTTGCAGCAGGAGAAGGCGGCCGGCAAGACAATCTTTCCGCCAGGGCCGCTGGTCTTCAATGCCCTGAACTCCACCCCCTTGGACCAGGTCCGGGTGGTGATCATTGGTCAGGACCCCTATCACGGCCCGGGGCAGGCCCACGGGCTGAGTTTCTCGGTGCCGCCCGGTGTACGCACGCCGCCCTCGCTGCAGAACATCTTCAAGGAAATCAATCGCGATCTGGGCCTGCCCATTCCGCCCCATGGCTGTCTGCAGTCCTGGGCGGAGCAGGGTGTTCTGCTGCTCAATGCGGTGCTGACGGTTGAGCAGGCACAGGCCGGGTCCCACGCCAAGCGCGGCTGGGAGCGTTTCACCTCCAAGGTGATTGACGTGATTAATGCGCGCCGTGAGCACTGCGTGTTCCTGCTTTGGGGCAGCTATGCTCAGCGCAAGGGCGAGCAGATTGATCGGCAGCGCCACTGCGTGCTGACTTCCGTGCATCCCTCCCCGCTGTCAGCGCACCGGGGGTTTATCGGCAATGGCCATTTCTCTGCAGCCAACAAGTACCTGGTTGAGCACGGCCTTTCGCCTATCGACTGGCGTTTACCGGCGCAACCTGGCTGACCGTTCTGCCGGCTTTGTGCTAAAACGGAAGCAGATACCGAGCAAGCTGGAGGCCGTCATGGAGCATGCACTGCAACCCTATACTGCACTGGTTCCGCGCACTGACAAACTGGTAGTTCAGAAGGCCGGGCACACGGCGCTGGTCACTATCGATAACCCGCCCGCTAATACCTGGGACTCGGACAGCCTGCACGGTCTGCCCGACCTTCTGTCCCACCTCAACAACGATCCGGATATCTACGCGCTGGTGCTGACCGGGCGCGGCGAGCGCTTCTTCTCCGCCGGTGCTGACCTGAGGCTGTTTGCCGATGGCGACAGAGCAAGGGCGCGCGAGTTGGCCCGCTTGTTCGGGGCGGCTTTCGAGGCATTGCGAGACTTTTCCGGCGTGACTATTGCGGCCATCAACGGCTATGCCATGGGAGGTGGGTTGGAGTGCGCATTAGCCTGTGACTTGCGTATTGCTGAGCGACAGGCGCAGCTGGGCTTGCCTGAGGCCGGCGTCGGCCTGTTGCCCTGCGCTGGAGGCACGCAGGCGTTGTCCTGGCTGGTGGGTGAGGGCTGGGCCAAGCGCATGATTCTCTGTGGTGAACGGATTGATGGTGTGCGGGCTGAGCGTATCGGATTGGTTGAGGAGTGTGTGGAGCAGGGGCAGTCGGTTGCTGCGGCGCTGCGTTTGGCCGCTCAGGTGTCGCGCCAGAGCCCGGTCGCCGTGCAGTACTGCAAGGAGTTGATTCAGGGCGGGCGCGGTCAGCCGATCAATACGCTACTGGCGCGTGAGCGTGAGCGCTTCGTCGACCTGTTCGAGCTGGAGGATACCCTGGAGGGGGTCAACGCCTTTCTGGAGAAGCGACCGCCGCAGTGGACGCGGCGGTGAGTGGCTGCTGGCTTAGGCCAGCAGTTGCATTGCGGCTTCCATTTCGGCCGACAGGTCTTCGTCTTCCTGCTCTGCGACTGGGTCAAGGCCCAGCTTGGCGAAGGCGCTGATGTTGCTCCAGTCCATCTGCGCATACGGGTGCTGGGTGCCTGCCAGGGACTGCAAGACGGCGACCTGAACAATGTCGGCGTAGTCGACACTGGCGGAATTGCGTTTGAAGTCCAGGTGCTGGGAAGGCACGTGGCGCAGTGGCTCTGGGAAGTCCCAGGCCTGCAGGATGCGATCGCCCAGCAGCGGGTGAATGCGGTCAATGACCAGGTTCAGGCTGATGGAGTCACGCAGCAGTTGGCTGTTTTCCTCGGCGTAGCTAAGAATGGGCAGTACCCCAATCTGGTGTACCAGGCCTGCCAGTGTCGCCTGGTCGGGTTTGAGCTTGGTGTAGTGGCGACACAGCACGTGACTGATGCCTGCGACTTCGGTGCTGCGTGTCCAGACTTCGCGCATCTTGCGGTCGATGACATCAGAGGTGGCCTGAAACATCTGCGACATTGCCAGGCCGGTTGCCAGGTTGGCGGTATAGGCGATGCCCATGCGGTTGACCGCCATCGACAGGTCGGTGATTTCCTGGCGGCTGCGTAGTAGCGGGCTGTTGACGACCTTGATCAGGCGCGCGCTCAGGGCCGCGTCATTGCTGATTTCGCGTACCAGATTGGGAATGCTCACATCCGGGTCTTCGGCGGCTTCGCGCACACGCAGGGCTACTTCCGGCAGCGTGGGGAGAACCAGTTGATCCTTCTCGATGGCTTGCAGCAGCTCATCATGGACACGTTGGGCGAGGTCAGTCATGTCTTGTCCCTTGTCGTTCTGTTATTCGGCTTCGGCGGCGGCCAAGGTCTGCTCGTAGGGCAGTTCGCTTAATGTCAGCAGCGGGCCGTCGGTTGCGCCCAGACTCAATGTTGCCAATTGTGCCGCATCCTTCTGCAAAACAGCCAGCAATTCCACGGCCTTGTGGCCGCGTGCGGCGATCACCACGTCGCCCACAGCCTTGCCGCTGTCGCGGTCAAATACTTCAGTGCCCGGCTTGGGGGGGGCATCGCCTGCCATGAGCAGTCGATACATGCGGCGCTTGAGTTTGCCCAGGTACTGCATGCGGGCGACGATTTCCTGGCCGGTGTAGCACCCCTTGCGAAAGCTGACGCCACCCAGATGCTGCAGATTGAGCATTTGGGGAATGAAGGCTTCCAAGGTGGGTCCGGTTACCTGGCCGATGCCGCTCTGGATCTGTCGTAGCTGCCATTGGTTGGCGCTGACCGGCGAGGCATGAGCGGATAGCGTCTGCAGCAAGGCAGCAGCCTCGGCGATGGGTGTCCAGATGGCATAGGCCGCGCCCGGCAGGCGCAGGGCGACGCTGTCGTCCGCGCGGCTGACGCTATTGTCCTCGGCGGGCGGTTGAAAGCCGGCCGCCGTCAGTGCCTGTTCGGCTTGCTCGCCCCACAGGCCAAAGCCTGCCCAGGCGTCGCTTTGGTCGGCCAGTTGGCACTGGCGGTAGAGTGCAGCGTATTTGCCCAGATCGGCCAATTGCGGGGCGACCAGTTCGCGCGCCAGGCTCAGCAGCATGCCGTCGGTCGTGCGCCAGATGCGAAAGCTCGACTGCATGCGGCCCTTGGGGTTGCAGCGCGCGCCCAGGCTGCTGTGCGTCTGGTCCAGCTCACGCAGGTCACAGGTAATCTGACCCTGGAGGAATTTATCGGCGTCGCCGCCGGTCACACTGATCAGGCCCTGGTGCTCGAGCAGACTGAGGCCTGTGGCGAAGTCGCTGCTGTCGCTCGCCTCGGCAAAGTGGCTGGCAAGCTCGGCGTGTAAGGTCATACCGTCGTTGTTCCCTTGGTGTGTGGTGGTACATCATAGGGTGCAGGGCGGGTGCTTGTCAGGCGCCGCTTGCTGCTATCTTGCCGTTATAATGAGAATTGCAATGCGCAGTTCAATTCTCAGCTTGTGGAGTTGCCGATGTCGGCCGATATAGAAATGAAACGTTTGTTCTGGCACAGCCGTCGCGGCATGCTGGAGCTGGATGTGCTGCTGGTGCCTTTTCTGCAGGAGGCATACCCGACGCTGGATGCAGCCGACCAGGCCCGTTACCGCCAGCTGCTTGAGTGTGAAGATCAGGACATGTTCGGCTGGTTTATGCAGCGGGGTGAACCGGATGACCCGGATCTGCGCCGCATCGTGAGGATGATTCTGGACCGTGTACAGCCAAACTGAATATCTGTTGTTGCAACGCCAGCCGTCGCGCTGGATGGCGCTGGTATTGCTGTTGAGCAGCTTGCTGGCCTGTCTGGGCGTCGCCAATAGCGCCCTGTCATTGTGGCCCAGCCTGCTGTGTGTCGGCCTAGTGCTGCTGTACGGTGGCTGGGTCTGGCCCAGGCAGGTCAGCTTGCGCCATCCGCACTCGGTGACCGGGCTGCGCTTTGATAGCGAGGGCTGGCACATCCTGCGCCGTGATGGTTCCGAGGTGGCGGCGCGGCTGCTGGCCGATACTTATGTCAGTGCCATGCTGACGGTGGTGCGTCTGCGCGAGCAGGGTCGCTGGTGCCCGGTGTCGGTGGTGCTGCCAGCCGACGCCGCCTCCGAGGAGAGCCTGCGCCGACTGCGTTTGCGGCTGCGCTTCAGTCGCCAGCGCTGGGTGGCGGCAGAATAGTGTCCACCGCCTCCTCCAGCTGCGCCGGGTAGTCCAGGGTGTAGTGCAAGCCGCGGCTTTCGTTGCGCTGCATGGCTGAGCGGATGATCAGGTCGGCAACCACGGCCAGATTACGCAGCTCCAGCAAGTCTCGGCTGACCCGGTAGTTGCTGTAGAACTCATGGATTTCTGCCAGCAGCAGATCAACCCGGTGCTTGGCTCGCTGCAGGCGTTTGGATGTGCGCACGATGCCCACGTAGTCCCACATGAAGCGCCGCAGCTCATCCCAGTTGTGAGAAATGATCACGTCCTCGTCCGAGTCGGTCACCTGGCTCTCATCCCAGTTTGGTAGCGCGGTCGGCATCTCGGTGCTGGCCAGGCGTTCAAGGATGTCGCGGCTCGCCGCGCGACCGTAGACAATGCACTCAAGCAGCGAGTTGCTGGCCATGCGGTTGGCGCCGTGCAGGCCGGTGAAGCTGGTCTCGCCGATGGCGTAGAGCTGCTCCAGATCAGTGCGCCCGGTGCTGTCCACCATCACACCGCCGCAGGTGTAGTGAGCCGCCGGTACCACGGGAATGGGCTCGCGGGTGATGTCGATACCAAAGGCCAGGCAGCGCTCGTGCACGGTCGGAAAGTGGCTGCGAATGAAATCGGCAGGCTTGTGGGTGATGTCCAGATAAACACAGTCCAGACCCAGGCGCTTCATCTCATGGTCGATGGCGCGGGCCACGATGTCGCGCGGGGCCAGTTCGGCGCGCTCGTCAAAGCGCGGCATGAAGCGATCGCCGTTGGGCAGGCGCAGCAGAGCGCCTTCGCCGCGCAGTGCCTCGGTAATCAGGAAACTCTTTGCCTTGGGGTGGTACAGGCAGGTCGGGTGGAACTGGTTGAACTCCATGTTGGCGACACGGCAGCCCGCGCGCCAGGCCATGGCAATGCCGTCACCAGAGGCGCTGTCCGGGTTGCTGGTGTACAGATAGACTTTGCTCGCGCCGCCGGTGGCCAGTACGGTAAAACGCGCTGCGACGGTTTCGACGTGGCCGCTTGAGCGATTGAGCACATAGGCGCCCAGGCATTGATTGCCGTCGCGGCCAAGTTTTTTGCTGGTGATCAGGTCAACGGCTACGCGGTTGTCCAGCAGCTCGATGTTGCTGTGTTCCTCGGCCCGTTGCAGCAGGGTATTGAAGATGGCCGCACCAGTCGCATCGGCGGCGTGAATGATGCGTCGGTGGCTGTGCCCCCCTTCGCGGGTGAGGTGAAAGTCGTCGGCCTCGCTGCCGTCTTCCCGGCGCTCGCGGGTGAAGGGTACACCTTGCTCTACCAGCCAGCCGATGGCATCCCGGCTGTCACCGACAATCTGGCGGACCGCGTCCTCGTGGCACAGGCCGCCGCCGGCGATCAGCGTGTCCTGGACATGGGCATCCACGGTGTCGGCATCGTCGAGCACTGCCGCTACGCCACCCTGGGCCCAGAAAGTAGAGCCTTCGGAGAGCTGGCCCTTGCTCAGGACGGCTACTCTCAGGTCGCTGGCCAGGTGCAGGGCGAGGGTCAGGCCGGCAGCGCCGCTGCCGATGACCAGTACGTCGTATTGGCGTTGTTGGGTCATGTCTTTATTCAACTGCAGGGTGGTATGAATGCCCAGGGGAGCGCTCACGCGTGCATCTTTGGCGTTGTCGGTGACGCCGGCAGCTTTGCTGGTGGCGGCCACTTGCGCTCGGTCTTGGCGCCCTGGAGTGCGCGCAGGGGGCGTATGGAATTCGTCGGCGCTTCCCTAGTATATAGAAGCGCGCTGCCGCACAATACTGCCACCCATGGGTGAGTGCGCCGAGCCCCGCGTGCTGGCAGGATGCTGGCAATGTGCACTCATGGGGGAACTTTTTGCCGACAGCGACGTTCCTATTGCTGTACCTGAGTGAGGGGAGAACTTTTGGTTACATCCTGTGTCTACGATAACAAGTCCGGTCGCGGACCCTGCAGAGTGAAATCGCCATGACAGGGCAGAGCGACCAGCAACTGGTTGAACGTGTTCAAAAAGGGGACAAGCGCGCCTTTGATCTGTTGGTACTCAAGTACCAGCACAAGATCCTCGCGCTGGTGACGCGCTTCGTGCATGACAGCCACGAAGCGCAGGATGTGGCCCAAGAGGCTTTCATCAAGGCGTACCGCGCGCTGGCTAACTTCCGCGGTGACAGTGCGTTCTATACATGGCTGTACCGCATCGCGATCAATACCGCGAAAAATTATCTGGTGGCCCGCAATCGCCGGCCGCCGGACTCGGACATCGCCGCTGATGAGGCTGAGTATTACGAGGGTGACAGCATCCTCAAGGATATTCACTCCCCTGAACGCGAGATGTTGCGCGACGAAATCGAGCAGGTAGTGAACAAAACCCTCGAACAGTTGCCTGATGATTTAAGAACGGCTTTAACCCTGCGTGAGTTTGAAGGGTTGAGCTACGAAGACATTGCCAACGTGATGGACTGTCCGGTCGGGACGGTCCGCTCCCGGATCTTCCGGGCTCGTGAGGCAATAGATAAAGCCCTGAAACCGCTGCTCGAAGCGTGATCGGCAACAGGGTGCAACGCAGTGAGCCCCATGGGCCAACAGCAGAGGTAAAGCAATGAGAAACGAAGTCTTGCAGGAGTCTCTTTCCGCTCTCATGGACAACGAGGCTGATGAACTGGAAGTGCGCCGTGTTCTCCAGGCAGCTGATCAGGATCCGGCACTGCGTAGTACCTGGGCGCGCTACCAGATGGCACGCTCGGTGATGCATAAGGAGCCCTGGCAGGGCTCGATCGACCTGTCGGCCGGCATTGCCGCCGCGCTGCAGGACGAGCCGGCACTGCAGATGGAGTCCGAGCAGGCGACGCCCGCTACTGCCCAAGGGTCTGTGTTGTGGCGTAACTTCGGCCGGATGGCTGTGGCCGCATCGGTCACGCTGGCTGTTCTGGTAGGCGTGCGCATGGTCAATCAGGGGGACGCGCCGACGCAGCCGATGACCGCCGCAAACACTCCGGCACCGTCCATGCTGCAGGCGAACCCGGCTGCTCGTACCGGCGCCGTGCTGGCGGGTTATTCGCAAAACGGTGCTGCAGAGACAGCTGCCGAGCCACTGGCTCCGGCCCAAGCCCCGTCGGCCTGGCATGAGCAGCGTATCAGTCGTTATCTGCGCGAGCATGCAGAGGCAGGTGCCCAGTCCAACACACCCCAGCTGGTGCCCTATGCCCGCGCGGCGAGCATGGAAGGTCGCTAGTGGTGAAGAGGTCGCTTTGCCTTGCCTCTGCCGCGGTGCTGATGACAGCACCGCTGGCGCAGGCGAAGGATGCGGGACAATGGCTGCGCGGCATGGCCGATGCAGTGGACCAACAGAGTTACAGCGGAGCGTTCGTTTACGAGCGCTCCGGCAGTTTTAGCACTCATCACATCTGGCATCGCGCAGATGAGGACGGTGTCTCCGAGCGACTGCTCAGGGCTGACGGCGATCCTCAGGAGTGGGTGCGGCGTGATGGCCGGCTGCAGTGTGCAACCTCCTTCGCAACCGTGTCGGACTGGCAGGCAACCGCCCCCCAGGAAATCGATCCCGCCCGCCTGGAGCGGTGGTACGCCTTCGAAGTGCTTGGCGGCACGCGTGTCGCAGATCGTCCCGCAACGGTTGTGGCGCTCAAGCCGAGAGACCCTTTCCGCTATGCCTATGAGCTGTATCTGGATGAGGATACCGGCTTGTTGCTTAAATCCCTGCTGATCAACGAGCGCAATGTCTTGCTGGAGCGCTTCCAGTTTGTTGACTTGGATTTCTCCGAGCTGAGTGACGCGGCGCTGGAAGCTGGCTCACGTTGCCTGTCGCTGGAAGCGGCACAGCCCGAGAAGCTGGTAGATGATTCTGGCTGGCTGCCCGGCTGGTTGCCGCCAGGCTACAGTGCCGGCGAGTCCATGGTCCGCGCGCTTTCCGCTGGTGAGCCCCCGGTCATGACCCAGGTCTACAGTGATGGGCTGGCACGCTTTACCGTGTTTGTCGAACCCCTGAGCGAAGAGCGACTGGCCGACAACCTGGCTGCGCAGCTTGGACCGACCGTGGCGATCAGTCGTCGTCTTCAGGTCCAAGGGCAGGACTATCTGGCGACCATCGTAGGCGAAATTCCGCCGGCGACGGCCGAGCGCATTGCTGCCTCCTTTCCGCACGCCGCCGTGGCTGCTGAGGCCGCGCCGTGATTGAAGAGCGTGGTCGGGTGCTGAGTGTCGAGCCCGGTGCTGTCTGGGTAGAAACCGTGCGTAGCAGTACCTGCGGCAATTGCGCTGCCAAGGCAGGTTGCGGCCAGGGATTGCTGCAGCGGCTGGGTAGCGGCGCTGCCCGTGGTTTTGTTCGGGCCCTGACTGACCGGCAATGGCAGGTTGGGGACGAGGTGATCATCGGTGTGCCCGAGGACGCGCTGGTGCGCGGTGCCTTGTGGGTGTACCTGATGCCGCTGTTTGCCCTGTTTGTTGCCGCGCTGTCGGCACAGGCGCTGGGTGCCGGTGAGCCACAGGTCATTCTGGCGGCGCTTGCTGGGCTGGCGTTTGGTTTTGTTCTGCTTCGCTGGCGCGCCGTGCGGGCCAGTCATGATCCGCTACTGACGCCCCAGGTCCTGGGTGCTGCCGGGTTCACCGGGGTGCCGCTGACACAGTTGTGATGTGGGTTGTTGCTAGAAACAAGTGAGGAGAGTGCGGCGTATGATGTCGTTGAGACGTTGGGCCCTGGTGGCCACAAGTATTCTGGTGATGGGGTGGCAGTCGCTGGCACTGGCGACCGACTTGCCGGACTTCACCGAGCTGGTCGAGGAAGCCTCGCCGGCCATCGTTAACATCAGTACGCGCCAGAAGGCGGCCAGCCAGAATGTAGTGCAGGGCATGCCTGACCTCGACAGTATGCCGCCACTGTTTCGCGAGTTTTTCGAGCGCAGTTTTCCGCAAGGCCCTTCGCAGCGTGAGCGCGAGGCGCCGCAATCCCTCGGTTCCGGCTTTATTATCTCCCATGACGGCTATGTGTTGACCAACAATCATGTGGTTGCCGATGCCGACGAAATCTTTGTCCGCCTGTCTGACCGACGCGAACTCCAGGCAGAGCTGGTTGGGGCTGATCCGCGCTCTGATCTGGCGCTGCTGAAGATCGATGCCGGCGATGACCTGCCGGTAGTGAAGATCGGCAAGTCGGCTGATCTCAAGCCGGGGGAGTGGGTATTGGCGATTGGCTCGCCCTTCGGTTTCGACTATTCGGTAACAGCGGGTATCGTCAGTGCCAAGGGTCGCAGCCTGCCGAACGAGAACTACGTGCCGTTCATTCAGACCGACGTGGCGATCAATCCGGGCAACTCCGGTGGTCCGCTGTTCAACCTGGATGGCGAGGTTGTTGGTATCAACTCGCAGATCTTTACCCGCTCGGGTGGGTTTATGGGCCTGTCGTTTGCCATTCCTATGGATGTGGCGATGGATGTGGTCGAGCAAATCAAGGACAGCGGCAGCGTACAGCGTGGCTGGCTGGGTGTGGTGATTCAGGAGGTCAACAAGGATCTGGCTGAGTCGTTTGATCTACCCAAGCCCGCCGGGGCGCTGGTTGCCCAGATCATGCCGGGTGGCCCGGCAGACAAGGGTGGCCTGAAGGTGGGTGATGTGATTCTGGAGTTCAACGGTCACGAGGTGGTGCGCTCTTCCGATCTGCCTCACGCGGTTGGCCGTGTCCGTCCGGGCGCGGAGGCATCGCTGGTGGTCATGCGTGACAAGGAGCGCAAGACCTTGCGCATGGAAGTGGGTGCACTGCCGGATGACGACAACGTGGCGGCGCTGGCCAGCGATGCCCCGGCCCAGGCGACGTCCTCTAACCGCCTGGGTGTGACGGTCGTCGAGCTCAGTGACGAGCAAAAGAAGAACCTGGATATTCACTCCGGTGTAGTGGTGCGCGAAGTCATGCGCGGGCCGGGCGCCATGGTGGGTCTGCGTCCGGGCGACATCATCACCAACCTGGATAACCAGTCGGTGGATTCGGTTGAGACTTTCACCCAGATTGCTGGCGAGCTGCCGGACAATCGTTCCATCTCGATGCGCGTGATTCGCCAGGGTCGCGCCAGCTATATTACCTTCCGTCTGGCGGAGTGATCCGCTCTGTGGGTCGGTTATCGGTGGTAGCACGCTCCCGATGACCGGCCCCGGCGGCGATAGCGACATCGCCGCTAATCAGGTAAACTCGCCGGCTGTTTTGGGGACTCTTCCCCGTCATCGCCATGTCTGGCAACCCTGTCTGGATGATCCGCGCCGTGAGTGACCTGAGCCTGATTCGCAACTTTTCCATCATCGCCCATATCGACCACGGCAAGTCGACACTGGCTGACCGCTTTATTCAGCTGTGTGGTGCGCTGAGCGAACGTGAGATGGAAGCTCAGGTGCTGGATTCGATGGATCTTGAGCGTGAGCGCGGTATTACCATCAAGGCGCATAGCGTCACGCTGTATTACACCGCCAAAGATGGCAAAACCTATCAGCTCAACTTTATCGACACGCCCGGCCACGTTGACTTTCACTACGAAGTCAGCCGCTCGCTGGCCGCCTGCGAAGGCGCACTGCTGGTGGTGGATGCCGCTCAGGGTGTCGAGGCGCAATCGGTAGCCAACTGCTACACAGCGATCGAACAGGGCCTGGAGGTCATGCCGGTTCTCAACAAGATCGATCTGCCGCAGGCTGAGCCCGAGCGGGTCAAGGGCGAGATCGAGAGCGTCATCGGTATCGATGCAACTGACGCAGTCGCCTGTTCGGCCAAGAGCGGTATTGGTGTTGAGGACGTACTGGAGGCGCTGATCAAGACCATTCCCGCGCCTGAAGGCGAAATCGAAGCGCCGCTACAGGCTCTGATCATCGATTCTTGGTTTGACAACTATCTCGGTGTGGTATCGCTGGTGCGCGTCAAGCATGGCCGCATCAAGAAGGGCGACAAGGTGCTGGTCAAATCGACCGGCAAGTTCCATCAAGTCGACAGCGTGGGCGTATTCAGCCCCAAGCACACCGAGACCGCCGATCTGAAGGCGGGCGAGGTGGGCTTTATCATTGCGGGTATCAAGGATATTCACGGTGCGCCGGTGGGCGATACCCTGACCTTGTCCGCTACCCCGGACGTAGCGCCGCTGCCTGGCTTCCAGAAGGTCAAGCCGCAGGTGTATGCCGGCCTGTTTCCGGTCAGCTCCGATGACTTTGAGGATTTCCGCGAGGCACTGCAGAAGCTGACTCTCAACGATGCGGCGCTGCAGTTTGAGCCGGAGAGCTCAGAGGCACTGGGCTTCGGTTTCCGCATCGGCTTCCTCGGCATGCTGCACATGGAGATCATCCAGGAGCGCCTGGAGCGCGAATACGACCTGGATCTGATCACCACCGCGCCCACGGTCGTGTTTGAGGTGGTCAAGAAGGGCGGCGACGTCATCTACGTCGACAACCCCTCGCTGCTGCCCGACCCTTCGGTCATTGAAGAGATGCGCGAGCCGATTGTTCGCGCCAACATTCTGGTGCCGCAGGACCATCTGGGTAGCGTTATTACGCTCTGCATCGAAAAGCGCGGCGTTCAGCATGACATGGTTTTTCTCGGCACTCAGGTTCAGGTTACCTATGATCTGCCGATGAACGAGGTGGTACTCGACTTCTTCGACCGGTTAAAGTCGGTCAGCCGCGGTTATGCTTCTCTGGATTACAGTTTCGATCGCTTCCAGGCTGCCAAGCTGGTGCGCCTGGATATCCTGATCAACGGCGAGAAGGTCGACGCGCTGGCACTGATCGTGCACCGTGACAATGCCGCGTACAAGGGACGTCAGCTGGTCGAGAAGATGAAGGACCTGATTCCCCGGCAGATGTTCGATGTCGCTATTCAGGCCGCCATTGGCGGGCAGATTGTGGCGCGCTCTACGGTGAAGGCGCTGCGCAAGAACGTACTGGCCAAGTGTTATGGTGGCGACGCCAGCCGGAAGAAAAAGCTGCTTGAGAAGCAGAAGGCCGGTAAGAAGCGCATGAAGCAGGTGGGTAGCGTAGAAATACCGCAGGATGCATTCCTCGCGGTGCTCAAGGTCGACAATTAGGGACGGTAAGCTCGGACGATGATGCATCTCAACTTTCCGCTGGTGCTGGTGATTGCTGTTGC
Source organism: Pseudomonas abyssi (assembly GCF_003444685.1). NCBI lineage: Bacteria > Pseudomonadati > Pseudomonadota > Gammaproteobacteria > Pseudomonadales > Pseudomonadaceae > Pseudomonas > Pseudomonas abyssi. The sequence continues at coordinate 217,474 of NZ_LMAZ01000003.1, read as the reverse complement.
AGTCAGCGGTTTTCTGGCGTTGCTGGACCGCGTGGTGCTGGCGCCGCGTCGTCGCAAGGCTGTTGCCAGCTACGAAGCCCAGGTTGACGTGGCGGACCCGCAGACCATCGAGCGGCTTGAGAAGGAGCCGTTGCTGGTCGAGTACGGCAAGTCGTTCTTTCCGGTATTGGCCGTTGTGCTGGTGCTGCGCTCCTTTCTGGTCGAGCCCTTTCAGATTCCGTCCGGTTCCATGAAGCCCACCCTGGAGGTGGGTGATTTCATTCTGGTCAACAAGTTTGCATACGGTATTCGCCTGCCGGTGATCGACACCAAGGTGATCCCGATCGGTGACCCGCAGCGCGGCGACGTCATGGTCTTTCGCTACCCGAACAACCCCTCGATCAACTACATCAAGCGCGTTGTCGGCTTGCCCGGCGACCACATCCGCTATGCTGGAAAGCAGCTGTATGTGAACGGCCAGAAGGTCGAGCATGAACTGGTCGAGATTGTGCCCGACGATGAAGTGCCCGCCGGTCATCCCCTGCAAACCCTGGCTAACGCGGCAATCTATCGCGAGCAGTTGGGTGAGGTGACGCATCTGATCAGGCAGAAGCAATTGTCGCAGACACCCAAGCCGAAAGAGTGGGTGGTGCCGCAGGGCTACTACTTCATGATGGGAGACAATCGCGATAACTCGAACGACAGCCGTTTCTGGCATTCAGCCGAGATGCCGCAAGAGTTGTGGGGAATGGTTCCGGACAACTATATTGTAGGCAAGGCCTTCGCAGTGTGGATGCACTGGCCGGAGCCGAAGCTGAGCAATTTGCCAAGCTTCTCGAGCGTCGCCCTGATTCACTGAGGGTGGCAGGCAGTACATAACATCAACAACGGACTACGAGGTTATTATGCGCCACTCCCAAAAAGGGGCTTCCTTCTTCGGCTGGCTTGCGGTTATCGCCCTGCTGGTATTCGGCATGGTCATTGCGATGAAACTGGTACCCATCTACATGGACCACTACTCGCTGCGCAACATCATCACCACGGTCAATGAAGACCCGAACGTGAAGGTCGGTTCACTGCGTGACCTGAACATGTACATTGAGAAGGGCATGCGACTCAATGGTATCCGTGACATCAAGGCCAAGGATGCCGTCACCACGACCCAGAGTGGCCAGAATGCCTACACTGTGGTGCTCAAGTACGAAGTGCGCGCGCCACTCCTCAACACGGTGGACCTGCTGGTGCACTTTGACGAAACCTTTATTGTCAGACCTCTCAAGTGAGCAATAAGCTAGACCGACTCGAACGCAAGATTGGCTATACCTTCAAGGACCAGGAGCTGTTGCTGCTGGCCTTGACCCACCGCAGTCTGGGTGGGCGCAACAATGAGCGCCTGGAGTTTCTGGGTGACTCGATTCTCAATTTCGTCGCCGCCGAAATGCTTTTCCAACACTTTCCCCAAGCCCGCGAAGGGCAGCTGTCGCGCCTGCGTGCCCGCCTGGTCAAGGGCGTGACATTGGCCGAGCTTGCCAAGGGGTTTGAGCTGGGTGAATACCTGCGCCTGGGGTCCGGCGAGTTGAAGAGTGGCGGCTTTCGCCGTGAGTCGATTCTGGCTGACGCCACGGAAGCGATCATCGGCGCCATCTACCTGGACAGCGGGCTGGAGGTGGTGCGCGAGCGCATCCTGCACTGGCTTACCGGCCACATTGCCGACCTGACGCTGGTCGACAACAACAAGGACCCGAAAACCCGGCTGCAGGAGTTTCTGCAGTCGCGTCAGGCCGACCTGCCGCGCTATGAAGTGATCGAGAGTAGTGGCGAGGCACATTGTCGTACTTTCAAGGTAAATTGTCAGATTGCCCTGCTGGCCGAGCCGACCTACGGCGTCGGCAGCAGTCGTCGTCTGGCGGAACAGCAGGCAGCGCAGCATGCGCTGGTTGCCCTGGGCGTGGAGCGAGCCGATGACTGATGCTATTTCCCGTTGCGGCTACGTTGCGATCGTTGGCCGCCCGAATGTCGGCAAGTCGACCTTGCTGAACCATATTCTCGGCCAGAAGCTGGCTATTACCTCGCGCAAGCCGCAGACAACCCGACACACGTTGCTCGGCATCAAGACTGAGGGCGAGGTGCAAGCGATCTACGTCGATACACCCGGCCTGCACAAGGAAAACGAGAAAGCGCTCAATCGCTTCATGAACAAGAGTGCCAGCCAGGCACTGCGCGATGTCGACGTTGTGCTGTTTGTGGTCGATCGTCTGCGCTGGACCGACGAGGATCAGATGGTACTGGAGCGCATCCAGTATCTGACCTGCCCGGTGCTGATCGTGGTTAACAAGCTTGATCGGATGGAAGACAAGAACGAGCTGTTGCCGCACCTGGAATGGCTGACCAAGCAGTTGCCTGAGGCCGAGGTCGTTCCGGTGTCCGCGCTACAGGGGCGCAATATCGATCGCCTGGAGTCGCTGATTGCCGAGCGTCTGCCGGAAAGCGAGCACTTTTATCCGGAAGACCAGCTGACCGACAAAAGCTCGCGCTTTTTGGCTGCCGAGCTGGTGCGCGAAAAGGTCATGCGTCAGCTGGGCGCCGAGATTCCCTATCAGGTCGCGGTCGAGATCGAGCAGTTCAAGCAGGAAGGGCGCATTCTGCATATTCATGCGCTGATCCTGGTTGAGCGCGATGGTCAGAAAAAAATCATCATTGGCGATGGTGGTGAGCGACTGAAGAAGATCGGCCAGGAAGCCCGGCTGGACATGCAGAAGCTGTTCGGCAGCAAGATCATGCTCAACCTGTGGGTCAAGGTGCGTCGCGGCTGGTCTGATGATGAGCGCGCGCTGGGCTCGCTGGGCTATCGCTTCGACGACTGACGCCGATGTCTGAACCGCTGCAGCCCGCCTATGTGTTGCACAGTCGGCCTTACCGTGACACCAGTGCCCTGGTAGACCTGCTCAGCCTGCGTGACGGGCTGCAGCGGGTGGTCTGGCGCGGTGCACGCGGCAAGGGCCGAGGCACGCGCCCGCAGCCCTTTGTACCGCTGTTGGCAAGCTGGTACGGGCGGGGCGAGCTGAAGACCCTGCAGCAGGCCGAGGTGGCCGGGGGGCACGCCCGGTTGCAGAGCGATGCGCTGTTCAGTGGTCTCTACCTTAACGAATTGCTGGTGCGTCTGCTCTCGCCGGGTGATGCGCAGACGTTGCTGTTTGCCGCCTACCAACACGCGCTGGAGCAATTGGCTGCGCCACTCGACAGCGTCGAGCCGATCTTGCGCAGCTTTGAATGGCAGCTGCTGCAGTTGCTGGGGTACGGTTTCAGCTTGACAGAGGACGCTTGGCAGCAGCCGTTGCTGGCTCACGGCTGCTACGCCTGGAGTGCCGAGCAGGGGCTGTACTCTGTACCGGCGGGCAATAATGGTGCCTTGCCTGGGGCGGGGCTGCTGGCTATGGCGAGCGCCGATTGGCAGCAGCCCGACGCGCTGCCGACCGCTAAACGCCTGATGCGTCAGGCCCTGGCGGTGCATCTGGGGGGCAAGCCGCTGGTCAGTCGGCAGCTGTTTGCGGCGGCGCGAAGCGCCGGCCAATCCTGAATCTTTTTACGGCGCCAGGGCGCCGTCGCTACCAATGGGAGAATCGTGCATGAGTCAGTCAGACCGGGTGCTGTTGGGTGTCAATATCGACCACGTGGCGACCTTGCGCCAGGCGCGCGGCACGCGTTATCCCGATCCGGTGCAGGCCGCCATTGAAGCCGAGCAGGCCGGTGCCGATGGCATTACCGTGCACCTGCGCGAAGATCGCCGCCATATTCAGGAGCGCGATGTGCGTCTGCTGTCTCAGGTACTGCAGACTCGCATGAACTTTGAAATGGCGGTGACCGACGAGATGGTCGCCTTTGCCGAAGAGATCCGCCCGGCGCATGTGTGCCTGGTGCCGGAGCGCCGCGAGGAGCTGACCACCGAAGGCGGCCTGGACGTTTGCGGTAACGAGGCGCGGGTGCACTCGGCCATTGAGCGCCTGGCTGCCGCAGGGTGCGAAGTGTCGCTGTTTATCGACCCGGATCCACGCCAGATCGAGGCCGCTAAGCGTCTTGGTGCGCCGGTCATTGAGCTGCACACCGGGCACTATGCCGACACCGAGGGCGCTGAGCAGCAGAAGGCGCTGTCGCGCATCCGCGAGTCGGTCAATTATGCGCGCAAGCTGGGTTTGGTGGTGAATGCCGGGCATGGTTTGCACTACCATAACGTGCAGGATATTGCCGCTATCCCCGGCATCAACGAGCTGAACATCGGCCACGCGATCATTGCGCGTGCCCTGTTTTCCGGTCTGGCTGGCGCGGTGCGTGACATGCGCCAGCTGATTTTGGAATCGGCGCGCCAATGATTCGAGGTATCGGCACCGACCTGGTGCTGGTCAGCCGGATTGAAGCGGTGCTGACGCGCCAGGGTGAGCGCTTTGCCAGGCGGATTCTGACCGCTGACGAGTTTGAGCGTTTTGCCGCCCACGGCCAGCCTGCTCGTTATCTGGCCAAGCGCTTTGCCGCCAAGGAGGCGATTCTCAAGGCGCTTGGCACCGGGTTGGCTGGCGGCCTGTCATGGCAGCATATGCAGATTGATCGTGACGAGCTGGGCGCCCCGCAGGTCGTGCTCAGCGGTGTGGCCGCCGACAAGCTGGCCGCAGGTGGTGGTGGACGCATGTTGTTGTCATTGAGCGACGAGCGCGAGCAGGCGCTCGCGTTCGCCGTCTGGTCACTGGACTGAGAGGCTCTCCTGCAGCCGCTCCATGGCGGCAAACAGCTGCTGAATCTCTGTATCCGCCGGGGCATTCTGTTTGAGCCGGGTTTCTGCCTGCAGGCAGCGCCGGCGCAATTCAGGTACGCCGCAATAGCGCGTGGCGCCATGCAGCCGGTGCACACTTTCCAACAGTCTTTGCTGGTCCCCCGCTTTCAGGCTTTCTTCAATCGCCTGCCGATCGTTGGGCAGGTTCTGCAGCAGCATATCCAGCATGTCCTGGGCCAAGTCGGCTTTACCGGCGGCCAGACGCAAGCCTTCTTCATGGTCGAGCACCGGGTTGCTGGGCGGGGCCGCGGGCGGGGGGCTGGTCGGCGCCGCGACAGGCTCTGTACCGAGATCCTGTCCGGTCCACTTGCGGATACTCTCGCGCAGCTGTTCAGGACTGATGGGTTTGCTCAGGTAGTCGTTCATGCCGCACTTGAGCAACTTGCGCCGCTCCTCGGCCAGGGCGTGGGCGGTGAGCGCAACAATGGGGGTGGCCGGCTGCTCGCTCAGCTCCTCCTGCAGACGAATCTCTTCGGTAGTCTGTCGCCCGTCCATGCCGGGCATCTGGACATCCATGAAAATCAGATCGAAGCGTTGCTCGGCCAGTACCTCCAGGGCCGCTTCACCGCTGTCGACCGCGCGAACCCGGGTGCCCATTTCCTGTAGAAAGGTTTCAACCAGCTTGAGGTTGGCGGGATTGTCGTCGACACAGAGAATGGTGACGCTGTCCGGGTTGGCGCGCCGCTCCTGTTCCGCGTCGGCGGCTGGCAGGTCGGGCAGAGCGCTGGGCCTGGGTTGCAGCAGTTGGCCGGTGGCACGGAACAGTTTGCGCATGCACAGTGGGCGCGAGAGCACCGCGCAACGGCCTTCGGGCAACTGATCCAGCTGCGGCGGCTGCGCGACCGCGTTGACCAGCAGGATGCTGGCGCAGCCATGCCCGGCCCAGCGCTGCACGTACTGCAGGCTGTCGGTCAGGCGATGCTCTGGGCTTTCGCTGCTGACCAGGGCGAGTTGGGGCGCGCTGGGTCCGCCCTCGAGCACGGCTTCGTCGAGGCTGCTCAGGGTGCTGAAGATACGCGTTTGCAGGCCCAGGTCTTCCAGCGCGTGCAGCAAGGCCTGGCGGCTCAGCGGGTTAGGTTCAAATACGCCGGCGTACAAGCCTTCGAACGGGCGGTTGGGCAGGTCGTCGTCGGCTTGGCTGGACTTGTTCAGGCTGGCAGTAAACCAGAACTCGGAGCCGGAGCCGGGGGTGCTGTGCAAGTGAATCTCACCATGCATCTGCTCGACCAGGCGTTTGGTGATGACCAGGCCAAGGCCAGTGCCGCCGGCCTGGCGGGTTGGAGAGTTGTCGACCTGGCTGAAGGCTCGGAACAGGGACTTTTGCTGCGCCTCGGTCAGGCCTACGCCGGTGTCCGTTACGCTGATGCGCAGCACCGCGCTGCTGTCGTTGTCCTCCTCCAGCATGACCCGCAGGCACACCGAGCCGTCGTGGGTGAATTTGATGGCATTGCTCAGCAGGTTGGATAACACCTGCTTGAGGCGCAGCGCATCGCCACTCAGCCCGAGTGGCACGTCGCGGTAGATCAGGCTGACCAGTTCCACCTGTTTCTGATGCGCCGCCGGTGCCAGCATGGTCAGGGTTTCCTCGACCAGATCGCGCAGGTTGAACGGCAGATTGTCCAATACCAGCTTGCCGGCCTCGATCTTCGAAAAGTCGAGTATCTCGTTGATGATGTCTTGCAGGCTTTTGGCCGACTTGCTGATGGTGTCCAGGTATTCGATCTGGCGCGGGGTCATTTCGGTGCGCTGCAGCAGGTTGCTGAAGCCGAGGATGCCGTTGAGCGGCGTGCGCAGCTCATGACTCATGTTGGCCAGAAACTCGGACTTGATGCGGCTGGCCTCCTGGGCTGCCTTGCGCGCCATGTCCAGCTCGATGTTCTGTACCTCAATGGTCTCCAGCGTCTGGCGCAGGTCTTCAGTAGCTTGCTCGACGTTTTGCTGCAGCTCGCCCTGGGCGCTTTGCAACGCCTGGGTCATGGTGTTGACGCCCTCCGCCAGGTCGTCCAGCTCGCGGGCACCCTGACGGGGCAGGCGCACGTCCAGCTGGCCCTTGCTGATGCGGGCAATGGCCTGGTTGATCTCGACAATCGGGTCGATGATATGGCGCCCCATGGTACTGACCATCAGGCCGGTGATCAGCAAGCCGAGCAGAATCAGGACCAGCGTGGTCAGCAGTGTCTGGTAGCTGCGCAGCTGGGTGTTGCCGTGGCTCAGCTCCACTTCCAGCCAGCCGATCAGGGCATCGGCTTCCAGGTCACTGCGCTCGGCCGCGCTGAGTAGCTCGGGGCTCGCCTGCAGCGGCAGTATAAAGCGGGTGCTGCGCTCGCCGGTGCGCACTTGCAGGCCGGTGCCGGCGGCCAGCGGGCTTTCCGGCAGCGCGCGATTGGCAGCGAGCATCTGCGGGCCGCTGTGCTCCAGGGGCTGATTGTCGGCGTCATACAAGGTGACCGCGCGCACGTCCTGGTAATTGAGAGTGTTGGCCAGGGTGGTGCGCATGCGCTGTGGTTGCCCGGCCAGCAGGGCCTCGGTAGCGGGGCGTTGCAGGTGCTCGGCGGTGAGCTGCCCGCGCTCGAGCAATTGCTTTTGCAGATCACCCAGGTGTTGCCAGCTGAAGTAGACGCCCACTGCGGCGGCCAGTATCCCGGCCGGGATCAGGGTCATCAGCAGGAGTCGGGCCTTGATGCCAATGTCGTTCATGGAGATGTGTTCCCGTTTCCTCGTCAGCCGTGCATTCAGGGGCGGCGCGAAATACGCACTTGGGTGGGCCAAATTAGGTTGTTGTCGGTATCATAGGCGGCTTGAGCAAAAAGCACAGCCTTGCCGACCCTCCTGGCGACGGTCAAGGCCGCTACGGTGACTCCATGACGCAGCATTATCCCACCATCGCCGATTGCATCGGCAACACCCCGCTAGTCAGGCTGCAGCGCCTGCCGGGCCAGACCAGCAACACCATTCTGGTCAAGCTGGAAGGCAATAACCCGGCCGGATCGGTGAAGGACCGCCCGGCGCTGTCGATGATCGAGCGGGCCGAGGCCCGTGGCGATATCCAGCCCGGCGATACACTGATCGAGGCGACCTCCGGCAATACCGGTATCGCGCTGGCCATGGCGGCGGCTATCAAAGGCTACCGCATGGTGCTGATCATGCCGGACAACATGAGCGCCGAGCGCAAGGCGGCGATGACCGCCTATGGCGCGCAGCTGATTGAAGTGACCCAGGCCCAGGGTATGGAAGGTGCACGCGACCTGGCTTTGCGCATGCAGGCCGAGGGCCAGGGCAAGGTGCTGGACCAGTTCGGCAATCAGGACAACCCCGAGGCGCATTATCGTGGCACCGGCCCCGAGATCTGGCGCGATACCCAGGGGACGGTGACGCACTTCGTCAGCTCGATGGGCACCACCGGCACCATTATGGGCACCTCCCGTTACCTCAAGGAACAGAATCCGGCTATCCAGATTGTCGGTCTGCAACCGATCGAAGGGGCGGCGATTCCCGGTATCCGCCGTTGGCCCAAGGAGTACCTGCCCACCATCTTTGATGAAACCCGGGTTGATCTGGTGATCGATATGGGGCAACAGGAAGCCGAGGTCACCATGCGCCGGCTGGCCCGCGAAGAAGGCATCTTCTGCGGTGTGTCTTCCGGTGGCGCGGTGGCTGCGGCGCTGCGTCTGAGTGCCGAGGTGGAAAACGCGGTCATTGTTGCCATCATCTGTGATCGCGGCGACCGTTATCTGTCCACCGGCGTTTACGACGGCCCGGCATGAAGCGCGGGCGTGGACGTCCGCGCGCGGCGCCGGCAGCGGATGCCCCGGCGGCGATCGGCCAGCGCATCGAACTGCAACTCGAGCGCCTGACCCACGACGGCCGAGGCATTGGCCGTTGGCGCGGGCGCACGGTGTTTGTCGAAGGCGGGCTGCCCGGTGAGCAGGTGCAGGCGCGGGTATTGCGGGCGCGCAGCAAGCTGATCGAGACGCGGCTGGAAAGCCTGCAGCAAGCCAGTGAGCGGCGCCAGCCGCTGCGCTGTGTACACGCCGATTTGTGCGGTGGTTGCAGCCTGCAGCATATGGCGCGCGAACAGCAGCTGGAGATCAAACAGCAGGCCTTGGCGCAGCAATTGCAGCACTTCGCTCAGGTTGAACCACAGGAGTGGGCGCCGGCGCTGGAAGGGCCTGCCTATGGCTACCGCCAGCGTACGCGGGTTGCGCTGCGCTGGGATCGCGGGTGCCGGCAGCTGGCTGTCGGCTTTCGTCAACGTGCCAGCAGTGAGCTGGTCAATGTCGAGCAATGCCCCGTCCTGGTGCCTGAGCTGGAGCGCGTGCTGATCCGTCTGCCGGCGCTGTTGCGCAGTTTGAACGGCGCCGATGCGCTGGGGCACGTCGAATTGATTGGGGCCGAACACCCGGCGCTGGTACTGCGCCACCTGCGTCCCTTGGGCGAGGCAGATCGCGAATGCCTGCTGGCCTTTGCTGTTGAGCATGGGCTGGGCTTGTGGCTGCAGGGTGACGAGTCGGGCGCTGTGCCCGTGAGTGGTGCGCTTGAACCGGCCTATCGTCTGGTCGACCAGCAGTTGATGCTGGGGTTTGCGCCCGGGGACTTTACCCAGGTCAATCCGCAGATCAACCAGGCGATGGTCAATCAGGCGCTGGACTGGTTGGTGCCGGAACCTGGGGAGGCGGTGCTGGATCTGTTCTGCGGTGTCGGCAACTTTGCCCTGGCGTTGGCGCGTGCCGGGGCTAAGGTGACGGGTATCGAAGGTAGTGTGGAAATGGTGGGCCGGGCGGCAGACAATGCCCGGAAAAACGGCCTTGATGAGGTGCACTTTTTCGCTGCCGACTTGTCGAAGCCCCTTGAAGTGCCGCCGGGGTCACCGCAGTACACGGCAGCGTTGCTTGATCCGCCGCGTGACGGCGCCGAGCAAATGGTAGTTGATCTGGCCGCCCTGGCGGTCGAGCGGATACTTTACATTTCCTGCAATCCGGCCACGCTGGCGCGCGATGCAGGCATTCTGGCAGGCAAGGGCTACACCCTGGTTCGGGCGGGCATCATGGACATGTTCCCCCAGACCGCCCATGTCGAGGCCATGGCACTGTTCCGGAGGCAATAGATCGCCGCCGGGCGAGGACAAGAAGATGGTACAGGTCAGAGCAGCACACCCGACCAATCAGGATGGCAGCGTCAATATCGACGCCTGGATCGAACGTATCGGGGAGCGCACGCAGCTTGTCGATCCCCAGACGCTGCATGAAGCATGCGAGTGGGCCCAAGAGCTGGAGCAGGCCGCCATCGAAGCGGAGAACATCTGGGCGGACGGTGCGAGCAGTTACCGCACTGGCCTGGAAATGGCCGAGATTCTGGCTGACCTCAAACTGGACCAGGACTCACTGGTCGCTGCCGTGGTCTACCGCGCGGTGCGCGAGCGCAAGACCGACCTGACCGAAGTGGAACACCGCTTTGGGCCGACCGTTGCCCACTTGGTGGATGGTGTGCAGCGCATGGCGGCCATCAGCGTGTCGCAGAACCCGGGCAATACGGCGAGCTTTAGTCCGCAGGCGCAGGTGGAGAACCTGCGCAAGATGCTGGTGACGCTGGTCGATGATGTTCGTGTGGCACTGATCAAGCTGGCCGAGCGCACCTGCGCCATCCGGGCGGTCAAGGATGCGCCGGAAGAAAAGCGCTACCGCGTCGCCCGCGAAGTATTCGACATCTACGCGCCGCTGGCGCACCGCCTGGGTATCGGGCATATCAAATGGGAGCTGGAAGACCTCTCGTTCCGCTATCTCGAGCCCACACAATACAAACAGATTGCCAAACTGCTGGACGAGCGTCGGCTCGACCGCCAGCAGTACATCGATGCTGTGATGGCCCAGCTGCGCGAGTCGCTGGAAGAGGCGTCGATTCATGCCGATATCACCGGCCGGGCAAAACACATCTATTCCATCTGGCGCAAGATGCAGCGCAAGGGCATCGATTTCAGTCAGGTCTATGACGTGCGCGCGGTGCGTATTCTGGTACCTCAGGTCCGTGACTGCTACACCGCGCTGGGTGTTGTTCATAGCCTGTGGCGGCATATTCCCAACGAGTTTGACGATTATGTCGCCAATCCGAAGGAGAACGGCTACCGCTCGCTGCATACTGCGGTGATCGGTCCCGAGGGCAAGGTGCTGGAGGTGCAGATCCGTACCCAGGGCATGCACGAGGAGGCTGAGCTGGGCGTCTGCGCCCACTGGCGCTACAAGGGCACCGATCTCGACAGCAACTCCAACGCCTATGAAGACAAGATCGCCTGGCTGCGTCAGGTGCTGGAATGGCACGAGGAGATGGGCGACATCGGCGGCTTGGCTGAGCAGCTGCGGGTCGACTTTGAACCGGACCGCATCTACCTGTTTACGCCCGATGGCCACGTGCTGGACATGGCCAAGGGGGCAACGCCGCTGGACTTCGCCTATCGGGTGCACACCGAAATTGGCCACAATTGCCGCGGCGCCAAGGTCAACGGGCGTATCGTGCCGCTGAATTACGTGCTGCAGACCGGCGAGCAGGTGGAGATCATCACCGGCAAGCAAAGCGGCCCAAGCCGCGATTGGCTCAACCCCAATCTCGGCTATCTGAACACCTCGCGCGCGCGCGCCAAGGTACAGCATTGGTTCAAGGAGCAGGCCCGCGAGCAGAACGCGCAAGCGGGCAAGCTGATGGTCGAACGCGAGCTGACCCGCATGGCACTGAACGGCGCCGATTATGCGCAACTGATTGATCGCCTCGGGCTCAAGAGCCAGGAGGATCTTTTTGTTGCCGTTGGGGCTGGTGACATGCGCCTGGCCCATGTGGTCAATGTGGCGCAACAACTGGTCGAGCCGGATCGTCACAGCGAACAGCTGGAGCTGATTCCCAAAAAGCCCAGCCGCAATGTCGGCCGCCGCGGCGATGTCTATATTCAGGGGGTCGGCAACCTGATGACCCAACTGGCTGGTTGTTGTCAGCCAGTGCCGGGCGATCCCATCATCGGCTACATCACGCTGGGCCGTGGCGTGACCGTGCATCGCGCCGACTGCGCCAATGCCATGCAGCTGCAAGATCGCGACTCGGAACGTCTGATCGAAGTCAGCTGGGGCGGCGCGCCGGTGCAGACCTATCCGGTGGAAATCTACATCAAGGCCTATGATCGCTCTGGTCTGCTGCGTGACGTCTCGCTGCTGCTGGCCAATGAGAAGATCAACGTACTGGAGGTCAGTACGCGGACGAACAAGGACGATAACTACGCGGCGATGCTGCTGACCATTGAAATTCCCAATCTCGGCATGCTCAGCCGCCTGCTGACGCGTATCAGCCAACTGCCGAACGTCATCGAAGCGCGACGCAATCGCCAGGAAAACCGCGCATGAGTTACCAGTTGGACGACCTGCTGTATCTGATGCAGCGTCTGCGTGATCCGCAGCATGGCTGTCCCTGGGATCTGCAACAGAATTACGCCAGTATCGTGCCGCACACGCTGGAAGAGGCCTATGAGGTGGCAGACGCCATCGAGCAGGGAGATTTCGAGCAGCTGCGTGGCGAGCTGGGCGATTTGCTCTTTCAGGTCGTCTACTACGCCCAGCTGGCGGGCGAGGAAAGCCGTTTTGGCTGGGCCGAGGTGGTGGATGGCATCACCCGCAAGCTGGTACGTCGCCACCCGCACGTGTTTCCCGACGGCAATCTGCGTACGCCGCCGGGCAGCCAGGCCCTGGCGCCAGAGCAGGTCAAGCGCCGTTGGGAGCAGATCAAGGCGGAGGAGCGGGCAGCGAAAGCGGCGCGTCCCGAACAGCTGTCGCTATTGGACGACGTGCCCACCGCACTGCCGGCACTGAGCCGTGCGCAGAAGCTGCAAAAGCGCGCTGCATCGGCCGGTTTCGACTGGCCCGAGGCGGCGCCGGTGGTTGACAAGATCAGCGAAGAATTGGATGAAGTGCGCGAGGCACTGGCGGCGGGTGACAACGCCGCCGTCGCCGAGGAGATGGGCGACCTGCTGTTCTGCGTGGTCAATCTTGCCCGGCACCTTGGTGTCGATGCCGAGAACGCCTTGCGTCAGGGCAATGCCAAATTTGAGCGGCGTTTTCGGTTTATCGAAGAGCAGCTCAGAGAGCAGGGCGCGACCGTGGCCGGGCGCGACCTGGCTGAGCTCGACGCCCTGTGGGACAGGGCCAAGCAGCAAGGTCTTTAGGGCGCGGTCTACCGCGCCCTGTTGCACTCACTCAGTGCTGGGTTTCCTGCTGGCGCTCGATCAGCTCCTGCAGATGCTTGCGGCTCAGTTCCAGATAGCGTGGCGTCGGCCCCTCGTCCTTGTACTGAGGGTCGCCCATCTCATCGATGGCTATCACTTCCTTTCCCGCCCGGTAGGGCAGACTGGCTTCCAGTTCTTCAAGCGCTGCGCCCAGCAGGTCGGTGATCAGGTCTTCAACCTGACGTTTGGGGTACATCTCGTGCAGCGCTTCCAGGCGCGCCGCATCTTCCAGCGTGAGATGGACCGCATAGCTGTTGCGGGTCACGCGGCCCTTGGCGTTCTTTTCCCAGGCTTGGGTGAGTTCACGGATCTTCATGGTTCCCCCTTTATTGCGTGTTGTCGCTTGTGGCGACACCCCCAGCATAGACCATTTGCGGGGGTGTACAGGTCTTGAGACCCCTTGTCAGCGGCAAGGTTGCATCGCATGCTGGGCGTCCCGTTTGCCTGGAGACAGAGTCATGACCGATATTGATGCCCGTTTGCGTGAAGACGTCCATAACCTCGGTACGCTGCTGGGGCAGACCATTCAGGCCCACCTGGGGGACGACTTTCTGCAACGCATCGAGCGTATTCGTCTGGGTGCCAAAAAGGGCCGCAAGGCCGACCAGGCAGCCAATGACGCGCTGCTGGGCGCCCTGCAGGATTTGCCTGACAGCCAGTTGTTGCCGGTGTGTCGGGCCTTTAACCAGTTTCTCAACCTGGCCAATATTGCCGAGCAGCATCACCGTATCCGCCGGCGCCGGGCCGATGAGCCGCAGGCCTTTGAATTGCGCTGTGTCAACGAGCTGCTGCAGCGCCTGAAGGCGGAGAATTTCAGTACTGACGCCATCGTCCAGCAGGTCAACGGGCTGGATATCGAGCTGGTGCTGACCGCCCACCCGACCGAAGTCACCCGCCGTACGCTGATCCAGAAGTACGACGCCATCGCTGATGCGCTGGCGCGTGGCGACCATGACGACCTGACGGCTACCGAGCGTGAAGAGGTGCGTCAGGATCTGGCGCGTCTGATCAGCGAGGCCTGGCATACCGATGAGATCCGGCGCAGCCGACCCACGCCGGTCGATGAGGCCAAGTGGGGCTTTGCGGTCATCGAACACTCGCTGTGGCAGGCACTGCCGCAGTTCCTGCGTCGCCTGGATGCCGATGTGCACGGCGCCACCGGCCAGCACCTGGATGTGCGTGCCGCGCCAGTGCGCATTGCCTCCTGGATGGGCGGCGACCGCGATGGCAACCCCAACGTCACCGCGCCCGTCACCCGCGAGGTACTGCTGCTGGGGCGCTGGATGGCGGCTGATCTGTACTTGCGCGATATCGAGGCGCTGGGCAACCAGCTGTCCATGCATGCGGCCAGCGATGAGCTGCTGGCCGCAGCCGGTAACGTCGATGAGCCCTACCGGGCCGTGCTCAAGCAACTGCGTACCCGACTGCAGGCGACCCGCGACTGGGCAGAGCAGTCGCTGACGGCTGATGTGGCCATGCCCGCCGAGGTGCTGCGCCAGCTCGACGATCTGCGCGGTCCGTTGGAGCTGTGTTATCAGTCGCTGCTTGCCTTTGGCCTCAAGCGCATCGCCAACGGTCCCTTGCTCGACACCCTGCGTCGGGTCAACGCCTTTGGTCTGGGGCTGGTACGCCTGGATATCCGGCAGGATGCGGCGCGTCACGCGCAGGTACTCAGCGAGCTGACCGAATACCTGCAGTTAGGCAACTATGCCGAGTGGGATGAAGAGGCCCGTTGCCGCTTTCTGCTGGAGGAGTTGCACAGCCGGCGCCCGCTGCTGCCGCCGGAATGGCAGCCATCGGCCGATGTCGCAGAAGTGCTGGCGACCTGCCGGGTCGTGGCCAGCCAGCCAGAGGAACTGCTCGGCTCCTATGTTATTTCCATGGCCTCGCACCCATCGGATGTGCTGGCGGTCAAGCTGTTGCTCAAGGAAACCGGCGTCCGCTGGCCGATGCGGGTGGCGCCGTTGTTCGAGACCCTGAGTGACCTTGATCATGCTGCCGACGCGATTGATCGCCTGCTGTCGCTGGAGCAGTACCGCGCGCTGGCGGGGGATGAACAGGAGGTCATGATCGGCTATTCCGACTCGGCCAAGGACGCCGGCACGCTCGCGGCAGGCTGGGCGCAGTACCGTGCCCAGGAAGCGTTGGTGGGTGTGTGTCAGCGCCACGGTGTGCATCTGCGGCTGTTTCACGGTCGCGGCGGCACCGTGGGTCGCGGTGGTGCACCTGCTCACATGGCCATTCTCTCGCAGCCACCGGGTTCGGTACGCGGTCAACTGCGGGTCACCGAACAGGGCGAGATGATCCGCTTCAAGTTTGGCCTGCCCGGGATCGCCGTGCAGAGCATGCTGCTCTATACCAGCGCCGTCATGGAGGCCAGCCTGCTGCCGCCACCGGCACCCGAGCCGGCCTGGCGTGAGCTGATGCAGCAGTTGGCTGATCGCTCGGTTGAAGTCTACCGGGGCGTGGTGCGCGGCGAGCCGCAGTTTGTCGAGTATTTCCGTCAGGCGACACCCGAGCAGGAGCTGGGTCGCCTGCCGTTGGGCAGCCGGCCGGCCAAGCGCCGCAGTCAGGGCGGCATCGAGAGTCTGCGTGCTATCCCCTGGATCTTTGCCTGGACTCAGACGCGCCTGATGCTGCCGGCCTGGCTGGGTGCCGGACAGGCGCTACGTGAAGCGCTGGACGCCGGCAAGCAGGCTCAGCTCACGCAGATGATGGAGGCCTGGCCGTTTTTCCTGGCGCGTGTGGAGATGCTGGAGATGGTGCTGTCCAAGGCCGATGTGGATATCGCGCGCTTCTATGAGCAACGCCTGGCCAGTCCGGACCTGTGGCCGCTGGGTGAACGTTTGCGCACGGCGCTGGCGCAGGCCACCGCGGTGGTGCTGCAGCTGCGTGACAGCGATGCACTGCTGGCGCACAACCCGGCGCTGGGCGAGTCGGTGGCGGTGCGCAACCCCTACACCGACCCGCTGCATGTGCTGCAGGCCGAGCTTATGAAGCGTACCCGTGCCCAGGGCGAGCGTGTCGATCCTGATCTGGAGCGGGCGCTGATGGTGACCATGGCCGGTATCGCGGCAGGCATGCGCAACACCGGCTGACCGGTCGGTCGTCAAGTATCCTGCGGGCGCGTTTGCCTGCGACAATGGTCCGTCTTGTGCATGGCCGCGTGGGCGTGTATGTTGAACGCCCTTTGCGAACCAGCACGCTCTGGACGCACCGTATTTACCGCATTCGCGCTGGCCGCGAGTGCCTGGCAGGTCGCTGGTTGAGGACCGCTCAATGCCCGGTTTCAGTTAGACGAGGAGTACATCATGCGAGTTATCCTGTTGGGCGCCCCAGGGGCGGGCAAGGGTACACAGGCCCAGTTCATCTGCGAGCGCTTCGGCATTCCGCAAATCTCCACCGGCGACATGCTGCGTGCAGCGGTCAAGGCCGGTACCGAGCTTGGCAAGCAGGTCAAGGAAGTCATGGATACGGGCGGCCTGGTCTCCGATGACCTGATCATCGGCCTGATCAAGGAGCGTATCACCCAGGATGATTGCGCCAAGGGCTTTCTGTTTGATGGCTTCCCGCGCACCATTCCGCAGGCCGAGGCGCTGGTAGAAGCCGGTATCGATATTGATCGCGTGCTGGAAATCGCTGTGGCCGACGAGGAAATTGTTGCTCGCCTGTCCGGTCGTCGTGTGCACCCGGGTTCGGGTCGTGTTTATCACGTTGATCACAACCCGCCCAAAGTCGCCGGCAAGGACGACGTGACCGGTGATGACCTGATTCAGCGTGATGACGACAAGGAAGAAACCGTTCGCAAGCGCCTGCAGGTTTATCACACTCAGACCAAGCCGCTGGTTGAGTTCTATCAGGGCCTGTCTGCTGCCAAGGGCACGCCCAAGTGCGCCAAGGTGGAAGGTATCGGCAGCGTAGAGCAGATCACTGCCAAGGTCATCAGCGCGCTGGACTGAGCCCTGCTCGCTGGAGCAAAAGACCCGTGCTGACTTCGGTCGCACGGGTCTTTGCATTTTTGTACAATGCCCGCCCCCTGAATGCAGAGTTCGACCATGACCACACTGCTTGCTCTGGATACCGCCACCGAGTGCTGTTCCGCCGCCTTGCTGCATGATGGCGCCGTCACCGCGCGCAGCGAAGTGATTCCGCGTCAGCATGCCCAGCGCCTGCTGCCGATGATCGAGGAGCTGCTTGGCGAGCGTCAGCTGCGCTTGCAGGAGGTTGATGCCCTGGTATTTGGTCGCGGCCCCGGCGCCTTTACCGGCGTGCGCATTGCCACCGGCATGGTGCAGGGGCTGGCGTTTGCCGCCGACAAGCCGGTGATCGCGGTATCCAACCTGGCGGCGCTGGCTCAACGGGCCTGGCGCGAGCACGGTGCAGAGACCGTGGCCGCCGCCATTGATGCACGCATGGATGAAGTCTATTGGGGCCTCTACGGCCTGCAGGACGGCGTCATGCAGTTGCTGGATGATGAGCGGGTTTGTGCGCCTGAAGTGGTCAGCTTGCCGGCGGGGGTTAGCAGCGTGGCCGGTGCCGGTACCGGCTGGCAGTACGCCGAGCGTCTGGCGGTGACCGCGACGCAGAGCTGGCCGCAGATGCTGCCCGATGCCAGCGATCTGATCACCCTGGCCTTGCCGCGCTGGCTGGCCGGCGAGGTGGTTGATGCGGCGGATGCGCAGCCGGTCTACCTGCGCGACAAAGTTGCCACGCCCAAGGGGCAGGCGTAAGCTGGCGCCATTGTCTGAGGAGTACATTCGGTGCGTCTGGACGGTTTCAATCCCTATTCATCGCTGCCCGAGCGCAGCAGTCGAGCGGTTGCCAATACCTCTGGCAACAGCGCGCCTGCGTCTGTGCCGGGCAACGAGCAGGCCGGGGTTGCTGCCAATCGTCTGCCGTCAGCGCAGGTGGTCCCCTCGTCGGCGCCCACTGCCGAATATATCCCCGCGCGCCGAGAGTCCTATGAGCCGGTTTATGGCCGAGCCAACCAGGCGCTGGCCAGTTACCAGAATACGGCCAACATGGCTGCCGACTCGGCGGTCGATACCCTGGCCGGCATTGACGTCTACGCCTGATGCCGTGACTGCGTTACCCCCGCGTTTTATCACCGGTTGCCCACTGTGGTCTGAGCCCGCCTGGGGTGGTCAGCTCTATACCCGTGGCAGCGACGCCGACGAACGGCTGGCGCAGTACAGCCGCGTGTTTGGCGCGGTTGAGGGCAATACCACCTTCTACTCCCTGCCCAGTGCTGCGCGCGTTGCCCGTTGGGCTGAACTGCTGAGTGAGGACTTTCACTTCTGCGCCAAGTTGCCCCGTGAGGTCAGTCATGGCGGGCGTCTGGATGCCGATCATCCGGCACTGAAGGCGTTCTTCAGCCGGATGGCACCGCTGGAGCAACGCCTTGGGCCGATCTGGCTGCAGTTGCCCGAGCGTGTTGCACCGGATGCGTTGGGGATACTGGCTGAGTTTCTGGCTGGCTTGCCTGCTGACTACCAATATGCGGTCGAAGTGCGCCATCCCGGGTTTTTCCGCAAGGACGACGTCGAACGGCAGCTCAACCGCCTACTGCACGGGTGGGGTGTCGAGCGCATCAGCTTCGACACTCGTGCGTTGTTCGCCAGTACCGCCACCGATCCCTCAACGCTTGAAGCCAAGCAGCGCAAGCCGCGCCTGCCGGTGCATGCCATTGCGCTGTCGCAGCGGCCCAGTGTGCGCTTTGTTGGTGGTATGGATACGGACGCCAATTGGCAGGCGCTGGCACCCTGGCTCGACAAGTGCGTCCAGTGGTTGCAGGCCGGCTATCAGCCGATGCTGTTCATGCACACCCCGGATAACCAGATGGCGCCCCAATTGGCCCGAGACTTTTACCATGCCCTGCGTGAGCGGGTGCCGGCGCTGGCGCCCATGCCGGCCTGGCCCGGCGAGCGCGAGGCTGCGCAGACGCCGCAGCAGGCGGGTCTGTTCTGATGCCACAGGAATATCCATGAGCGAACATGCCCCCCTGTCACTGGCCGTCACCTGGTCCGACCCGCAATGGCAAGCCAGCGCCGAGGCGCTGGCCGAACGCCTGCAACTGCCGGTGCTGGCCGAGTCGGCAGCTGATGCGGCGCTGCTGCTGGAGCCGGCAGAGGGCGGGCTTGCCCTGCGCAGCACCGAAGCCGGCGCGCCGGGTGCGGTGCGGGTGGACTTTGTTGGCGGGGGGCTGGCGCATCGCCGTCAGTTTGGCGGTGGGGCGGGGCAGATGGTCGCGCGGGCGGTGGGTATTCGCGGCAGTGTCAGACCCAGTGTGCTGGATGCCACCGCAGGTTTGGGGCGCGACGCCTTTGTGATTGCCGCGCTGGGCTGCGAAGTGACGCTGCTGGAGCGTCAGCCGGTGATTGCGGCGCTGCTGGAAGACGGCTTGCAAAGAGCCAGAGCCGCCGGTGGTGAGGTGGCCGAGATCGCTGCGCGGATGCAGCTGCTGCAGTGCGATGCGATTGCGGCCATGGGCGACTGGTCTTTGCCGACTCCCCAGGTCATTCATCTGGACCCGATGTTCCCGCACCGGGACAAGTCCGCGTTGGTGAAAAAAGAGATGCGCCTGTTCCGGCCGCTGGCCGGTGATGACGATGATGCGCCCCAACTGCTGGCGGCGGCGCTGCAGTTGGCCTCCCACCGGGTGGCGGTCAAGCGCCCGCGCAAGGCGCCGGCGATTGCCGGCCAGCGGCCCAGCGCTGAGCTGGTCGGCCAGTCCAGCCGCTACGATATCTACGGCAAAAAAAAGCTGGACTGAGTGCCGGCCGTTCCGGTTTTGTGCAGGACTATTGGGCCGCAGCCTGACTGTCAGCCGCTTCTGCGCTCCGCGCCACCTGCCGAATCGACAGGCGCACCTCGGCACTGAGCACCCGCTTGGCGGTGTTCTCGGCAATGTCCTCCAGTCCGGCTGCATAGTGCAGCCGACCCTCGTCGTCTGCCCGCAACACCTGTTCATCAGTCAGGCGCTGGATAAACTGGCGGAACAGGGTTTTGTCGAAGAACTCGGGTGCGTTCAGGCCATGCAGAATCGACAGGCGCTGCGCCATGATGGTACAGCGTGCTTCCAGCTGTTCGGCGGTCTGGCTGCCGTTGGGATAGTTCAGCAGCAATGCCGAAGCCATGTAGAAGCGTTCCAGAATCTGGATGATGCTGCGTGACAGCAGGCTGAGCATGACAAACTCTACCGAACTCAGGTCCGGGCGATGGATCTGCCCGTCTGCCTCGCGCAGCAGTTGTTGTTCGACCAGGCTGTCGATCCATTGCTGAATGACGGCGGGCAGCTCGTCCTCGCGCCACTGCAGGAACAGCTCGCCCTGCAGGTACGGATAAATGCCCATGACCAGACGTTCGATCTGTTCGCGTTTCATGCGTGGATTGTTCTGGAACAGGCAGGCGATCAGCGCCGGCAAGACTACCAGGTGCAGCACGTTGTTGCGGTAGTAGGTCATCAGCACCGCCTGGGGCTCGTCCAGACGCATGATTTCGCCAAGGGCATCGGATTGGCGGCCGATCATCTGCATGGCCTCTACGTGTTCGATCATCGCCTGGCCGTCCAGTCCGGTCAGGGTCACGCCAGGGCTGTAGGGGACTGTTTGCAGCAGCGCCTTGTAGCGGTCCAGTGCCCGTGCCAGGGATGTTTCGTCCAGCGCCAGACGGGCGGTGGACAGCATCACCAGGGCGACCAGGTTGACCGGGTTGACGTCGGCTGCGGCGCTGATGCCGCTGGTCAGCTCGCGTGCAAGGGTGTTGGTGGTGGCGTTCAGCCAACTTGGACGGTAGTCGGGGGCCAGCGCCTGTTGTCGCCAGCCTGGCTGCTCGCGATCAAGAAAGTCCGCCAAGGCCAGCGGCTCGCCAAAGTTCACCGCGACCTGGCCAAAACGCAGCTTGAGCGCCGAAAGCACCCGAAACAGGTCAAACACCGACTCCTTCTTCTTCGCCTGCCCACGCAGCTCGCCCAGGTAGGTGCGGCCTTCCAGCACCCGCTCATAACCGATATACACCGGCACAAACACGATAGGGCGACGCGAGGAACGCAGGAAGCTGCGCAGGGTGATCGCCAGCATGCCGGTCTTGGGGCTGAGCATGCGGCCGGTGCGTGAGCGCCCGCCCTCGATGAAGTATTCGACCGGAAAGCCGCGGCTGAACAGCGCATGCAGGTATTCGTTGAAAACAGCGGTGTACAGCTGGTTGCCCTTGAAGCTGCGGCGCATGAAGAAGGCACCGCCGCGTCGCAGAATGCCGCCGAGCACCGGCATGTTGAGGTTGATGCCGGCGGCAATGTGGGGCGGTGTCATGCTGTTGCGAAACAGCAGGTAGGACAGCAGCAGGTAGTCGATATGGCTGCGATGGCAGGGCACGTAGATGATTTCGTTGCCGCGGGCGATGTCCTGAATGGGCTTGAGGTTGTTGACGCGGATGCCGTCATACAGCTTGTTCCAGAACCAGCTCAGGACCACTTCCAGAAAGCGGATGATGGTATAGGTGAAGTCCGAGGCCACCTCGTTGGCGTAGCGCGCTGCGATGGCCTGGGCCTTGCTCTCGCTGATGCCCTTTTCGCTGGCTTCACGGGCAATGGCGGCGCGCACCAGCGGCGCGTGCAGCAGGCCCTTGAGCAGGGTACGGCGGTGTACCAGTTCCGGGCCAACCACGGCGGCGCGCTGCTGGCGGAAGTGCACGCGCAGCACGCGGTTGATGCGGCGCACGCGGCGTTCCGGGTCCATCTGCGGGGTGATCAGCTCCGGCAGTGCCAGGCGCGGGCCAAAGTGCACGCGGATTTTGCGACCGTGCAGCATGATGGCCAGCAGCTTGCGCAGCCGTCCGCCAACCCAGTTCCAGGCAAACAGCAGCTTGATGGCGGAGGACTCGCTGTCCGGCGACTGGCCCCAGAACACGGTGATCGGAATCAGCTGCACACTCTCCGGGTGCTCCAGCACCTTGCCCAGCCGCGGCGACTGGCCGCGCGGGTCGGGCCGGCCCACCCATGAGCGTTCGCGGCTAAGGAAAATAAAGGCATCGCGCTCGTCCAGCGGCGGCAGCGGCGCGCGCACCGGGCGCGGCAGGCCGGCTCGCACGCATTCGCGATCGGCCACGATCAGGTCGGTCAGCGAGCGGTAGGGCAGCACGTAGATCACCGGTTGCTGCGGGTCGATAGCCAGCTCCTCGTTGCTGTCTCCAATGCGGCTGGAGCGTGCCCAGAGATACAGCAGTCGGCGAGCCAGACCAAAGCGCAATCGACCAAACAGGGAAGCATAGGAAGCAGACATGGGACTCTCGAACTGGGCAGTGATGCCGGCCGGTGGCGCGACGCGGAGAATGCTGGGGATTCTAGCAGCTCCGGCGTTTGCGGGGCACGGGCGTCGCCGGCTGTTTGCGGCCCTTGAAATGCGGGGAGGGGATTCATATAGTCTCTGGCTCGTGCGCGACCGCATCCGCCGACTGGCCAGGCAGATATCTGCCGACTGTGAACCAGTTCACGCCTGGGCTGTCGTAGTCCGGCATGGATGTTTGAGAGGTAACCGCTGGACGGTACGGACCGCACGAATGACCATTCTGGGGGAACAATAAAAGGCATGATAAGCATAAACAGCCTGACCAAGCGCTTCGGCGATCACACCGCCGTCGACAATCTGTCGTTTGACGTCAAGCCGGGCGAAGTGCTCGGTTTTCTCGGGCCCAACGGGGCCGGCAAATCCACCACCATGAAAATGCTGACGGGCTTTCTGACACCCGATGGCGGTTCTGCCTCGGTCTGCGGCTTCGATATTCAGCGTCAGACCCTGCAGGCCCAGCAGAAAATGGGCTATCTGCCTGAGGGCGCGCCCTGCTACGGCGATATGCGGGTCAAGGGCTTTTTGCAGTTTATCGCCGATGTCCGTGGTTTGAGCGGCGCCGAGCGCCAGCGCCATGTGGATAGGGCGGTCGAGCAGGTGGAGCTGCAGGGCGTGCTCGAACAGCGCATCGAAACCCTCTCCAAGGGCTTCAAGCGCCGCGTTGGTCTGGCTCAGGCCATTCTTCACGACCCTCAGGTGCTGATTCTGGACGAGCCGACCGACGGTCTGGATCCAAACCAGAAGCACCATGTGCGCCGCCTGATTCAGCAGCTGGCTGAAGGCAGCAACAAGATGGTGGTGATTTCCACGCATATCCTCGAAGAAGTCAGCGCCGTGTGTTCACGCGCCGTGATCATCGGGCGTGGGCGTCTGCTGGCCGATGGCACGCCGGACGAGCTGGAGGCGCGCTCGCGTTATCACCAGGCGGTCACGCTGTCATTGGGACAAGCGGTATCCACAGCTCCGCTGGAGAGCCTGCCGGGCGTACTGGCGGTGGAGTCGCAGCGTGATGGACAGCTGCTGACCGTGCTGGCCAAGCCGGGTGAGGTGATCTTCCCTGCGGTGGGGCAGCTGGCTCGGGAGCAGCAATGGCAGGTCAATGAGTTGTCGGTGGAGCGCGGTCGCCTGGACGAGGTTTTCCGTACCCTGACCTCCGGGGAGGCGGCATGAACAATCTGGGCGTGATCTTCAAGCGCGAGCTGGGTGGCTACTTCGCCACGCCGCTGGCCTATATCTTTATTGTGATCTTTCTGGTGCTGGCTTCGGTCTTCACCTTTTATCTGGGGGCGTTCTACGAGGCCGGTCAGGCCGACCTGAATGCCTTTTTCAACTTTCACCCCTGGCTGTACCTGTTTCTGATCCCTGCCGTCGCCATGCGGTTGTGGGCCGAGGAACGCAAGTCCGGCACCATCGAGCTGTTGATGACTCTGCCGGTGTCGCGCGGTGCCATGGTGCTGGGCAAGTTTCTCGCCGCGTGGGTGTTTATCGGCATTGCTCTGCTGCTGACCTTCCCGATGGTGCTGACGGTCAACTATCTCGGTAACCCGGACAACGGCGCCATCATCACCGGTTACATCGGTAGCTGGCTGCTGGCTGGCGGCTATCTGGCGATCGGCTCGTGCATGTCGGCACTGACCAAGAACCAGGTGATTGCCTTTATCGTCAGCGTGGTTGCCTGCTTCGTGTTTATCGTCAGTGGCGTGTCCATGGTGCAGAACCTGTTCAGCGGCTGGGCTCCCCAGTGGGTGCTGGACACCATTGCCTCATTCAGTTTCCTGATTCGCTTCGATGCCATCAGCAAGGGCGTGCTGGATCTGCGTGACTTGCTGTATTTCTTCTCGCTGATGGCCGTCTGGCTGTTTGCCACGGCGATCGTCATCGACCTGAAAAAGGCCGATTGAGGCAAAGGAGCTTGAGATGAAACGTATTATGTATTCCGGTGCCGGCTTGCTGGTACTGCTGCTGGCCTTCTTTGCCTTCAACATGGCGACCGGGGTTTTGCTGCCGGGAGCTCGCCTGGATCTGACCGAACAGAAGCTGTACACCCTGTCGGACGGCACCCGGGAGATTCTGCAAGAGCTGGAAGAGCCGATTGATCTGTATTTCTTCTTCTCCGAGGGCGCCAGCAAGGACCTGGTGGTGCTGCGCAACTATCAGCGCCGTGTGGCGGAAATGCTCAAGGAGTATGAGCGCCGTGCCGATGGCATGATCCGTCTGCACATTATTGACCCGGAACCCTTCTCCGAGGCGGAAGATCGTGCTGCTGAATTTGGTCTGCAGGCTATCCCGCTGAGTGAGAGCGGTGATTCGCTTTATTTCGGTCTGGCCGGCACCAACGAGCTGGCCCAGCGCGAAATCATCCCCTTCTTCGCACTTGAGCAGGAAAACATGCTCGAGTACGAGTTGAGTCGTCTGGTCAGCACCCTGGCCAAGCCCGACAAGCCGCAGGTTGGCTTGATCAGCGGCCTGCCCGTCGAGGGCGGCATGAATCCCTATTCGCAGCAGCCGCAGGCGCCTTGGGTCGCTATCGAGCAGATGCGTCAGGTGTTTGATGTCAAAACCCTGGCTGAGGATGTGGATGCGATTCCCGAGGACATCCAGGTCTTGCTGCTGATCCATCCCAAGGCACTCAGCGAGGCGGCGCTCTACGCGGTTGATCAGTTTGTGCTGCGCGGTGGCAAGCTGCTGGCCTTTGTTGACCCGTTCGCCGAGGCAGATCAGGGCATGGAGGCGATGATCGAAGGCATGGCTGACGGCAAGGCGTCGGATTTGGGCCCGCTGCTGCAGGCCTGGGGCGTCGCCTATAACCCGGAGCGGGTGGTGGTTGATGCGCGTCAGGGCATGGCCGTTGGCCGTGGTCAGGGACAGCGTCCGGCACGACACATCGGCTGGCTCGAGGTTGAGCCCGCGCAGATCAATCGTGAAGACACCATCACCGCACCGCTGCAGCTGCTGACCGTGGCCACCGGTGGCGCGCTGGTGCCGGTCGAGGGTAGCCAGACCGAGTTCACCCCGCTGCTGCAAAGCACCGCTGACAGTGCACTGGTACCCAGCGAACGCTTTACCAAGCTGCAGGACCCGGAAGAGCTGCTGCAGGGCTTTGCCCCGGACGCCGAGACCTATACCCTGGCCGCGCGTCTGAGTGGTCCGGCTGCGACTGCCTTCCCGGATGGTCTGGAAGGGCGTGAGGCGGGCTTGCAAGAGGCTGACAACATCAACGTGGTGGTGGTGGCCGACACTGACATGCTGAGTGATCGCATGTGGGTGCAGGTGCAGGATCTGTTTGGTCAGCGCATCTCCCAACCCTGGGCTGACAACGGTGGATTGCTGGTGAACGCGCTGGACAACCTGTCCGGCTCCGACGCCCTGATCAGCGTGCGCTCGCGCGGTGATTTCAGCCGTCCCTTTACTGTGGTGGAAGAGCTGCAGCGCAAGGCGGAAAGCCGCTTCCGTGCCAGTGAGCAGCGCCTGCAGGAACGTCTGGCCGAAACCGACCAGAAGCTCGCCCAGCTGCAGCAGGGGCAGGACCCGACCCAGCTGAGCGAGCTGACTGCCGAGCAGCGCGAGACCATTCAGTCCTTCCTGGATGAGAAGGTGGCGATTCGCAAGCAGCTACGCGATGTGCGTTTCCAGCTGAATGCCGACATCGACGCCCTGGGTACCCAGCTCAAGCTGCTCAACACCATGCTCATGCCGCTGCTGCTGACGCTGGCCGTGCTGCTCTGGTGGTTGCTGGGCCGCGCGCGTCGCAAGGGGTGAGGAGATAGTCATGCGCAAGATCATTTTTATCGCCCTGCTGCTGGTCGCCATCGCCCTGGTGGCGGTGGCGCTGCAGGTGCGTGACAGCGACCGGGTCGCGGACCTTGAGAGTCGTCCGCTTTTGGATGAGGCTCAGCAGGCCGCTCTGGCCGACGTAGAGCAGCTCACCCTGGCACGCGGCGAGCAGGAGGTCGTGCTGCAACGCGACGGCAGCGACTGGACCGTTGCCAACCGTGATCAGTACCCGCTGCAGCGTGAGCGTCTGGCGGCGCTGCTGCTGGCGCTGCGTGAGGCTCGCGTATTGGAGGCCAAGACCGGCAATCCCGAGTATCACGCCCGTCTGGGGCTGGCCAGCGATGCCGCCCTGCGTGTGAGCGTAGCGTCCGATCAAAGCCAATACGGTGTGCTGTTTGGCAACCCTGTTGGCAGCGATCAGCTGGTGCGTATGGACGGCGAGGATCAGGTCTGGTTGATCAACCGCGCCCTGAACATGTCGGTCAATGCGCAGGACTGGCTGGATCTGCAGGTCAGTCAGATCCCGCTGGAACAGGTGGCTCGCGCCCAGTGGCAGTACGCTGATGGCGAATCCCTGCAGCTGGATAAGGCCAGTGAGGGTGACTATAACTTCAAGCTGACTGAGGGTGACGCCGGCGGCCACGAGCGGGAGTTGAACTCCATGGTGCTCGCATTGGCTGACCTGCGGGCGCAGAACGTGGCGCTGCGCAGCAGTCTTGCGTTGCCTGCGCCTACGCTGCAGATGCAGTTGGTAAGCTGGTCTGGTGCCCAGCTCAAGGCGTCGATGTATGAAGTCGATGGCGCCTACTGGCTGACCATTGATGCGCTGACTCAGAGCGAGGAGCAGCCGCTTAAGGTTTATGATGACGCGCGCTGGGCCTTCCAGCTCGGCGTCGCTCAGCACGACCGCATGGCGTTGCGTCAGTCAGACCTGCAGGCCACAGAGACCCCCGCCCAGCAGTAACTCGCCGTTGCCGCGGCCACCATCCGGTGGCCGCTTGCGGCCCCAGTATCTTCTACTAGACTCCAACAATACCCTGCCAGCAGGCGGGGTACGTACGTGTTGCCGCGCGACGGCAACGGATCAGATCGGTGTTGTGAGGAATGTAGTAATGGCTGAGCGTGAGCAGGGGTCCGTTAAGTGGTTCAACGATGCCAAGGGCTTTGGTTTTATCCAGCGCGAATCCGGGCCGGATGTGTTTGTGCACTTTCGCGCCATTCGCGGTGACGGGCACCGCACGTTGGTAGAGGGTCAAAAGGTTGAATTTACCGTGACCCAGGGCCAGAAGGGCCTGCAAGCTGAGGACGTGACCAAGCTTTAGACACGACTGCTGCGCCAGCTCCGTGTCTTGCCCGGCTAGCCTGCGCGCTGGCCGGTCGCTTGCTTGCGTTTCTTTTTCAGTACGCTGGCCGACTGTTCACGTCGGGCCTGTTGGCTTGGCGCTGTGCTTGCTCCGAGCCGACCATCAACCCGGCAGCTGCTGTTGCAGCCAGCGGGCGAACTCGCCCGGTGGCAGGGCACCGTTGAGGCGCGCCAGTTCCTTGCCCTGCTGGATGATGATCAGTGTCGGGATGCTGCGGATGGCGAAGCGGGCAGCCAGCTCCGGGGCTGCTTCTGTATCCACTTTTAAAAAGCGCGCCCGTGGTTCGGTAGCGGCGCAGCTCTGGCTGAAGGTGGGCGCAAACTGCTGGCAGGGGCCGCACCAACTGGCCCAGAAGTCGATGACCAGTGGCAAATCTGCACTGGCATGGCGGTCAAACCCGGCAGCATCGACTGCGCTTGGCTGACCGGTGAACAGCGGCTGCTTGCAGGCGCCGCAGACCGGATTGGCCGTCAGGCGGGTGGCCTCCAGTCGATTTTTGCGCAGGCAGTGTGGGCAGCAAATCAGCATAGCAGGATCTCGTCAGGGGTTTCAGGGCTTGCGCCGCATGCCTTGCCACTGGCGTTGCAGCTCGATAAAGGTCAGTGAGGCTGACCAGGTCACCAGCACCAGGCCGGTTAGCGATTCCATACCGTACAAAAAGCGAATATTGCCGGTGGGCGTCAGATCGCCGTAGCCCAGGGTGGTGTAGGTGGTCGCTGACAGATAGACGGTATCGAACAGGGTGACGTGCTGCAGGTTGGCTATGCCACCCAGCTCCGGCGTCTGCAGCAGGTAGAGGGCGCCCAGGCCGAACAGCCAGATCTCTGCAATATGCGTAAACAGCAGCACAAAAATCAGGGTGAGAATACGTGGGCGCTCACCCATGTGCGTGGTATCGAGGAAGCGGTGCAGGCGCGACAGAACCTCGTAATGCAATACCACCGCGATGGCGACGATCAGGCAGCTGACGCCGACGGTAATCCAATGGAAGCTATCTATGTCAGGCAGCATGCGTTTCAGTGCGCCCAGTTGAACTCGGCTTCGCCCTCGGCGTTTACCTTCAGCCAGCGGTCGGCGTCAGCCTCGCCATCGGCTTCTTCCCAGCCGCCCACCGAGCAGCGCACCTCGTGGCCGAGCGCTGCATGCACGGCGCGGGCGCAGTCGCGGTCGCTTTGCCAGGGGGTGGCATCGCTGTCAAACCAGATGCTGGCCCACTTGCCTGCCGCTTTACGTACCACCATCAGCGGGATGGTTTGATCTGCGTGTAGTGCGCCGTGCTGGGTCAGGCCCTTGGGCTCGTCCAGTGTCAGTGGCCCCATGACCCTGTGCAGCCAGTCCAGCAGGTCGTTAACGTGGTCATCGCGCAGGTAGATCTCGATATCGGGTTGGCGCACGGCTACTCCTTGGCGTGTTCGTGGTCTCAGCAACGTTCCAGCATGATCATTTGCATGGCCACATCGAGCCCGTCGATACCTTGCTCTGCGATGGCCTGCTGGCGCTCGGGGCGGCTGCGCACACCGTGCGGTGTCATGCCGATCAGGTTACCCAGATCTTCACCCGTCAGTTGCAGAGGATAGCGCAGGGTCTGCTCCGAGGCGATGCGCAGCCCGTCCGGCAGTGCCTTGATCAGCGCCGGTGTCGGGTGAATCTGATCGTACAGGCGTTCACGCAGGGCCAGCAGGTGATCCCCGTGGGGCCCAACGATCAGCACCCGGCCGCCGGGTTTGACGGTGCGCAGGCACTCGTCCGCCGACCAGGGGCTGAACACGCTAAGCGCGGCGTCCAGACTCTGGTCGGCCACTGGTAGTCTTGCGCTGGAAGCAACCATCCAGCGGATGCTGCGGCTGCGCCGGCAGGCCTTGAGGATGGCGTCTTTGCTGATGTCGAATCCGCCGATGGCGGCATCCGGCAGGGCGCGGGCCAGCCGTTCGGTGTAGTAGCCTTCACCGCAGCCCATATCGAGCAGGGTCTTTGGCGCCAGCGCGGCGAATAGCTGGTTGATCGCGTCGCTGACCGGCTGGTAGTGGCCCGCATCGAGAAACGCCTGACGGCAGGCCAGCATCTGCGGCGTGTCACCCGGCTGCTTGCTGTTCTTGTGCTGCACCAGTAGCAGATTCAGGTAACCCTGACGGGCCTGGTCATAACTGTGCCCGGCCGCGCAGCGCCATTGGCGCTCAGTGTTGCTGAGCAGGGCGTGACAGTGGGGGCAGATCAGCTGCAGCATCAGGTCAGCAACCGTTCCAGCGTGACCTGATAGATATCGGTCAGCAAGTCGAGGTCATCGGCCTTGATGCACTCGTTGACCTGGTGAATGGTCGCGTTGACCGGGCCTAGCTCGACTACTTGCGTGCCCATGGTGGCAATAAAGCGACCGTCCGAGGTGCCACCGGAGGTCGAAGGCTGGGTGTCACGGCCGGTGACCTGCTTGATCGCGGCTGAGACACCGTCGAGCAGAGCGCCTGGTTCGGTCAGAAACGGCAGGCCGGACACCGTCCAGTGCAGCTCATACTCCAATCCATGGCTGTCCAGCAGATCGCGCACACGCTGTTGCAGGCCCTCGACGGTGGACTCGGTCGAGAAGCGGAAGTTGATCAGCGCTTCCAGCTCGCCCGGCACGACATTGGTGGCACCGGTGCCGGAGTGAACGTTGGAGATCTGGAAGCTGGTCGGCGGGAAGAAGGCGTTGCCTTCGTCCCAGACCTCACTGGCCAGTGCAGCCAGCGCCGGAGCAGCCAAATGGATCGGGTTGCGCGCCAGATGCGGGTAGGCCACGTGACCCTGTTTGCCGCGAATCACCAGACGGGCGTTGAGTGAGCCGCGGCGCCCGTTCTTGACGATATCGCCCACCAGCTCGGTGCTGGAGGGCTCGCCGACGATGCACCAGTCGACCTTCTCGCCGCGCTCAACCAGCGTCTCCACTACCTTCACTGTGCCCTCGGTTGCCGGGCCTTCCTCATCACTGGTGATCAGAAAAGCGATGGAACCCTTGTGTTCGGGATGGGCGGCAACAAAGCGCTCAACCGCGACAAGCATCGCCGCCAGGCTGCCTTTCATATCGGCTGCGCCGCGCCCGTGCAGCATGCCGTCAACGATCTGCGGTATAAAGGGGTTGGTCTGCCACTGCTCGACCGGGCCGGTTGGCACCACATCGGTGTGACCGGCAAAACACAGCACAGGACCTTCGCTACCGCGTCTTGCCCACAGGTTCTCGACCTCGCCAAAACGCAGCGGCTCCAGCGCAAAGCCGACCGCTGCCAGTCGTTCGCCCATCAGTTGCTGACAGCCAGCGTCCTCTGGCGTGGTGGAGTTGCGGGAGATCAGCTCGCAGGCCAGCTGCAGGGTAGGAGATAGCTCGGTCATGGTTCCGGTTCGTCTGGGCAGAGAAAGGCGCCATCATACCAGAGTCATGCGGTGCGCTTCCCGCCGGATCGTGGCGCAGCTTGCCTCAGTGACCACCGTTCGGCTCCGGTCTTGGTCACCGACCGGAGCCGGTTGTTCAGATTCGCGTGTCGGGCCAGCGCGCCCGCCGCCAGGCTCGCCGCTGCTTCTTGTCGAGGAAGGTCCAGGCCAGCAGCCGACTGCGTTTATGTCCCTGGCCCATGTCGACAACCCGCACGTCGGTAGCGCCGAGGGCGCGCAGTTGCTCGGGCAGCACTTTGAGACTGGCGGCATTGGCGACCAGAGTGGAAAACCAGAACACCTGCTGTGCGTAGCGCTTGCTCTGCTCGGCCATGCGTTGCAGAAAGCCCGCTTCGCCATCGGCGCAATACAGCTCATTGGGGCGGCCGCCGAAGTTGCGCCCGGCGGCCGCTTTGCCCAGCCCGTGCCACTTGCGCTCATTGGCTTTCTGCGCCTCGCCAGCGCTGGCATAGAACGGCGGATTGCAGAGCGTGAAGTCGAATTGCTCGTCTGCGCCAATGATGCCAGCGAAAATGCACGCAGGGTCGGCCTGCCGGCGTAGTTCGATCCGGGACTGCAGGGTCGGGTTGGCCGCGAGGATCTGCTCGCCGTTGCGCAGCGCCTCTGCATCAATGTCGCTGCCGACGAATTGCCAGCCGTATTCAGCATTGCCGATCAGGGGATAAATCAGATTGGCGCCGGTACCGACGTCCAGGCCACGCAGCCGCTCTCCCTTGGGGATAACCCCGTCGTGGCTGCTGGCAAGCAGGTCTGCCAGATGGTGGATAAGGTCAGCGCGCCCGGGGATGGGTGGGCACAGCGCGGCCGGCGGGATCTGCCAGCCAGTGATGTCGTACCAGTGCGTCAGCAGGGCACCGTTAAGGCAGCGCAGGGCAGCCGGATCAGCAAAGTCGATGGTCGTCTGCCCATCCTTGCCCTGGCGGATAAAAGCCTTTAGTGGCGGGCACTTGCGGGCCAGCAGGGGAAAGTCGTAACGGCCCTGATAACGGTTGCGTGGATGCAGTGCTGGTGGCTTGGACGGGGGGCGCGACATGTTGACTCCTGAGCTGGAGGGGGAGCATCCCACGCCGATGCCGCCTTGTCACCCGTTGTTCACAGAAGCTGGGGATGAAGCTGTGGATAACTGCAGGATATCCATGCCAATGCCAGTAAGGCTGGTGGCTGCGCAAAACTGGCTGTTTTTTGCGCAATGCAGCGCAAGAGGGCGCTGGTATACTGTGCCGCCGCAGGAGGATGCCCATGATCACCGAAGACCCCCGTTTTGCCGGAATTGGCCGTTTGTATGGCACAGAGGCGCTTGCGCGTCTGGCGACCAGCCATGTGGTGGTGGTCGGGATCGGCGGGGTCGGCAGCTGGGTGGCCGAGGCGCTGGCGCGTAGCGGTATTGGTCGTATCAGTCTGATCGATATGGACGAGGTCTGTGTCAGCAACGTCAACCGGCAGTTGCATGCGCTGGACGGTCAGGTGGGTAAGCCCAAGGTCGAGGTGATGGCCGAACGTCTGCGGGCGATCAGCCCGGAGTGCGAGGTGCGCGCGGTGATGGATTTTGTCACCCCCAGCAATCTGGCCAAGCTGATTACCGACGACATCAATTGCGTTGTCGACTGCATCGACAGCGTCAACGCCAAGGTGGCGCTGATTGCCTGGTGCCGCCGCCGCAAGATCCCGGTGATCACCACCGGTGGGGCAGGCGGGCAGATCGACCCGACGCAGATTACCGTCGCGGACTTGTCCAAAACCGTCAACGACCCGCTGGCCGCCAAGGCCCGCTCACTGCTGCGCCGCGACCACAACTTCCCCCGTGCCGACAGCAAACGCAGTTTCGGCGTGCCCTGCGTCTACTCGAAAGAGCAACTGCGCTATCCCAAACCCGACGGCAGCGTCTGCACCCAGAAGTCCTTTGTTGGGGAAGGCGTACGTCTGGACTGCTCCGGCGGTTTCGGCGCGGTCACCATGGTTACCGCCACCTTCGGCATGGTAGCCGCGGCGCAGGCGGTGCAGCGGTTGCTGCGCTGATATTGTGTTGTGCTGAGGTTAACTGTACGATTTTTGCTCATTCCCTTTTTATGAGGTATTAGTCCGATGCGCCATTGATGCCGCCGTTGTAATGACGGCCAGTCTCCACCCGCCCCCGCTAGCAGGGGGAGTTCTTGGCATCTTGGAATGTGCGCATGACCGATACCTCTATCGTCCTGAAGGACGTTTCTTACCTGCTGCCCGACGGCAGCCCCCTGTTCATCGACCTCTGCGAGCAGTTCGACCAACGCCCAACCGGCCTGGTTGGCCGCAACGGGGTGGGCAAAAGTGTTCTGGCGCGGATCCTCGCGGGCCTGCTGCTGCCCACCTCCGGTGTGTGCCGGTGCACCGGTCGAGTGCACTATCTGGCTCAGCAGGTCGTCTTGTCAGCCGATCAGTCGGTCGCTGGTCTGGCTGGCGTTGCCCCTACGCTTGAGGCCTTGCGGCGAATAGAGTCGGGCAGTGTTGCGGATGAAGACTTCGACATTGTTGGCGACCATTGGGATATGCCCCAGCGGCTGCAGCAGGCGCTGGAGCGCGAACAGCTGGGTTATCTCAGACCAGACGCGCCAGCGAGTGCGCTCAGTGGCGGCGAGGCCATGCGTGTGTCGTTGCTTGGTGCCTCGCTGTCGGGCGCTGATTTTTTGATTCTCGATGAGCCGAGTAACCACCTTGACCGAGAAAGTCGTCAGGCGCTGATGGCGCAGCTGCAGCGCTGGCAGCGCGGGTTGATCGTGATCAGTCACGACCGGCACCTGCTGGAATGCATGACGCGCATTGTCGAGCTGTCCCCCGCCGGTCTTGCCAGTTATGGCGGCAACTACGGCTTTTATGCGGCAGCGAAAGAGCACGAGCGCCACAATGCTCTTGAGCATTTGCACGCCTGCAAGGCTGAGCGTCGTCGCCAGCAGCGCGTAGCGCAGGCCCAGCGCGAGCGTGTAGACAGGCGGCAGGCGCGAGGCAGTCGGCAGGGCAAGCACGCCAATCAGGCGAAGATCTTGCTGGACCGTCAGAGGGAGCGTAGTGAAGCGTCGTCCGGTGCGTTGCGCAAGAAGCAGGTCGCCAGCCATGAGCAGTTGACTCTGCGCGTGCATGAAGCCGCGCGAAAAGTGGAGGCCGAGGCGCAGATTCTGTTGCATGCGCTGCCTGTGGTGCAGCCTTCAACTCGCCGTGTTGTCGAGCTGACCGATGTGCAGTTGCCTTACGTCCCCAGGCCCGCTGGACATATCAGTTTGCTGGTCCGCGGTCAGCAGCGAACAGGCGTTGTCGGCCCGAATGGGGTCGGCAAGTCGACGTTACTACGTGTGCTGGCCGGTGAGTTGGATCCGCTGGGCGGCTCCTGCTGGGTGACGGGGGAGATGGCCTATCTGGACCAGAACCTGCGTAACCTTGATCCGAATAGGTGTGTTTGGGATCAGCTTCGTTCAGTCAATCGCACGACGGCTGAGGGCGAGTTACGTACCCGGCTGGCGCGGCTTGGTCTGGACGGCCAGAGGTTGGCTATCGCCAGTCGCCTGTTGAGTGGCGGAGAGCGTGTGAAGGCAGCGCTTGCGTGCGTGTTGTACGCCGATGTGCCACCTCGACTGCTGTTGCTCGACGAGCCCTGCAATCATCTGGATCTGCCCTCATTGCAGGCGGTAGAGGAGATGCTGCGCAGTTACGGTGGCGCGATGTTGGTGGTCTCGCACGATGATGCCTTTTTGCACAGTCTTGGCCTGACCGATTGGTTGCGTGCGACCGAGGACGGTTGGTGCAGCCAGCCGGCGTGAGCGCCAGTAACCAAAAAAGGCCCGAACCGATAACCGGTACGGGCCTCTTCGCGGACTGCGTGCGGCTTATAGCTTGCCGCTTGCAGCTCCCACAACGCGATTAGTTGTGGGCGTGCAGCATATCGTTCAGCTGAATCGCGCTCTTGTTGGTCTTGCACTCGATGGCGCCAGTCTGCGAGTTGCGGCGGAACAGCAGGTCGGACTGGTTGGCCAGGTCGCGGGCCTTGACGATTTCGACCAGGTTGTCGGCATCGTCCAGCAGCGCCACCTTGATGCCGGCGGTGATGTACAGGCCGGCTTCAACGGTGCAGCGATCGCCCAGCGGGATACCGATACCGGCGTTGGCGCCGATCAGGCAGCCTTCGCCCACAGAGATGACGATGTTGCCGCCACCGGACAGGGTGCCCATGGTGGAGCAGCCGCCGCCCAGGTCGGAACCCTTGCCAACGAATACGCCGGCGGAGATGCGGCCTTCGACCATGCTGGTGCCTGCGGTACCGGCGTTGAAGTTGATAAAGCCTTCGTGCATGACGGTGGTGCCTTCGCCCACATAGGCGCCCAGACGTACACGGGCAGTATCGGCGATGCGGATGCCGGCCGGGACCACGTAGTCGGTCATCGACGGGAACTTGTCGATGCTGTGCACGACCAGCGACTCACCCTTCATGCGGGCAGCCATCTGGCGCTGCGGCAGTTCGCTGATGTCGATCGCGCCCTGGGTGGTCCAGGCGACGTTCGGCAGCAGCGGGAAGATGCCGGCCAGGACCACGCCGTGCGGCTTGACCAGGCGGTGCGAGAGCAGGTGCAGCTTGAGGTAGGCTTCCGGGGTGGAGCTGGGCGCTTCGTCGCTGGCCAGCACGGTGGCGACCAGCGGGCGGGCGCTGTCGGCCATCTGCGCGACCAGGGTGGCCTGCTCGCTGAAACCGGCCGCA
This sequence comes from Pseudomonas abyssi, assembly GCF_003444685.1. Lineage (NCBI taxonomy): Bacteria > Pseudomonadati > Pseudomonadota > Gammaproteobacteria > Pseudomonadales > Pseudomonadaceae > Pseudomonas > Pseudomonas abyssi. The sequence continues at coordinate 181,800 of NZ_LMAZ01000003.1, read as the reverse complement.
TTCAGTGCCTGGCTCAGTGCGCCGCATTGGCTGGCGGCAAAGCTGATGGCCTGGTTGCCTTCGGCGTAGCCAAGCTCGGCCTTGATCACGTCGATCAGGGCGTTGCCGGGGTTGAGCAGGGGCTGCGGATAGAACACCTCCAGCCATTCACCTGCGCTGTTCTGGGTGCCGATGCCAAAGGCCAGACTGAAACATTCACTCATGGGGCGGTTCCTTTGATGCTAGTGCTGTCTATGCATTGGATTCAAACGCGCTGGCGTACCACTCCGGCTTGAAGCCGACCAGGCGCTGCGAGCCGATATCCAGTACCGGTCTTTTTATCATTGAGGGGTTGGCTTGCATCAGCGCAACCGCCTTGTCTGTATCGATGTTTTCCTTGTCCGCGTCGCCTAGCTTGCGGAAGGTGGTGCCCTTGCGGTTTAGGATCACTTCCCAGCCGTGTTCGGTGCACCAGGCACGCAGCCGTTCGGCGTCGATGCTTTGTGTCTTGTAGTCGTGAAACTGGTAGGCGACGCCGTGCTCGTCCAGCCAGGTTCGGGCCTTTTTCATGGTGTCGCAGGCCTTGATGCCGTACAGGGTGATCATGGCTTACAGGCTCCTGATGAAGTCGCGGATGCGTTCGGCCGCTTCAATACACTCGTCCAGCGGGGCGACCAGCGCCATGCGGACCCGTCCGGCGCCGGGATTATAACCATCAATTTCCCGTGACAGGTAACGCCCGGGCACTACGGCGACATTCTGCTCGGCCAGCAGGCGGGTGGTGAAGGTCTCGTCATCGATCGGCGTCTTGGGCCACAGGTAGAAACCGGCGTCGGGGCGCTCCGCTTCCATCACCTCGCCGAGAATGGCAAGTACAGCGTCGAACTTGGCCTGATACTGGGCGCGGTTGTCGGCTACGTGGGCTTCGTCATTCCAGGCCGCAATGCTGGCAATCTGGCTGTGAACCGGCATGGCGCAGCCGTGGTAGGTGCGGTACGTCAGGTACGGTTTGAGCAGGCTGGCGTCGCCGGCGACGAAGCCCGAGCGCAGGCCCGGCAGGTTGGAGCGCTTGGACAGGCTGTGGAATACCACGCAGCGGGCGTAGTCGTCACGACCCATGGCGGCGCAGGCCTGCAGCAGACCGACCGGCGCGGGGCCGTCCGGGGCGTAGATTTCGCTGTAGCACTCGTCCGAGGCAATCACGAAGTCGTACTGGTCGGCCAGCTTGATCAACTGCTGCAGGGTGTCCAGCGGAATGACTGCACCGGTCGGGTTACCCGGTGTGCAGATAAACAGCAGCTGACAGCGCTGCCAGACGTCAGCCGGGACGGCGCTGAAATCCGGGATAAAACCGTTGCTGCCGTCGCAGGCAAGGTAGTGCGGCTCAACGCCGGCCAGAAACGCCGCGCCTTCATAGATCTGATAGAAGGGGTTGGGGCTGACCACCAGCCCCTGCGGATCGCGGGCGATCAGTGCCTGGGTAAAGGAAAACAGCGCCTCGCGGGTGCCGTTGACCGGGATGATGTTGCCGTTGATATCCAGGCTGCCGGCGCTTAGCGCAAAGCGTTTGGTCAGCCAGTCGGCGATGCTTTGGCGCAGCTCGGGCTTGCCCTGGGTGGTCGGGTAGACCGCCGCCTGGTTGAGGTTGTCGGCCAGCGCCTGCAGCACGAAGGGCGGTGACGGGTGCTTGGGCTCGCCGATCGACAGCGAGATCGGGCGCAGCGCCGGGTTGGGCGTGACGTCGGCGATCAGCGCGCGCAGCTTTTCAAAGGGGTAGGGCTGCAGGCGCTGCAGGTCGTGATTCATTCTGTGTCCTCAGGGGCCGATGGCAATGGGGCTGCTGTACTCCTGCGCGGTCGGCTGGGTACTGCTGAGTGTGTCGATAATGGTTTGCTGCAGACGCTCGCACAGTTGCGGGTCTGACAGCGCCTGATTGTTGGCGTCGGTAATGACGAACACGTCGTCGACGCGCTCGCCCAGGGTGACAATCTTGGCGTTCTGCACGCTGATATCGAAGTCCAGCAGAATGCGGCCCATGCGGGCCAGCAGGCCGGGACGGTCGGGTGCGCTCAGCTCAAGGATGGTGTGCTGCCCGCTCGGGTCGTTGGAGATGGTGACCTCTGGGGCAAAGGCAAAGTGCTTGAGCTGGCGCGGTACGCGGCGCTGGATGATGGTCGGGAAGGCGTCCGGATCGGAGAGGGCGTCGACCAGGTCGTGCTTGATCTGGCGGATGCGCTCCGGGTTGTCGCCGATGGAGCCGCCGTCGGAGTCGAGCACGATATAGGTGTCCAGGCTGAACTGGCTGGTCGAGGTGATGATGCGAGCGTCCTGAATGCTCAGGTTGAGCTGATCCATCGCCGACACGGTGGCCGCGAAGAGGTCGTTCTGCTCCGGGGTGTAAATGAAGATCTGAGTTGCGCCCTCAAACTCGCGCTGGGCCGTTTCCTTGATCAGTACCAGTGGGCTTTGGCGCTGGCCGTGCTGGGCAATGGCCTCGGTGTGCCAGGCTACGTCGCTGGCGGTGTGGCGCAGAAAATAGTCGTCACCCAGCTCGTCCCAGAGGGCTTCGGCGTCGTCTTCGTCCACGCCGTTGCGAACCAGGATGTCGAGTGCGGCCTGCTGCGTCTGGCGAATGTGCTCTTCGCGATCCGGCGGGTTGTCCAGGCCACGACGCAGGGCGCGCTTGGTCTCGGTGTAGAGCTGGCGCAACAGCGATGCGCGCCAGGAGTTCCACAGCGTCGGGTTGGTGGCGTTGATGTCGGCGATGGTTAGCACATAGAGGTAGTCGAGCCGCACCTGATTGCCGACCTTGGTGGCAAAGTCGTGAATTTCCAGCGGGTCGGAAATGTCCTTGCGCTGGGCGGTGGTGGACATCAGCAGATGGTTTTCGACCAGCCAGCTGACCAGGTGGGTGTCCCAGGCCGGCAGGTGATGGCGTTGGCAGAACAGCTCGGCGTCGACCGCGCCCAGCTCCGAATGGTCGCCGCCGCGCCCTTTGGCGATGTCGTGATACAGCCCGGCCATATATAGCAGGTCCGGTTTGGGCAGGCGGCAGAAGATACGCCAGGCCAGCGGGTAGCGATCCTGGTATTCGGGCCAGCTTAACTTGCGCAGGTGCTTGATCAGATTCAGCGTGTGCGCATCGACCGTATAGATATGGAACAGGTCGTGCTGCATCTGGCCGACGATCTTGCCGAACTCGGGCAGGTAGCGGCCGAGAATGCCGTAGCGGTTCATGCGGCGCAGGTTGCGGTGAATGCCTTCCTTGCAGCGGAACAGCTCGATAAACAGGCTGGTGTTGCGGATGTCGCTGCGGAAGGCGTCGTCAATCAGGTGGCGGTGGTCACGCAGCAGGCGAATGCTGTCGGCGCGCACGCCGCGGATATCCGGATTTTGCGCCATCAGCAGGAAAATCTCCAGAATGGCAAAGGGCGTGCGCTGGAAGACGTTCGGGTTGGTGACTTCGATGTAGTGGTTGCGTACCTGAAAGCGGCTGTTGAGCGGGCGGATGTCCGCGGCTTCGGCGTCACGCAGCAGGATCTCTTCAAAATGCTGCATCAGCAGGTCGTTCAACTCCGACAGCGACATCACCACCCGGTAATACTTCTGCATGAAGCGCTCGACCGCCAGTTTGCTGTCGGTGCCCTCGTAGCCCAGTAACTTGGCCAGCGCCCGCTGGTGATCGAACAGCAGGCGGTCTTCAGCGCGCCCGGCGAGGGTGTGCAGGGCGAAGCGAACCTTCCACAGGAAGGCGCGACCGGCCGCGAGAATGGTGTATTCCGGCTCGTTCAGAAAACCTTGCTGCACCAGCTCACGCAGGTCGTTGGTGCCAAAGTGGCGCAAGGCGACCCAGGCGATGGTCTGGATGTCACGCAGGCCGCCCGGAGAGCTTTTGACGTTGGGTTCGAGGTTGTATTCGGTATCGTTGAACTTGGCATGGCGTGCCTGCTGTTCCGCCCGTTTGGCGCGGAAGAACTCGGCATCGTTCCACATGTGGCTGGTATCGATCGCCTGCATCATGTCCTGACGCAGTGCCTCGTCGCCCGCCAGCGTGCGCGACTCCATCAGGTTGGTGATGACGGTGATGTCGGCCGCCGCCTCCTGCTGGCACTCTTCAATGCTGCGCACACTCTGTCCGACTTCCAGGCCGATATCCCAAAGCAGCAGCAAAAAGGCTTCGATGGCGTCGCGGTAGGGTTCGACATCGCCCCGCAGCAGGATCAGCAGGTCGATGTCAGAGTGCGGGTGCAGCTCGCCGCGACCGTAGCCGCCGACCGCCAGCAAAGAGATGCCGGCGTCGCCAGCGCAGGGCAGACGCGCCCAGGCCTGTTGCAGAATCTGATCGGTAACCCAGGCTCGTTCATGGATCAGTTGATGAATGTCGCGGCCCTCGGCAAAACGCTGGGACAGCACGGTGTCAGCCTGACGTATGGCCTTTTTGAAGGCCGCGATCGGGCTGCTCTTGAGAGCCAGTTCGGCCTGAAACTGGCCGGGATCGAAAAGCGCGTCATCCATCATTTCAGTTCCTCGGCAGGTCGGTGTGGCCGGACAGCGAATCAGTTGCCTGTTAGCGGAAGGTCTCTTCGCTGCGCAGGGTCAGTACCTCGTAGCCGTCGGCAGTGACCAGAATGGTGTGCTCCCACTGCGCGGACAATTTGCGATCTTTGGTGATCGCAGTCCAATTATCTCCCAGCAGGCGGGTTTCCGGGCGGCCCTGGTTGATCATTGGTTCGATGGTGAAGATCATGCCTTCCTGCATCTCCATACCGGTACCGGCGCGGCCGTAGTGCAGGATCTGCGGGTCTTCGTGGAATACCTTGCCGATGCCGTGCCCGCAGTACTCGCGCACCACGCTGTAGCGGTTGGCGTGGGCGTGCTCCTGAATGATGGCACCGATGTCACCCAGACGTGCGCCCGGGCGCACGACGGAAATACCCTTGTACATGCATTCCTGCGTAATGCGTGCCAGGCGTTCGGCCCACTCCGGCACCTCGCCGACCATGAACATCTTGCTGGTGTCGCCGTGATAGCCGTCCTTGATGACGGTAACGTCGATATTCAGCGAGTCGCCGCTCTTCAGCGGTTTGTCATTCGGAATGCCGTGACAGACCACATGGTTGAGCGAGGTGCAGATGGACTTGGGAAAGGGCATGCGGCCGGGGGCGCCGCCGTAGTTGAGGGGGGCGGGGATCGCTTGCTGAACGTTGACAATATAGTCATGGCAGATGCGATCCAGCTCGTCGGTGGTGACGCCAGGCTTGACGTGCTCGCCGATCATTTCCAGAACCTCGGCTGCCAGGCGGCCGGCGACCCGCATGCCGGCAATGTCTTCGGCGGTCTTGATGGTGACGGTCATGGCTGGACTCTCTCGATTGGGCGCCGGCTGGCGTTGGTGGAAAAACCCCGGATTCTATCAGACCTGCGGCCTGCTGTTGAACTGGCCGCTTGTCTGCGCCGCGCAGCCGATGCTTTCTTCGTCGGGGTTGATGTGGTATAAAGCGCCCCGCTGAATGCAGAGCTGTAGGCTCGGCCAGCAAATCAAACTAAATCCGCACACGTATCGACACGGTATCCTGGGTGCCCTTTGGGGTTGGATGCTGGGATGCGTGGAGGCCCAACCCGACTTACTGGAGTTATCATGACCCAAGTCTCTATGCGCGACATGCTGAAGGCCGGTGCGCACTTCGGCCACCAGACCCGCTACTGGAACCCGAAAATGGGCAAGTTCATTTTCGGCGCTCGCAACAAGATTCACATCATCAACCTGGAAAAGACCATGCCGATGTTCCACGAAGCGCTGAGCTTTGTGGAAAAACTGGCTGCCGGCAAGAACAAGATCCTGTTCGTCGGCACCAAGCGCGCTGCCAGCAAGATCATTGCTGATGAAGCGGCTCGTGCTGGTCAGCCCTATGTTGATCACCGCTGGCTCGGCGGCATGCTGACCAACTACAAAACCATCCGTCAGTCCATCAAGCGTCTGCGCGACCTGGAAGTTCAGTCCCAGGACGGCACCTTCGCCAAACTGACCAAGAAGGAAGCGCTGATGCGCTCCCGTGATCTGGAAAAACTGGATCGCAGCCTGGGTGGTATCAAGGACATGGGCGGTCTGCCTGATGCCCTGTTCGTCATCGACGTTGAGCACGAGCGTATCGCTATCACCGAAGCCAACAAACTGGGTATTCCGGTTATCGGCATCGTTGATACCAACAGCAGCCCGGAAGGCGTTGACTACGTCATCCCCGGTAACGACGACGCCATCCGCGCCATCAAGCTGTACGCAGCTGCTGTTGCTGACGCTGTTCTGCGTGGCAAGAGCAACTCTGGCGCCGCTGACGAGTTCGTTGAAGAAGCTGCTCCGGAAGCCTCTGAAGGCTGAGGTGCATACGGCTGATGCAATGCCGTAGCAAAAAGGGGGCCTTGCCCCCTTTTTGCAATATGTTTACCGCAAGATGATTCGTTGCTTCCTGCTGTCAAACGGAAGCAGGAACTAATCCAGTTATGTGAGGAAGAGTCCATGGCAGAAATTACTGCAGCACTGGTCAAAGAACTGCGTGAGCGCACTGGTCAGGGCATGATGGAATGCAAGAAGGCACTGGTTGCCGCCGAAGGCGACATCGAGAAAGCCATTGACGACATGCGCGCTTCCGGCGCCATCAAGGCTGCCAAGAAAGCCGGCAACATCGCCGCTGAAGGCTCCATCGCCGTCAAGGTTGCTGCCGACAACAAGTCCGCCGTGATTATTGAGGTCAACTCCCAGACTGACTTCCTGGCTCTGCAGGAAGACTTCAAGGCGTTCGTTGCCGCCAGCCTGGACAAGGCATTTGAAGCGGGTTACACCGAAGCTGCCCCGCTGATCGCTGATCAGGAGCCGGCCCGTGAGGCGCTGGTTGCCAAGACGGGCGAGAACGTCAACATCCGTCGCCTGACTCGCGTTGAGGGTGATGTTGTTGGTGCCTACCTGCACGGTCACCGTATCGGTGTCGTTGTTACCCTGAACGGTGGTAACGAAGAGCTGGCTCGCGATATCGCCATGCACGTTGCTGCCAGCAACCCGCAATTCCTGGATGCCTCTCAGGTATCCGAAGAAGCGATCGCTAAAGAGAAGGAAATCTTCCTGGCGCTGAACGCTGACAAAATCGCTGGCAAGCCGGAAAACATTGTTGAAAACATGGTCAAGGGCCGTATCAACAAGTTCGTTTCCGAAGGCAGCCTGATCGAGCAGCCTTTCGTCAAGGATCCCGACCTGAAGGTGGGTGAGCTGGCCAAGAAAGCCGGTGCTGAAGTTGTTTCTTTTGTGCGTTTTGAAGTGGGTGAGGGCATCGAGCGTGCCGAAGCTGACTTTGCTGCCGAAGTTGCCGCTCAGCTGGCTGCTGCCAAGCAGTAATACGCTATAGTGCACGCTGACCGGTGCACCGCTTTCGTAATTATGCGGGGGCGACAAGGTTGATATGAGAGGCTTCCCGCGCAGGCGTGAAGCCTCTTTTTCAAGAAACACTGAACAAGTTCGCGCCGTTGTTGTCTGGTGCAACTCGTTGAGTGTTTCTCCATCCCCGAACAGGAGAGTCAAGCATGGCCCAGGTGCCCAGTAGCCGCCAACCCAAGTACAAGCGCATCCTTCTCAAACTTAGCGGTGAAGCCCTGATGGGGACCGAGGATTTCGGTATCGACCCCAAGGTGCTTGATCGCATGGCGCTGGAAGTCGGGCAACTGATCGGTATCGGGGTGCAGGTTGGGCTGGTGATTGGTGGCGGTAACCTGTTCCGCGGCGCTGCGCTGAGCGCGGCGGGTATGGATCGGGTGACCGGTGATCACATGGGGATGCTGGCAACGGTCATGAACGCGCTGGCGATGCGTGATTCGCTGGAGCGCTCCAATATTCAGACACGTGTCATGTCGGCCATCACCATGGAAGGCGTGACCGAGCATTATGATCGCCGCAAGGCAATGCGCTACCTGGCCGGTGGCGACGTGGTAATATTCTCCGCCGGTACGGGCAACCCCTTCTTCACCACGGATACCGCAGCCTGCCTGCGTGGCATCGAGGTCGATGCCGACCTGGTGCTTAAAGCAACCAAGGTTGATGGTGTTTACAACGCCGATCCGATGAAGGACCCCGATGCCGAGCGCTTTGAGAGTCTGACCTACGACCAGGTGCTGGACCTCAAGCTGGAAGTCATGGACCTGACGGCGATCTGCCTGATCCGTGACCACAATATGCCCCTGCGGGTGTTTAATATGAACAAGCCAGGTGCGTTGCTCAATGCAGTAGTCGGTAGCGCCGAAGGAACACTGATCGAGGGTTGAGTCAATGATCAACGAAATCAAGCAAGACGCGCAGGAGCGCATGAAGAAGTCCGTCGAAGCGCTGGAGCATGCCTTCGCCAAGATTCGTACCGGTCGCGCACACCCGGCCCTGCTGGACAGCATCATCGTGTCCTACTACGGCGCTGATACTCCGCTGCGTCAGGTGGCCAACGTTAACGTTGAAGACTCCCGTACCCTGGCCCTGAGCGTGTTTGACAAGGGCATGATCCAGGCGGTCGAGAAGGCCATCATGATGTCCGATCTGGGTCTGAACCCGGCCACCTCCGGCACCACGATCCGCGTACCCATGCCGGCGCTGACCGAAGAAACGCGCAAGGGCTACACCAAGCAGGCCCGCGCCGAGGCCGAGAATGGTCGTATCGCCGTACGTAATATTCGTCGCGATGCCCTGAGCCAGCTCAAGGATCTGCAGAAAGAAAAGGAAATCAGCGAGGACGAAGAGCGCCGCGCAGCTGATGACATCCAGAAGCTCACCGACAAGTTTGTTGCCGAGATTGAGAAAGTACTGGAAGTAAAAGAAAAGGACCTGATGGCCATCTAAGGCCATCAGCTGCAAGAGTACCGAATGAACATCACAAGTCCCGCTGGCAAGGATACCAATACGCCCCGTCACGTTGCGATCATCATGGATGGTAACAACCGCTGGGCGCGCAAGCGGTTGATGCCTGGTGTTGCCGGCCACAAGGCTGGCGTCGATGCGGTCAAGGCGATGATCGAGGTCTGCCTGGAAGACGGTGTAGAAGTGCTGACTTTGTTTGCCTTCTCCAGTGAAAACTGGCGCCGTCCCGAGGACGAAGTGGGTGCGCTGATGGAGCTGTTTCTCGGCGCGTTGCGTCGCGAGGTGCGCAAGCTCCGGGAAAACGGCGTGCGACTTCAGATTATTGGTGATCGCAGTCGGTTTGCCCCCGAGTTGCAAGCCGCAATGGAGCAGGCTGAACAGACCACTGCACAGAACAGTCGTCTGACCCTGGTGGTTGCAGCCAACTACGGTGGGCAGTGGGATATTGCCCAGGCAGCCCGCTCGCTGGCAGCAGAGGCTGTTCGCGGTGAGCGCTCCGTTGAGTCACTGACGGAAGCGGCGCTGGAGGCCCGCCTCAGCACCGCCAACCTGCCGCTGCCAGATTTGTGCATTCGCACTGGCGGCGAGAAACGCATCAGCAACTTCCTGTTATGGCAGCTGGCCTATGCCGAGCTGTATTTCTCCGACCTTTACTGGCCCGACTTCAAGCAGGCTGCCCTGCGTGAGGCGATGGCCGACTTTGCCGGTCGTCAACGCCGCTTTGGCAAAACCAGCGAACAGATTGCAACGGGGGCCTGATGCTCAAGCAACGGGTTATTACCGGCGTTATCCTGGCGATTGTGGCAATCGCCGGGTTTGTATCTCTGCAAGGTGCATGGTTTGCCTTGTTCGTTGGTGCCATCGTGGCGCTCGCGGCCTGGGAGTGGGCGCGGCTGTGCGGTGAGACTCGGCAGGGTGGTCGCATTGTTTACGCGGCGACCCTGGGGTTGTTCATGGTGGGGTTGTACCGTGATGCCTGGCCGATCATTTTCTTTGTTGGTCCGGCACTGGTCTGGTGGTGCATGGCCACGGTGATGATTCTGCGCTACCCCAACGGCAGCGGCCTGTGGCGTGGCAGCTTTGTGCGCCAGCTGTTCGGTCTGCTGATTCTGCTGCCGGCCTGGGCTGGTATCGTCTGGCTGCGCGCTCAGGAGCAGGGGTTGTGGATGTTGCTGGGGCTGGCCGTGCTGGTGTTCGGTGCCGATATCGGTGCCTACTTCAGCGGCAAACGTTTTGGTCGTAACAAGTTGCTGCCCAACGTCAGTCCGGGCAAGACCCGTGAGGGCCTTTTGGGTGGGCTGGTGGTCAGTTTGTCATTGGCACTGGCAGCCATGCTGTATCTGGGTTGGGGGTTTCCGTCGATCCTGCTGGGCCTGGTCGGCGCTGCGCTAGTGGTGTTGATCTCGGTTGTGGGTGATCTGACCGAAAGCCTGTTCAAGCGTGAAGAAGGTTTGAAGGACAGTAGTAATCTGCTGCCCGGGCATGGCGGCGTGCTGGATCGTATTGACAGTCTGGCGGCGGCTATTCCCATGTACGTGGCAGTCTGGCTGCTGCTTGGGAGTCGTCTGGCGTGACCCTGTCGGTTACCGTGCTGGGGGCAACCGGCTCTATTGGGGTCAGCACACTGGATGTGATTGCCCGTCATCCCGAGCGTTATCGGGTTTACGCACTGACTGGCCATAGCCGCATGGCGGAGCTGGCTGATCAATGTCGTCGGCACCGCCCGGACCGCGCCGTTGTCGCTACGAGCGAGCAGGCAGCGGCGCTGCAGCAGGTCTTGCGCGAGGCAGGCCTGCCTACCGAGGTGAGCTGGGGCGAGGATGCGCTGGCCGATGTGGCCTCTGTCGACGGTGTCGATGTGGTCATGGCCGCCATTGTCGGAGCAGCGGGGCTGCGGCCCACGCTGGCAGCCGCCCAGGCGGGCAAGCGGGTATTGCTCGCCAACAAGGAGGCGCTGGTCATGTCTGGCGCCCTATTCATGCAGGCCGTACACGCCTCCGGCGCCCAGTTGCTGCCCATCGACAGCGAACACAACGCGATCTTCCAGTGCATGCCGGGCAACTATGCCGACGGGCTCGCGCATGTCGGTGTACGCCGTATTCTGTTGACTGCCTCCGGCGGTCCTTTCCGTAATTTTTCGCAGGCTGAGCTGGCTCACGTGACGCCGGCCCAGGCCTGTGCCCATCCGAACTGGTCGATGGGGCAGAAGATTTCAGTCGACTCGGCCAGCATGATGAACAAGGGGCTGGAGCTGATTGAGGCCTGCTGGCTGTTTGATGCGCGCCCGGATCAGGTTGAGGTGGTTGTTCATCCGCAGAGCGTGGTGCACTCGCTGGTCGACTACGTCGACGGCTCGGTGCTGGCGCAGCTGGGTAATCCGGATATGCGCACTCCCATCGCCCATGCCCTGGCCTGGCCAGAACGCATCGATTCGGGGGTCAGTGCGCTGGATCTGTTGTTGACCGCTCGTCTGGATTTTGAGGCGCCGGACCCGGTCCGCTTTCCGTGTCTGCGCCTGGCGCGCGAGGCCGCGGCGGCCGGGGGGACCAGTTGTGCGGTGCTCAATGCCGCCAATGAAGTGGCGGTGCAGGCGTTTCTCGAGGGTCGAGTGGGCTTTACCGATATCCCTGTTATTATCGAGGACGCTCTGACGCAGTTGCCAGGCGAGTCGGTAAGTCATCTGGAGCACATTCTGTCAGCCGATCGGCTGGCTCGGGCTCACGCGCAGCGCTGGGTGCGCGCGCGGAGCCTGTCGATCACCTTGTGAGGTACTGAATGGATCTGCTGTCTACGTTGCTGGCCACGGTGGTTGCCCTGGGGCTGCTGGTGACCATTCATGAATACGGCCATTTTTGGGTGGCCCGCCGCTGCGGTATCAAGGTGCTGCGTTTCTCCATCGGGTTTGGGCCGGCGCTGCTGCGTTGGCACGACCGCAAGGGCACTGAATATGCCATCGCCGCCATCCCACTGGGCGGCTACGTCAAAATGCTGGATGAGCGCGAGGCCCCGGTCGCCGAGCATGAGCTGGATCAGGCCTTCAATCGCAAGACCGTCAAGCAGCGTATCGCGGTAGTAGCGGCCGGTCCTATTGCCAATTTTCTGCTCGCTATCGTGGCTTTCTGGATTGTCGCTGTGGTGGGTTTTAGTACCGTTGCTCCTGTGCTTGGTCCTGTGCCTGCAGGTACCCCGGCCGCCGAGGCGGGTTTGCGCTCCGGCCTGGAGTTGACCGGCGTTGATGGCACGCAGATCCGCAGCTGGCAGGACGTCAACCTGCAGTTGATTCGCCGGCTTGGTGAAAGCGGTATGCTGGAAGTGACAGCCAAGCCCTTTGAAGGCGGCGCCGAGACCCGCTACCAACTGCGGCTGGACGACTGGCTCAAAGGCGTTGAGGAACCGGACCCGATGGCGGCGCTGGGCTTGACCAGTTGGCAGCCGCAGATCCCGCCGCGTCTCGGGCAAGTTGCCAGTGACGGGGCTGCCGCCGAGGCTGGCCTGCAGCCGGGAGATCTGATTCTGGCGATCGACGGTGAGCCGGTTAGTGACTGGCTGACCGAGGTGGTACCGACGATTCAGGCGAGCGCGCAACAAACCCTCACTATTCTGGTCGAGCGCGACGGTGAACAGGTGGAGCTGGCGTTGACGCCGCGCCCCAAGCCGGCCAATGACGTTGTCGTCGGTTATGTGGGTGCCGGTGTCGAAGGGGTGGAAATGCCGGCACACATGCAGCGTCAGATCAGCTACAACCCCTTGGTGGCGATACCGGTAGCGGTGACCAAGACCTGGGAAATGACGGCGTTGACGCTGGACTCGCTGAAGAAAATGCTGACCGGGCTGGTCTCGGCAAAAAACTTGAGTGGCCCGATAACCATTGCTAAAGTGGCGGGCGCCTCGGCCAAGTCGGGGCTGGAAAGTTTTCTCAGTTTTATCGCGTACTTGAGTATCAGTCTCGGGGTGTTGAACCTTTTGCCGATACCGGTTCTGGATGGCGGCCACCTGGTTTACTACGTGGCCGAGTGGATCAGGGGCAAGCCTCTTTCCGAGCGAATTCAGACATGGGGGCTGCAGATCGGGTTAAGCCTGATTGTTGGCGTCATGCTGTTTGCCATTTATAACGATATCAGTCGCCTTGGTGGCTGACGCGTGCACTGCCTGAATACGAGCTGCCAGCGTGCAGATTAAGATTACAATCAGCTGAATCAGAACGGATTTCATGAAACGTTACCTATTGCCTGCGCTGTTCTCGATGTTTATGGCGCAGGGCGCCTTTGCAGATGCCTTCCAGATTTCCGATATCCGCGTCAACGGCCTGCAGAGGGTGTCTGCCGGTAGCGTGTTTACCTCCCTGCCGCTGAATATTGGTGATGAAGTGGATGACCAGGAGCTGGTGGAGGCGACGCGCTCGCTGTTCCGCACCGGCTTTTTCCAGGACATCCAGCTGGGCCGTGACGGTAACGTGCTGGTTATCAACGTGGTTGAGCGCCCGTCTATTTCGTCCATCGAGCTCGAAGGCAACAAGGCGATCAAGAGCGAAGACCTGTTGACCGGTCTGAGCGCTGCCGGCCTGGCCGAAGGTGAGATCTTCCAGCGCGCCACGCTGGAAGGGGTGCGCAACGAACTGCTGCGTCAGTATGTGTCGCAGGGGCGTTACTCTGCCGACATCGAAGCCCAGGTGATTCCTGAGCCGCGCAACCGTGTCGCGCTGAAAATTGTCATTGATGAGGGCTCTGTTGCCGCGATTTCCCACATCAACGTTGTGGGCAATACCGTCTTCCCAACCGAGGACCTGGTAGACCTGTTCGAGCTGAAAACCAGTGGTTGGCTGTCCTTCCTGCGCAATGACGACAAGTACTCGCGCGAGAAGCTGTCTGGCGACCTTGAGCGTCTGCGCTCCTATTACCTGGACCGTGGCTACATCAACATGGATGTCGCCTCCACTCAGGTATCCATTACCCCCGACAAGAAGCACGTCTATGTGACCGTCAACATCAACGAAGGCGAGCGTTACAGCATTCGAGATGTCAGTCTGTCGGGTGACCTGATCGTCGATGAATCTGAAGTACGCCGTCTGATGCTGGTCGAGCCGGGCCAGATTTTCTCTCGTCAGGTGATGACCTCCACGTCTGATCTGATCAGCCGCCGTCTGGGTAACGAGGGCTACACCTTCGCCAGCGTCAACGGCATTCCGGAAATTCACGAAGACGACAAGACCGTCTCGGTTACCTTCTACGTTGATCCGGGCAAGCGCGCCTATGTCAACCGCATCAACTTCCGTGGCAACACCAAGACCGAAGACCAGGTGCTGCGTCGCGAGATGCGCCAGATGGAAGGGGGCTGGGCGTCAACCTATCTGATCGACCAGTCCAAGACACGTCTTGAGCGTCTGGGTTTCTTCAAGGAAGTCAACGTCGAGACCGTGCCGGTGCCTGGCGCGGACGACCTGATCGACGTCAACTATGCGGTAGAAGAGCAGCCTTCCGGTTCCGTGACTGCCAGCCTTGGTTTCTCCCAGAGCTCGGGTATCATCCTCGGCGGCTCGATCAGCCAGAACAACTTCTTCGGGACCGGTAACCGTGTAAGCATCGGCGCCAACCGCTCCGACTACCAGACCTCGCTGTCCTTCGGCTTCATGGACCCCTATTTCACCGTCGACGGTTTGAGCTTTGGCTACAACGCCTTCTACCGCACCACCGACTACGACGAGCTGGACGTTGACGTCACCAGTTACGCCGTAGACTCCTACGGTGCAGGCTTCAATTTCGGCTATCCGATCAGTGACACCTCGCGCATCTCCTTCGGTATGAGCGCGCAGCACGACAAGATCAAGAGCGGTGTCTACACCGTGCAGGAGATCCTGGACTTCCTGAACAACGAAGGTGATAACTTCACCAACCTGTTCTTCGACACATCCTGGTCGCAGAGCACGCTCAACCGTGGTGTCTTCCCGGACCGTGGTTACTCGCAGAACGTCTCCTGGCATGTGACTGTCCCGGGCAGCGATCTTGAGTTCTACACCCTGGACTACAAGGCACAGCGCTTCTTCCCGATGAGCGAAGATCTGACCCTGCGTCTGCACACCGACCTGGGCTTTGGTCGCGGGCTGGGCGGCACCGACCAGATGCCGTTCTATGAGCATTACTACGCCGGCGGTATCGGCTCGGTACGTGGCTTCGAAGACGGCACCCTCGGGCCGAAGAGTACGCCCAATGCAGCCGACCCGGACCAGGACTCGCTGCCCTTCGGCGGTAACATCAAGATCACCGGTGGCGCTGAAGTGGTATTCCCTGCGCCCTTCGTGAAGGATCAGCGTTCGCTGCGTACCGCTCTGTTCTTCGATGTGGGTAACGTATACGATACCCAGTGCACGCGGAAGACGACCGTTGAGGGCGACAAGAACCCGGGCTGTGGTGAAGTCGACCTTGGCGAGCTGCGCTACAGTGTCGGCGTGGGCCTGTCCTGGTTGACCGCGCTGGGCCCGCTGGGCTTCAGTCTGGCCATGCCGCTGAACAGCGACTCGGCTGACGACACCCAGGTGTTCCAGTTCACCCTTGGTCAGAGTTTCTGACGCAATCCAAACACTATCGAGCAATCGTAATCAGGAGTATCAGAGTGGGTAAGTTTACGCGTGTGGCAGTGATGTCACTGCTGGCCATGGCCAGCTTCCAGGTGTCCGCCGAGATGAAGATCGCTGTTCTCGACTATCAAATGGCGTTGCTGGAATCCGACGCGGCCAAGAAGTACTCCGTTGATGCCGAGCAGCAGTTTGGCTCGCAGCTGCAACGTGTGAAGAATCTGGAGGCCGAAGCCAAACGTCTGCAAGAGCGCCTGCAGCGCGATGGCGAGCAACTGAGCCAAAGTGAGGCGGAGAAGCTGGATCTCGAGTTCCGCCAAAAGGCTCGTGAGTTCCAGGTTGCCTCGCGCGAGCTGAACGAAGCCAAGGCTCAGTCTGATCGTCAAATGCTTGAAGCCCTCAAGCCCAAGCTGGATTCGGCGGTAGAAGCTGTGCTGAGCGCAGGCGATTACGATCTGGTGCTGGATCGCGGCGGTGTTGTTGACGTCAAGCCGCAGTTCGATATCACCCGCCAGGTTATCGAGCGTCTGAACAGCAGCCGCTGATGAGTGCTGATCAATTTCTGTCCCTTGCGCGCCTGGCTGAAGAGCTCGGCGCGCAACTCGTTGGGGACCCGCAAACCGAGATTACCGGTCTGGCTACCCTGCAGGATGCCGGTCCAGGCGAGCTGGCGTTTCTGGCCAACGCCCAGTACCGCAAATACCTGGCCGATAGTCGTGCCAGTGCCGTGCTGCTCACGGCGCAGGATGCCGAGGGTTTTGCCGGTAACGCGCTGATTGTTGCTGACCCTTACCTCACCTACGCACGTCTGTCGCATCGGTTTGATCGCAAACCGCGCGCCGCCGCTGGTATTCACCCCAGCGCCGTTGTCGCAGCGAGCGCGCAGGTCGACGTCAGTGCCAGTATCGGTCCTGGGGTGGTGGTAGAGGAGGGCGCGGTCATCGAAGCCGGGGTGAGCGTCGGTGCACAGTGTTTTGTCGGCGCCCGCTCGCGGATCGGCGCGGGCGGCTGGCTGGCGCCGCGGGTAACCCTGTATCACGATGTCAGTATTGGCGAGCGCGTAGTGATTCAATCCGGCGCGGTAATCGGCTCGGAAGGGTTCGGTTTTGCCAATCAGGGCGGTACCTGGCAGAAAATTGCGCAGATTGGTGGCGTGCGCATCGGGGACGATGTTGAGATCGGTGCCAATACCACCATCGACCGCGGCGCGCTCGCGGACACGCTGATCGGAAATGGGGTCAAGCTGGACAACCAGATTCAGATCGCGCACAACGTACAGATCGGCGATCACACGGCCATGGCGGCGTGCGTTGGTATTTCCGGCAGCACCCGTATCGGTCGTCACTGCATGATCGCCGGCGGTGTCGGTATGGTTGGCCATATTGAAGTGTGCGATAACGTGTTCGTCAGCGGCATGACCATGGTGACGCGCTCCATTACCGAGCCGGGTGCCTATTCGTCCGGTACGGCCATGCAGCCCGCCGGAGACTGGAAGAAGAGCGCGGCACGTATTCGCCAGCTCGATGGCATGGCCAAACGTCTCCAGCAGTTGGAGAAACAACTCGAACAGGTGACTCAGGCGTCTTCTGACTCATCAAACGCCTGACCGGCGCCCCGGCATGGGGCGCCTTTATTATTTTCAGCAAGGCCAGCAATCCATGGATATCAACGAAATCAAAGAGTACCTGCCCCACCGTTACCCCTTCCTGCTGGTGGACCGGGTGCTGGAGCTGGATCTTGAGAACAAGCAGATTCGTGCCTACAAGAACGTCTCGGTCAACGAACCCTTCTTCAACGGTCACTTTCCCCAGCACCCGATCATGCCGGGTGTGCTGATCATCGAAGCGATGGCTCAGGCTGCAGGCCTGCTGGGCTTCAAGATGATGGGCGTGAAACCGGCGGATGGCACCCTTTATTATTTCGTCGGCTCCGACAAGCTGCGCTTCCGTCAACCGGTGGTCCCGGGTGATCAACTGCAGCTGGAAGCGACCTACCTGAGCGACAGACGTGGCATCTGGAAATTTGCCTGCCGTGCTACTGTGGATGGTAAGGAAGCCTGCTCGGCCGAGATCATTTGTGCGGAACGCAAGATATGAGTCGTATTCACCCTCTGGCGATTGTTGACCCCGCTGCGCGGTTGGCCGATGACGTCGAGGTAGGTCCCTGGAGTTTGATTGGCCCGGACGTCGAGATCGGCGCCGGCACCCGAGTGGCTTCACATGTGGTGATCAAGGGGCCGACCACCATCGGACGCAATAACCGGATTTTCCAGTTTGCTTCGGTGGGTGAGGAGTGTCAGGACAAGAAGTATGCCGGCGAGCCTACCAGGCTGGTGATCGGCGACAACAACGTCATCCGTGAAGGCTGCACCCTGCATCGCGGCACCGTGCAGGACGCAGGCGTTACTCGTATCGGCAGCAACAACCTGCTGATGGCCTATGTCCATGTGGCGCACGACTGTGTCGTCGGCGACAACATCATCATGGCCAACAACGCGACGATTGCCGGCCATGTGCATATCGGTGATGGCGCCATCCTGGGTGGCTACACCACGGTGCATCAGTTCTGCCACATCGGCTCCTTTGCCATGAGCGCCGCCAATAGCGCGGTATTCAAGGATATCCCCGCCTTTGTCATGGTGGGCGGCAACCCGGCCAGCGCCCACGGCATGAACTTCGAGGGCATGCGCCGGCGCGGTTACTCGGCGGAGCTGATCAGTGCACTGCGTCGGGCCTACAAGGTGGTCTACCGTCAGGGTCTGACCACAGCCCAGGCAATGGCCGAGCTGGCCGAGACAGCCGAGCAGTTCCCTGAAGTGGCGCTGTATTGCACGTCAATCAGCGAGTCGACCCGCGGCATTACCCGCTGACATGTCTGGCATTGCACCGGTTCGCTCGGACAAACCCCTATGCATTGCGCTGGTTGCCGGCGAGGCGTCGGGCGATACCCTGGGTGCCGGCCTCATCGCGGCGCTGAAACAACGCTTCCCCAACGCCCGTTTTATCGGTATCGGTGGCCCGCGTATGCTGGCTGAAGGCATGCAGACGCGCGTACCGATGGAGCGGCTGTCGGTCATGGGGCTGATTGAGGTGCTCGGACGCCTGCGCGAGCTGCTGCGGATTCGTCGGGAACTGGTTGATTACCTCAAGCAGGAGCAGCCGGACGTGTTCATCGGCATCGATGCGCCGGATTTCACCTTGGGGGTGGAGCAACGCCTGCGCGATGTCGGCATTCCTACCGTGCATTACGTCAGTCCGTCGGTCTGGGCCTGGCGCGAGAAGCGCGTGCTGGGGATCGCCCAATCTACCGATCTGATGCTAACCCTGTTCCCCTTCGAGGAAGAGGTGTATCACCGTCATGGTGTGGCTGTGCGCTGCGTCGGGCACACGCTGGCTGACCGTATTGCGCTGGAACCCGACCGCGCCGCTGCGCGCCGGGTGCTGGGCGTGGAGCAGGATGCCCGTATCCTGGCGTTGATGCCCGGCAGCCGCAACGGCGAGCTGCGCAAGCTGGGGCGCGTCTTTCTTGAGACCGCCGCCTGGTGCCTGGAGCGCCAGCCTGAGCTGCAATTCATCATGCCGTGCGCCAGTCCGGAGCGCCGCCAGCAGATGGAAGCAATCCTGGCCGAGACCGGCCTTGAGCTGCCGCTGAGACTCTATGATGGCCAGGCCCATGAGGTGCTGGCCGCCTGCGATGCCGTGCTGATCGCCTCCGGTACCGCGACCCTGGAGGCCATGCTGTTCAAACGCCCGATGGTAGTGGCCTACCGCATGGCCGGGCTCACCTTCCGTATTCTCAAGCGCCTGGTCAAGGTCGGGCATGTGTCGCTGCCCAACCTGCTGGCCGGCCGTGAGGTGGCGCCCGAGTTCCTGCAGGATGCGGCGACGCCTGAAGCCATGGGCCCCGCGCTGCTGGAACGCTTGCTGCCAACGGCGGAGCGGGTGGAAACCGAACAGACCTTTATGGAGCTGCACCAGATGCTGCGTCGTGACGCCGATCAGAGTGCCGCCGAGGCCGTTGCCGAGCTGTTGGACGCGCGGGGCAAGGTGTGAGCCAGCTGCTCATGGACTGGGCCGCGCCCGCTGACGACGAGCTGGTGGCCGGGGTCGACGAGGTGGGGCGTGGCCCGCTGTGCGGTGCCGTGGTTACCGCCGCGGTAATCCTCGACCCGGCCCGCCCAATTGAAGGCCTGAATGACTCCAAGAAACTGACCGAAGCACGCCGCGAGGCGCTGTTTCCGTTGATTCAGGAGCGCGCGCTGGCCTGGTGCATCGCCCGCGCCGAGGTCGAGGAAATCGACCGCTTGAATATTCTGCACGCCACCATGTTGGCCATGCAGCGCGCAGTGGCCGGTTTGAGCACGCAGCCGACGCTGGTGCTGGTGGACGGTAACCGCTGCCCGCTATTGCCGATGCGCAGTGAGCCGGTGGTCAAGGGCGACAGCCGTGTGCCGGCCATCGCCGCTGCCTCCATTCTTGCCAAGGTTGCCCGTGACCGGGAAATGCTCGAACTGGACCAGCAATACCCCGGCTATGGCATTGCCGGCCACAAGGGTTACCCCACACCAGTACACTTGGCCGCGCTGCGCGAGCTGGGTGCTACTCCTATTCATCGCCGTTCATTCGGCCCGGTGCGCAAGGCGCTGGAACAGTAATACGCTAAAACGCTCACACAGTTCTGCCTGCTGCGACTGGCCGCAGCAGTTCCCCGTCGCTACAATTTGCTGCCTGACGTTCCGCCATCTGAAACAGGATTTCCATGTCACCTTCCTTCATTCACCTGCGTGTCCACAGTGAATACTCCCTGGTCGACGGACTGGTCAAGGTCAAGCCCTTGATCAAGGCCGTCGGCGAGGCGGGCATGCCGGCGGTGGCGATCACCGACCAGAACAACATGTGCAGTCTGGTCAAGTTCTACAAGACGGCGACCGGCGCCGGCATCAAACCGATCTCAGGTGTTGACCTTTGGCTGACCGACGCCGAAGACGACAGCGTGCTGACCCGTATCAGCCTGCTGGCGATGGACCCGAAGGGCTACCGCAACCTGACCGAGCTGGTCTCCCGTGGCTTTACCGAGGGGCAGCGCAATGGCCTGGTGACGGTCCGCCGTGAGTGGGTGGCCGAGGCCAGTGAAGGCGTGATTGCGCTGTCGGCTGCGAAGGAGGGCGAAGTCGGTCTGGCGCTGCTGTCCTCCAGCCCCGAACGGGCTGATGATCTGCTGGCCTACTGGATGGGCGTGTTCCCCGGGCGTTTCTATCTGGAGCTGCAGCGCACCAGCCGTGTCAATGATGAAGAGCATGTGCACGCGGCGGTCGCGCTGGCGGCTCGCAGCGGTTGTCCGGTGGTGGCGACCAATGACGTACGCTTTCTCAAGCGCAGCGATTTTGAGGCCCATGAGACACGCGTCTGTATCGGCGAAGGCCGCGCGCTGGATGATCCGCGTCGGGTCCGTCAGTACAGCGAAGAGCAGTACCTGAAAACCCCGGACGAGATGGCAGAGCTGTTCTCTGACATCCCCGAAGCGCTGGAAAACAGCGTCGAGATTGCCAAGCGCTGCAACATCGATGTGCAGCTGGGTAAGTACTTCCTGCCGGACTTTCCGGTACCCGAGGGGATGACCGAGGCGGAGTTCTTCAAGAAGGTCTCCTTCGAGGGGCTGGAAGAGCGCCTCAAGGTCATTCTGCCGCCCGACACGCCGGACTACGAGGCCAAGCGTCAGGTTTATATCGACCGCCTGAACTTCGAACTCGACATCATCAATCAGATGGGCTTCCCCGGCTACTTCCTGATCGTGATGGACTTTATCAAGTGGGCCAAGGGCAATGGCGTGCCGGTCGGACCTGGCCGGGGCTCCGGGGCGGGCTCGCTGGTGGCT
The DNA here is from genome assembly GCF_003444685.1 of Pseudomonas abyssi. Lineage (NCBI taxonomy): Bacteria > Pseudomonadati > Pseudomonadota > Gammaproteobacteria > Pseudomonadales > Pseudomonadaceae > Pseudomonas > Pseudomonas abyssi. The sequence goes on along the minus strand of NZ_LMAZ01000003.1, from coordinate 160,495 downwards.
TATTCACTGCTGATTACCGACCTTGATCCGCTGGCCTACGATCTGCTGTTCGAGCGCTTCCTTAACCCTGAGCGTGTTTCCATGCCCGACTTTGACGTCGACTTCTGCATGGAAGGGCGCGACCGCGTGATTGACTACGTCGCCGACGCCTACGGCCGTAACGCGGTATCGCAGATCATCACCTTCGGCACCATGGCGGCCAAGGCGGTGGTGCGCGACGTGGCGCGGGTGCAGGGCAAGTCATACGGTCTGGCTGACAAGCTCTCGAAGATGATTCCCTTCGAGGTCGGCATGACGCTGACCAAGGCCTATGAGCAGGAAGAGATGCTGCGCGACTTTCTCGCCAACGACGAGGAAGGTCAGGAAATCTGGGACATGGCCCTCAAATTGGAGGGTATTACCCGTAACGTCGGTAAGCACGCCGGTGGTGTGGTAATCGCCCCGACCAAGCTGACCGACTTTGCGCCGCTGTATTGCGATGAGTCTGGTGGCGGTCTGGTTACCCAGTTCGACAAGGACGACGTGGAAGCGGCAGGCCTGGTGAAGTTTGACTTCCTCGGTCTGCGGACCCTGACGATCATCAAATGGGCGATGGAGACTATCCATCGCAAGCAGCGCGAAGAAGGAGCTACAGACGAGGAGCTGGTCAACATCGACCTGATCCCGCTGGACGATGCACCGACCTACAGCATGTTGCAGAAGGCGGAAACCACAGCCGTTTTCCAGCTTGAATCGCGTGGTATGAAAGAGCTGATCAAGAAGCTCAAGCCCGACTGCCTGGAAGACATGATCGCACTGGTGGCCCTGTTCCGCCCGGGCCCGCTACAGTCAGGCATGGTGGACGACTTCATCAACCGTAAACACGGTCGCGAAGAAATTTCCTACCCGCACCCCAACTATCAGTACCCCGGTCTGGAGCCGGTGCTCAAACCCACCTACGGCATCATCCTGTATCAGGAACAGGTCATGCAGATCGCCCAGGTGATGGCGGGTTATACGCTCGGTGGCGCGGACATGCTGCGTCGGGCGATGGGTAAGAAAAAGCCCGAAGAGATGGCCAAGCAGCGTGGCGGCTTTATCGAAGGCTGCGCCAATAACGGTATTGATGCCGATCTGGCGGGTAACATTTTCGACCTGGTAGAAAAGTTCGCCGGTTACGGTTTCAACAAGTCGCACTCGGCCGCCTATGGTCTGGTCTCCTACCAGACCGCCTGGCTGAAGGCGCATTACCCAGCGCCCTTTATGGCGGCAGTACTCTCGGCGGATATGCACAACACCGACAAGGTGGTGACGCTGATCGAGGAATGCCGCAGCATGAAACTGCGGATCAAGGTGCCGGACGTCAACGTCTCCGAATACAAGTTCACCGTGGATGATGCCGGTGACGTGGTGTATGGCCTGGGTGCGATCAAGGGCGTGGGGGAAGGCCCGGTGGAAACCATCGTCGAAACCCGCAAGGCCGGTGGCCGCTTCAATGACCTGTTCGACTTTTGCGCGCGGGTCGACCTCAAGCGTATCAACAAGCGCGTGATGGAAGCGCTGATTCGCAGTGGCGCCCTGGATCGTCTTGGTCCCTTCTTCGCCGAAGAGCTGCAGGCCTACCAGAAGCAGGTAGACCGCAACCGCGCAGCCCTGATGGCGGCGATGGAAGAGGCGATTGCTTCCGCCGAGCAGACCGCACGCAGCGCCGACTCCGGGCATGATGACCTGTTTGGTGATCTGCTCGGGCCATCAGCCGAACGGGATGTCTACGAACCCTACCGCAAGGTGCGCGAGTGGAGCTTCAAGGAGCGGCTGCGCGGTGAGAAAGACACTCTGGGGCTGTATCTGACCGGTCACCCGATCGACGAGTACGAGCGTGAAATCCGCCGCTTTGCCCGTCAGCGCATTCTCGATCTGAAGCCCTCACGCGATAGTCAGACCATTGCCGGTCTGGTGTTTGATCTGCGCGTCATGAAGAACAAGCGGGGCGACAAGGTGGGCTTTGTCACTCTTGATGACCGCTCGGCGCGCATCGAGGTGTCGTTGTTCTCCGAAGCCTATCTGGCGGCGCAGGCGTTGCTGCAGAAAGACGCCTTGCTGGTGGTTGAGGGCGAGGTGGCTGTCGACGACTTCTCCGGTGGTATGCGGGTGCGCGCCAAGCGCGTGATGAGTCTGGAGGATGCGCGTACCGGCTTGCTGGACAGTGTGCGTATCAATATCGACGGGGCTCGACACGGTGAGGATGCCCTCAACCGCATGGCCGGGCTGCTCAATCAGTACCGTGGCGGCTGTCCGGTGACGGTAGAGTACCAGCGCACTGATGCGGCGGCCTTGCTGCGCCTGGGGGACGAATGGCGGGTGGAGCCGGCTGACGATCTGTTGCAGGGGCTGCGTGACCAGCTGGGCAAAGACAGCGTCTCCTTGCACTATAGATAGCGCAAAGCCGGATGCTCGACGGGCGCCCGGCAATCCCGTAAGGTTATTTGCGATACTTTTTTGGATGCCCGCGTTGGGCGCAAGCGGATGATGGATGCCTATGAGCAACAGCCAGAAATACTTGGAGTTTGAACAGCCGATCGCCGACCTGCAGGCCAAAATCGAAGAATTGCGTCTGGTCGGCAGCGACAACTCGCTGAACATCACCGAAGAGATCACCCGGTTGCAGGAGAAGAGCAAGTCCCTGACCGAGAGCATCTTCGGCAACCTGAGCAGTTGGCAGGTCGCGCAGATGTCGCGCCACCCGCAGCGTCCCTATACGCTGGACTACATTCGCCACATCTTCACGGATTTCGAGGAACTGCACGGTGATCGTCACTTTGCTGACGATGCTGCGATTGTGGGCGGTATCGCTCGGCTGGACGGCCGTGCAGTCATGGTCATCGGTCACCAGAAAGGCCGTGATGTAAAGGAAAAGGTACGCCGCAACTTCGGCATGCCCAAGCCTGAAGGCTACCGCAAGGCCTGCCGCCTGATGGAAATGGCCGAGCGCTTCAAGATGCCGATCGTCACCTTTATCGATACCCCCGGTGCCTACCCCGGTATCGACGCTGAAGAGCGCGGTCAGAGCGAAGCCATTGCCTGGAACCTGCAGGTCATGTCGCGCCTGAAGACCCCGATCATCGCCACCGTTATCGGTGAGGGTGGCTCCGGCGGCGCGCTGGCGATTGGTGTCTGCGATCACCTGATGATGCTGCAGTACTCCACCTATTCGGTGATCTCGCCCGAAGGCTGTGCCTCCATTTTGTGGAAGAGCGCCGAAAAGGCCGCAGACGCGGCGGCGGCCATGGGTATTACCGCCGAGCGTTTGAAGGAGCTGGGCCTGGTCGACACCCTGATCCCCGAGCCGCTGGGCGGTGCGCAACGCTCACCTCAGGAGACCGCTGCGCGTATCAAGCAGCAGTTGATTACCCAGCTGGATAAACTGAGTGCCCATTCCAGCGACGAGCTGCTGGAAGCGCGTTACCAGCGCCTGATGTCCTTCGGTATTCAGTGAGCCCGCAGGGGCTGCTGACGCAGCTCACCCGCTGCATGGACGCCCCGGCCTGGTGGCTGGGGTTGTCCGGAGGCCTGGACTCAATGGTTCTGCTTGAGCTGTTGAGTCAGGCCCGCCAACTCTCAGATATCCCCCCGCTTCACGCCATTCATGTTCATCACGGATTGCATGCCGAGGCTGACGCCTGGGCGGAGCACTGCCAGCGTGCTTGTGACGCGCGCGGCGTGCCGCTGACGATCGTGCGTGTGCAGGTCGGGCAGGGCGCGAGTATTGAGGAGGCGGCGCGTGATGCCCGCTACGCGGCCTTTGCCGAGGTGCTGGCGCCCGGCGCAGAACTGTTGCTGGCGCATCACCGCGATGACCAGTTGGAAACCCTGATGTTTCGACTGATGCGCGGTACCGGTGTGCGCGGGTTGAGCGGCATGCCTGCGCGCCGTGCGCTGGGGGCTGGCTGGCTGTCGCGTCCGCTGCTCGATTGGCGACGCAGCGAGCTGGAGAGCTGGGCGCGGCAACAGGGGCTGGACTGGATTGAAGATCCGGCCAATGCCGATGAGCGTTTTGCCCGCACGGCCCTGCGTCACCGGGTGTTGCCGGGATTGCGTCATGAGTGGCCGCAGCTGGATCGCAGCCTGCTGCGCCTGGCTGAACATGCCAGTGAGGCCAGTGCCTTGCTGGATGAGCTGGCACAGGATGATCTGCAGCGGGTGGCAGAGCCCAGCGCTGATCCGTGGCTGGCCCGCTGGCCGAGCCTGTTGCTGGCTCCGCTGCTAGGTTTGTCGGCCGCCCGGCAACGTAATCTGCTGCGCTGCTGGCTGCGTCAGCAGGCGGTGCGTATGCCGGACCGGCGTCGGTTGCTTGAGTTGCAGCAGCAATTGGCTGCCGGCCCGGATGCGCAGCCGCAGCTGCAGCTGGACGGCTGCGCTCTGTACCGTTCGTCAGATCGTCTGTGGCTGGTTCCGGCGCAGTGGCTGCCAGCGCGCAGCGAACAGTCATTGCTGCCACTGCACGGGGAGTTGCTACTGGCGGGTAACGGCACGCTGGACTGTCGGCCGATGGCGGGAGGGTTGCGCGATCCAGGCGCTGGCGGCTGGCAGGTGCGTTATCGCCAGGGCGGCGAGCAGATCAAGCTGGCGACGCGTCCGACCCAGTCGGTCAAACAGCTATTGCAAGAAGCTCGGATTCCTGCCTGGCTGCGCTCGTCGGTACCGTTGCTATACTCTGGCGGCGAGCTGGTGTCGGTGGCTGGACGCTGGAACGCGGAGCGGGCTTTGGTTGAGGGTACAGACAGCGGTTTTACGGTCAGTTGGAAGCCGGTTTCGGATTGAGCAAGCGGGGGCTGTCTGGTATCCTGACTTCCCATCTTGTCGAGACTTTGGCTGGCCGTTCAGGCTGCCTCTGACTCCCTTCGAATTCCTCGCGGTGCAAGCCGCTTAACTGTTCAATCTATGGGTTTTTCATGACGCGCTACATCTTCGTCACGGGTGGTGTTGTTTCTTCTTTGGGCAAGGGCATTGCCTCGGCGTCCCTCGCGGCGATCCTTGAGGCACGCGGTCTGAAGGTCACCATGCTCAAGCTGGATCCTTATATCAACGTGGATCCGGGGACCATGAGTCCCTTCCAGCATGGCGAAGTCTTCGTAACCCACGATGGCGCCGAGACTGACCTTGATCTGGGCCATTATGAGCGTTTCGTCAACGCCACCATGAGCCAGAACAACAACTTCACCACCGGCCGTGTCTATGCCGATGTGCTGCGCAAGGAGCGCCGTGGTGACTACCTGGGTGCGACCATCCAGGTGATTCCGCATATTACCGATGAGATCAAGAGCCGCATCATCAAGGGTGCCGGCGATGCCGACGTGGCGCTGGTCGAGATCGGCGGTACCGTGGGTGACATCGAGTCCCAGCCGTTCCTGGAAGCGATTCGCCAACTGCGTGTCGAAGTCGGTGCCAAGCGTGCGATGCTCATGCACCTGACGCTGGTGCCGTACATCGCCACGGCTGGCGAGACCAAGACCAAGCCGACCCAGCACTCGGTCAAGGAGCTGCGCTCCATCGGCCTGCAGCCCGACGTGCTGATCTGCCGCTCCGACCACCCGATCGACCTGTCCTCGCGCCGCAAGATCGCGCTGTTCACCAACGTGGAAGAGCGTGCGGTCATCGGTCTGGAAGACGTTGATACTATCTATCGCATCCCCTCCGTACTGCACGCCCAGGGCCTGGACGACTTCGTCGTCGAGCGCTTTGGTCTGGAGTGCGGCTCTGCCGATCTGGCCGAGTGGGAGCGCGTGGTCGACGCCAAGCTCAACCCCGAGCACGAAGTCACCATCGCTATGGTCGGCAAGTACATGGAGCTGCTGGATGCCTACAAGTCGCTGATCGAAGCACTCAGCCACGCCGGTATTCAGGCGCGTACCAAGGTTAACGTGCGTTATATCGACTCCGAGGACATCGAGCAGCAGGGTCTCTCGCTGCTGGACGGCGTAGACGCCGTGCTGGTGCCGGGCGGCTTCGGCTCCCGGGGTGTCGAAGGCAAGATTGCCGCGGTGCGTTACGCCCGCGAGAACAAGATCCCCTACCTGGGCATCTGCCTGGGTATGCAGGTGGCGGTCATCGAATACGCCCGCAATGTGCTGGGCTGGAGCGATGCCAACTCCACCGAGTTCGACAAGACTTCCGGTCACCCGGTTGTCGGTCTGATCACCGAATGGCAGGACGCGTCCGGTGAAACCGAGCTGCGCACCGAAGCGTCCGATCTGGGCGGCACCATGCGTCTGGGTGCTCAGGAGTGCTCGCTGGAGCCGGGTTCCAAGGCGCATGCGTGCTACGGCAAGGACGTGATCGTCGAGCGTCACCGTCACCGCTATGAGGTCAACAACAACCTGCTGCCTGATCTGCAGGCCGGCGGGCTGCAGATCTCCGGCCGCTCCGGTGACGGCGCGCTGGTCGAGGTGGTTGAAGTGGGTGATCACCCGTGGTTTGTTGCGTGCCAGTTCCACCCGGAATTTACCTCTACGCCCCGTTACGGCCACCCGCTGTTCAGCGGCTTTATCGGTGCGGCGCTCAAACAGCGCGGCTAAGCCCAGACATACGTCAGACAAGAGGCTGGTACATGACACAGAAAATTGTGCGCGTTGGTGAGATCGAAATGGCCAACGACAAACCCTTCGTGCTTTTCGGCGGGATGAACGTACTGGAGTCCCGTGATCTGGCCATGCAGATCTGCGAACGCTACGTCGAAGTGACCGAGAAGCTGGGTATCCCCTATGTGTTCAAGGCCAGCTTCGACAAGGCCAACCGCTCCTCGATCAATTCCTTCCGCGGCCCCGGCCTGGAAGAGGGGCTGAAGATCTTTGAAGAGGTCAAGCGCACCTTCAACGTGCCGGTGATCACCGATGTGCACGAGCCGCATCAGGCCGCGCCGGTTGCCGAAGTCTGTGACATCATTCAGCTGCCGGCCTTCCTGTCCCGGCAGACGGATCTGGTCGTGGCCATGGCCAAGACCAATGCCGTGATCAACATCAAGAAGGCCCAGTTCCTCGCGCCGCAGGAAATGAAGCACATCCTCACCAAGTGTGAAGAGGCGGGCAATGACCGTCTGGTGCTGTGCGAGCGCGGCTCGGCCTTTGGTTACAACAACCTGGTGGTCGATATGCTGGGCTTCGGCATCATGAAGCAGTTCGAGTACCCGGTGTTCTTCGACGTGACTCACGCCTTGCAGATGCCGGGTGGCCGCAGTGATTCGGCCGGCGGTCGCCGGGCTCAGGTTACCGATCTGGCCAAGGCGGGCATGAGCCAGGGCCTGGCCGGTCTGTTCCTCGAAGCGCACCCCGATCCTGACAACGCCAAGTGCGATGGCCCCTGTGCTCTGCGCCTGGACAAGCTGGAGCCGTTCCTTGCCCAGTTGAAGTCGCTTGATGAACTGATCAAGAGCTTCCCGGTACTGGAAACGGCTTGAGCCGCTACCGCTTTCACCCGATTGACTCGATATACGGAGCTAGCAAGTAAAGATGGCAAAAATCATTGATATCAAGGGACGTGAGGTTCTGGACTCGCGCGGTAACCCGACCGTCGAGGCGGATGTGATTCTGGAAGGCGGCATCATGGGCAGCGCCTGCGCACCCTCCGGCGCCTCCACCGGTTCGCGCGAAGCGCTGGAACTGCGTGATGGCGACAAGAGCCGTTATCTGGGCAAGGGCGTGCTCAAGGCTGTTGCCAATATCAATGGCCCCATCCGCGAGCTGCTGGTTGGTCGTGATGCGACCGCTCAGGCTGAGCTGGACCGCGCCATGATCGAGCTGGACGGTACCGAGAACAAGGCCACCCTGGGCGCCAACGCCATCCTCGCCGTCTCCCTCGCTGCTGCCAAGGCCGCCGCTCAGGCCAAGGGCGTGCCGCTGTACGCGCACATCGCTGACCTGAACGGCACCCCCGGTGTCTACTCCATGCCGGTACCGATGATGAACATCATCAACGGTGGCGAGCACGCCGACAACAACGTCGACATTCAAGAGTTCATGGTGCAGCCGGTTGGCGCCAAGAACTTCGCCGATGCGCTGCGCATGGGTGCCGAGATTTTCCATCACCTCAAAGCCGTTCTGAAGGCCCGTGGCCTGAACACCGCAGTCGGTGATGAAGGTGGCTTCGCGCCGAACCTGGCTTCCAATGAGGACGCGCTGGCTGCCATCGCCGAGGCCGTTGCCAACGCCGGCTACACCCTGGGTGACGATGTCACTCTGGCGCTGGACTGCGCTTCCAGCGAGTTCTACAAGGACGGCAATTACGATCTGGCCGGCGAAGGCAAGGTGTTCGATGCCGCCGGTTTTGCTGACTACCTGGCTGGCCTGACCCAGCGCTACCCGATTATCTCCATCGAAGATGGCATGGATGAGTCTGACTGGGCTGGCTGGAAAGTCCTGACCGACAAGATCGGCGAGAAGGTACAGCTGGTCGGTGACGACCTATTCGTGACCAACACCAAGATCCTCAAGCGCGGTATCGACGAGAAGATCGGTAACTCTATCCTGATCAAGTTTAACCAGATCGGTTCGCTGACCGAGACCCTGGAAGCGATCCAGATGGCCAAGGCTGCCGGCTTCACCGCCGTTATCTCGCACCGCTCTGGTGAGACTGAAGACAGTACCATCGCCGACCTGGCGGTGGGTACCGCTGCTGGTCAGATCAAGACCGGTTCGCTGTGCCGCTCTGACCGCGTCTCCAAGTACAACCAGTTGCTGCGTATTGAAGAGCAGCTGGCTGGCCAGGCGCCCTACAAGGGCCGCGCCGAGTTCCGCGGCTGATTGGACTGGCGGGTGCGCTCACGCGCACCCGCTGTTCCTCGACGGGAGCATCCAGCTTGAAATGGCTCTGGCTGATTACGCTGTCATTGTTGGCAGCCCTGCAGTACCGACTCTGGGTTGGTGAGGGCAGTCTTGCCCATGTATCACAACTCAAGCAGCAGATTGCCGCGCAAGCGCGCGAGAACGAGCAGCTGCTGGAGCGCAACCGTGTGCTGACCGCTGAAGTCATCGAACTCAAGCAGGGGCTTGAGACCGTTGAAGAGCGTGCCCGCCGTGAGCTGGGCATGGTCAAAGAGGGTGAGACCCTGTTTCAATTGAGCGAGCCATGAGCGCCGCTACACCTGATTTCTGGGTCGTTCTGCCCGCCGCCGGCGTCGGCGCGCGCATGCAGGCAGACCGCCCGAAGCAGTACCTCCTCTGGGGTCAACGTACCCTGATCGAACACACACTGGCCTGCTTCCTGGATCAACCGGGATTGCGCGGGTTGGTGGTTTCCCTGTCTACTGATGACGGCTGGTGGCCGACGCTACCCTGTGCCGAGGATGCGCGTATCACCCGCGCAGTCGGCGGGCGCGAGCGTGCCGACTCGGTGCTCAATGGCCTTATTGCGCTGCGCGAACTGGGCGCGGCCGATGGCGATTGGGTGCTGGTGCACGACGCGGCTCGCCCCAATCTCACCGATGGTGACCTGCACAAGCTGCTGAGTACGCTGGGGAGTGATCCGGTCGGCGGCTTGCTGGCGGTGCCGGTGCGCGACACCCTCAAGCAGATTGGCCCGGATGGGCGGGTTGCGGCAACGCCGGACCGCAGTCTGTTCTGGCAGGCTTATACGCCACAGATGTTTCGCCTTGGGCCACTGCAGCAGGCGTTGACTGATGCGCTGGCAGCGGGTGCGCTGATTACCGATGAAGCCTCGGCTATGGAGTGGGCGGGGCAGGCGCCGTTGTTGGTTGAGGGGCGAGCCGATAACCTGAAGATTACTCGTCCTGAGGATCTGGAGTGGTTGCGGCAGCGCGACTGTTGATCTTTCTTTCTAGCGTTTGAGCTGGCTTCCTTGCGTGGTATCGATGCCTTTCGGGCACAGCATGCTGTGCCCCTACGCCAATTTCTGGAATCTGCGCTGGGCCCCCTCGTAGGGGCGCGACATGTCGCGCCCGCAATAGATAATACCGCGCGCATGCCACCCCGAGCGCCGTGTTTGCAGTCATCTTAAACGCCGTTGGTCGTGCCCGTCTGTTTGCAATTGACCGATACCATGCGAATAAATATGCTGTACGCATATACAGTATTTTGCTGAGGTTTTCATGGGCGCGGTGGTTGCACTTGATCGGTTGCTTGAGACGCGGCGTGTCTGGCGCGGGCGCCAGCAGAGTGAGCCGGTGGCCGAGCAGCCGACCGGGCATGCGGCGTTGGATGCATTGCTGCCCGCTGGTGGCTGGCAGCTGGCTGCACTGAACGAGATTTTGCTGGGGCAACCCGGCAGTGGCGAGCTGCAGTTATTGTGGCCGCTGCTGGCGCGCTTGACGCAGGCGGGAGAGCGGGTGGTGCTGGTAGGTGCGCCGGCGATTCCCTTTGCGCCCGCTTGGCAGGCGGCAGGCGTGGTGTTGGCCCAGGTGACGCTACTGCAGGTCAGTGGTGCCGAGCGGCTCTGGGCGGCGGAGCAGTGCCTGCGTTCGGGCAGCTGTGGTGCCGTGCTGTGCTGGCCGGAGCAGGCGGATGACCGCGCCCTGCGGCGTCTGCAGGTAGCGGCTGACAACGGCCAGACGCTGGCTTTTGTGCTGCGCGACCGGCGTGCTGCCGACAACCCGTCGCCGGCCGCCCTGCGGCTGCTGCAGGAGCGACAGCCGAGGCAGTGGCGGGTGCTCAAGTGCCGGGGTGGGATGGCACCCGCGCGGCCTGTCTGCATTTCCCTCTGAGGCCGCCATGCGCTGGCTTTGCATTCTCTTTCCCCAACTGGCACTGGATGCGGTGCTGCGTAGCCGCGATGATCCGACTGTGCCCTTGGCGCTGCTCAGCGGACCGCCGCAACGGCGTGTGCTGCAGGCGGTCAATGAGTCGGCACGCGCGCAGGGGTTACGCTCAGGGCAGAGCCTGACCCAGGCGCGGACGCTGCTGGAGTACTTTGACACGGTCGAACATGACCCGGCGCAGACCGAGCACTGGCAGCAGTTTCTGGCCAGCTGGGCGTACGGCTTCAGTGGTCATGTGAGTCTGGATTTCCCCCGCACCCTGTTGCTGGAGGTGGCGTCCAGTCTGCGCCTATTCGGCCCCTGGCCTGAGCTGGAACAGCGCCTGCGCGCCGAGCTGCAGGCCCTGGGCTTTCAGCATCGGCTGGTACTGGCGCCCAATCCGCTGGCGGCCCGGGTGCTGACCAACGTGGCAGACGGGCTGGCGGTAGACGAGCAGGCGCTGCAGACCGAGCTGCTGCGTCTGCCGGTGGCGCGCAGCGGCCTGCCGGGCGAGCTGGTTGAGAGCCTGCAGCGCATGGGCCTGCGCCGACTGCAGCAGGTGCTGGAATTGCCGCGAGACGGCCTAGCCAAACGCTTCCCGCCCCAGTTGCTGGCGCATCTTGATCAGTTGCAGGGGCATCATCCGCTGGCGCTCAGTTGTTACCAGCCGCCGGATCAGTTTCGTCAGCGTGTCGAGTTCAACTTTGACGTCGAGTCGACTACCTCGCTGCTGTTTCCGTTGCGGCGTTTGATCAGTGATCTGGCGATGTTTCTGGCCGGGCGGGACTGTGGCGTGCAGCGCTTTGTGTTGCTGCTGGAGCACCGTCGCCAGCCCGCCAGCGAGCTGCCAGTCGGCTTGCTGGGGGCCGAGCGTGATCCTGAGCGGCTGTTCGAGTTGGCGCGGGGGCGTCTGGAGCGTATCGAACTGGCCGCGCCGGTACAGGCGCTGACCCTGCTCGCCGAGGATTTGCCACGCTTTGTACCGGCCGCAGCCGAGTTGTTCAGCAGTCGGCCGCAGCAGTCGCAGAGCTGGTTGCAGGTCTGTGAGCGGCTGCGCGCGCGCCTGGGCGACAAGGTAGTGCAGCCGTTGGCCGCGGTGGATGAGCACCGGCCCGAGCGCAGCTGGCTGGCACAGGAGCGGGGCGACACCGCCGTGCGCCCGGCCGGGCCGCGACCGGGCTGGCTGCTGGCCGAGCCGGAGTTGCTCAATGACCTGTTTCCGCGGGTGCTGGCCGGACCGGAGCGGATCGAATCCGGCTGGTGGGATGGCGAGGACGTGCGGCGTGACTACTACCTGATCGAAACCCGCGACGGACGCCGGGCCTGGGCCTTTCATGCCGCCGGTCGCCCCGGCCCGTTCTGGGTACACGGGTGGTTTGCATGAGCGTGGGCTACGCGGAACTGCATTGCCTGTCCAACTTCAGCTTTCAGCGCGGGGCGTCCAGTGCGCATGAGTTGTTTGCTCGTGCCCGGCAGCACGGCTATGACGCCCTGGCGATTACTGACGAAGGCAGCTTGGCAGGAATCGTCCGTGCCTGGCAGGCGGCGCAGGAGTCCGGTTTGAAACTGATTGTTGGCAGCGAGATTCAGCTGGAGAACGGCCCCAAACTGGTGTTGCTGGTCGAGAACCTGACCGGCTATCAAAGCCTGTGTCGGTTGCTGACCCTGGCTCGTCGCCGGGCTGGCAAGGGCGAGTATTGTCTGCGGCTTGAGGATCTGACCGATGGACTCGACGGTTTGCTGGGCCTATGGCTGCCGCGCCACGGTCAGGATGAAGAGCACGGCCGGCAACTGCAGCCGCTGCTGCCGGGGCGTCTGTGGCTGGCAGTCGAGCTGCACCGTGGGCCGGACGATGCGCGCAAGCTGGATCAACTGCAGGGGCTGGCGGCACGGCTCGGTCTGCCCTGTGTCGCCAGCGGTGACGTGCATATGCATGTGCGTGGGCGGCGCGCGCTGCAGGATACCCTGACCGCACTGCGTCATCACTGCACGGTGATGGAGGCGGGCAGCCGGCTGTTTGCCAATGGCGAACGCCATCTGCGCAGTCTGTCGGCGCTGGCGGCGATCTACCCGGCGGCGCTGCTGGCCGAAAGCCGCCGCATCGCCGCGCGCTGCCGGTTCGACATGGGCGAGCTGCGTTACCAGTATCCGCGCGAGCTGGTACCGGAGGGGCATACCCCGTCCAGTTGGTTGCGCGAGCTGACCTGGCGAGGTGCGGCCTGGCGCTGGCCGAACGGGCTCAGCGACAAGGTGCGTACGCAGCTGGAGCACGAGCTGGCGCTGATTGCCGAGAAGGCCTACGACAGTTACTTTCTGACCGTGCAAGATATCGTTGCTTTCGCTCGCGGCCAGCACATTCTCTGTCAGGGGCGCGGCTCGGCGGCCAATTCGGCGGTATGTTTTGCGCTGGGGATCACCGAGCTGGACCCAGGCCGCAGCAACCTGCTGTTCGAGCGCTTTATCTCCCGCGAGCGCGATGAGCCGCCGGATATCGACGTGGATTTTGAGCACGAGCGGCGCGAAGAGGTCATCCAGTACATCTTTCGCCGTTACGGGCGTGAGCGCGCCGCGCTGACCGCGGTGGTTACCCGTTACCTGTCGGCGGGCGCGGTACGCGATGTGGCACGGGCGCTGGGTCTGCCGCAGGAGCAGATCGATCAGCTTGGGCGCTGCTGCAGCCGCTGGAGCAAGCAACTGCCCAGCGCCGAGCGGCTGGCCGAGGCCGGATTTGACGTGAACAACCCCTGGCTGCATCGGGTGCTGACGCTGGCGGGTGAGCTGATCGGCTTTCCCCGGCATCTGTCGCAGCATCCGGGCGGTTTTGTCATGTCGGATGCGCCACTCGACACCCTGGTGCCGGTGGAGAACGCCAGCATGGCCGAGCGCACGGTGATCCAGTGGGATAAGGACGATCTGGACGCGGTCGGCATGCTCAAGGTCGACGTGCTGGCGCTGGGCATGCTCAGCGCGCTGCGTCGCACCTTCGACCTGCTGCGGCGCCACCGTGGGCGTGATCTGACGCTGGCAACTATTCCGCAGGATGATTTGCCGACCTACGAGATGATCAGCCGTGCCGATACCGTTGGCGTGTTTCAGATCGAGTCGCGGGCGCAGATGGCGATGCTGCCGCGGCTGCGGCCACGCTGCTTCTACGATCTGGTGATTCAGGTCTCGATCGTGCGGCCCGGCCCGATTCAGGGTGACATGGTGCATCCCTTTTTGCGCCGCCGAAACGGCGAGGAGGCGGTCGACTATCCCTCACCGGAGCTGCGCAAGGTGTTCGAGCGCACCCTGGGCGTGCCGTTGTTTCAGGAGCAGGTGATGGAGCTGGCGATTGTTGCCGCTGGCTATACGCCGGGCGAGGCGGATGAACTGCGCCGCTCAATGGCTGCCTGGAAGCGTCACGGCGGGTTGGAGCACCACCGGCAACGGTTGACCGAGGGCATGCTGGCGCGCGGTTACAGTCAGGCCTTTTCCGAACGCATCTTTGAGCAGATCAAGGGCTTTGGCAGTTATGGCTTTCCCGAGTCCCACGCCGCCAGTTTCGCGTTGCTGAGTTACGCCAGCAGTTGGCTGAAGTGCAACGAGCCCGCCGCCTTCACCTGTGCGCTGCTCAACAGTTGGCCGATGGGTTTCTACAGCCCGGACCAGTTGCTGCAGGATGCACGCCGCCACCAGATCGAGATCCGGCCGGTAGATGTGCGCTACAGCGACTGGGACTGCTCGCTGGAAGCGGTCGAGCAGGAGGGAGCGCAACCGGCCATTCGCCTTGGGTTGCGGCAGGTAAAAGCCCTGAATCGAGACGATGCCGAGCGGCTATTGCAGGCGCGTGCCCAGCAGCACTTTGTTGATGTCGCCGACCTGGCCCAGCGGGGCGGTTTGAGTAATCGTGCCCGGGCGCAACTGGCCGACGCCGGCGCGCTGCGCGGGTTGGCAGGCAACCGTTTTCGGGCGCGCTGGGCAGTGGCCGGCGTCGAGCCGCAGTTGCCGCTCTTGCAGGCGCAGCATGACCAAACGGAAAGCCCTGCGGTGATTCCGCAGCCCTCGGTAGTGGAAGACATGGAGGCCGACTACGCGAGTCTCGGCACCAGCATGGGCCCGCATCCGCTGGGGCTGCTGCGTGAGCAGCTGCGTGAGCTGGGTTGTCGCAGCTCACGTGAGCTGCTGGCCATGGCGCCGGATCAGCCGGTGCGGGTGGCCGGGCTGGTGATCGGTCGCCAGCGCCCGCAGACCGCCACCGGGGTGACCTTTGTCACCTTGGAAGACGAGTTCGGCATGATCAACGTGATCGTCTGGAGCGATCTGGCCGAGCGGCAGCGCTCAGTGCTGCGTGGCTCACGTCTGCTGGAGGTGCGCGGTCAGTTCGAGGCGCGCGACGGGGTGCGTCATGTGATCGCCCGGCAGCTGCATGATCTGACCGGGCTGTTGCAGAAACTGACTGTACGCAGCCGGGATTACCGCTGAAAGCCCTCGAAGAAGGCCTCGACCTGCGCCGGATCAAGCTGGTCGATATGCGCCGGCTGCCAGCGCGGCTGCTTGTCCTTATCCACAATCAGCGCGCGCACGCCTTCCATGATGTTGCCCTTCTCGAACCACTGACGACCGACATGCAGCTCCATGGCAAAACAGTCGGCCAGCGGCAGTGAGCGACCGCGCTGCAGCATGGCCTGGGTGACGGCCATGGCCAGCGGCGAGCGGTTGTCGATGATCTCGATGGTGCGCTCGGCCCAGTCACGGTACTCGGGGCGTTGTTCGCCGGCCAGTGACGCGCGGATCGCAGCGATGTCGGGCTGGGCAAAGTGCAGATCGATGGCCGGTTGCAGCGCCTCCAGCTCGGCGGCGGGCGGGGTGCAGTCGGCCAGTGCGGCGACCTGATCGCGCAGGCTGCCGTCGGCCGGGTTGAAGCTGTCGATCAGGCTGTCCAGCTCGCCCAGTCTGGCGCTGTTGAGGCACAGATCGCCAAGACCGGCATACAGGGCGTCGCTGCTGCCAATGTGGTTGCCGGTGATGCCCAGATACATGCCAAGCTGACCGGGCAAGCGGGACAGGAAGTAGCTGCCGCCGACATCGGGGAAGTAACCAATGCCGGTTTCCGGCATGCCCAGACGTGAGCGCTCGGTCAGCAGGCGGATGCTCGACCCCTGTGCCAGCCCCATGCCGCCACCCAGTACAATGCCGTCCATCAGGGCCAGGATGGGCTTCTGATAGGCGTGAATGTAAGCGTCCAGATCGTACTCTTCGCTGAAGAAGGTTTCTGGCCCATGGCTGCGTCCGGCCAGATAGCTGTCGTACATGTAGCGAATGTCGCCGCCGGCACAGAAGGCGCGCTCACCAGCGCCGCGCAGCACCACGGCCTCGACCTGCGGGTCGCGCTCCCAGGCTTCCAGCTGCTGGTGCAGCATGCGCACCATGTGCAGATTCAGCGCGTTCAGCCCGGCAGGGCGGTTGAGAGTGAGCTGGCCAATGCGGCCCCTGCGTTCGATCAGTACCTGTTGCGCGGGTGTCTCCGACATGAACATCTCCATCAGGCCGTCTTCGGGACGACAAAAGCGGGTCGCACCGCAGGCGAGACAAGCGTGCGGCGGTCTAGTGTGTCGGAGTATAGGGGAGAGGGGGCGACAGAAAAACGCCACTGCAGGATGGCCTGACGGCCTGAATGTCAGGCAATAAAAAAACGCTTGATCAGCGTCAACCAATCAGCGGCTTTGAACCTCGGGATAGCACTTCTCCCTACTGATTTCATGTTTCTGAACTAGAGTTTTGGAGTGGACTTGGCACGTGTGTGCTCGGTGAGCAAAAACAGTCAAAGTACAGAGGATGTTACAGATGGCTTCTCCACTTCTAAAATCGGCTACGGCGCTGTTGACCGTGTTGGCAGCGCCGGTGATGGCTGCGGCAGATGGCTCGGTGTTACCGCTGCCTGCGGAGCCGTTCTCAGGTGTTATCGGCGAAACCTTTGAGGATTCAAAGCAGGACTACCCGCAACCTGTGAAGCCGCCGGAGGGCGCGCCGAACGTCGTACTGATTTTGCTGGACGATCTCGGATTTGGTCAGCCTGGGACGTTTGGCGGCCCGATACCAACCCCATCGATGGATGAACTTGCCAGCCAGGGGCTGCGCTATACCCGCTTTCATACCACCGGTATCTGTTCGCCGACACGTGCTGCCTTGCTGACCGGGCGCAATCATCACCAGGTGAGCTTTGGCACGATCACCGAACTCTCAACCGGCTACCCCGGCTACAACAGCCTGTGGCCGCGCGAGACCGCAAGCGTGGCAGAGATTCTCAAGCAGCATGGCTACTCGACTGCAGCGTTCGGCAAGTGGCACAACACGCCGGACTGGGAAACATCGCCGGTCGGTCCGTTTGACCACTGGCCCACGTCGCTGGGCTTCGAGTACTGGTATGGTTTTCAGGGAGGCGAAACCAGTCAGTGGGATCCACAGCTGTTTCGCAACACGATTCCGGTGGAACCACCGATGCGCGCGGAGCAAGGGTATAACCTGAATGTGGATCTGGTCGATGATGCCATTGGCTGGATCAACCAGCAGCAATCCATTGCGCCAGATAAACCGTACTTCATGTATTTCGCGCCGGGTGCTGTGCACGCGCCTCTGCATGTCGGTCAGGACTGGATAGACCGCTTCTCCGGGCAGTTTGACCAGGGCTGGGACGCGGTGCGTGAGCAGACTCTGGCCCGGCAGAAGGAAATGGGGGTGGTGCCTGAGAACACGGTTCTTACTGCGCGCCCTGAAGAGATCGAATCATGGGGTTCGCTCAGTGCTGACGCCAAGCGGTTGTACGCCCGGCATCAGGAGGTGTTTGCCGGGTTTCTGGCTCAAACCGACTACGAGGTTGGTCGCCTGATTGACGCGATACGCGCCCTGCCCGATGGTGAAAACACGCTGATAATCTACGTTGCCGGCGATAACGGCCCCAGCGCGGAAGGCAGCATTACCGGCACCCTTAACAACATCATGACCCAGAACGGTGTCCCGGATACGGTGGAGAATCAGCTGCCGGTTATCGACGAGATTGGTGGGCCGGAGCACGAAAACCACTATCCGGTAGGCTGGGCATGGGCTGGTTCCTCGCCGTTCCAGTGGATGAAGCGGGTACCTTCGCACTTTGGCGGTACACGTAACGGCATGATCATTTCATGGCCGGCACGTATCAAGAATGTGGGCGGGATGCGTACCCAGTTCCATCACTCGGTCGATGTCACGCCGACCATTCTCGATGCCGTCGGGGTTAATGAGCCGAAAGAGGTTAACGGTGCCGAGCAGATGCCGATGGCGGGTGTCAGCATGAGCTACAGCTTCGCTGACGCGGATGCTGCCGGTACTCGGCATACCCAGTACTTTGAAACCGGCGGCCACCGTGCGCTCTATCACGATGGCTGGGTTGCAGCGTCTTTCCATGGCGCGCCTTGGCAGCTGACCGGGTCGGTTGGCTTCGAGAACAACCGCTGGGAGTTGTACAACATTGAGGAGGACTTCAGCGAGTCGAACGATCTGGCTGCGCGTTACCCGGACAAGCTGGCCGAGCTGCAGGCGCTATTCGATCAGGAAGCGAAAAAATTTGAAGTCTATCCGCTGGATGATCGCTTCTCGGAAAGGGCAGTAAACCCGCAGCGGCCGTCGTTTACGCAAGGGCGCACGCGTTTCAGCTACGCGCCGGGCACCACGCGGATTCCCGAGGGGAACGCGCCGCCGGTTTATCAACGTTCACACGTCATTACTGCCGAAATTGACGTACCCGAGGGCGGCGGTGAGGGTGTTGTCATCGCGACGGGTGGTTCGTCCGGCGGTTATTCGCTGTATCTGGAGCAGGGCGTGCCAGTGTACGAGTACAACTTCTTCGGGCAACAGCGCTACCGTTTGGCCGGAGATAAGGCCCTGGCACCGGGACGGCATACCCTGACGCTGGAATACCAGCAGCAGCCGCTGCAGGAGCCTGGTGTGCTGGGCGGCTCTGCGGTACTCAGCGTTGATGGAAGTAAGGTGGCAGAGGGTGAGGTCAGCAAAGTTGTACCTTCACGCTTCTCGGCTACCGAGACCATGGATATCGGCATGGACCTAGGTTCCACCGTTTCCAAGGCGTATCAGGAGCACGCGCCATTTGCCTATAACGGCACCATCGAGCAAGTTGAGGTGGAGTTGAAGTAGGTCAGTCGCGAGGTACCTTGTACTGCGCGGGAGAAAGCCCTGATAGCGACGCTATCGGGGCTTTTTTATGTTTTTTGCAGACTCGAAAGCCTGAATATCAGGCAATAAAAAAACCGCTGATCGGCGTTAACCAATCAGCGGTTTTGAAACTGGTTGCGGGGGCCCGATACGTCCGTTAACCATACGTTTAAGGTGACAGAGTCTGCAGAGAAAGCCGCGAGAGCGGCTTTTTTTGTGCCTGTGTGGATCTGCGCGGCGCCGTCGATGCTGCCGCCAGCCAGCGTGCTTGCCCGCTCAGAATTTCGGGCATCGGGAATCGGTAATAAAGGTTAGAAAGCGATGAAAAACGTAAGTATCTATATGTATATCAATATGTTAATTGAAAAAACCGTAAGGTAATAAGGCGGTTATCACGGGTTAGAAAATGACCTTCTTACTTGGTAATAATCCGGCTTAGCCAACCCCTTTAAAATCAATAACTTGCGAAGAAATTACCCTTTGGATCACCGTCTATTACCGTGCCTCGGTAATCGAAAAAAACAATATAAAACAATGACTTGGATTTTCTTCTGTGCCAGAAATTACCGAATTACCGTTTTCCGACCCCCGTCTGCTTTTGTGGTGCTGCTGATCGGCAGGGACCGCTCTAAAACACGCTCTGCGCATGATTCCGCATGAATTCGGCCCTGTGCATTGCCTACCGGAAGCGCAGAGCCTGTGCGGCCCGCAGGGGGCTGCATGGGTGCAACAAAACCAACAGGTTTAGACCGCAGGTGAGGTGTGGGGACGAGGGCGCGCGGCGGGTCGAGGGAGGGGGTGGCGGGGGTGCGGGTGGGGCTGTCCTGGTCGAGGCGAGCGGATCCGGGCGGGGCGCCCAGCTCAGGCGGTGCCATTCGTCTGGAACCCGCGTGGATACTGGGCTGTGGGCCGTTTTTGGTAGTGGTTGAAGGTCTGAAATGTTATGATTTGCTGGGGCTTTATCGGCTGGTAGCGGCTTCATCTTCGACCGCGTGGGCACAAAAAAGGCCGCGCTGGGCGGCCTTGGTTTTGGGTGGCTGGATCAGCTGCCCAGGTTCGGGATTTCATAGTCTTTGAACCTGACCACCTCTTCGCCTAGCCATTCGTTCACCTGGGCCAGGCGCCGCTGCAGGGGCTGCAGCTCATTGATCGCAAACACCGTGGCGGCCTGGGTGATGCTGCCGAAGCCGCCGGCGTTGCTGGGCACCACGCCCATCAGCTGGGGCGGGATCCGGTGTGCTGCCAGCTGGTCATCACGGCTGACGTTTTTGATGTTGAAAAAATCATCTTTGGCCGCCACCTCGCTGACCGGGATCAGCTGCAGGCCGTCTTTTTTGCCGTTCGGGGCGTAGACGAACAAGTTGCGGAAGTTGCCCGGCCCCTTGGCGCTCTGCATGGCCAGTTGCAAGGCGTCGATGTCATCTTCGTTTTGCGCCGCATCGGTCATGTAGAGGATGAACCCGGCGTGACTGCCGTTGTTGTAATACTTGCGGCGGAACAGCGTCGCCCCCTCATTCAACCAGGCTGACTGCAGGGCGCTGAGGTATTCGGGTAGGCCGTAGATTTCCTGGTTAACGTCCGGCTCAAGCAGGTGGAACACCGAACCGGCCGTGAATTCATGTTCCTTTTTCCAGCCGTGCACCATGAAGTATTGCCCCGGATCCTTGCCCACGCGCATGTACTTCGACAGCATCGGTTCCAGCGTCATGGTGGTGCCGATCCGCGATTCCTTGCGCTCCAGGTAACCATTGCCAAAGGTCAGCGTCTCCAGCGCGTAGCGGTCGAACGCCTGGCGGCTGAGGTGCTTGTGCGGAATGAAGGTGCCCGATAGCAGGTTGCGTTTGAAATAGATTGCGCTGCTGTGGTGGATCCCCGCGCGAAACGCCTTGGCCAGCCCGTTAAAGCTGACAGGCGGCTCATACCAGCGACCGTTCAACCAGCACTCGGCATAATCCAGAATATCGCGCCCTTCCATAACTGGCATCGGGTCGCCGAAGCTGAAACAGGTAGCCTTTGAGGGCGTTGCGGCGGTTGCTTGCTGATCCATGGGGTGGTTCTCCATCAGGAAGAAAGGACGATCCGGCCGGTGTTGCGCACGGTCTGGCCTTCAAGGGGTTCGTTTTGCAGGGCGTGGAACAGTGCCCAGGCCAGATCCGCGTGGCCGATTTCATCGGTACGGCTGGCGGTGTAGGTGTACTGCCGCCCGCTGGCGGTCATGGTTTTGCGGATCGCCATCAGCGATTGCGCCAGGTCAGTCCAGCCGGCGTCGAATTCCAGCCGGCCTTTGTTGATCACGTCATAGGCTTTGAGCACCAGGCGCGTTTTGATCTCTGGCGAGTAGTTGAAAGTGGTAACACCTGGGAAGAACTGTTTAACCAGCTGCGCCACGCCTGAGCCCATGCCCGTGGCGTCGATGCCGATATAGGTGACCCAATAGCGCTTGGTGATTGAGTGGATGAACTCGGCCTGGGCGGCAAAGTCCATGCCTCGGAACTGGTGGCGCTCCAACACCCGGAATTTGCCACCCGGCACCGCCGGCGGTGCAACTACGATCAGGCCTGCGCTGTCGCCAGACTCTGCTGGGTCGTACCCGATCCACACCTGCCGATCACCGAATGGGCGGATGGCGTGGGGCTTGTAGTCCTCTGCCCAAACATCCCAGGTATCCACCATGCACGGTTGCAGCATGGCCAGCGGGAAGATGCTCGCGCCGTCGTCCACAAACTGGCACATCAGCAAGTTTTCAAACGCCTCTGCGCTGTACTCCATGCGCAGCTCTTCCACGTCGAACAGATCGCAGCCGCGCGCCTCTGCATCCAGAATGGTCACGATCTGGCGCCAGATCTTGTCCTCGCCCCGGTGCCCCATCTGCAGCGTCGCATGCGACACGTCGATGTCTACCCGATCCTTTTTGGCT
Source organism: Pseudomonas abyssi (assembly GCF_003444685.1). NCBI lineage: Bacteria > Pseudomonadati > Pseudomonadota > Gammaproteobacteria > Pseudomonadales > Pseudomonadaceae > Pseudomonas > Pseudomonas abyssi. The sequence goes on along the minus strand of NZ_LMAZ01000003.1, from coordinate 138,668 downwards.
TTCCGCTTGTTGAAGCGCTCGCCCGTCCAGAACGGGTACGCCTGGTGCGCCATCGAGCTGGGCGTGCTGAAATACGTTTTCCGGTATTGCTTCTGCATGGCCATGCCGCTGGCCACCTTGTTGAGCTCTTCAAACCGGAACGTCCAGAAGAATTCGTCAAAGTAGAAGTTGCCGTGGTAGCCCTGGGCGGTGCGCGCGTTGGTGCCCAAAAAGTAGATATGGGCACCGTTCGGCAGCACGATAGGATCCCCAGACAGCTCAAGGTCTGCCGCCTCGCGGGCAAACGACTGAATGTACTGTTTGAACAGGTGCGCCTGGCTCTTCGACGCACTCAGGAAAATCTGATTGCGCCCGGTTTCCATCGCGTCGATTAACGCCTCGCGGGCAAAATAGAACGTGGCCCCGATCTGCCGGCTTTTCAGAATGGCCCTGGTGCGCTCATGCCGAGCCATGAACCAGTCGTGCTGGTACTCGAACAGCGAATCGCGGAAGGCTTCCATCAGCCGTTCTGCCTGTTCCTCGCTGTAGTCGTTGCGCGCTTTGCGCTTGCGCTCTGCGGTGTTGCGGTTGGCTAATTTGGGGTTTAGATCGGTCTCAGTGCCGCCGCCCTGGTAGCGCTGAATGCGCGCCTGGCGCTCCAGCTGGCGGTGCAACAGGTCTATTTCCTTGAAGTCCCCGCCGCTCTTGCCATCCTTCAAAATCAGTTGTACAAGTCGGGCCTCAAGGGCGCCCCCAACGCGCTCAACGGTATCGGCCCTGTCCCATGCGTCGCGCTTTTTCCAGCTGTGCACTGTGGGCTCTTTCTCGCCCACGTACTCGGCAATTTCAGTGACGCGCCAGCCCTGCCAATAGAGAAATTTCCCCAGGCGGCGGCTGTCCATGTTGGTGGCGTTCAAGGCGGTATTCATGCCCGCCATGTTGCAGCCCGGCCACGCCCTTAACTCGCCCCGCACGTTGTAACCAAACCGCCTACAACCCCGCCAGATTGCCGCCCGCGCGCCGGGTGCCGACCATGCCTTCATCGCACTGCCAAACAGACCAGGCAAAGCAATCAGACCGAGGGCACAGCATGAGCAAGTTCAAATCCAAGTGGTTCCGTGTAGCAGCCGAAGGCATGACCACTGACGGCCGCACCATCGAACGGAGCTGGATCGAGCAAATGGCGAGCACCTACTCGCCGGCCAAGTACGGTGCCCGCGTTTGGATGGAACACATCCGGGGTGTGTTGCCCGACAGCCCGTTCAAGGCCTACGGCGACGTCCTGGCCGTCAAGGCCGAAGAGTTCGACGACAACGGCAAGCAGCGCATGGGCCTGTATGTGCAAATCGAGCCCACCGCCGAGCTTATCGCCCTGAACAAGGCGCGCCAGAAGGTCTACACCAGCATCGAAGTGCGCGAGAAGTTCGCCGACACCGGCAAGGCCTATCTGATGGGCCTGGGCGTGACCGACACCCCGGCCAGCCTCAGCACTGAGATGTTGCAGTTTTCCGCCAAAAACCCCGACGCCAGCCCGCTCAAGCAGCGCAAAGAGAACCCCGAAAACCTGTTCTCCGAGCTGGTCGAGGTGCAACTCGAATTCGACGAGGTAGAGGATCCTGTCAGCGGCATGAAAAAGCTGTCCGACACCGTTCTCGCCCTGATCGGCAAGAGCAAGGACAAGTCCGTCAAGGATGACGCCCAATTCAGCGACCTGCACGAAGCGGTCACCCAGATCGCCACCGCCCTGGGCGAGCAGGCCGAAACCTTCACCAAGCTGCAGGCCGAGCACGCCAGCGCCATGGAGCAGGTGCGCAGCTTCCAGGCGTTGAAAGCCACGCTCGACCAGCTGAGCACCGATTTCACCGCCCTGAAAACCAAGCTCGAAGGCGAACCCAACCACCAGCACCGCCAGCGCCCGGCAGCGACCGGCGGCGATGGAAAGCAGCTGGCGACTTTCTGATCGACGGCACCACCTGATCACACTCACGCACGGAGCATCACATGCGCAACACTACCCGACTCATTTTTAACGGCTACCTGAGCCACGTTGCACAGCTCAACGGCGTGGCCGAGGCAGTGCACAAGTTCAACGTAGAGCCGACCGTGCAGCAGTCGCTTGAAACAGCGATTCAGGAGTCCAACTCCATGCTGCAGATGATCAACGTCATCGGCGTTGACGATCAGAGCGGTGAAGCGCTGCTGTTGGATGTCAACGGCCCGCTGGCCAGCCGTACCAACACTGGAGCGGGCAACCGTCGCCAGCCGAAAGACCGCCACGCTCTGACCAAAGACACCTACGTCTGCAAGCTCACCGAGTTTGACGCGGCCTTCGCCTATTCGCTGCTGGACCAGTGGGCCAAGTTCGACGACTTCCAGGTGCGCCTGACCAACGCCATCGCGCACCGCCAAGGCCTTGACCGCATCATGGTTGGCTTTAACGGCATCACTGCCGAAGTGGAAACCGACCCGGTGGCCAATCCGCTGGGTGAAGACGTGAACGTCGGCTGGTTGCAGAAGATCCGCCTCGGCGCACCTGACCGCGTGATCGACGAAGTGGTCGACGCATCGGGCGAAGTCACCATCGGCGCCGCCGGTGACTACAAGACCCTGGACGGTCTGGTCACCGATGCCAAAAACCTGCTGGCCGAACAGCACAAAAACGCCCCCGACCTGGTGGTTATGGTCTCCCGCAACCTGATGAACAACAAGCTGTTGAAGGCGGTGGAGAAGGGCGCAGCGTCCAACCAGGAAGAACTGGCCGCAGACGAGATTGTCACCAAGGCGCGCCTGGGTGGTTTGCCGATCTACGATGCGCCGTACTTCCCTGATGGCACCGTGCTGGTCACCTCGCTGAACAACCTGTCTATCTACTGGCAGGAAGGCGGCCGCCGCCGTCACATCAAGGAAGAGCCCGAATACAACCGCGTGGCTGACTATCAGTCTTCCAATGACGCTTACGTCATTGAAGATCTGACCAAAGTCGCCCTGGTCGAAAACATCGTTGAGGTGTAACCCGTGGCCCTGTCTCCAGCACAACAGGTACAACAGCGTAAGCGCGCCGCCCTCGCGGCCGCTGCCGCTGCACCGACCCAAACCATGGCCAACGCCACCGTTTATGAGCAGCACCTCGCCAAGCTCCAACATGACCACTTGCGCCTGAAAAGCGTGCAATCGGAGAAGGCAAAAGGGCTACTCAAGGCGCAACTGTTGCCCACCTATGACCCTTACATCGACGGTGTTTTGTCGGCAGGTAAGGGCGCCCAGGATGACGTCATCACCACCCTGATGATCTGGACGCTGGACGCCGCCAACTACGGCCGAGCGCTGGACATTGCCGAGTATATTCTCGCCTCTGATATGAAACTGCCCGACCGTTTCAGCCGCACCCCGGCAACGCTGGTGGCCGAAGAGGTCGCCAACGCCGCGCTGTCCGCGCTCAAGGCTGACGAGCAGTTCGACGTAGAGATCTTGCTGCGCACCCTCGCGCTGACCGCTAAGCACGATATGCCCGACCAGGTGCGCGCCAAGCTGCACCTGGCCATTGGCCGCGCCGTGCGCATCAGCAACGACGACACCAACATCGCCGCACTGGAGCTGGCCAAGGACCATCTGGCTACTGCCATCAAGCTGCACGACAGCTGCGGCGGTAAAAAGGATTTGGAGAAAACCGAATCCCTGTTGAAGAAACACGCGGCCCCGCCGGCCGCTACCTGAGCGTACCCCACGCACCCGCCGGCGCGGGGTGCTGCAGCAGGGTTATTCCTTTTCCCCACTGCAGCGCCTCGCCCACCGGCGATCTGAGGCCCAAGCATGAGCGCATTCATTGCCACCGGCAGCGGCACCCCCTTCAACCTCACGAATGACGGCTGGTTCCCCGACATCGACGCCAGCGCCGCCCGTGAGTCCCTGCGCCTGGACGGCACTGTTACCGATACCCGGCTGGAATCCGCCCTGGTAAACGCCATGCTCAGCGTCAACGCCGAGCTGGCCGAGTTCAAGGCAGACCGCCTGCAGCAGTACTCCAGCCTGGCCAATGTGCCCGCCGCCCAAATCAACAGCAACAGCCGCTTGGTCGTGCTCTACACCCGCGCCGTGGTCTGCACCGCCGGCGCCGAGCTGGTCGAGCGCTACCGCAGTTATGACACCAGCAACACCGGCCACAAAGACGCCGACCAACTAAACCCCAGCATTGACGAACTGCGCCGCGACGCCCGCTGGGCCATTCGGGATCTGCTGGGCAAACGCCGCTCAACCGTGGCGCTGATCTGATGGACACCGTGCGCGCCATTCAGGGCGACACCGTAGACGCCATCTGTTGGCGCTACTACGGCCGCACCGCTGGCGTCACCGAGGCCGTGCTCACAGCCAACCCCGGCCTGGCCGACCTTGGCCCCATCCTGCCCACCGGGCAGCTGGTCGCCATGCCCGAGGTTAGCGAGCAGGCCGAACAACAAACCGCAATCAACCTTTGGGACTGACAGGAGGTCACCACATGCCGGAACCAACCACCAGCACAGCCGCCGCCGTCGTAGTAGGCACGGGCATTGGCGCGGCCAGCTTGCTGCCCGGCGTAGACGGTAACGCCCTGATGGGTGCCCTGCTGGGCGCCGCCCTGGTCGCCTACGCCCGCAAAGAGCTCAAGCCATGGCAGCGCCTGGGCGGGCTCTGTTTCTCTGCTCTGGTCGGCTATCTGATGGCCACCGAAATGGTCAACCAAACCCCCATCAAAGACACCGGTGCCGGTGCCTTCATCGGGGCCATTGTCATTGTCCCCCTGGGGCTCAAGCTCATGGAGTGGGTGGACAAGCTGGAGATTGCAACGCTGTTTAAGCGTGGTAACGGAGGCTGACATGCTCACAACCATCATTGTTCTGGCCTACCTGCTCGCCGCCCTGCGCCTGGTGTGTTTCAACCGCAATGGCTACCGCTACCGCTGGGGCGTGTCACTGCTGGCCAGCCTGCTGATCGGCGCGCTGCTATGCGCCGCATTCGACCAAATCCTGTACCGCCACCCAGTCAGCCCATGGCAGGCCCTGCTGGCCCTAGTGCTGTGCGTGCTGGTCTATCGCTCACGCGGCAACGTCGCCGCCCTCATGAGGTTCACACCATGAAATTGTTGATTGTTGGCAGCAAAGGCCATGCCGTGCGCGACCTGCAGGCCGCCCTCAAGCGCGCCGGATACGCCGTCGAGCTGGACGGCGACTTCGGGCCCAAAACCGAAGCCGCGGTCATCGCACTGCAAACCGAACGCGGCCTAGTTGTTGACGGCATCGCCGGCCCTAAAACGCTGGCCGCCCTCAGCGGTCAAGACTGCAGCAGGCTGCTGAAAGAGTCCGACCTGCTCGCCGGCGCCAAGCGCCTGGGCACCGATCTGCCTACCATGAAGGCTGTCAATGAAGTAGAGAGCAACGGCGCTGGCTTCCTGTCCAACGGCAAGGCGGTCATTCTGTACGAGCGTCACATCATGCACCGCCTACTGCTCGCTCAGGGCGACGACGCAGACGCCACAGCCCAGCAGGTGGCCGAACTCGCCGCCATTCACCCCGGTTTGATCAACACCAAGCCCGGCGGCTATGCCGGCGGCCTGCATGAATACCCGCGCCTTGCCCGTGCCAGCATGATCGACGCCGAGGCCGCCGCAGGCGCCTGCAGCTGGGGGCTGTACCAGATCATGGGCTTTCATGCCGTGCGCCTCGGCTATGCCAGCGCCCAGGCCATGGCCGAGGCCATGCAGCAGAGCGAAGCCAATCAGCTGGACGCATTCGTGCGCTTTATCGAGGCAGACCCGGAGCTGCATAAAGCCCTCAAGGCGCGCAAGTGGCAGGCCTTTGCCAAGGGCTATAACGGCCCGGCCTACGCCCGCAACCTGTATGACGCCAAGCTGCAGCAGGCCTACGCCCGCCATCTGGAGCTGGCCGGCGAGAAGGCGGCAGCATGAGCGGCCTGAACCTGGCAGACGTGCGCAAGCTGCAGATTCAAGACGGCGACGTCCTGATCCTGCCCGATCACGTTGATCACGCCACGCTCAGCGAGTTTATGGGGCGGCTGAGAGAGCTGGAACCCGCGCCGAAAAACGTGACCGTTGCCTGCTGCCAGATAGAACAAATCAGTGAGGCTCAAATGAACGCCGCCGGGTGGTATCGCAAATGAGCACCATCCGCCAAACCATCCTTGGCCTGGTGCTACTCGGCGCGCTCGCTGCCCTGGTATTCATCCAGCAGCAGCGCGTAGAGCTCGCCCAGGGCGACACCAAACTGGCCAGCCAGCGCGCCGCAACTGCAGAGCAGGAAAGCGAGCGCAGCCAGCTGGTAATCAATGAGCTGCACGCCAGCCTCATCACCGAACGCGCCGCACAGCAGCAGCTGCAGACCACACAGCAGCATCTGCGCCAAACGCTGCGCAACCGTCAACTGAAAATCGAGGCACTGACCCGTGAAAATGAAGAGCTACGCGATTGGTTTGATACTGAGTTGCCTGTTGTTGCTCGCCGGCTGCGCGAGCGACCCGCAATCACAGGCGCCGCCAGTTATCAAGATTGGCTGTCCCGCCGTGACGCCCTGCACCCTGTCAGCGGCGCAGCCCCAGACCAACGGCCAGCTGCTGACTGACACCGAAGTCATCGAAAGCGACTGGGCCCAGTGCGCGGCCAAAGTCGATGCCATTATCGAGCACCAGGAGGCGCAGCATGTACAAACCGGAATCCCTCAGAGCGCACCTGTTGGCAGCCGTGCCGGGCCTGCGCCAGAACCCTGAGCGTCTGCTGATCTTTATCGAAGAGGGCACCATGCGCTGCACCGCAGCGGCTGGTCTGTCGTTTGAATGGGGCTACACCCTCAATCTCACGTTTACCGACTACGCCGGCGAGCCAGACGTCATCGCCGTGGCGTTGTTCGCCTGGCTTCGAGTGCACCAGCTGGAGCTGCTGCAAAACCATGACCAGGCAAAGCAGGCTGTGCGCTTTGAGGCCGAACTGCTCAGCAACAAAATGGTAGATCTGGCTGTCACCCTGCCATTGACCGAGCGCGTCATCGTCAAGCAAGGGCAGGGCGGCGAGCTCACCATCGAGCACCCGCCAGAGCCGCAGCTTGAAGAGCCCTACACAGCTGACAGCTGGCAGCTGTACGCTGGCGGCGAGCTGGTGGCCGAGTGGAGCACTCCTGCCCCATGACCGACAACCTCACCGCCCTGGAAGACTGGGCCGCGCCCCTGCTGGCCAACCTCAAACCAGCAGAGCGCCGCAAGCTAACCGGCGGCATCGCTCGCAAGCTGCGCCGCAGTCAGCAGCAGCGCATCACTGCCCAGCGCAACCCCGACGGCACCGCTTATGCACCCCGCAAACAGCGCGATCTGCGCGGCAAGCAGGGCAGCATCAGGCGCAAAATGTTCACTCGCCTCAAGGCCGCCAAGTACCTCAAGGCCCGCAGCGACGCCAACAGCCTGGCCGTTGTGTTCCTGTCCCGTGCTGCTCGCATTGCCAGGGTGCACCAGTACGGCCTGCGCGACCGCCCCAACCGCAACGCCCAGCCCGTGCAGTACCAACGGCGCGAACTGCTCGGCTTTACCGCCGCAGATCTTGATCTGATCCGCGACGAGCTGCTTGCCCAGCTCAGCCAGGGCCTGTAACCCCCGCGGCTACAAGCCCCAGCCCTCGGCAACCTCGCGCACACGCGACACCATCCGGGTATGAACACCACCGACATCACCCGCCGCCTTGATAACCTGCTGCGCCAGGGTACGGTCTACGCCACCGACCCAGCCAAGGCGCGCTGCCGCGTCAAATCCGGCGCCCTGCTGACCGACTGGCTGCCGTACTTTGTGCACCGCGCCGGATCTCGCCGCGATGTCGAGCACCCAACCACCGGCGAACAGTGCCTTGTACTCAGCCCCAGCGGTGAAATTACCGCAGGCCTGGTACTTGTCGGCATCAACTCTGATCAGTACCCCGCGCCACACAGCAACCCGGCACTGCACAGCAGCCACTTTGCGGACGGCGCATGGTTTGGCTACGACGAGGGCACCCACCGCATGCGCTTTGTGAACGGCCCTACCGAGATCAGCGCAGACCGCACCGCCATCAGCCTTGTCAGCAACGGCAGCTCCATCGTCATCAACGAGTCGGGCATTTTCTTCAACGGCATGCAGGTCGCCCACGGCGGCGTCAACATCGGCAATACGCATGAACACCCCATCACCGGTGGCAGCTCAGCGCCTGGCCCAACAGGTGGCCCGCAGTGAACGGCATGAGCACCACCGGCAAGCCCATCAGCGGCCTGGAGCATCTGCGCCAGTCCATCGCCGACATCATCACCACCCCCATCGGCACCCGCGTCATGCGCCGCGAGTACGGCAGCCTGGTGCCCTCACTGATCGACGCGCCGCAGAACAACGCAACAACAGTGCGCCTGTATAGCGCCATTACCAGCGCGCTGATGCGCTGGGAGCCGCGTGTGCGCCTCAGCCGTGTGGCCATCACCCACACCGCCGCCGGCGCCGCCGTGCTCGATCTTGAGGGTGAAAACACTGAAACCGGCAACGCAGTCAGCCTGCAGGTGCCGCTGCAACTGGGGGCCGCTGCATGAGCACCTTTACCGGCGTAGACCTATCACGCCTGCCGCCGCCCAATGTCATCGAGGCGCTCGACTTCGAGACCATCCTCGCAGCTGTCGTTGCGTACCTGCAGGGCATATACCCAGAGTGGGACGCCCTCGTCGAATCAGACCCGGCGTACAAGGTCGCCCAGGCGCTGGCCTACCGCGAGCTCATCCTGCGCCAACGCATCAACGAGTCCGCGCGCGCCACCATGCTGGCATTTGCAAAGGATGCAGACTTAGACCACATCGGCGCCCGTTATGACGTAGCACGCCTGGTTGTGGATCCCGGCGACGCATCCGCCATCCCGCCCATTCCGGCGACCATGGAGCCCAACGACGACTACCGCCGCCGCATTCAACTCAGCTTTGAGGCTTTCACCACCGCAGGCTCAACCGGTAGCTACATTTACCACGCGCTCAGCGCGAGCGGCTTGGTCAGGGACGCATCGGCCACCAGTCCTGCGCCCACCCAAGTCACCGTCTATGTGCTGTCGCGCACGGCGGATGGCCAGGCCGATGAGTTCCTGCTCGCAGAGGTGGCCGCAGCGCTCAACGCAGAGCAGGTGCGCCCCATGACCGACCTGGTCACCGTGATGAGCGCCTCCATTGTTGAATACGTGATCGAGGCCGTAATCACGCCATACCCTGGGCCAGACGCCAACCTCGTGCGAGAGGCCGCGCTAGCGCAGCTGCAGCTCTACGTCAGCAGCATGCACCGCCTGGGCTATGACGTGACCTATTCCGGCGTCATGGCCGCCCTGCACCAGCCCGGCGCGCAGCGCGTGCAGCTGGTGGGCGCCACGCCCGCCCCCGATGCCCAGGGCAGACTGCTGGAAATCTCCGATGCCGAGGCCGCCTTCTGCACCGCCGTCACCATCACGCTTGCAGAGGTGCCCGATGTCTGACGCCTCCCTGCTGCCGCCGAATGCCACCGCCGCCGAGCGCGCACTGGCAAGCGCTGGCGTGCGCCTTAACGAGCTGCCGCTACCGCACCGCACACTTCACAGCGCGCAGGAATCGCCGCCGCAGCTGCTCCCCTGGTTAGCGTGGGAATTCTCGGTCGATGAGTGGGACCCCAACTGGGCAGAGGATCAGAAGCGCGGCGCCATTGCCGCCTCAATCAGCATTCACCGGCACAAAGGCACAATTGGCGCGGTGCGCGCCGGCCTCGCCGGCATCGGCATCAACGTGCGGGTGCAAGAGTGGTTCGCCCAGATCCCCCAAGGCGAACCCGGCACCTTCCATCTTCTGATCAACGCGAGCCAGTACCCGGTCACCCTGGAGAACCTGCACCGTGTCATCGCCGTGCTGGAGCAATCCAAAAACCTGCGCAGCCACATGACCCTAGCCCAGCTCAGCGCCACCACCGTGGCCACGCTGCGCAGTGCTGCTGTCAGCGTCAGCGGGCACGACATCGGCGTCACCTACGCCGTGAGCAGCCTGGCGCTGATCATGGAAGGCCTGGCCAACGGCGAACAACCAACCCAGCTGGCCGCCAGCAACCTGCACACCCTTATCAACGAAACAATGCCGGCCGCCGGCTACTGGTAACCACATGAGCCTGTACAACAGCGTTGAACAATTTGAGGCAGACGTCGCCCTGGCGCACCAGATCATCCACGGCGACGAGACCGCAACCGTAGAGACCGAAGGTGGCCCCGTTGATAGCTTCGCCAAGGTGCTGGCTGATTTACGGGCGAGCGTAGGCGAAGAGTTCGACACAGCCGAGATTCTGCAGCGGCTCACCGCGCTGGAGTCCAAACCCGCCCCGGTGCCCGTTCAAATCGTCAACACCAGCCGCGCCCTGGTGCTGGCCGATGCCAGCCGGTATTTGGCAGTAGACAGCGCCACCGCCATCACCCTAACCCTGCCGGCCCAGGCAACCGTCGCCTGGCCGGATAACGCCGAGATATACATTCAGCAAATCGGCGACGGCCAGGTCACCATCGCCGCCGCCGGCGTGACCATTATCACCGAAGAGACGTTGACCACCCGGAAGAAGGGCGCACCCGTTACCCTCAAGCGGTTGGGCGCGGATCTGTGGACGCTGTTTGGGTCGCTGGAGGCTGCGGAATGATCAGGGGCACTATTGCGGCGTCAGCACCGCCACTGGCACCCCCTATAGAGCTGCCAGAGACCATAGGGGAGGCGTTCGGGGGCGGCTACTACGTCGGCGATCTAACCCTTGTGGATGGTCCCGACGCCGGGGTGTACGCCATCATTTTTGCCCCGCCAACACCCGCCGTCAGCTTGCCATACAAGACCAGCGCAACGGCTACCCCGGGCGCAGATAGTGAGCGCAATGGTGCGAGCAATACCGCTGCAATCATCGCTGATGGGATTGGCGCCTATCCCGCCGCTGAGTTTTGCGTGAACTACTCGCGGGAGGGGTACGAAGACTGGTATCTGCCTGCTCCCGAAGAGGTCAAGCTCGTATGGCTAAATCGTGGCATGCTACCCGCATACAACATGACGACTTACGTCTCCACATCGCTGCAGCAGCAGGTGACAAATTATCGGCGCTGGTTTCTGATCGCTGATTACCCACCGTCCAGTGATCCGGGCACATACCAATCTGTAGCAAAAACAACCTCAACCCGCGTCATTCCCTGCCGTCGCATTCGCAAGCCGTAGGTAACATCATGAACCCATACCGCACAGTCCACACCCCCGCCGGCCTGGCCATGATGGCCGCAGCGCAAGCCAGCGGCTCGCCCATCAACCTGGTGGAAATGGCCGTGGGTGATGGCAACGGCAACCCCGTTGCACCCGAAGACCTCACCACCGGCCTGGTTCGTGAGCGCTACCGGGCCGAGATCAACAGCGCCACTCAGCACCCGGGCGAGCCAAACCGCTGGACAGTAGAGCTGGTTATTCCAGTGTCTGTTGGCGGCTTTGTGATGCGTGAAGCGGGCGTGTTTGACAGCAACGGCACCCTGTTTGCCGTGGCCAACCTGCCAGACGCGCAAAAGCCCGCCGAGGCCGACGGCGCCTACAGCGATACCGTGGTGCGCATGGAGTTTCTGGTCACCAACGCGGACGACATCACGTTCCAGATTGACCCGTCCGCCATCATCGCCACCCGCACCTGGATCATGAACAACGTCACCAGCGCCCAGCTGCTGCCCGGCGGCAACACGGGCCAAGTGCTCACAAAACAGAGCAATGCTGACGGCGATGTTGACTGGGAGGATCCAGACGCCGCCAACGTCACCGTTGATATGATCGAAGAGCGCCAGACCCTCGCTGCAGGCCAAACGCAAATCGACCTGGCCGTCTGCACCACACGCGGGCTGGCGGTGTACATCGAAGGCGTCCGCATCAACCAGGGCCTGCTGGCGGCCGAGTGGGAGAAGAACCCCGCAGACGAGGACGCATCAATCATTCTCGGCAAGAGCTGGCCCGCCGCTACCAAGGTGCTGATGGTTCAGAATGAGCCCAGCAACATGGCCTCGCCCCCGCTGGAGCGCGACCGCAATCTGGCCGACGTGCCAGACAAGGCCGCAGGCCGCACAAACCTGGGCGTGTACAGCAAAGAGGAATCTGATCTGCTTGCCCCAGCGGGCCAGATTGCGTACTTCGCAATGGCCACACCCCCAGCCGGCTGGCTCAAGGCCAACGGCGCACTGATCAGCCGTACCGCCTACGCCCGCCTTTTCGCCGCCCTGGGCGAGTCGTTTGGCGCCGGCGACGGCTTTAACACCTTCAAGCTGCCGGATCTGCGCGGCGAGTTTGTTCGGGGGCATGACGACGGGCGCGGCGTGGACATTGGCCGAGTGTTTGGCACCACCCAAGCCGACGCCCTGAAAAGCCACTGGCACGCAACAGACTTCTACGTCTCACCGCCCCGCGTGGGTGGCACTGCAGAAGCGGCCAAGTACCTGCGCTCAGCGCTGCACCCCGTGCAGGATCGGCAGGACTACGTCGGCCCGCGTCAGGACCATTCATCAACCGATGCCACCGGCGGCAATGAAACCCGCCCCCGCAACGTCGCGCTACTCGCCTGCATTAAGTTCTGAGACCCGCCCATGACCAAAACCGTCTACCAAACCAATCGCGCCGGCCTGCTGCTGGGGCCTGTCGACGCCGACGAATCCCCGCTGGAACCCGGCGTTTACCTGCTCCCGGCCGGGGCGGTGGAAACCCCGCCGCCAGAGGACTGGCCAGACGACAAGTGGCCCCGTTGGACCGGCGCCGCCTGGGCCCTGGTCAACCGCCCGCGCCAACCCGAGCAACCCAGCCCCGCCGCCAAGCTGGCCGCATTTCTGGCGGATAACCCGGACGTACAAGCCCTGATCGAGGAGCAACAGCAATGAGCAAGGTTCTTGAAATGTGGGAGCACATGCCGGGTGTGGAAGTGGTCTATGCCGTCAGCGCCACACCACCAGCTGGCTGGCTGCTGTGCGACGGCTCACCCCTGACCGCCGGCACCGCCGACAACCTGCGCGACCTGCTGATCGCCAACGGCAACCCCTTTGGCGTGTCCGGTGCAGATCCGCTGCTGCCAGATCGCAGTGGCGAATCACTGCCCTACATCATCAAAGCCTGATAGCATCAAGGCGCTTAGGTCGAAATAAGCACCCCGCCTGGCGGGGTTTTGGCTTATCAACATGTGAACGCAAGATGATCAAACCCAACAGATCCCACATTGCCGGTTTGAGGCTTATGCACCATGTGTTTGCGTACAACCTGGCGGCGGGATCAGCGCCCAGCACAGCCACCCGCAACTGGCTGGAAGTCGCCGAACAATCAACCGAGGGAGGCGACGCCATTGAAGAGCTGCGCGCCCTCGCAAACTACATAAGAGAGACCGGCGTGCTGCTGCCAGCGGATGAAAATACAGACCCGGCAGACTACAGCCTGGCCCTGCTGCTGGAGCGGATCGAGGGCCGAATTCAGGACCTGACGGTCATACCAGAACCCCCGCTGCGTTAGCCCCGCGCAGCCCGCACCCTGTACGCCCACCCGCTACAACCCCCACCGCTACCGATTCCCGCGCCCACGCGACAGCATGTCACCTGTCAGCCATTACACAGCGCAGGGAGCAGGTCATGCCCGATTCATATCATCACGGCGTGCGCGTCATCGAAGTCAACGAGGGCACGCGCCCGATTCGTACCATCGCCACCGCTGTCATCGGTATGGTCTGCACCGCAGAAGACGCCGATGCAGCCAAATTTCCCCTTAACACCCCAGTACTCATCACCGACCCATTGAGCGCCATCAGTGATGCCGGCACCGAGGGCACCCTCGCAATTGCCCTGGCTGCCATCGCCGCCCAGGCCAGCCCGCTGGTGGTGGTGGTGCGCGTGGCAGAAGGCGCAGACGAAGCGGCCACCACCACCAACGTCATCGGCACCGTCACCGCCGGCCAATACACCGGCCTGAAAGCCTTGCTGGCCGCCAAAGCGCGCCTGGGCGTTACGCCGCGCATTATCGGTGTGCCTGGGCTCGATACCGCCGCCGTGACCGCTGAGATGGTCACCATCCTGCAGCAGCTGCGCGCGTTTGGTTACGCCTATTGCCACGACTGCGAAGACAAAGAAGCCGCCGTTGCTTACCGCGACACCTTCGCCGCCCGCGAGCTGATGCTCATTTGGCCAGAGTTCACACGCTGGGATACCACCGCCAACCAAGAGGCCGCCGCCCATGCCGTGGCCTACGCGCTGGGCCTGCGCGCCAAGATCGACCAGCAGGTCGGCTGGCACAAAACCCTGTCCAACGTGGCCGTGAATGGCGTCATTGGCATCAACAAGGACGTGTTCTGGGATCTGCAAAGCAGCAGCACCGATGCCGGCTACCTCAACGAGAACGACATCACCACGCTGATTCAGCAAGACGGCTTCCGCTTCTGGGGCTCGCGCACCTGCTCGGACGATCCTCTATTCGCCTTTGAGTCCGCCACCCGCACCGCCCAGGTGCTGGCCGACACCATCGCCGAGGCGCACATGTGGGCCGTGGATAAGCCGCTGCACCCCAGCCTGGTCAAAGACATCGTTGAAGGCGTTAACGCCAAGTTCCGCCAGCTCAAGGCGCTGGGCTACGTCATCGACGCCAACTGCTGGTATGACCCAGCCATGAACACTCCAGAAACCCTGGCAGCGGGGCGCCTGCAGCTCGACTACGACTACACCCCCGTGCCGCCGCTGGAAGACCTCACCTTCCGCCAGCGCATTACCAGCACCTATCTGGCCGACTTCGCCAGCCGCATCAACGCCTGATCACCACGCCCCGGCCACGCCGGGGCCCTGGCTTAATTACTGGAGAGCGCCGCCATGGCAATGCCCCGCAAACTGAAAAACATGAACCTGTTTAACGACGGCGTCAGCTACGCGGGCGTTGTCAAAAACGTCACGCTGCCGCCGCTCAGCCGCAAGATGGAAGGCTACCGGGGCGGCGGCATGAACGGCCCGGTGAAAAGCGACATGGGCCTGTCTGATGACGGCATCCAGCTTGAATGGACGTGCGGCGGACTGGACCTGCAGGTGTATCGCCAGTGGGGCATCACCACCGTAGATGGCGTGCTGCTGCGCTTTGCCGGGGCCTTCCAGCGTGACGACACCGGCGAAGTGTCCGCCGTTGAGGTGGTTGTGCGCGGCCGTCATGAAGAGCTCGACACCGGCGACAGCGCACCCGGCGAAGACTCCGAGCAGTCCATCACCACCACCTGCAGCTACTACAAGCTGACGGTGGACAACGAAGTCCTGGTCGAGATCGACATCATGAACATGATCGAGATTGTCGACGGGGTAGACCGCCTGGCCGAGCAGCGCACCGCCATCGGCCTGTAAGTGGTCGGCAACAACACACCCCCGGCGCGCATGCCGGGGCCACCCAGCAAAGGAGCAACCCCCATGGCTAAACGCCAACCCGAGTACAGCAAGCCCATCACCCTGGACGAGCCCGTCAAACACGGCGAGACCAGCATCACCGAGCTCAAGCTGCGCAAGCCGCAAGCCGGCGAGCTGCGCGGCCTGAACCTGATCAACCTCATGAACGGCGACGTAGACACGCTGGTGCAGGTGCTGCCGCGTATTTCCGTGCCCACGCTCACCCAGGAAGACGTCAAACAGCTGGAGCCCTGCGACCTGGTGCAACTGGGCGACGCGGTGGCCGTTTTTTTGCAGCCGAAGTCAGTGCGGCAGGATGCATCCCCCGCCGCGTAGAAGACCCAATGGCCGACATTGCGACCGTGTTCCATTGGGGCCCGGCTGAAATGGACGCCCTGGGCTTGGCTGAGCTGATGGACTGGCGCGAGCAAGCCCGGCTGCGCTCAACCCCAACCAAGCCGGACAAGAAGCATGGCGCGTGACTTGAAAGTACAGGTAGTTCTGCAGGCGCTGGATCGCGCCACACGCCCCATGCGCACAGCCATGGGCAGCAGCATCGGGCTGGCCAACTCACTCAAGCAGACCCGCGATCACCTCAAAGGTCTGCAGGCACAGCAGCGCGACGTCAGCAGTTTCCGCACCCTCAGCAACGCAACCCGCCGCACCGGGGCAGACCTCAAGGCCAGCCAGGATCGCGTGGCCCAGCTGTCACGCCAATTGCGCGACACTCAAACCCCCACCCGGGCGCTGAATACCGAGTTTCGCCGTGCGGTGCGCGAGGCCCAGGCACTCAAGGCCAAGCACCAGGAGCAACAGCGCACCCTGCAGGGCCTGCGCTCAAACCTCAACTCTGCCGGCATCAGCACCCGCAACCTCGGCGAGCATGAGCGCCAACTACGCGGCGAGATCACCCGCGCCAACCAGGCGTTGACCCAGCAGGAGCAGCGCCTGCGCCGTGTATCGCAGCAGCAGCAACGGCTGGCCCGAGCGGCGCAGCAGTACCAGCGCACCCAGCAGCTGGCCGGCAGCATGGCCACCACCGGCGCCGCCGGTATGGCTGCAGGTGGCGGGGCGCTGTACGCGGGGGCGCGCTTTATGGCGCCGGGGCTGGAGTTTGACGCCGCCATGGCAAAGGTGCAGAGCCTGGCGCGGATCGACCGCAACTCAGAGCCCTACCAGCTGCTGCGCGAGCAAGCCCGCCAGCTGGGGGCCAGCACCCAATACACCGCCGGCGAGGCAGCAGGGGCGCAGGGCTTTCTGGCTATGGCCGGCTTCAACCCTGATTCCATTCGCGCCGCCATGCCCGGCATGCTGTCGCTGGCCAAGGCCGGCGACACCGACCTGGCACAAACCGCCGACATTGCATCAAACATCCTCAGCGGCTTTGGCCTGCAGGCCGACAAGATGGGCGGGGTGGGGGACGTGCTGGTGGGCACCTTCACCCGCTCCAACACCAACCTGCAGATGCTCGGCGAAACCATGAAGTACGCCGCGCCAGTGGCTGCAGCACTGGGCCAAGACATCGAGACCGTGGCCGCCATGGCCGGCAAGCTGGGCGACGCCGGCATTCAGGGCAGCATGGGCGGCACTGCGCTGCGCGCCATCATGAACCGTATGTCAGCACCGCCAAAGATGGCCCGCGAAGCAATGGACGCCCTCGGCGTATCTGCCAAGGATGCCCAGGGCAATATGCGGCAGCTGCCCGACATCCTGCAGGAGCTCTACAGCAAAACCCGCGCCATGGGTAACGCCGAGCGCGCCGGGTACTTCAAGGCCATCGCAGGCGAAGAGGCCGTCAGCGGCTTGACCTACCTGGTCAACCAGGCCGGATCCGGCGAGCTGCAGGGCTTTATTGGCACGCTGCGCGAAGCGCGAGGCGAAGCCGGCCGCACCGCCGGCGTGATGGCCGACAACCTGCGCGGCGATCTGGCCGCCCTCGGCAGCGCCTGGGAAGATCTAGGCATTGAAGCCATGGACGGGCAGAACAGCGCCCTGCGCGAGCTGGTGCAGAACCTGACCGCCGTCATTGGCAAGGTCAAACAGTGGATGGTCGATAACCCCGAGCTGGCCAGCGGGCTGCTCAAAACCGCCGCCATCACCGCCGCGCTGGTGGCCGGCATGGGCGCGCTGACGCTGGGGCTTGCCTCAGTCATTGGCCCGTTTGCCATGCTGCGCTATGGGCTTACCTTCCTGGGCGTTAAGGGCGGCTCAGCCATCGGCATCATCAAGGGCCTGGGCGGTGCGCTCACTTGGGCAGGCCGTGCCGTGCTGTGGCTGGGCCGGGCGCTCATGCTCAACCCCATTGGCCTGGCGATCACCGCCATCGCCCTGGGCGCCTACCTGATTTACAAGCACTGGGACAAAATCGTTCCGTACTTCAAGGGCCTGTGGGCAGAGATCAAAGCCGGGTTTAACGGCGGCTTTGCCGGCATCGCCGAGCTGATTGTCAACTTCTCCCCGGTGGGGCTGTTCTATCGCGCCTTTTCTGCCGTGATGCGCTACTTCGGGGTAGACATGCCCGAGCGCTTCACCGACTACGGCCGCCAGATGCTGGCCGGCCTGGTCAACGGCATCACCAACGGGCTGGGGGCGGTCAAGTCCGCCATCACCAACGCCGGCGGGCAGATGATCGGCTGGTTTAAAGACAAGCTGGGCATTCACTCACCAAGCCGCGTGTTTGCCAGCCTGGGTGACGACACCATGGCCGGGCTGCAGCGCGGCCTGCAGCGCAGCCAGGGCGGCCCGCTCAACGCCGTGCTGGGCGCAGGGCAGGCCATGGTCAAGGCCGGCGCGTTGGCGCTGGGCATTGGCGGGGCAGGGCAGGCTGTTGCCATTGATAGCCGCCCACCGATCAGCGCTGGCGGCGGCCCATCGATCGTTGTTCAGGGCGATACCCTGCACATTCAGCTCACCGCCCCGGCCGGGGCCGATCTGGCTCAAATTGAGCAGCTATTCAACCGCCTACTGGATCAGCGCGAGCGCCACAAGGCTGCGCGCGTCCGCTCGGCTCTGTCAGATTACGACTGAGGCACACACCATGATGATGGCCCTGGGGCTGTATGTGTTCAGCCTGCACACCGCCGCCTATCAAGATTTTCAACGGCAAACCAACTGGCGCCACCCCAGCAGCCCCAGGGTGGGCGCGGCACCTGCCCGGCAGTACGTCGGCAAAGGCGAGGACACCATCACGCTGTCTGGCGTCATCGTGCCCGAGATAGCCGGCGAACGGCTGTCGCTCGACGCCCTGCGCCTGATGGCAGATACCGGCAAGGCCTGGCCGCTGGTGGAGGGCACCGGGCGCATTTACGGCGTATGGGCTATCGAGAGCATCAGTGAAACCGCCACCCTGTTTTTTAAAGATGGGGCCCCGCGCCGTATCGAGTTCACCCTCACCCTGCAGCGCGCTGACGACACCCAGATCGAGCTGCTGGGTAGCCTGCTCAGCACCGTGCTGGACATCATCCGATGATCACCGCACCCCGCCACCCCGCCCCAGTCTTTCGCCTGGCGGTGGATGGCGTAGACATCACCCCCAAGGTGAACAACCGCCTGATCAGCCTCACCCTGACCGACAACCGAGGCCTGGAGGCTGACCAGCTCGACATTAGCCTGTCAGACCACGACGGGCGCCTCAGTATCCCGCCGCGCGGTGCCATCATCAACCTGTGGCTGGGCTGGAGCGACACCGGCCTGGTGAACAAAGGCACCTACACCGTGGATGAAACCGAGCACAGCGGCACCCCCGACGTGCTCACCCTGCGCGCCCGCTCGGCGGATCTGCGCCAAGGCTTCACCCGCAAGCGCGAACGCTCATGGCACGGCGTAACCCTGGCAGACGTGGTGCGCACCATTGCCCAGGCCTACAGCCTGCAGCCGGTCATTGACCTGGTGCTGGGCGCGGTGGGCCTGGCACACCAAGATCAAGCCAACGAATCAGACGCCAACCTGCTCACCCGTCTGGCAACCGAGCATGACGCCATCGCCAGCGTCAAAGCGGGGCGCCTGTTGCTGCTGCCGGTGGGGGCCAGCAAAACCGCCAGCGGGCTGGCTCTGCCGCACATCAACCTCACCCGCAAAGACGGCGACGGCCACCGCTGGCTGGCTGCAGACCGCAACAGCTACACCGGCGTGCGGGTTTACTACTACAACCCCAACAGCGCCGAGCGGCTGGAAGCGATCATCGGCACAGAGGACAACCTCAAAACCCTGCGCCACATCGCAGCAGACCGAGACAGCGCCCTGCAGGCCGCCCGCAGCGAGTGGCAGCGCCTGCAGCGCGGATCCGCCACCCTGTCGTATACGCTGGCCCGTGGCCGGCCCGAGCTGCTGCCCGAAATGACCTACAGCCTGCACGGCATCAAGCAGCAGATCAGCGACGTGGTGTGGCTGTGTAGCCGCGTCATCCACAACGTCTCCGACAGCGGGTACACCAACAGCCTGGAGCTGGAACAGCAGCTGGCCAGCGATGATGACCTGGCTGCACTGGTAGAGGGTGCCTACACCGGGGTGGTGGCATGGTATCGCGCCGAGGATGGCACCCAGCAGCCCATCACAGAGGGCGACCAGGGCAACCCCAAGCGCCTGGTGCACCTGTACGCCAGCAAGGCGAGTGCAGAACGGGCCGTTAAGCGGGAGTTTGAACGCCTCAGTCAGAGCAGCTGATGGCGGGCATGGAGCACTGCCAGCAGGCAGTGCCGTGTTTCCTTACTATGCGTCTGCCGCGAGCAGCAGCACCAACGCCATTACATCCCGCTGCTGTCGAGGGCTCAGCTTGTGGAAGGCGGCAAGCAGCTGCGCCTCAAGCTGGGCATGATCGGCGGCGGCGTTCTGGTTCTGGTTTTGGTGTTCCATGCAACGTTCTCCAGTGGGGTGCTCAGTGCCACCCCGGCACCGACCGCACACCCCATGGAATTGTCAGCAAATACACCGTGCAAGTGTGCTGGCAAAACGCCTTTATTCGACGTTTTGACGGGCAGCGTCACTGCACATATGTGGTATTGCAGGCGTCAGTTGCAGAGCGCTAAGCCGCGCTCAATGACTGGCCCGACAGAAACCTTTGTCCCTGGTAGGTCTGTGCTGTCTTGCCATACCTGATCCAGCGGCTGCATCCCCATACTGGCAGCTTTGCCGCTAGCGATCCCGTTGACTGGGTACATGGCCCCGGTGTTCACGTCCATCACCACCACGGCGCTGCCCTGCAGGCAGGCCAGGTGCATTTCTGGCTGGGTAAAGGGCCACTCAGCACCGAACGTTTCCTGGTCGATGATGGTGATGCTCTGCTGTTTCGCAGCGGGCGCTGGCTCAGGTTTGTTGGCGGCGGTCGGCTCGCTGTCGGATCCGCAGCCGGCAAGGCTGCAGACGGCGGCAATGGCCGCAAAGCGGCGCAGGGTAGTGAGGTGCATGGCTAGTCCTTTGCTTTGAGTGCTTTTCCTATTTTCTCGGCTGCGCTGGCCAAGTCGTTGACCAGGCGCACGATCATTCCCCGGCCTTCATCATCCAGAACGCGGAAGCGGCTTATAAGGTGCGCCTCTTCGTGGCTTAGCGACTCGACAGCGGGCGCTTGCCTGGCACCAGTTACCACATAAAGCACGTCGATACCGAGCCGCCCGGCGGCATCCAGCACAGTGGCGCCGATGTCACTTGACCCGCCCTCATATCCAGCCAATGTCCGCTTTGCTACGCCGATTTTGTCGGCGAATTCAGCCTGGATCAGGCCCAGCCGGTTCCGCTCTTCTTGCAGGCGCGCGCCTGTCTCAACTCTTAAATGATGCAATTTCTTTCATCTCGTCTATTGACGTGTGCAGATTCGTGCATCATTCTTGCGCTGTCCTCACATGAAATTGCACGAATTTGCACACTATGCATAACCCATACCCAACAGAGCAAGTCCGCCAGGCCGCCCGCGAGCGGTTGGTCGCCCAGGGTGTTTCCGTCCAAGAGTGGGCGAAGAAACACAAATTCAAAGCATCCACCGTCTACGCCGTACTCAATGGCCAGCACCAGTGCCTGCGCGGTAAAGCGCACCGCGTCGCCGTGCTTCTCGGTATCAAGGCTGACCCCGAGTCGCCTGCAAATCCCGCACTGCCTGATCAAAACAAACTGCATTGAGGCCGTTGCTATGAAACAAGACGTGAAACGCCTTCGTACCCACCGCGCCACCATGAATCTGGACGACTACGAGCAGAAGCTCATAGACGCCCTGGTTGATTACACCGGACTCAGCCAGGCAGAGGTGCTGCGCCGCCTGGCCATGACCGAGGCGCACGAAATGTTGCTCGCAGAACCAATGCTAGGCCGGGCGATTGCCTGAATCGAGTCACCAAATAGTTACTAAAGAGTTACTCATGCCAGAAGCGCATTTTCAGTATGACGAGGCAGACCGGGCGCTACTTGATCGCATCCGTGAACGCCTGCAACTCAGCAGCCGAGACGAGGCAGCCGAGTGGCTAGTCAAGGCTCGGCTGCGCCGCGCTGCCATGAAACTGACCGGCCGTGGTCGGGCGCTCTATCCGGTTGGGAGGGGGGAGCGGTGAGCGTTTACAACCAGGTGTGCCCAGCCTGCTGCAGCCGTCTGCGCATCCGGTCCTCAGAAGGGCAAAGCCCCTGTTTTCGGACTGTTTACTACGAGTGCACCAGCCTGGTGTGCGGTGCCAAGTTCTCCGGCTCACAAACCATCGACTACGAGCTCAGCCCGTCCGGGTTGGAAAAGCCACGCCTGAAATTGCCGCTAGCACCCCATGCAGAGCGCATGCAGGCGGCGCGCTTCTCGCAGCCAGATACCGATCAAATAGACCTGTTCGACACAGAGGAAAGCAGCCATGCATAACAACAAAGAAACCCTGCAGGCGGCCGCCGTTGGCTTCCTGCAGCGCCACGCCAGTGAACACCTGGGCAACGATGAAGGGCTGTTCCTGCGCACAGTTGAGCACCTGCAGCGGGTGTTTGGTGCCAGCCAGGCAGAGGCAGAGAACAGCACCGCGCAGGCGATGACCGACGCGCACACCGGCGGCGTGCTGGCCAATCTGGCGCGGGCCTACATCAGCGGCTTGTCGCGGGGTATGGGCCCCAGTGCCCAGGTGCATGCCACTACTAACCACCTGCTGGCCTCGGTGCTGGGTATCTCCCGCCAGCAGGCCGAGAACGCAGCAGCCCAGGCCTACGCCCAGCGCGTGCACTGCTCGCCGGTGTATGCAGACCTGTCCAGCTCCACCAGTGAACTGGTGATGCTGCGCGACACCGCCAGCGGCCTGACCTACGCGCTGCCGGTGGAGCACATCCGCCAGGTGATGCTGAGCAAGCGCTGCCCCGCGCTGCACGTCGTCCACTGATCGAGGCCGCCGCCATGCGCATTGAGCTGGAGCTAACCCCGCAACAGGTCCACGCGCTGCTAGAGGCCGCGCGGCAACAGTACCGGCTGCGTTACCAGGACGAGTTCTGGAAGGAGCGTTACAGCCATCTGCCCCACGGCCTGCGCCACGGCAGCATTCTGGCCCACTGCCCGGATATGGCGGCCAATAAAAAACTGCTGGGAGCCCTGGTCCATGCCCTAGGCCAAGACACCCAGCCGGCACGAGTTACCCCATGAATTACGACCTCTTAAAAGAGATAAGCCGGCGGATCGCCAACGACTTCGGGCTCAAGAAAGGGAAAAAGGATAAATGGCTGCAAGGCGGCACCTGCCCTGTCTGCAAGCACAAAGAGCTGTACGCCAACGCAGAAGCACCGTGGGTGCTGTACTGCGGCCGCCTGGATAAGTGCGGGGCCAGCATCTACATCAAAGAGGAATACCGCGAGCTGTTCGACGACTGGTCCGCACGCTACCAGCGCACAGAGGCCGACCCGGTAGCCGCTGCCCGCGCCTACCTGGAGTTTAGCCGCGGCTTTGACCCCAGCATGATCAAAGGCTGGTACAGCCAAGAGACCTACCACGACCGCAAGTTGAACATTGCATCCGAGACCGTGCGGTTTGCACTGCCCGGCGGCGGCCATTGGGAGCGCCTGATAGACCGGCCAGCACGCTTTGGCAAAAAGAAGGCCATGTTCAAATACGGCTCTGATTACCAGGGCCGCTGGTGGATCCCGCCGTGCATTGACCCGATGGAGGTCAAACAGCTGTGGATTGTAGAGGGCATTTTCGACGCCATCGCCCTGCTGCATGCCGGCATCAGTGCCGTGTCAATCATGAGCTGCAACAACTACCCCGGCACCGAGCTGGCTGCGCTGGCCGAGCTGTGCACCGCCAATGGCAAGCGCCGGCCGGAACTGGTGTGGGCGCTGGATGGCGACAACGCCGGCCAGCGGTACACCAAGAAGTGGGCAGCGCAGGCAGAAAAAGACGGCTGGAGCTGTGTTGCGGCGCAGATCCCGTTCCGGGAAGAAAAGCGCGATTGGAATGACCTCTGGCTGGCCAAGCGGCTGGAGAAAGAGCACCTGGAGGAGTACCGCTACCACGGCAACCTGCTGCTGGCCAAAAACGCCAGTGAGAAAGGGCTGCTTATGTACACCTGGCGCGAGCAGCACGAGTTCTATTTCACCTTCGACAACCGCATGTACTGGTTCAAGCTGGATCTGGGCAAGTACAACAAGGCGATGGAGGATCTGCAGAATTCAGAAGACCCGACCATTCGTGTGGCGAACAGCGACCAGCTGCGCGAACGCGCCCTGGAGCAGTCCGGCGGGGTGGTGCAGATAGCCAACTGCAGCCCGCGCGCCCTGTACTTCCAGCGCAATGAGGTGACGGACGAATCCTGGTACTACTTCCGGGTGGACTTTCCGCACGACGGCGGCAGCGTGAAAAACACCTTCACCGGCGCCCAGGTGGCGGCGGTGGGGGAGTTCACCAAGCGGCTGTTGAGTGTGGCGGCCGGGGCCATGTTTACCGGCAGCCCGCTGCAGCTGCAGCGCATCATGCAGGACCAGCTGTACAACATTAAAACCGTCCAAACCATCGACTACATCGGTTACAGCAAGGAATACCAGGCCTATCTGTTGGGGGATCTGGCAGTTAAGGGTGGCCAGCTGTTCAAAGCCAACAATGAAGACTTTTTCGAGTTCGGCAAGCTGCGCCTGAAAAGCCTGCTCAAGACCATACCGATCGACGCCAACACCAATGACGCCACCTACCAGGCGGATTGGTTTAACCACCTCTGGACGTGCTTTGGCGCTAAGGGCGTGATTGCCCTGGCGTTCTGGACCGGGTCGCTATTCGTTGAGCAGATCCGCGAGCGCTATGCGTCGTTTCCCTTTCTGGAGGCCACCGGCGAGGCCGGCGCGGGCAAATCCACCCTGCTGCAGTTTCTCTGGAAGCTGCTGGGCCGTGACTACGAGGGCTTTGACCCCAGCAAGTCGTCAGTAGCGGGCCGCTCCCGCGCTATGGGGCAAGTGTCCGGCATGCCGGTGGTGTTGCTGGAAGGCGACCGCAGCGACCCAGACAAGGCCCACGCCAAATCCTTTGACTGGGACGAGCTGAAAGACTTTTTCGGGGGCGGCACCCTGCGCACCAGGGGCCAGAAAACCGGCGGTAATGAAACCTATGAACCGCCGTTCCGGGGCAGCATCTGCATCAGCCAGAACGCGAGCGTGGTGGCCTCTGAGGCCATCATGACGCGCATCGTCAAGTTGCATTTTGTGCGCCCGGTGGTCACCGAGCAAAGCCGGGCATCAGCCGACACCCTCAACATGCTGCAGATCGAGGACGTCAGCCATTACCTGATTAAAGCCCTCAAGGCAGAGGCCAGCATTCTGGCCACCTTCGCCGAGCGGGTGACGCACTACGAAACCGAGTTCCGCGCCATGCGCCAGGTGCGCGTTGAGCGTATCGGCAAAAACCACGCCCAGATCATGGCGCTGGTGGAATGCCTGCAGCAGCTCACGCCCATTACCCGCGCCCAGCTGGACGAGGTGTATGTGACCCTCAGACAAATGGCCGAGCAGCGCCAGGAGTCGATCAACGCAGACCCGTCAGAGGTGGCCGAGTTCTGGGAGGTCTACGACTACCTGCAGTCCACCAGCCAGGATCCGGTGGTCAACCACGCGGCCGACCCAGGGCTGATCGCTATCAACCTCAACGAGTTCGCCAAGCTGGCCGCCAACCACCGCCAACCACTGGCCGAGCTCAAGGATCTGCGCCGCCTGCTCAAAGACAGCCGCACCCACAAATACATCGACACCCGCCCGGTGCACAGCGTCATCCGCTCCCGCCAGCCCAACGACGCCTTTGAAGCCCGCGAGAGCAAACCAACCACCGTCAAATGCTGGGTATTCAAGGCCGGCACTGACAGCAAGTAGCAGGGGCGGCAACCCCTGCAAATCACCAAAGGAGAGAACCCCCATGACATTCAAAGTTGACGACACCAGCGCCAAGCCCACGCCAGAAAAAGGCGCGGTGGCCGCGCACCTGGCCCAGATGCTGGCCGAGCAGGAACAACATCGCCAAAACCGCCGCGCCGCAGGCCTCAACGCACTGCAGCGTCTGGTGCCTATCGCCCTGGGGCACACCGGCCAATGCCGTGTGGTCGGGCGCTTTCTGCTGGGCCTGTATAACGGCCCGCAGTACCGCTTTGACCTCACCGATCTGCGCCTGCTGGATACCCCAGTGCATGAGGACTGCCTGAAAGTGCTGATGCTCGACCACTCGCCAGAGTATGAGGTGCACGAATACGTCAAAGACGGCCACGCCAAATGGCAACAGCTGATCAGCATGTGGGGCCGCAATGATGACTGAGCAGCAGGCAGCGGCCGTTAACCCGTTCTACGCCGGTAGCTACGCCGGCCACCCCTACTACTGCGTGGACGCTGCCGACCGCATCCTCTGGGCCCGCGATTTCACAGCAGAACAATGCCGCGCCGCATTGGCCGTGCCTGATCTGCAAAAGGGGGTAGTCACCGCGTTGAATCGTCGCCTGGGCCTGCTGAAACGCCAGGGCCGAGCATAAGAAGGTGGCGCCAGGGGGCGGCAACCCCCCAGCGCCTGCCACCACCAAAGGAGAGAACCCCATGCAACAGCATGACATTCAAGGCAGCAGCGCTGCAGAGAGTAGCAGCGCGGGCTGTATCAAGCGATACCAGCCGCCCAAGCCAGACATCATGGGTATGGTCGAAATGAAGACCGACGAGCCGCCGCGCGGCGGCATCGTGGGCAGCGTTGAGCTGGCAGACTGCCTTAGCCACTCTGATTCCCCGTGGTACACCGGCGACACCGCCCTGGTACTGCGCAACCCGCAGCCCCTGTCGTTCACGCCCTGCCCTGGGCGGCTGGGTTTCTTTGAGATTGAGGGGGTGGCCCATGGGTAAGTATCAAGCCAGAACATGGACTGACGCCGAGGTCGACCAGGTGCGCCGGCGCTACCCCAACGAGCGGGCAAAGGACATCGCTGACGATCTCGGACGCCCACTGCAGCACGTATACAGCTTGGCCAGCCGCCTCGGGCTGTCCAAGTCTGAGGCGTTCAAGGCAAGCGACCTGTCCGGCCGGCTGAATGGCACACAGGGCGAAGCCGGGCGATTCGCCCCGGGCCAGAAGCCATGGAATCACGGCAAGAAAGGCCTGATTGTTGGCGGGCGTGCCAAAGAAACGCAGTTCAAGCCCGGACACAGGCCACACACTTGGCAACCGGTTGGCGCCGAGCGCATCACCCAAGATGGTTACCTGGAACGCAAAGTGACGGATACCGGCTGCACTCGGCGCGATTACCAGGCCGTGCACCGTCTGGTCTGGATTGAGCACCACGGAGAGATACCCGCCGGCCACGTCGTCGTATTCAAAGACGCCCTGCCCAAGCACGAAAACATCACCATCGATCGCCTGGAGTTGATAACCCGCGCCGAGCTGGCCAGCCGCAACACCATTCACCGCTACCCGCCCGACGTTAAACAGGTCATACGCCTGCAACGCAAGCTGGAGCGCAAAGTTAAGGAGCTGGCAGATGAAGAATAAGATGCAAGACCTCAGAAACCACCTGTTCGCCCAGCTGGAGAGCCTGTCCGACCCGGAGTCCAAAGTAGATCTGGAGAGAGTAAAAGCCATGACCGAGATCAGCAAGGTTCTGGTGGACTCCGCCAAGGTAGAAGTCCAGTTCATAAACGCCGCCGGCGGAAAGCACAGCACCGGCTTTATTGAATCCAAGCCAGAGCTGCCTGCGCCCGGGAAGGGGGTATCCCATGGGTAAACACCAAGCCGACATCTTTTCCGGCAGCCCCCGCATGGAGGTAGGCGAAGCCATGGAACTGACGGTGCAGTCACTGATTGCACACGGGGCTGAGCACGACCACTGGGCTGTAGCCTGGTCGGGCGGCAAGGATTCCACCACCACGCTCACGCTGATCATTGCTCTGATCGAGAGCGGCGACATTAAGCGTCCGAAAACCCTGACCGTCTTCTACGCTGACACTCGGCAGGAGCTGCCACCGCTGTACATTGCAGCCCTACAGATCATGGCCAAGCTGCGCAAGCTAGGTATTGACCTGCAGGTGGTGCGCGCGCCGCTCGATAAGCGCTTTCTGGTGTACATCCTTGGCCGTGGTGTGCCTCCACCCAACAACAACACCCTGCGCTGGTGCACCCGTCAGATCAAAGTGGATCCGATGACCGCCGCGCTTGAGCAGCGGCTCAACGAGCTGGACGGCACAGCCCTGATGATTACCGGGGTACGTCAAGGCGAGTCGGCCATCAGGGACAGGCGTATCGAAATGAGCTGCAGCAAAGACGGCGCAGAGTGTGGTCAGGGTTGGTACCAGAAGCTGTTGCCCGATGCCAAAGGCATCAACGGGCGCTTGGCCACGCTCGCCCCGATTCTGCACTGGCGGGTTTGCCTGGTGTGGGACTGGCTGAAGATATACGCACCTATGGCCCGTTATGGCGGGTGGAATACCGAAGCACTGGCCGACGCCTACGGCGGTGACGAGGCCGAAGAAGTCAATGCGCGGACAGGCTGCACCGGCTGCCCCCTGACCGAAAAAGACACAGCACTCGATACCATCCTGTCCAGCCCAGAATGGGCCTATTTGGCGCCACTCAAGGGCCTAAAACCGATCTACCGTGAGCTGCGGCTACCCCAAAACCGCCTGCGCAAAGCGGGGGTAGAGATTCTCAAAAGCGGCAAAGAGGCGGCGAACCCTCAGCGCATGGGGCCGTTGACGCTGGACGCTCGCCAAAACGCCCTCACCCGAATTCTGGCCATTCAGGATCAGGTAAACGCCGACGCCATGCGCCTCGGTAGAGAGCCGATCGACATCATCAACAGTGAAGAAGAAGCGCGGATCCGCGAGCTGATTGCCGCCAATACTTGGCCGGACGGCTGGTCGGGAGACGAACCCACAGCAGATACCCCCATGGACATCGAGTATGGCAATGGCGTGGTGCAGCCACTCTTATTTGGGGCACACCATCCATGACGAAAAAAACAGCCAAGCAACAATTACTCGAATCCGAGGCGCGCGACTGGATACGCCGTGGCTACCGCACGCCGGAGGCCTTGGAGCAGCTGAAAGCCATGCTCAAAGAGAAGCGCAGATCAGAGGCCAACATCATCAAGCTGGTCGATGAAATGCGCGCTCAGTGGAAGCGCCGGGCCGAGTGGCTGACGGGAGGGCAGGGCGGTGGCTGATAAAGAAGCTATGATGGCCCGGCTATCCCCAGGGCAAATTCAACTGGCGCAGATCCTTGCCGACGCCTGGCTGGCTAAGCAGCGGGCTCTATCAACCACTGATCGGTCTAACAATGAGAACAGCAATTTACGCTCGGTTCAGCTCGGACAAGCAGAGCGAAACCTCCCTAACTGATCAGGTCAACCTGTGCCAGGCCCGCGCTATGCGCGAGGGCTGGCAACTGGTGGCCACCCACACCGACACCGCCTTGTCAGGATCCACTCAAGTAGCCCACCGCCCCGGCGGCAAAGCTCTGCTGGCCGATATGCTGGCCGGGCGTTTTGACGTGCTGCTACTGGAAGGGCTCGACCGCCTAGCGCGTGACCAGGTAGAGCAGGAATCTGTAGTCAGGCGCATGGAGCATCGAGGGATCCGCATTATCGGCTTGGCCGACGGCTACGACTCACAGCACCAGGGCCGCAAAGTCATGCGCGGGGTGCGCGGCCTGATCAACGAACTGTACCTGGACGACCTACGCCACAAGACCCAGCGCGGCATGCATGGCCAGGTTGACCGGGGCTACATCGCCGGCGGCAAGTCCTACGGCTACGACATCGTTAAAGACGAGACCGGCAGCCGGTACGTTATCAATGAAGAGCAAGCCCACTGGGTGCGCTGGATCTTCCAGCGCGCGGCCAACGGTCACCCATACCGGCACATCGTCTACGAGCTCAACGCCAAGGGCGTGCCAGCCCCGCGCGGCGACTCTTGGGCCGTGTCGGCGCTGTACGGCAACCCCCTGAAAGGCGCGGGCGTGGTCAACAACCAGCTGTACGCCGGCACCTATGTCTGGAACCGCTCGCAATGGATAAAGGATCCAGACACCGGCAAACGCCAGCGGGTAGACCGGCCACGCCATGAATGGCGAGTGGTCGAGGTGCCCGAGCTGCGCATCGTTGATCAACAAACCTGGGACCGCGTGCGGGCGCGCATTGACGCCGGCCGGGGGCCAGACGGTCGCAAGCAGTCATTGCGGCCGCGTTCGGCGATCCTCAGTGGGGTGCTGCATTGCCCGCACTGCGGCGGACCGCTCAGCAGTCAGGGGCACAGCCGCTACGGCTGTACCCGTGGCCACGACAGGGGGCCGACCGTGTGCCCAGGCTTCACCGTGGGACGCAAGCGACTAGACCGCCGCATGCTGTCGGTGGTCCGCGATGAAATGTTGACCGATGAAATGGCGCAGCTGTGGCGCCAGTTGGTGATCGAGGGCGCACAGCAGGCAACCCCGGCCGCGTTGGAGAGCCTGCAGGCCCGCCGCGACTCACTGCAGCAGCAGCTGGCCAATCTGATCGAGGCCATCGCACAGGTGGGTATTTCTGCCGCCATAGAGCAGCGCATCAGACAGGCCGAGCGCGAGCTGCGCACGCTGGAGCATGAGATCGCCCAGGCAAACGTCAACCCGCTGCAGAACGTGGATCTGCACAGGGAGTTCTTGGCGTTAAAGATGGACTTTGAGAAGGCGCTGATGACCAGCCCCATTGAAGCGCGCCGAGCCGTTAAAGACATTCTGGGCGTGGTTAAGCTGGAGGTCAGAGAGGCAGAATTGTGGGCCCACATAGAAACCGGCCCCGCACTGCAAATAGCAGTCGGGGCCGAGGTCTGTAGTGTTGGTTGCGGGGGCAGGATTTGAACCTACGACCTTCGGGTTATGAGCCCGACGAGCTACCAGACTGCTCCACCCCGCGTCAGAGGTCGCCATTCTACGGATTCACGGATGGCTGTCAAGCAATTGATGGAAAAAGATTTTTTTATTTCCACTGAATCAGTTTGCAAGGCCTTTCACTCGCGGTTGCGGGTTGCTGACGCTGTAACGCCCGCTATCGGCATCACGGCTGACGCAGGCCACGGCAACGTCCGGATCGTGAGTAAAAACCAGCCGCCCGTTGACCGCGATCAGGCTGTCGAGCAAGGCCTCTTTCTCCTCGATCAGGGTTTCAGGGAAACGGTCGTAGCCCATGGTGATCGGCAGGTGCACCCAGGGTGCGCCGGGAATCAGATCGCCCGGGAACACGACCGGGCCGTCGGGCATGTCGATGATCGGAATCATCAGGCCGGGGGTGTGGCCATCGCTGAAGCGCAGGCGCCAGTCCGGGCCGAGGGTTTTCGACTGTTTTCCATCGTCAACCAGCTCCAGTCGGCCGCTGTCTTCCAGCAGCGTCAATAGCTCCGGAATGAACGAGGCCTGATCGCGCGGGTGCGGGCGACGTGCCCGTTGCCAGTGGCGCAGGCCGGTGACAAAGGTGGCGTTGGGGAACAGCAACTGCGCCGGCTGGCCTTCCTGCCAGGCGCTGAGCAGGCCGCCGGCATGGTCGAAGTGCAGGTGGGTGAGCACTACCACGTCGATATCGGCGTCGGTCAGGCCGATATCAGCCAGGCTATCGAGCAGTACGTGGCGGTCTTCAACCACCCCGTAGCGGGATTTCAGGTTGGGCGCAAAAAAGGCGCCGATGCCGGTTTCAACCAGAATGTTGCGGTCGTCTTCCTGCACCAGCATGGCCCGGCAGCTTAGCGCGATCCGATTCTGGTCGTCGGCGTCGACCCAGCGGGACCAGAGGGCCTTGGGCGCGTTGCCGAACATGGCGCCGCCATCCAGGCGTTGGCTGTTGCCTTCCAGCGTGGTGATTGTGCGCATGGCTGGTCGCTCCTGTGTGGGGTGTTTATGTAAGAAGGCGGCGCAGTGGCCGCCTTTCTTGAAAAGAATCAAAGGCTGAAGGTGTAGCCGATGATCACGCGGTTCTCGTCGATGTCGCTGCCGAAGGTGCTGCGGTAGGTCGCATTGCGCCAGTGCAGGGACAGGTTCTGCAGCGGGCCGCTCTGCACGGTATACATCACATCGCTGTTGCGTTCCCACTCGTTGTGACGACTATTCGCGACTTCGATATTGCTGCCATGGGTGTAGCGATTCATCAGCTTGAGGCCCGGCAGGCCCAGATTGGCAAAGCTGAGGTCGTGGCGCAGCTGCCAGCTGCGTTCATCACGGTTGGCGAAGTCGTTGATCTGCACCAGGTGCGTAAGGAAGGGGTCGGTGCCACTCAGGTAGGCGAAACCGGTGTGACCTTCCATCTGCTGGTAGCTGCTGGTGAACTTGTGCATGCCCGCCTGCCATGACAGGGTCGCGCTGCTCATGTGGTTGTCGATGTTGCTGCGCCCGGCGTCGCTGCTGTCGGCATAACGCAGGTTCAGCGCCAGTGTGCCGTTGCCCAGCGGCTGGCTGTGGTTGAACACCAGGTAATGCTGGCGGTAGATCGACTGCAGCTCGCCGTAGTGGTAGCTGAGCTTGGTCGCGTCGCTGACAGTCCAGGTGGCGCCGGCAAAGTCGAAGGCGTCGCTGTCCTGCTTGCCGCTCACGACCACGTTGCGCGCGCCGCCCTGTACCGGGCGCATGTCCTGATAGTCGGAGGAGTCGCGCAGGTTGATGGCATCAAAGCGGCCCAACTCCAGTTGCAGACGGTCGCTGCCCTGGGCCTGCAGCCAGCCGCCGCGAAAGCTTTGCGGCAGTAGACGGCTGTCGTTATGCATGGCAACCGGCAGGGACGGAATCAGGGTGCCCACGCGCAGCAGGTGTTCATCCAGCCTGAGCTTGGCGGTCAGCCCCAGTTCGCTGTATTCGTCCATCGCGCGGTTTTCACTGGTATCGCGCTTGAGAATGCCGGTGCCGGTGCGATCCGGGCTGGAGTCCAGCTTGATGCCCAGCAGGCCGATGGCGTCCAGACCGAAGCCCAGACGGCCTTCGGTATAGCCGGACTGCCAGTAGGCGCGCACGCCCTGGGCCCATTCATCGGCCTTGCTCTGGGCTGCGCCGCTCTGGCGAAAGTCGCGGTTGAAGTAAAAGTTGCGCAGCTCGACGCGGCTCTGGGCGTCATCGACAAAGGCAGCGCTGGCCGGAGCTGCCATCAGGGCGGCAAGGGCGGTCAGCATAAAGGTTTGGGTCTTTTTCATTGTTTGTGGTCTCTTGTTTTTATTGGTCAGTCAGCGGTTTCGGCGTCGGCTTTCTGATTCGGATGGGCGCTACGGAAGCTCAACAGGTGGGTGCGCTCAATCAGCAGATACAGCACCGCGCCGGTGGCCAGGCCCCAGCCCGCGCCGTAGACGGCCAGTACCACACCCATGGTGCCGGCGACGCCGCGCTCGGCGTTGTTGCTCAGCTGTTCGAAACCGACCATCAGGCAGATGTAACCGGTCAGCACCAGCGTCAGCGACAGCGCAATCGGCAGCACCGGCTGGAAGAAGCTCACCAGTGGCAGCATGAACAGGGCAATGAAGCCGGTGATCCAGAAGGTGCCCGCGCCGCTGTAGATCGAATCCATTGCCTTGCGGCCGTACTTGTAGCGCTCGGCCATGGTCGCGGCGACAGCGGTCCAGATCGGACCGGCCAGACCGGGGTAGGGCGCAAAGAGAGCATGCAGGGCGTTACGGATGGCAGTCACCAGATGTACACGGTCGATGTTGTTCTCGATCACTTCGTCGGGGCGCAGCTCATCGGCGCGCTGCATCAGTGATTGGCCGACGATGATGTCGCCGAAGGCGATGATGTAGGCAATCACGGCAGTCGGTACCGCCAGCATGAACACCTTGGCGTCGGGGATGCCGACGGTGAACGGCAGGTAGTTCCACATTTCGCCGAAGGCCGGTGCGGTGATACCCCAGCGCACGTCGGGCATTTTGTATTCGCCGACGCCAATGCCGACCACGATGGCGATCAGCATGCCCGGCACCATGCCGTAGTTGACGATCTTGCGCATCAGCGGCAGGCGGTCGGTCAGCCCTTTGAACGAGGCCGAGAACATCAGATACAGGCAGATCAGGGTGCCCAGGGTCAGCGAGATCGGGGTGTTGGCCAGGCGCCCGCCGGCGGAAATCTCACCCATCAGCGCAGCGATACCGGCGCCGATGATGATGCCGCCCTTCATCGAGTTGGGCACGATGCGCACCATGGCGCTGCCCAGACGGGTAATGCCGAGCACGAAGAAGATCAGGCAAACCAGCAGTTGCAGGGCAAACAACGCCTGAATGGCCTGCGGGCCCGGCTCGAAGTCACCGAGAAACAGCAGTACGACCGGAATGGCCGGGGTGATCCAGCCCGGCACCATGGGCACGCCGAGCAGGGCCGGCAGCATGAAACCGACACCGCAGACCACGACGTAGGCCAGAGCCACGTCGTAGGGCAGACCGAGGTATTTTTCCAGCAGGGGAATCATGCCGAGGCTGACCACAAACATGATCAGCGCCTGCAGCATCTCGGCGGTTTCCCACCGGTAGTGCACGAACGGCAGTCGAATCTTGAACGGGCCGCAGGCCCAGAACGGTTGTTCAGCGCCATCGGCGCGCTTGAAGATTTGCATGAGTAGCTCCGCCAGCCGGGTAAAACCGGGCTGCTTGTTGTTGTTGTGAAACGGCTTTTTTGTGGGTGGGCGGACCGTGCGTTCACCAGCCACCCCCGCGCCCGGGGCGCGGAGGTGGTCCTGATCAAACGGTCAACCCGGGGTTGTACTGATGATCAGAGCGCCTTGGCCCAGTCCCTCAGCACGAACTTCTGGATCTTGCCGGTCGAGGTTTTCGGCAATTCGGTGAAGATCACCGTCTTCGGCACCTTGAAGCCGGCCAGGTGCTGGCGGCAGAAGGCGATGATGTCCTCGTGGCTGACATCGTGATCGCGGCGCCGGGTGATGAAGGCGCAGGGCGTTTCGCCCCACTTTTCGTCGGGGCGGGCGACCACCGCCGCTTCCATGACGGCAGGGTGTTTGTAGAGGGTGTCTTCCACTTCGATGGTGGAGATGTTCTCGCCACCGGAGATGATGATGTCCTTCAGACGGTCCTTGATCTGCACGTAGCCGTTGGCGTGACATACAGCAAGGTCGCCGGTGTGGAACCAGCCGCCGGCAAAGGCCTCGGCAGTCGCCTCCGGATTTTTCAGGTAGCCCTTCATCACGGTGTTGCCGCGCATGAAGATCTCGCCAATGGTCTTGCCGTCCTTCGGCACAGGTTTGAGGGTGTCCGGGTTGGCTACCATGACGCCTTCGAGTGTGGTGTAGCGCACGCCCTGGTGGGACTTCAGTTCGGCACGCTCTTCCAGTGTCAGGTCATCCCACTCGCTGTGCCAGGCACAGACCGTCACCGGGCCATAGACCTCGGTCAGGCCGTAGGTGTGGGTGATCTGGATGCCCATGTTTTCGACCGCGCCGATGACCTTGGCCGGCGGCGCGGCACCGGCGACCATGGCCTTGACCGGGTGATCGATAGCGGCCTTGGCCGAATCCGGCATGCTGGCCAGGGCGTTCAGCACAATGGGGGCGCCGCACAGGTGGGTGACGCGGTGTTCGTGGATCAGGTGCAGGATCTTCTGCGGGTCGACCCGGCGCAGGAAGACGTGTACGCCGGCCATCGCGGTGATGGTCCAGGGGTAGCACCAGCCGTTGCAGTGGAACATCGGTAGCGTCCACAGGTAGACCGGGTGCATGCCGATACCCCAGGTCATCTGGTTGCCAATGGCGTTCAGGTAAGCGCCACGGTGGTGGTAGACCACGCCCTTGGGGTTGCCGGTGGTGCCGGAGGTGTAGTTCAGGGTAATGGCCTGCCACTCGTCTTCGGGCCAGTGCCAGTCGAATTCGGGGTCGCCTTCGGCGAGGAAGGCTTCGTAGTCCAGATCGCTCAGGGCTTCGCCTTCGCCGTACTCGGGATCGTCGACATCGATGACCAGAATAGGGCGCTTGATCAGCTCCAGCGCCTGACGGATGACCTCGTGAAACTCACGGTCGGTGATCAGCACGCGGGCTTCACCGTGATCGAGCATAAAGGCGATGGCTTCGGCGTCCAGACGCACGTTCAGGGTGTTGAGCACGGCGCCGATCATGGGTACACCAAAGTGGCATTCCAGCATGGCGGGGATATTGGGCAACATCGCGGCAACGGTATCGCCCTGACGAATGCCCCGACCATATAGCGCAGAAGCCAGGCGGCGGCAGCGTTGGTAGGTTTCTTGCCAGTTGCGACGCAGGCTGCCATGGATGACGGCGGGGTAGTTCGGGTAGACCGCAGCGGTGCGTTCGATGAACGACAGCGGCGAAAGGGCCATGTGATTGACGGCGGCCGGTGCAAGGCCTTCCTGATAGATGCTCATGACGAATACCTTCTTGTAGTTATGACTGGCACCGTGAAACGCCGGTGCTGAAGATGGTGCTGGCCGGTCCAGGCAAGGCCGGCGTATTCTGGTCGGGGTATTTTATATATTGTTTTTATTAAATATGGAATATGCACCAAGGTATTATGGTGTAATTACTATATGGTGAAAGATGAGTGATCTACTGCCTACGCTGCACGGGTTGCTGCAGTCCGACCCCTTGCCCATGATGTTGGTCGATGCCAGCGGGCAGCCGATGTTTCGCAATCGCGCCCTGCTGGCGCTGGCTTCGGATGCCCAAGGACTGGCCGCCTGGCTGCCGCACAACCATGCCGAACTGGTGGCAGCGGCTGCCCAGCAGCGGCGAGCCATTGAAGATGTGCACAATCGCTGTGGCGAGCGCCATTTGCTGTGGAGCTATATCCCGCTGGTGGAGACGGCGCAGGTCTGGGTGCGCGGGCGCGATGCCACACGCTGGTTGCAGCACCAGCAGGACGCGACGGTGGCGCGTCGGCTGTATCATCTGATCATCGAGAACACCACCGACCTGATTTCGCGCCACCGCCCGGATGGCCGCTTTATTGATGCGTCTCCTGCGTCCTGGAACATGTTAGGCGTGTGGCCCGAGCAGCTGCGGGGCGAGCGGCTCGACAGCTTGTTCCACCCGCAAGAGCGTGAAGCACTGCAAACCCGCTTTCGCAGTGCGCTGGAACAAGACGGCTATCTGACCTACAGCTACCGCATCCGTCACGCCAGCGGTGAGTATCGTTGGTTCGAGACCGCCAGCCGGGCGATTCGTGAGACCTATACCGGCGAGGTGGTCGAGGTGATCAGCGTCTCGCGTGACATTACCGAGCGCCTGCAAAGTGAGGAGCATAACCGTCGCCTGCAGGACGAACTGGCCCACGCCGCGCGCCTGGCTACGTTGGGCGAGCTGGCCTCCGGCATTGCCCATGAGCTGAATCAGCCACTGGCGGCGATCCTGAATTACGCTGGCGCCAGTCAGCGCTATCTGACCCAATTGGGTAGCAGTGAACCTGAAGCTGAGCGGGTCGAGCACGGTCTGGCGCGCATCAGCGAGCAGGCCGAGCACGCCGCCTCGGTCATTCGCCGTCTGCGCGGGTTTCTGCGTAAGGGTGCGCGGCGGCTTCAGCTGGTGGACGCCTCGGCATTGGCGCATGAGGCGGTTGGCCTCTGTGCCTGGGAGGCGTCGCAGCACCAGGTGCAGATCATCGAGCACGCTGATGCTGGGTTACCCAGGCTGCAGGTCGACCCGATTCTGCTGCAGCAGGTGCTGCTGAATTTGCTGCGCAACGCCATTGACGCCAACCGAGAGCGTAATCCGGAACACGCCTCGCAGGTGCAGCTGCGCATCGTCGCGCAGGACGGACAGATTTGTATCGACGTGATCGATCAGGGGGCAGGGGTCAGTGCCGAGGCGCGTGCCCAGTTGTTTGTACCGTTCTACACCAGCAAGGCAGACGGTCTGGGCTTGGGGCTGTCCATGAGTCAGGGTATCGTAGAGGGCTTTGGCGGCAGCCTCGATGCGCTGCCTGCCGAGTCCGGTGGCCTGTGCCTGCGTTGCCTGCTACCGGCCGTTTCCAACTAGGGGCTGCAATGCCAGAACACGTACAACAACTGGTTTATGTGGTAGACGACGATCAGGGCATGCTGGACTCGACCGTCTGGCTGTTCGAATCGATGGGCCTTAAGGCGCTGCCATTTACTAACGGTCAGGCTTTTCTTGATGCCTGCGACCCCACCGCTGCGGCCTGCGTGCTGCTTGATGTGCGCATGCCCGGAATGGGCGGGCTGGCGGTGCAGGATGCCATGCGCGAGCGTGATATTGGTCTGCCGGTGATTTTTGTCAGCGCCCATGCCGACGTGCCAATCGTGGTGCGTGCGTTCCGTGGCGGCGCCGTCGACTTTATCGAAAAACCCTATAACGAGCAGTTGCTGCTGGACAGCGTGCAACGTGCG
Source organism: Pseudomonas abyssi (assembly GCF_003444685.1). NCBI lineage: Bacteria > Pseudomonadati > Pseudomonadota > Gammaproteobacteria > Pseudomonadales > Pseudomonadaceae > Pseudomonas > Pseudomonas abyssi. Next base: position 100,527 of record NZ_LMAZ01000003.1, on the reverse strand, counting down.
CTGAGTCAGCGGCCAACACTGGCGCCGCCCGAGGCGCTGGATGTTGAAGCGCGCCTGGCGCGCCTCACGCCGCGCGAGCGGGATATCGTGCTACCGTTAGTGCAGGGCTTCAGCAATCGCGAGATTGCCGAGCAGTTGGGGGTCAGTGTCAAGACGGTCGATCTGTACCGCTCTCGTGTCATGAAGCGAATGCAGGCCGACAGCCTCCCGGCGTTGGTGGGTATGCTGATTGGGGTTGGCAGGATAGACCCCTTTAGTTTGCAGGCGTTGCAGGCGGTGTCGCAGGGAGCGTGACAGGTGTAAAAATAACGTCATAATGACATCACTGGATGAGATTGCGCTGCCGGTACCTTACCGGAAGCAGAACAATAAGAAGGGTCTCACGGGTGCATAATCACGCTTCTCAGTATCTGATCAGTGCTTGGCGCGGCGAGTTTCTCGATGCTGCCACCGAGCGCTTGTTTCGTGCTCATAGCGAGCCGCACATGGCTCGTGCCTTAAGGCGTGCAGTATTGGTCTGGGCGTTGCTGGTGGTGCTATTTGGAGCGCTGGACTATCCCGCGCTGGGATGGACTGCGGAGTTTCAATTGCTGTTTGGCTGGCGTCTGGCGACGGGCCTGCTGCTGGTGTTTTTTTACTTTCAGGTGCGGCGCAAACCGGCGCTGGCAACGTCAGGGTATGCGGCAACCGCCGTTGAGATCTTTGGCAGCTTCCTCTTCTTTCTGTTGTATTTCCTTCGGCATGACATGGTCACCTGGGTTATCGGGGTGGTCGCTGTGTCCTTGCTGGCGCTGTTCATGTACATCCCCAACCGGGTATATCTGTCGTTGCTGGCTGCCGGGTTCATCATTGCCGGAATGCTGTTTTGCGTTGCGATTAATGGCTTTGGCATCGAGACCCTGGTTGGTTTGACCTTTATGCTCATGCTGCCAACCGTGGTGGGTTTTTTCACTGCAATGCGCTGGCAAGTGGCGCAGCGCCAAAACTATGCGCTGCTGATGCAGGTGATGAGTGCCAACCGTGACCTGCAGAGTGAGGTACGGCGACGCGAGGCGCTGGAGGTGGAGCTCAAGCGCCAGGCCACCACCGATCCGCTGACCGGTCTGTTCAATCGGCGGCAGTACGAGATGCTGTTCCAGCGCGAGCGGGAACGCTGCAACCGACTGCACCAGCAGATGAGCCTGTGCATCATGGACCTGGACCACTTTAAGCGCATCAATGACGAGCATGGTCATGATGCGGGCGATGCGGTGCTGCGCCACGTCGCACAGCGGCTCAGTTGCTCGCTGCGTCACTCCGATGTGGTGGGTCGCTTTGGTGGTGAGGAGTTTGTGCTGGTATTGCCTGATACCGGGCTGGAACAGGCGATGGCGGTGCTTGATCGCCTGCGCGCAGAGCTGGCAGTGACGCCGGTGCCGGTAAATGGTCAGTTGCTGCCGGTCAGTGCGACCTTCGGGGTGACCGAGGTGCAGGAAGGCGATGCAGAGCTGGAAGACGTGCTCAAGCGCGCGGACCGTGCCCTTTATGAGGGCAAAGGCGCAGGCCGCAATCGGGTAATGACCGCCTGATCGGTTACACTGGCCGCCTTACTTTCCGCTCGCCGGTTCGGGTTGTCCGTGCGCAAAATCATTCACGTTGACTGCGATTGCTTCTACGCCGCCATTGAGATGCGCGACGACCCACGCCTGCGCGGCCGTCCGCTGGCTGTGGGCGGCGATCCGGGCAAGCGCGGCGTGATTGCTACCTGCAACTACGAGGCGCGGGCCTACGGTGTGCGCTCGGCCATGGCGTCGGCCTATGCCAAGAAGCTCTGTCCGGAGCTGCTGATCGTGCCGGGCCGCATGTCGGTCTACCGCGAGGTGTCGCAGGCCATTCAGGCCATCTTTGCCGATTACACGCCGCTGATTCAGCCGCTGTCGCTGGACGAGGCTTATCTTGATGTTACCGACTCTCAGGCCTGTCGGGGCAGCGCCACGCTGATCGCCAAGGAAATTCGCCAGCGGGTGCGCGATACCCAGGGTATTACTGTCTCGGCTGGTGTCGCGCCCAACAAATTTATTGCCAAGATCGCCAGTGACTGGAACAAGCCCGATGGCCTCAAGGTGGTGCTGCCGGATGAGGTCGAGGACTTTCTGCGTGACCTGCCGGTATCCCGGCTGCACGGCGTTGGGCGCAAGACCGCCGAGCGGCTGCAGCGCCTGGGAGTAGACGTGTGCAGCGAGCTGCTGCCGTGGCGCAAGCAGGATCTGGCCCGCGAGTTCGGCAGTTTCGGTGAGCGCTTGTGGGAACTGGCGCGGGGAATTGACGAGCGCCCGGTGGTGGTCGAAAGCCGCCGTCAGTCGGTCAGTGTAGAGAACACCTACGAGCATGATCTGCCCGATCTGGACGCCTGCCTGGCGGCGTTGCCGCCGTTGCTGGACAAGCTGGCCGAGCGTATTGGCCGGCTGGAGGGCAGTTACCGGGTCAGCAAGCCGTTTATCAAACTCAAGTTTCACGATTTCACCCAGACCACCCTGGAGCAGGCGGGCGCACCGATTACGCCAGCCGGCTATACCGAGCTATGTGCCCAGGCCTTTGCCCGTGGCAATTGCCCCGTGCGGCTGATCGGCGTGGGGGTGCGGCTGGACAGCGGCTTGTCGCAGCTGGGTGAGCAGCTCAGTCTGTTTTGAGTGCAGCGGCCGACCTGGCGCAGGCCGGGCACAGGTGATTGTCGCCCCGTGGTTGCCAACCCAGTTCGCTGATGCGCGCAACGGCTTTGGTGGTGCGGGCATTCAGATCGTCACGGTCGGCGGCGAGAAACTCGAAGGGCTGCTCGCGGCCGCATTCATCACAGGTAATGGACCAGCCCAGCACGCTTTGGCCGCGCAGGTCCGGGCCGCGGGCAGAGGCGGTCCACTGGCCTGGCGGGTTGATCAGATAGCGAATCTTGTCCACCGTCAGGCGCATGGGCAGATCCTTGCTGCCCTTGATCGTGCAGATCAACTCATCGCCCGAGCGCACACCGCCGCCTTGCCCGGTGACCTGAAACAGCCCGGCGCCCAGGGTGCGGCATTCAATCAGGGTGTGAGACGGGTTCAGTGCCGTGCGGCGAAAGTCGTGTTCTGCCATGGGGGAGCTCGCTGGTCGATGGGGCGCGCATGATAACACTTGAGTGTAGCGGCATATCACCCGCGTCACTGATGGTCGGTGGCAAGGTGGTGCTTTGATTATGATGTCGCGGTCTTTTACGTATTCACAACGAGGAGTTCACATGAGCGTCAAGCAAATGTTCGATCTGAGCGGCAAGGTCGCCCTGATCACCGGTGGTACCAAAGGTCTGGGTCTGCAGATGGCAGAAGCCTTCGGCGAACTGGGTGCCAAGGTGTTCATCAGCGCGCGTAATGCTGCCGAGATCGAAGCCGTCGTCGCTGAACTGAAAAGCCAGGGCGTCGAAGCCGCCGGTATCGCCTGTGATCTGGGCAAACTGGACAGCAACCCGGTCAAGACCCTGGTAGACGCCTGTGAAGCGGCCTTCGGCACCGTTGACGTGCTGGTCAACAATGCGGGCACCACCTGGGGTCAGCCGGCAGAAGAGCACAGCTACGAAGGCTGGCAGAAAGTCATGACCCTGAACGTGGATGTCTGCTTCCTGGTGGCTCAGGAAGTGGCGCGCCGCTTCATGATTCCGCGCAAGTCCGGCAAGATCATCAACATTGCCTCCATCGCCGGCTTCAAGGGCAACCGTGCCAACTCCGGCGTATTCACCTCTGCCTACAACACCTCCAAGGCGGCGGCGATCAACCTGACTCGCGCACTGGCTGGCGAGTGGGGCCGCTACAACATCAACGTCAACGCGATCTGCCCGGGCTACTTCCCGACCAAGCTGGCCAAAGGGCTGGACAAGGTCAGTGAGATGATCAAGGAAGGCACCCCGCTGGGCCGTATCGGTGGTGACGAGGACATCAAGGGCGCGGCGGTCTTCTTCGCGACCGAAATGTCCCGCCACGTCACAGGTCAGGCCATGGCCGTCGACGGCGGTAACTCGGTCGTCTGATCGCGGTAGCAGGGTCGTCGCACCACGCATGCGACGGCCTTGTCAGGCTGTTTCAGCCGAGCCCGTTGCTCAGTGCGCGAGCCGCGGTTTCCACTTCATCGCGATGGTCCCGTTCCAGGGTTTCCATCAGCCGCAGGTGCAGCTTGCGCTCTGCGCGGCTCAAATCCTTCCAGCCCTGATGCGTGGGGATGTGCGCAGTCTGGTCGTAGATAAACTCCAGAATCGTGACATCGAGGGCGGCGTTGCGCGGCCCCTCGTAATTGTCCAGCAGCACCTTCAGCCGAATCGCCCCCTCAATCATCGGTACCTGCTTGTCCAGCAGGCTCTGGGCGATGATGCGAATATCGTCACCCAGGCGGTCGTTGCGCGCGTGCAGGGCATTCACGCGCTCGGCTTGCTGGCGCCAGACGCGGCGCCACAGAATCCAGGCGTAGGCGCCCAGCAGCAGGATAATCAGGCCGCCTGCCAGCAGCAGCCAATATTGGATTTGCATGGAAATCAGAAACTCAGTTGCGCGGGATCAAGTGTCCCTTCTTCTTTCAGGTTGATGCTCGGAGCCAGCCATAGACCGGTGCGGATATGGCCGTCGATACGGTAGTCGACTGGCTGCTGTTTATCCACCAGCTTGATCAGGTCGGCCAGGTGGCGCCAGAGGTTGGAACGCACTTCCAGCTCGAAGTAGGAGGAGCCGTAGGGCGGGACGTCAAACCGGTTGTCGCTGACCCCGGTGGCCAGCTTCATGTCGTTCAGGAAGACCTGGTATTGCATGCCGCGAATCGGCAGCACCCGGTCATTGGGGTTGTCGACCCGCAGCTTGAGACGAAAGGACTGCTCCCAGAGATTGGATTTGAGCATCTCGACATTCGCCAGACTGACGTCCGGCTTGGTATAGGACGGACTGAATACCGCGCAGCCTTGCAATAGCGCGCAGTACAGCAGCGTCATTACCCCCAGCACCCGCACGCTCATCGCGTCCCCTCTCCTGTGCCGGCTGCCTTGTGTGTGGAGTTGTCGTGCAGCCTGGCTACGCCCATACTAACCCTGATTGATGCTCAGGGAGTGACAAGATGACCCGTTTCGAGGTGGTTTTTCAAGGCCAGGTGCAACCCGGCGCAGCACCGGACCAGGTGCGGGCCAACGTTGGCAAGCTGTTTCAGGTGTCTGGCAGTCAGCTGGAATCGCTGTTTTCCGGTCGTCGTATCGTGATCAAGCAGGGACTGGATCAGGTGGCGGCAGAAAAGTACCGGATTGCGCTCGAGCGTGCCGGGGCGCAATGCAGCATCGTGCCGATGGACGAGTCGGAGGCTGACCCGTCGCCCGCAGCGTCGGAGCCGCCAGCCGCCGCAGCGCAGCCCGCTCCAGCGGCTGAGCCTCCGGCGGCCAGCCGCCGCGTGGTGCCACGCGACGAGTTTATGGCTGCCTTCAGCGACGTCGAGGCGCCCGATTTTGATATTGCGCCCCTGGGGGCGGATATGCAGGACGACTACGATGAGCACACCCCGTTGCCCATCGACCTGTCCGCGTTGAGTCTGGCACCGCCCGGCAGCGACATGGGTGAGATGAAAAAGGACGTGCCAGAACAGGTGCCCAACACCGACCACCTCAAGCTCAGCGACGAGTGAGCAGCGCAGCGCCGGTGATCAGGTCGCTGGCGCAGCTGCTTATCTCAAGGAAGTACTGAGCAACGCCACACGCTCTCTGCGCGTGCTCAAGCGCGCGGGTGCAAGGCGCGATGTGGGGCCAACGGTGCTTCCTTACTTGGCACAACACTGCTTGAACTTGCGCCCTGAGCCGCAGGGGCAAGGTTCGTTGCGCCCAGCCTTGAACGGGTGATTGGGGTCCAGAAAGTACCAGCGCCCGGCAATCAGCCTGAAATCCGAACATTCTCGGTGACTCTGGGCGCTGCCGTCCGGGTCTTGCCAGCGGGCGACAAAGGTCACTTGGGCGTTGCTGGCGCCCGGCAAGTGCTCAGCGCTTTCGACCGTCAGCCCCAGCCAGCGGCTTTGTTCACTCCATTGACGCATGGCAGCGATCGCCAGCTGCGATTGCTGCGCAGGCACCGTGGTGGCAACCAGATAGTCGATTAGCCCCAGCGTGTAGGCGCAGTAGCGTGAGCGCATCAAGCGCTCGGCACTGGGCGCTGCGCTGCCTTGGTGCAGGGGCTGACAGCAGGCGCGGTAGTGGTCGCCGCTGCTGCAGGGGCAGAGGTCGTCAGGGCTGATGGCAGGAGGCATGCGCTTTACCACCAGTACTTGTCAAACATCTCGGGATTGGCCCAGTACTTGGAATTGAGCCAGTCGGGCACGCTCTTGTACTCGGCCAGGTCATAGCTGTAGAGGGTCAGGCTCTGGCCATCCTGGCTGAAGCGCGCGCGGCGCTGCAGGGCCAGGGCAAAGAAGTCGTTCTCCTGCCACTCGCTGGCACGCTCGCTATCCACCAATACCGCGATGCGGCTGGCCGACAGGTTACGCAGCCCGGCCAGCAGCTCGGTGGCAGTGCGCTTGTCCAGGTGTTCCAGCTGGTCGGCGACGATCGCCAGATCGTACCGCTGGTTGCGCAGCTTATCGCTCAGCGGCACCTCGGCGGTGCTGCTGATCTGACAGTCGGTGTGTTGCTCTCGCCAGACCGCAATGGCCGGAATCTCGCTGCGGCTGACGCAGAGCACGCTGGCGGGGCTGTAGTGCTGCAGAATGCCCAGCAGGGCGGACGTCGGCGTGGCGCTCATGGTGTGCTTCGCTGTGATCGGGTGGAGCGCAGCAGGTTAGGGGCTGGTCGGTATTGATGCAAGCGCCGGCGGTCCAGCTGAGGGGCGTTGGATGGTATCATCGCCGGCTGATCCGGAGCCCGCATGCTGAACGATGAACTCAAAGGCCAGATCCAGACGGCCTACCGCACCTTCCTGGAAAACAAGTCGCTGAAGCCGCGTTATGGCCAGCGGGTGATGATTGCCGAGGTCGCCAAGGTCTTCGGCAACGTTGCGCTGGACGACGAAGGGCATCGTGACGGTGACCCTGCCGTGGCGGTGATCGAGGCCGGCACTGGTACCGGCAAGACGGTGGCCTACTGCCTGGCAGCGATTCCCATTGCTCGCCACCTTGGTAAGCCCCTGGTTATCTCCACCGCCACGGTGGCGCTGCAGGAGCAGATCGTTCTCAAGGATCTGCCGGACATCCTGCGCAACTCCGGGCTCAAGTTCGGTTTTTCGCTGGCCAAGGGGCGCGGCCGTTATGTTTGCCTGGCCAAGCTGGACAACCTGCTGCGCGAAAACCAGTCCATGGCCGACCAGCAGCAGATATTTGCCGACGACGGCTTTCGTATCGATGTGGATGAGGCCGGCCTCAAGCTCTATACCCGCATGGTCGAAGCGCTGGGTGGCAACAAGTGGGATGGCGAGCGGGACTCCTGGCCCGAAGCGCTGGACGATCAGGACTGGTCGCGCCTGACCACCGATCACATCCAGTGCAGTAATCGCCGCTGCGGCCACTTTCAGCAATGCGTGTTCTACAAGGCACGCGAGGGCGTACAGAAGGTCGACGTGATCGTCACCAACCACGATCTGGTGCTGGCCGATCTGGCCCTGGGTGGCGGCGCGATTCTGCCCGACCCTCGCGATAGCCTGTACGTGTTTGACGAAGCCCACCACCTGCCCGACAAGGCCATCGGCCACTTCGCCCACAACACGCGCATGCATGCGACCGCCGACTGGCTGGATCAGATCGACAAGAACCTCAGCAAACTGCTGGCCCAGCACCCGCTGCCGGGCGATCTGGGCCGGGTGCTGGAGCAGACGCCGATGACTGCCCGTGATCTCAAGCCCCATCAGCAGTTCATGCAGCAGGCGCTGGGCGATGTTGCCGACTTTGCCAGTGCTGAGGATCTGGGCGGCAATATCCGCCCGCAGTACCGCTTTGAGCACGGCGAGGTGCCGCAGGAGCTTTGCGACATGGGCATGGAACTCAAGGCAGGTTTCGGCCGCTTGAGCGACCAGCTGCAACGCATTGTCGACATGCTCAAGGAGGCGATGGATGGTGAAACCACCATCGGTGTGTCCGAAGCCCAGGCCGAGGAGTGGTACCCGTTGTTTGGCGCACTGCAGGCGCGTGCCGAGGCCAACTGGACGCTGTGGACCCAGTTCTGCCTGCAGGACCCTGAGGGCAAGCCGCCGACGGCGCGCTGGCTGACGTTGACCGACAACGGCGATATCGAGGTACACGTCAGTCCCATCCTGGCCGCTGACACCCTGCGTCAGTATTTGTGGAATCCGGCCTTTGCGGCGCTCGCCACCTCAGCCACCCTGACCGCGCTGGGCAAGTTTGATCGCTTTAGCCATCGTGCCGGCCTGCCGCGCAGCGCGGTCTGCACGCTGGCGCCGAGTCCGTTCAAGCACGCTGAGGCCGGGTTGCTGCGCGTGCCCAACTACGGCGCGGATCCGCGCGACAGCGCCGGTCATACTGCGGCGATCATTGAACACCTGCCGGACATACTGGCTGATGAGCGTGGCAGTCTGGTGCTGTATTCCTCCCGTCGACAGATGCTCGATGTCTATGCCGGGCTGCCGGCGGATTTCCGTCAGCGCGTGCTGGTACAGGGTGATCTGTCCAAGCAAGAGCTGATTCGTCAGCACCGCAAGCAGGTCGATGATGATCAGCCGAGCGTGATCTTCGGGCTGGCGAGTTTTGCCGAAGGCGTCGACTTGCCCGGCAAGTATTGCGAACACGTGGTGATTGCGAAGATTCCCTTTGCCGTGCCGGACGATCCGGTCGAAGCGGCGCTGGCGGAATGGATCGAGAAGAATGGCGGCAATCCGTTCATGGAAATCGCGGTGCCGGATGCCAGTTTGCGGCTGATTCAGGCCTGCGGTCGCCTTCTGCGTACCGAGAGCGATAGCGGCACGGTGACGGTGCTGGATCGCCGGCTGGTGACCCAGCGCTACGGCAAGGCGATTCTCAATGCGCTGCCGCCGTTCCGCCGCGAGATCGACTGAGCCATCAGTCTCGGCGATGATCGGTCGACAGGCGAACTGATGATGGCTGCCGAGCCTTGCCTGCTTCGGTTAAATGGGCAGCAAACAAGACAACAAGGACTGCATGATGAGCACTATTCAGGGGTACTTTGATCCGCGCTTCGAGTCGGTACGCGAACTGTTCGCCGAGCAGCAGCAGGACGAACAGGCCCGGGGCGCGGCGCTGTGCGTCACCGTCGCCGGCGAGACCGTGCTGGATCTCTGGCAGGGCGTGCGCGACAAGGACAATCAGGCGGTCTGGGAGCAGGACACTCTGGTCAACGTGTTCTCCTGTACCAAGCCGCTGGGCGCGGTTGCCCTGCTGCAGCAGGTGGCCGCGGGTCAATTGGAGCTGGATGCGCCGCTGGCAGCGGTCTGGCCTGAGTTTGCCCAGGCCGGCAAAGACGCGGTTACCCTGCGCCAGATTTTGAGTCATCGCTCCGGTTTGTCTGCTGTCAGCAAAACTCTGCCGCCCGAGGCGCTGTTTGACTGGGAGGCCATGAGCGCCGCACTGGCTGCCCAGGAGCCCTGGTGGACGCCGGGCGATGAGCACGGCTACGCGCCCGTTACCTATGCCTGGCTGCTGGGTGAGCCGCTGCGTCGCCTGACCGGCAGGCGCCCCGGCGAGGCGATTGCCGACAGTATCTGCGAGCCGCTGGGTATGGATTTCTTTGTCGGCGTGCCGGACCCGGATCTGGAACGCATTGCCTCGGTGTCACGCCTGCGTAATCAGTATGGTGACGAGGGGGCACGCCGCCTGTTCGCAGCCATGGGGCAGCCCGACAGCATGACCGCGAAGGCCTTTGGTAACCCGTCCAGCATGATGACCAGCACCAACCGCCGCGAGTGGCAGCAGGCCGATATTCTGTCTGCCAATGGCACCGGTAACGCGCGCTCCCTGGCGCGCTTCTGGCAGCTGCTGGCCAATGATGGTCAGCTCGATGGCGTCAGTCTGCTCGATGCAGAATTGGTCAAGCAGATGCAGCAGGAACACAGCGCAGGTGAAGACAATACCCTGCTGTGTCAGACCCGCTTCGGCTTGGGTGTGATGCTGGAGCATGCAGGCCCCGGTGGCAGTTTTGGTATGGGCAAGAACGCGTTCGGCCACCCCGGGGCCGGCGGCTCGCTGGGCTTCTGTGATCCGGACGCGAAGGTCGGCTTTGGCTACGTGACCAACACCATGGGGCCCTATGTCTTGATGGACCCGCGGGCGGTAGCGCTTAGCCAGGCGGTTTATGCCTGTCTCAAGGCAATCGACTGAAAATCTGCGCTGCATCAATGTGCAGCGCAGCGCTGCTGCTAGCATGATCCTATCTCTACCTTGCCGGAAACCGAATCGATGAAACCCAGCATTGCCGATCTGCGTCGTGACTACACCCGTGATGGATTGACTGAAGCCCAGGCGCCCGCCGAGCCCTTTGCCCTGTTCGGCGAGTGGTTTGGTCAAGCGGTGGAAGTGGAAAGCACCGAAGCCAACGCCATGATGCTGGCGACGGTCGATGCGCAAGGTCAGCCACATCTGCGTACGCTGCTGCTCAAGGGCTTTGATGAGCGCGGTTTTGTGTTCTTCACCAATTATCAGAGCGCCAAGGGGCAACAGCTTGCAACCAGCCCGGCCGCTGCGATGACCTTCTGGTGGCACGATCTGGAGCGCCAGGTACGCATCGAAGGGCTGGTCGAGCAGGCCAGCGCCGAAGAATCGGATGCCTACTTCCACAGCCGCCCCGAAGGCAGCCGCCTGGGTGCCTGGGCTTCGCCGCAGAGTCAGGTGATCGACAGCCGCGAAGTGCTTGAGCAACGTCTGGAGGCCGTGCAAGCGCAATATGCCGACGCGGCCGCCCCGCGCCCGCCGCACTGGGGCGGTTATCGCCTGGTACCGACGCTGATCGAGTTCTGGCAGGGCCGTCCCAGCCGCCTGCATGACCGGCTTTGCTATCGGCTGGTCGAGGGCAACTGGGTGAGGGAACGGCTGGCGCCCTGATTTGGTCATTCTCGGTCCCGTTGCTTGCTGCTGCCGCGCTTCGGCTTTACGCTGAAAGCCAACCGCGACAGCAGGAGGCGACATGGGCAGAGGGGCGTTTCAGCAGAAGGTTGTAGTGATTACCGGCGGCTGCGCCGGAATCGGTCGGGCGCTGGCGTTGCGCTTCGCGCAGGCGGGTGCGCATCTGGCTATCCTCGATGTGCAGGACGAGTCGCTGGTCGCCTTCCGCCAGCAACTGCATGACAAACTCAATGCCGATGTGCTGGCGATCAACTGCGATGTGTCCGACGACCAGGCCTGCGCCGAGGCAATGGCCCAGGTCGTCGAGCGTTTCGGCGGCATTGATCTGCTGATCAATAATGCCGGCATCACCCACCGCAGCGCCTTTGCCGATACCGACTTGTCGGTGTTCCAGCGGATCATGGCGGTGAACTACTTCGGTGCCGTCAACTGTACCCGTCATGCCCTGCCAAGCCTGCTTGAGCGCCGCGGTCAGGTGATCGTACTCAGCTCGCTGTCGAGCTTCGCCCCGTTGCTCAACCGCAGCGCCTATAACGCCAGCAAGCATGCGCTGCATGGCCTGTTTGAAACCCTGCGTATGGAAGTGCGCGAGCAGGGCGTCAACGTGATGCTGGTGTCTCCGGGCTTTACCGCGACCGATATCCGCAAGAACGCACTGGTGGGAGACGGCTCGGTGGCGCAGGCGACCACATCCATGCCATTCAAGGTGTCTGCCCCAGCGGAGGTGGCAGAGGCTATTTATCGCGGTGCTTGCCGGCGCAAGCGGCAACTGATTCTGTCCAACGTCGACTGGCAGGCACGTTTGATTGCGCGCTTTTTCCCACGGCTGTTCGAGCGCTGGATGGTGCCGCGGCTGTCGGGTGTGAAGGTGCGCTCGCAGGGCGAATGAAGGTGCCTGCGCAGGCTCAGCCTGCGCAGGCGATGTTACTGACGCTGCAGTGCTGGTGCGCGTGGGCCGGGCAGAATGCCGTTGACGCTGTGGGTGGTGAGCAGTCGCATGCTGGTAATGCCAGCAATCTGGTGGCTGCGCTCCGTGGTGGTATTGATCACCTGGTCTACCAGAGCTACGACCAGCATACCGACCAGACCGCCGCCGTTGTTGTTGCTTTGCTCGGTGCTGGAAGCGGTTGCCGCACCTTTCCAGAGCAACTGACCGGACCGGCTGTCGACCAGTGATGCCTCTGCGGTTACCCGAGTATCGCTGGCGATGATCTGGTAGCTGGTGCCGTACTGGGTGATCTTGATGTACATCACCGAGTCGGCACCAAATACGTCGTTCAGCTTCTCCAGCGGCAGCGCGTGGATCTCCTGCGGGTCAGTCAGGCCGTTCTCGCGAAATGTTTCCTCAGCGACCGCAACCGGGAAAACGTAATACCCGGATTCAGCCAGCGGATAACTCACCTGCGACAGGAAGCTGTAGCTGGCGCCGACTTCCAGTGAGTCGTTGACCGGCGGCAGGACCAGAATGGATCTGGGCTTGCTCTCACGAAAAGCCGTGTAGTCATAGGTGGACTGTGTGGCGCAGCCGGTCAGCATGCTGATCAGCAGCACCAGAGTCAGGCTCAGAATTGATCTCATTGGTTGTGCTCCGGCTGTGCCTTCAGCACGTAATCGACAAAATGCCCGGATTCCGGGAACAGGGACTTTTCCATGGCAAATTGCTCGCGTGCCTCGATCTCCCGGCCGGTGTTGAAGTAGAGCATGCCCAGGTGGGCATGCAGGCCCGGGGGCACGCTCTTGCCCTGAGCCTGCGCCTGATTGAGCAGGGCTTCAACGCGACCAACCTGCGCGGCGTAATCGGTAACGCCGTCCTGGTGGTACTGATAAATCGTTTGCTGATAGTCGCCCCAATGATAGAGCGGTTGATTGACTGGCGCGCAGCCAGCCACGAGAGCCGCGACCAGCAGGCCGCTGCTGCGCAGATATTTCAGCGTCATGTTACTTCCTTGTTGTTATCAGTTTCCGGCCGGGTTCCAGGCACCGGACTCGACACCCTGTACCAGGTTGTTGACGGCTTCGCGGATGGCCAGGTCCAGCACCTTGCCGTTCAGCGTTGCGTCATAACCGGCGGTGCCGCCAAAGCCCACTACTTCGCGATTGGACAGGCTGTACTCGCCGGCTCCCTGAGTGGAGAAAATGACTTCGGAGGTGCCAACATCCACTACGTTCAAGGCCACCTTGGCGTAGGCAATCTGCGACTTACCGCGCCCGAGGATGCCGAATAGCTGGTGATCGCCGGTGACCTTGCGGCCAAACTCGGTGACGTCACCGGTAATCACGTAGCTGGCGCCCTTGATGTTCTGGGTGGCGCCGCTATAGCCAGCCTCGGTAGCCAACTGAGCCATGTTGGTTCGTTCCAGAACATTGAAGCGGTTGGTCTGCTGCAGGTGGGTCACCAGGGTGGTTTTGGCCTGATTGCCGAGGCGATCTACACCGTCCGAGAAAATGCCGCGCTGATAGCTGGAGCGATTGTCGAACTGGCCAACGGCGATGGGCGCGCGTACACCCTGATAGCTGGTGCCGTAGCTGGTGACGCGGGGCGCTTCGATGGTGCGAGAGGACTCGGTAGCACAGCCTGAAATGAGCACGACGCCGGCAAGCGCCACAGACAGGGTAAGGGGTCGAAGCACTGTAACGATTCCTTTCGATAGGTGGGGGTGGCGCTATGCTATCTTCAGCTTGCCTTGGGCGCAAACATGATGATCGCCATGCCGAGCAGGGCAATGGCTGACCCCAGCAGATCCCACTGGGTTGGGCGAATGCCGTCAACCCACCACAGTCAGCCGATGGCCACGGCGATGTACACCCCACCGTAGGCGGCGTAGACGCGCCCGGCAGCCGTGGGGTGCAGACTCAGCAGCCAGGCGAAGGCGGCGAGGCTGAGCGCGGCGGGAATCAGCAGCCAGGCTGACTTGCCTTCGCGCAGCCACAGATAGGGCAGGTAGCAGCCGACAATCTCTGCCAGCGCGGTCAGGATGAACAGGCCGAGGGTTTTCAGTTCAGGCATCAGTTGTGGTCCTTGAGCCAGTTGAGCATCCCATGGGCGGCATGACGCCCGCTGGCAAAGCAGGCCGTCAGCAGGTAACCGCCGGTGGGGGCTTCCCAGTCGAGCATCTCGCCGGCACAGAAGGTGCCGGGCAGAGCGTTTAGCATCAACTGGTCGTCCAGCGCACTACGGCATACGCCGCCTGCGCTACTGATGGCTTCGTCCAGTGGGCGGGTGCCGGTCAGGGTAATGGGCAGTGCCTTGATGCCGGCGGTCAGGGCATGGGTGTCCGCGATAGCGTCCTTGCTCAGGCATTCGTGCAGTAGTGCCACTTTAACGCCGTCCAGCCCCGCCTTTTTGCGCAGCAGATTGCTGAGGCTTTGGCCCTTGCGCGGTTGGCTGAGGGCCTGTTGCAGTTGCGCTTGCGTGTGATCCGGGGCCAGATCGAGTGTCAGTTGTGCGCGAGTGCCTGCTTCCAGCTGTTCGCGCAGGGCGGCGGACAGGGCGTAGATCAGACTGCCTTCCAGGCCGTCGTGGGTCAGTATTGCTTCGCCACGACGGCTGATGAGCTCGCCATCCGGGCTCCGGGTGGTCGCGATGATCTGCTTGAGTGGCTGACCGGCGAAGCGCTCACTGAGAAAGGCGGACCAGGGGCTGATGAAGCCGCAATTGCTGGGACGCAGGCTACGCAGGGTAACGCCTTGCTCGGCAAGCAAAGGCGCCCAACTGCCGTCGGAGCCCAGTCGTGCCCAGCTGCCGCCGCCCATAGCCAGCAGGGTTGCCGCTGGCGCTACGCTTACCTCGCCCTGCGGGCTGGAAAAACGCAGCTGCTGATGCTCGCCCCAGCCCAGCCAGCGATGACGTGTGTGCAGCGTCACGCCCTGTTCGCGCAGGCGCCTGAGCCAGGCTCGCAGTAGCGGCGCGGCTTTCATATCGGTCGGGAAGACGCGCCCTGAGCTGCCGACAAAGGTGTCGATACCCAGATCATGAATCCAGTCGCGCAGCGCCTGCGCGTCGAACTCGGCAAGCCAGCGACCCACCCAGGGCGCGGCTTCGCGGTAGCGCGACAGAAACGGCGCCGCAGCCTCGGAGTGGGTGATGTTCATGCCGCCGACGCCGGCCAGCAGGAATTTGCGGCCAACGGAGGGCATGGCGTCATACAGGTCAACGGCATGGCCTGCTGCGGAGAGGATGTCGGCGGCCATGAGTCCGGCCGGCCCGCCGCCAATAATGGCAATGGGTTGGGCAGGATGTGCTGGGGCGACGGTCATCGGCTGTTCCTGTACGTTGGGGCGCGCAGTTTAGCCCAAACCGCGCTGCTGCCAAATGGCCGCTGCGCTGTGATGCAGGATGCCGTGGCGGCGCGCCAGGGCGTCGCGGTCCCGGTCGTAGCCGCCGCCAATCACAGCGCACACCGGAATGTCCTGTGCCAGACAACGGTCGATCACCAGGTGATCGCGCGCCGCGATGCCGGCGTCGGTCAAATGCAGGTAGCCGAGAGCGTCCTGCTGGTGGACGTCGACCCCGGCGTCGTACAGCACCAGGTCAGGCTGGTAGAGGGGCAGTAGATAGTTGAGCACCTGCTCCAAGGTGTGCAGGTAGCCAGCGTCATCCAGGCCGCGCGGCAGAGGAATGTCCCAGTCGCTCTGCGCCTTGCGCGCTGGAAAGTTGTTTTCGCAGTGCAGCGACACGGTCACGGCGGCGTCGATGTTCTGAAGGATGCTGGCGGTGCCGTCGCCCTGATGGACATCGCAATCAATGATCAGGATCGACTGGACGGTATCGCTGGCCAGCAGTGACAGGCTGATAATCGCTAGGTCATTGAAGATGCAGAAGCCGGAGGCAAAGTCGCGATGGGCGTGGTGGGTGCCGCCAGCCAAGTGGCAGGCCAGGCCGTGTTGTAGCGCCAGCTCGGCGGTCAGC
Source organism: Pseudomonas abyssi (assembly GCF_003444685.1). Lineage (NCBI taxonomy): Bacteria > Pseudomonadati > Pseudomonadota > Gammaproteobacteria > Pseudomonadales > Pseudomonadaceae > Pseudomonas > Pseudomonas abyssi. Next base: position 84,581 of record NZ_LMAZ01000003.1, on the reverse strand, counting down.
AGGGAGCCGCCGACCGCGCGCGTGGTGCGTTTCACCAGTGCTTCGCTCCAGGGCAGACCCATGCGTCTTAGCGCGCTGGCGTCCAGTTCATTGTCGTGAAAGCGCGCAACGTATTCCGGGTCGTGGGCCAGGGACAGTAACTCACGGCTGCAGCGCTCGGGGCGGTATAGGTTGTCCGCGTGCAGCAGCTCGCTGGCTCGCAGGTGATCGTGCAAGCGCACGAACTTGTCCATCGGAAAACGGTGTGGAGCGGGAAAGGGGAAGCTGTAATCCTGATGGTAGATCAGCGGAAGATCCATGGGTTCTCCAGCGGAGGTCTGGCTGTGCGAGTATGCGCAGGGCGCCTGAGGCAGGCAAGTCTCGGCGCCGGTGCATTGTGCTAATGCGAGACAATCCGGGTTAAACTGACGGCCATTCGAGCGACGAGCACGTCGCCACTACTGTCAAGAAGTACCCGCCGTGAGTGGCTGGGAATCACGTGAGGACGCACTATGAGCGAACTGCTGGATGATCTGGTAGACCTGCTGGCGCTGGAGAAGATCGAGGAAAACCTGTTTCGTGGCCGCAGCCAGGACCTGGGTTTCAAGCAATTGTTTGGTGGGCAGGTGCTTGGGCAGTCGTTGTCAGCGGCCAGCCAGACAGTCGATCCTGAGCGCCATGTACATTCGGTGCACGGTTACTTTCTGCGCCCGGGCAATGCCGATCTGCCGATTGTCTATCAAGTAGATCCGCTGCGTGATGGCGGCAGCTTCACTACTCGCCGCGTGCAGGCGATCCAGAAGGGCAAGCCGATCTTCACTATGATCAGTTCCTTTCAGGGCGATGAGGCGGGTTATGAACACCAGGCAGTGATGCCTGATGTGCCAGGCCCAGAGGACCTGCCCAACGAAACCGAGTGGACTCGCCGCTATCAGCACCTCATTCATGAAAAGGTGCGCGATAAGGCGCTGGGTGGCAAACCGATCGAGATTCGTCCGGTCGGTGAGTTCAACCCCTTTGAGCCGAAGGTCGGTGAGCCGGTGCGCTACATGTGGTATCGCGCCGACGGTGCCCTGCCGGATGATCCGCAGGTACACCGCTATCTGCTGGCTTACGCCTCGGACTTTCACCTGCTGGGCACGGCCATGCAGCCGCACGGTATTTCCAGCTGGTCAACCGCCATGCAGGTGGCGAGCCTGGATCACTCGCTCTGGTATCACCGCCCGCTGCGGATGGACGACTGGTTGCTGTATGCCATGGACAGCCCGTCGGCCAGCGGCTCGCGTGGCCTGTCACGTGGTCAGCTGTTCAACCGGGCCGGTGAACTGGTGGCCTCCGTGGCCCAGGAGTCGCTGATGCGCAAGGTTGAGCGCTGAGATGCACCAGTTGCGTGGCTGGGTGTTTGATCTGGACGGCACGCTGACGCTGGCTCAGCACGACTTTCCGGCGATTCGTCGGGAGCTTGGCGTGCCGGCTGACGCGGATATCCTGACTTACATGGCGACCCTGCCAGCCGCCGACTACACCGCGATGAAAGCCCAGCTTGATGCCATCGAGCTGCGTCTGGCGGCTGAAGTGGAACCGGCGCCGGGTGCTGTGGAGCTGGTGCGCCAACTGCGTGAGCAGGGGTGGCGGCTGGGTATCTTGACCCGCAACCTGCAGGTGGTCGCACGCTCGACGCTCAGTTGCCTCGGGATTCTCGACTGTTTTGCCGCCGAAGATGTGCTCGGGCGGGAGGACGCTGCGCCCAAACCTTCACCCGATGGCATTCACCAATTGCTGGATCGCTGGCAGCTGTCACCGGACGAGGCCGTCATGGTGGGGGATTTTCGCTTTGATCTTGAGGCGGGCAGGGCGGCCGGCAGTCGTACCTGCCTGATCCTGCCGGACAATCCCTGGCCTGAGCTGACCGACTGGCATCTGCCGAGCTGTAACGCCTTGCTGGCGCGGCTTTGACCGCGCCTTACCTCAACTGGCGGCCTGAAAGCGCAGGCGCATGGACAGATCTACTGCCTTGATGTCCTTGGTCAGGCTGCCGATCGAGATATAGTCCACACCGGTTTCGGCGACACTGCGCAGGGTCGCCTCGGTGATACCGCCAGAGGCTTCCAGCTTGGCGCGCCCGGCGTTGAGTGTGACCGCCGTGCGCATGTCGGCATCGCTCAGCTCGTCGAGCATGACGATGTCGGCGCCAGCGTCCAGCGCCTGTTTCAGCTCATCCAGACTTTCCACTTCTACCTCGACCGGCTTGCCCGGAGCGATCTCATGGGCTCGGCTGACGGCCTGGGCGATGCCGCCACAGGCGGCAATGTGGTTTTCCTTGATCAGGAAGGCGTCATACAGGCCGATACGGTGGTTGTGGCAGCCGCCGCAGGTGACGGCGTACTTCTGTGCCAGGCGCAGGCCGGGCAGCGTCTTGCGGGTATCCAGCAGCATGACGCGGGTGCCGGCAACCATGTCCGCGAAGTGGCGGCTGCGGGTGGCCGTGGCTGACAGCAGCTGGATGAAGTTGAGCATCGAGCGCTCCGCGGTCAGCAGGCCGCGAGCGGGGCCGCTGAAGCGGCAGAGAGTCTGGTCTGCGAGCAGGTTGTCGCCATCATTGACCAGCCACTCGATGGCGATTTGCGGGTCGACCTGACGAGCGACTTCGTCTGCCCAGGCCTTGCCACAGAACACTGCAGGCTCGCGGGTGATGATGCGGCCATCGGCCTGACGGTCGGCAGGAATCAGGCTGGCAGTGATGTCGCCATCGCCCACGTCTTCGGCCAAGGCACGGCGGACGTCATCAACGATGGTGGTCTGCAGGCTGTCGAGAGTGAGGTTGGGCATGCTGGCTCCGGCGTCTGATCGCAAGTGCCGGCGAGTATACCCGATCGCAACAAAAATGCCCGCCTGGCGGCGGGCATCTGTGCGTTACCTGAGCGGGTTACTTGTTCATGTAGTTTGCCGGGTCGGCAAAATAGTCCTTGGTCAGTTTGAAGACCACGGGGCTGAGCAGCAACAGTGCAATCAGGTTGGGAATGGCCATCATGGCGTTCAGCGTATCAGCCACCAGCCACAGGCTGTTCAGATCGATACCCGGCAGAGTGCCCAGCGGAATCGCAATGATCCACAGCAGGCGGAACGGCAGGTTGGAGCGCTCACCAAAGAGGAACTGGGTGCACTTCTCGGAGTAGAAACTCCAGCCGATGATGGTGGTGAAGGCGAACACAGCCAGGCCGATGCTGACAATGTACTGGCCCCAGGAACCCGGCAGGCCCTGACTGAAGGCCAGCGCCGACAGCGGAGCGCCGTTCTCGCCACTGGTCCACGCACCGGTCACCATGATCACCAGGCCGGTAATCGAGCAGATGATGATGGTATCAATGAAGGTACCGAGCATCGCGATGGTGCCCTGGCGGATCGGGTTGTTGGTCTGTGCGGCAGCGTGGGCGATAGGTGCGCTACCCAGGCCGGCCTCGTTGGAGAAGACGCCGCGGGCGATACCGAAGCGCATCGCCATCCAGACGGTTGCACCGGCAAAACCACCGGCCGCTGCGCTCGGGTTGAAGGCGTAGTAGAAAATCTGGCTGAAGGCTTCCGGGATCTTGTCGGCATGCAGGATCAGGATGATCAGGCCGCCGCCAACGTAGAAGATCGCCATAATCGGTACCAGCTTGCCCGCCACTTCACCGATACGCTTGATGCCGCCCAGCAGTACCAGTGCCACCAATACAGCGATGATGATGCCGGTCGCCAGTTTGGGGATGTTGAACGAGCTGCTCAGGGCGTCAGCAACCGAGTTGGACTGGATGGTGTTGCCGATGCCGAAGCCGGCGAGCATGCCAAAAATGGCAAAGAGCATACCAAGCCATTTCCATTTCTCGCCCAAGCCGTTCTTGATGTAATACATCGGGCCGCCAACGTGGTTGCCACGGGCATCCTTCTCGCGATAGCGCACGGCCAGAACGGCCTCGCAGAACTTGGTTGCCATGCCCACCAGGGCGATAACCCACATCCAGAACAGTGCGCCCGGGCCACCCAGAAAGACCGCGGTAGCGACGCCCGCGATGTTACCGGTGCCGACGGTGGCGGAGAGGGCGGTCATCAGGGCGTTGAACGGGCTGATGTCACCCTCATCACTGCTTTTGCGGCCGCGCCAGAGCATGCTGAAGCCGTAGAACAGCTTGCGTTGCGGTGTCAGCTTGAGACCTAGCGTCAGATACAGGCCGGTGCCGGCCAGTAGCGCCAGCATGGCTGGCCCCCAGACAATCCCGTTGATATCCCCGATAAGGGCAATGATTGCTTCCATTGAACGTCGCTCCTGGTGTTGTTCTAGTGCGCGCTTGTGGCGCGCTCGTTGTCGTTGTCAGTCCGGTGTAGACCAGGGTCGGCTAGCGCGCCATCACCTTTTCCGCAAGGCAAGCGACGCCCGTGAGGTTGTTGCCCTCAGAGCGGCGCCATGCGGGCCAATGCGGTGAGACGAGACTGCTTCCCTCAGTGAGGATATACCAGGATTGCGCCGGGCGTTACTGAATGTGTCGCTTTGATGTCGAGGCGGGGGAACTGTGATGCCGATCAAGAAATCGACAGGAGGGGAGTTCTTTGCAAGACGAACCCGGTATACTTCAAATTAGTAAAGTTTTGACGTCAAAAAATAGGCGCAGGGAGTAAGGCTGTCAGGGCAGACATTTCGCATTGACGTATAGTTGATACGACAAGGTGCCCTTGTCTGGAGAGTAAACATGTCCCAGGACCCCAAGGTGGTTTCCATCAAGCCCAATCTGGCGGCGCGTGCGTCGGCAGGTGCCTCCTTGTTGCCGACGCCGCTACTGACGGTCCGGGATCAAACCACCGGCTATTTGCAGCAAGGCCTTGGTGATGTTTTCGACAAGGCGGACGACGCGCTGTTTGAGATGGCCGACAAGGCCGCAAGCAATGCCGAGCAGACCCTGTTCTTTGAAGCCATGCGCAGCGTTCGCCTGCAGCGCGCCAACCTGATTCGAAAAACCTGCGACGGCGTGGTGTTGGCTGCCGAGCAGCTGGCCAGTGATGCGCCCGCTCCCGTGCAGACGGTGTCCTTTGAACTGGATTCGCTGTCGCTGGTGCAGCCAGACGAGCTGGAGCAGTCGGTTGCCGTCGATGGCATGATTAGCCGTGTGGTTGCGCGTAATCAGACAGGCTTGAGCCACCTTGCGCTGAGGGTCAACAGTCTGGCCAGGAAGCGTGTAGATGAGCGTAATTGCCCCTTTGCTCCTGCCCCGCTGATCGAGCACTTTGCCGACGCCTTGCAGGCGCTGGATATCAATATCAAGGTGCGGCTGATCATCCTGAAGCTGTTTGAGCGTTGCGTGCTCAACGGTATCGACAGTCTCTATGAATCCCTTAATGATGCGTTGGTTAACGCCGGTGTCATGCCTGATCTGCGGCTGGCGCCGGTGGCGCAAACCCGTCGCCCGGTGGCCCCGCGTGGCACTGGCGAGGGGCGCGTCGATGCGCCAGCCCCTGGCGCTGCGCGTGTCGGCTATGGTAGCGAGGAGCAGCAGGAAGTGCTGGGGCTGTTCAGCGAGCTGATTGGCAAGTGGCGCATGACCAGCGGCGATATGGCGCTGTCCGGATTGTCTGGCGCCTCTGCGGTGCCGATGCAGAGCAATGAGCTGCTGCAGGTCTTGTCGAGCGTGTCGCCAGAGCACCTTACCCGCGATGCCGGAAGTGCTGGTCTGCGCCAGCAGATCCAGGCGCTGCTGCAAGAGCAGCGCAAGAGCCACGGCGGTGGCAAAACCGTGGCGCGAGTGGATGATGACGTCATCAGCCTGGTCTCCATGCTGTTTGACTTCATTCTGGAGGATCGTGAGCTGCCGTCGGCGGTGAAAGTGCTGATTACCCGTTTGCAGCTGCCCGTGCTGCGGGTGGCCATTGTCGACAAGAGTTTTTTCAGCCGTGCCTCGCACCCGGCGCGCCGCCTGCTAAACGAGTTATCGCGGGCCACCATGGGGTGGAATGAGCACGACGACTTGCGGCGTGATCAGTTGCATGCGCTGCTGGAAGATATCGTCGAGCAGCTGTTGGCTGAGGCTGAGCCCGACGCGGCGTTGTTCGACAGCCTCAACCAGCGTTTGGCCGAGTTTCTGCGTACCGAACAGCGCCGTGCCGAGCGTATTGAGCAGCGCACTCGGGATGCTGAAGAAGGGCGTGCGCGTATTCAGGCGGCACGCAGCGAGGTGGCGCGCGAGATCAACGGGTTGCTGGTTGGGCGTACGCTGCCGGTTACGCTGGTGGACCTGCTGCGCGATACCTGGAGTCAGGTTATGCAGATGGTCTTCCTGCGCGAGGGCGGGGAGTCCATGGCCTGGCAGCAGGCGCGGGATACTGCCATGGCCTTGGTGGTCAGTGTCGAGCCGGTAGATGAGGCGGGTCGTGAGCTGCGCATTGAACACAACCGCCAAACGGAGGCGGCCTTGCGCGGCGGACTGGAGCTGCTGGGCCTGGATGCCGCTGCCATTGTCGCTCAGTTGCAGGCAGTGGCGCAGTCGCAACGCGCCGCGCTGGCACTAGCGGAAAAGCCCCAGCGGCCCCCAGAGAATGCAGCTCCGGATGCCGAGGCTGCGATGCGGGCGCCGGTCGTCGAGCTATCAGCGACTGATGCTGAGGAGCGGGAGCCGGCGCCGCAACCGGAGCAAGAGCCGGTTGTCGTTGCAGCGGTGCACATCGAGCAGCCCGTGCTGGCGCAGGAAGAGCTCGAGACGCCGGTTGAAACAGTGGATGACCTGCCGAGTGTCGGCGCGCAACGCTGGATCGAAAGTCTTGGTACCGGTTGCTGGTTCCAGTTGCAGCCGGTTGATGGCAAGGCCAGCCAGCGTTGTAAGCTGGCGGCAATCATCAGCTTCAGTGGCAAGTACATCTTTGTGAACCGCAATGGTTTGAAAGTGGCCGAGTTCGGTCGACAGGAGCTGGCACGTTGTTTTGACGAGGGACGCATCAGCCTGCTCGATGAAAACCAGTTGTTTGATCGGGCGCTGGAGTCGGTTATCGGCAATCTGCGGCAGCTGCAGGCAAAATCCTGACCCCCTGATGCAGGCCGCTTCACGGCCTGTTAGCATGTGCCCTGGGTAGCAGCGGAGAAGGGCGGCATGCGAGTGCAGGACGGTTGGCTTGAAGGCGTGGTGCGTTGTCCCTCTGCGCATTGCAATGCGCGTCCGGACGGCGAAGTGTCGCTACTCGTTATCCACAACATCAGTCTGCCGCCCGGGCAGTTTGGTGGTGGGTACGTCCAGTCTTTCTTCCGCGGCCAGCTGGATCCTGCCGCACATCCCTATTTCGCCGAGATCGCTGCGCTGCGCGTATCGGCGCACTTCCTGATCGAGCGCAGTGGCGCTATTACCCAGTTTGTATCCTGCGACGAACGAGCCTGGCACGCGGGCGCGTCTCGTCATGGCGGCCGTGAAAACTGTAACGATTTTTCCATCGGTATCGAGCTCGAAGGCACGGATGAGCTGCCTTACACTGAGCATCAGTATGGCGCGCTGCTGGCCCTGACCCAGGCGCTGCAGCAGGGCTATCCAGCGATTACCAACAGCCGTATCACCGGCCACGAGTTTATCGCTCCGGGCCGCAAGACCGATCCGGGTGCCGCTTTCAAGTGGCATCGTTACCTGGCTGCGCTGACAACCCCGAAAGGAACCTGAATGCACTTTCTTGCCCTGCTACTGGTTTGCCTGTTGATGTGGTGCACGCCGCTTCGCCGTGCCTTGCCACTGGATATCCCGCAGTTGTGGGTGGCCTTCGCTGAGCGCCGAATCGCGCATCGACCGCTGGTCGGTCTGGCGCTGCTGTTGGTGCCGCTGTTGCCGGTGGCGTTGCTGCAGGCTTGGCTGGTGACGCAAGGCTGGGGTTTTCTCACGCTGCTGTTCTATGTTCTGGTGTTGCTTGCCTGTATGGGTAGAAGCGACCCGCTGGGCCGCATGACGGAAAGGTTTGAGGCTGCGCTGGCGCGGGGCGATGTTGAGGCGGCGGCGCTGGTGGCCGAGCATGAGCAGGGCGTGCTTGGGGGGGATTCGGCTGATGTGCTGGCGGCAATGCGTGCCGTACTGGTGCGCGAGATACTTCACGGTTATGTCGTGACTGTGTTCTGGTTTGTTTTGCTTGGCCCGGTGGGAGCGCTGGGCTATCGTCTGCTGCGCTTGCGCCTGGCGCAGGATGCACCAGCTGGCGAGCCGGTTACCGCACTGGCGCACGCCCTTGAGTGGCTGCCAGCGCGTCTGCTGGCAGCCAGCTTTGCGCTGGTTGGCCACTTTGATCACGTCCGCCAGGTGCTGGCAGATGCGCTGCTCAGCTGGGATGTCAGTGCCGATGACCTGGTTGCCCGTACCGCAGAGGCGGCGTTGACAGGGGGGGAGGGGCGCTTGGCCGATGAGGCGGACAGTGGTGCGCTGGCCGATACCCGCACCTTGCTCAAGCGTGCGTTGCTCGCGTGGGCGGTGGTGCTTGCCCTGCTGGCGGTATTGGGCTGATAACTCAGGTGCAGTAAAGTTGTTGTTATTGAGGCCGATAGCGTCAACATGAGACAGTAAACGACGGGGCGCAGGGCATGCATGCTCCCGTCGGCGGATAACACTAGAACAATCAGCGCCAGGTCAGCTGGCGTATAGCCCAAACCGCAGGGCAGTACACTTAGGAGAACACTCGGGTGAATAGTCTTCTGGCGCCTGCCATCGCGTTGATGAATCGACTCAGCTACGGCATGAAGTTCTGCTTGATCAGCGTCCTGTTTTTTGTCCCCCTTGGTATTGTCAGCACCTTGCTGGTGCAGGAGTCCTATGAGCGTGTCGAGGTGACTCGTCATGCGCTGGATAGCCTGGAGGTTGTGCAGGGCGTGTCAAAAGCCATGCGCAGTGCCGAGCTGGTGCGCGATCTGGATGTCGTCAACCTGCGCATTGGGCAGGGTGGCGAGTCATCCGGTATCGAAGAGCGCCTGACCGAGCTGCGCGGTGATTTGCTGCAGCAACTGCGTGACCTGCCGCTGGATGCCGACGATCCGGCAGCCGCCGATGTGCTGCAGATGCGCGATCAGTTGATTGCCAGCTATGAAGAGATTGCCCGGGAGTCGATTATTTCGCGCAGCGGAATGTCCGCCCAGGCGCTGGACAGTCTGGGCAGCCTGCTCAATCTCACAGCGGCCTACGCCGGCCTGCCGCAAGACTTCGACCGTAACGTACGTCAGCTGACCGAGCTGCTTATCGCCACGACACCTCAGGTCACCTCGACCCTGGGGCAGGGGCGTGCAACCGGCGCCTACTCCATGGGGCTGGGTTTTCTCAACTCTGACGCCAGCCGGGAGATGGATGAGCTGGTGACGCTTCTGCAGAAGTTGGGTACCGATTATCAGCAGGCACTGGATCAATCCGTGGGGGCAACCGGTAATGCCGCACTGCAGGCTGCGGCAGCGCGCAGCCGCGAAAGCATTGATAACGCCTCGCTGATCTTTGAGGAAGACATCATTATCGCTGCTTCGCTGGACAGCACCTGGAGCGCGTTCTTTGATCGGATCACCAGCGAAGTCGATGCTACCTACACGCTGAAAACGGCGATTTTTGATTATCTTGGCGCACAGCTGGACCAGCGCCTGGCGCAGAACGAGCGGGCGATGATGGTGCTGATCGTTGCGCTGTTGGGTGTGGGGCTTGCCATTATCTATCTGTATGCCGGCTTCTACATGGCGACCCGTCGCACCCTCAAGCGGTTGTCGCAGCAGATGGGGCAGGTCGCCCGTGGCGACATGACCGTGCAGGTAGAGGTGGACAGCCGCGACGAGCTGGGTGCGCTTGCCAGTGATTTCAACAATACCGTTCAGCGTGTACGCGAGCTGATTCAGCAGGTCAGCGCCACCTCCGGGCAGGTGCAGGGGCAATCGCGCGAGGTCGAGCAGATTTCCGCCGAGAGCAGCCAGTCGGTGGCAGCGCAACGCAGCCAGATCGAGCAGGTGGCAACCGCCATGAACGAAATGGCCGCCACGTCTCAGGAAGTGGCGCGCAGTGCCGCGCTGGCGGTGAACAACGCCGAACAGGTCAATACCGAGACGCTCAATGGGCGTCGTCTGGTCGAGTCCTCTGTGGATGGTATCGAGAAACTGGCGGGTGAGATTGCGAACTCGGTACGGGTGATCAATCAGCTGGCCGAGGACAGTGCATCGATTAGCCGGGTGCTGGACGTGATCAAGGGTGTTGCCGAGCAAACCAACCTGCTGGCGCTCAATGCGGCCATTGAGGCGGCCCGGGCCGGCGAGCAGGGCCGTGGCTTTGCCGTCGTCGCCGATGAGGTACGCACCCTGGCCCGTCGCACACAGCAGTCAACCGAAGAAATCGAGCAGATGATTGTGCGCCTGCAAGACGGCGTAGGCGCCGCAGTGCGAGCCATGGACAGCAGTCACGGCATGACGGCCTCCACGGTGGATGCGTCGCTGCGTGTGCAGCAGGGGCTCGACAGTATTCTCAAGGCGGTGACCCAGATTGTTGATCAGAGCCAGCAGATTGCTGCGGCGGCCGAGCAGCAGACGGTGGTCAGCCACGATATCGATCAGAATATCGTGCAGATCAACGAAGCAGGCGAGCGCACCGCAGAGGGCGCGCGCCGGGCGGAGGACGCCAGTGGCCGCATGGGTCAGCTGGTACAGTCGCTGCAGGGTATCATCAACGCTTTCAAGGTCTAGGCTGGCGTCGCACGCCGGCAAGCGGCGCCGTGCTCAGGCCTCTGGCTTGGGCTTAGGCGCCCAGAGTACTTCTTCGGTCGCCTGCAGTCGCGCGATGCTGCGAGCGACCACAAACAGCAGGTCAGACAGGCGGTTGAGATAAATTGCCGACTGATTGTTGACCTCCTCCTGCACCGCCAATCCCAGATAGTGACGTTCCGCACGGCGGCATACGCTGCGCACCAGGTGCGCCTGCGCAATCAGCGGCGAGCCGCCCGGCAGGATGAAATTTTCCAGCGGTGGCAGCGATGCGTTGTAGTGATCAATCAGCGCTTCCAGTGCCGTGACATCGCTGGCGTCAATGATGTCATGGCCGGGCACGGCCAGTTCGCCACCCAGGTCGAACAGGCGGTGCTGCAGCGGCACCAGGTGGGTTTTCAACGCGCTCAGTTCGGGCGCTTCCAACTGACTTAGCAGCAGGCCAAGCTGACAATTGAGTTCGTCGACATCGCCCATCGCCTCGACGCGCGGATGGTCTTTGCTGATGCGCTCGCCGTTGGCCAGGCCGGTTTCGCCGCCGTCGCCGGTGCGCGTATAGAGTTTGCTGAGGCGATAGCCCATGAAATGCTCTCCGGTTGAGTGGGAATGCCGAGTCTAACCCGCCAGCGCTCAGTCGGTGGGTAGCTGATGCCGTCGCAGACAGTCTTTAGCTGCGTCGAGCAAACGTTCCAGTGCGGGTGCTTGCAGATCGTTCTGACGCGCCTGGCGACAGGCGTAGCCAAGGATGTAGTCGATTTCGGTACGCCGGCCTGCGTGCAGATCCTGACGCATGGAAGAGCTGTTGGCTGCGGTGCTGCGAATGACGTCGTGCACCAAGGGGGCAAGTTCTTCTGTTACGCCTTGCGCACGCAGCAGCTCCTGCAGTTCGGTCAGGCAGGTGTCCAGCCAGGGGCCGGCCCGTGTTGGTACCTCGCCGTTGTGGCAGTTGTAGATCAGGGTAAAGGGGTTGATGGCGCAGTTGATTGCCAGCTTGCGCCACAGCGTTGGCATGATCGGGGTCTGCCAGCGCCAGTCGAACAGGGCGGGCGGGAGACGGTTGAACCATTCCGGGCACGGCGCGCCGCTGTCGAGCGGACCAACCACGGTGCTGCCCCGTCCAGCCCAGGTCAACTCGCCCGGCGCCGGTTGCCAGGCGCCGTCGGTCACGCTGGCGGCGAACACCTGCTGCGCCCGGCAGGCCTGAGCGACGGCCTGCTGGGAGCCAAGGCCGTTTTGCAGCATCAGGATGTCGCCGGCCGGGCGCAGCCGATGCCGTAGCTGCCTGACTGCCTCAAGCGCGGCGTGTGCCTTGGTGGCGACGATCAGGTGGCGGATCATCCGCGTGGTATCGGGCGTTTCAAAATTCAGCGTCAGCGCGTGGTTGCCGTTGCCGTCGTTGAACAGCAGGCGGTTGTTGCGCTGCTGCCAGGCTTCCAGTTGCTGGGCGTTGCGCACGATCACCCGGCAGGCGATACCGGCTTGCTGCAGGCGCGCGGCCCAGAGCAGGCCGAGGCTGCCTGCACCAAGTATGTAGAGCATGGGCTCAGGACAGCCGGGTTTCGGTAATCAGATTGGTTTCGTAAGCTTCGGTCAGTTTGGCCTCGACCTGCTCAAGCATCTGTTGCGGATCGGGCAGTGCCTGCTTGTCGGTCAAGGTGCACAGCACCATGCCGGCGCGAATGGACAGATACCCTTCGCTGGTCTTGAAGGCCTTGAGGTTCAGGCCATCGTGCAGCCGGCGGAAGCTGGCCGGCTTCAGGTCGGCTGCTTCTTCAGCCAGGGTAACGATGGCAAAGGCATTGCTGTCGACCCGCGCGATGACGTCGGTCGGACGCACGAGTTGCTGCAGGCGGCGTGCGGTGCCGCGGAGCACTTCCTGGCGTACGGTATCGCCAAAGCGCTCGCTCAGGTTGGGCAGGTTTTGTACGCCCATGACCACCAGGCAGCAGGCGCCGCCGCGCGACTCGACGCTGCGCAGGGCGTCGCTCAGGCGCTGCAGCAGATAGCGACGGTTGCCAATGGCGGTCAGGCGATCAACCAGATTGTGCTCTTCCAGCTGGGCATTGTTGGTAGCCAGCAGCCGGTTTTCATCCAGCAGGCGGTTGATCAGCTGAGAGGTGCGGTCGGCAGCGTAAATGCGGGGTAGCAATTGCTCGTTCATCGACGACTTGCTGATGAAGTCGTCGACGCCGCGATCAAAGGCCTCGCTGAGCACGTTGTCACCTTCGCGGGCGGTCAGCAGTACCACGTAGGTGTAATGGTCGGTTTGCTCGTCCAGTTGACGGATGCGGGTGGTCAGCTCCAGGCCGTCCATCTCGGGCATCAGCCAATCGGCGACCATGACGCTGGCGGGACGCTCTTCATGCATGCTCAAGGCATCCATGGCCGAGCTGGCGAAGCGAATGTCGTTATAGCCGGCCTGGCTCAGTGTGTGGCCGATGACCGCGCTACTGAACTTGGTGTCATCCACCACCAGAATACTGAGTTGGGGATTCGGCATGAGGTGCTCCCTGCTGGACGTTGACCAATCTCGTTATAATGCCACGAGGGTATACTGTTGTTTTGCAATCAACATCATATATTTGCGATTTAGGGGTAGATGCATGCCGTCCTTTGACGTGGTGTCCGAACTGGACAAACATGAAGTGACCAACGCGGTGGATAATGCCAAGAAGGAACTGGAGCGGCGCTACGATCTGCGCGGTAAGGGCAGCTTCGAGTTTAACGACAAGCAGCAGCAGATCACCCTGATTGGTGATGCCGACTTTCAGCTGGATCAGATGATGCAGATTCTCGAGCTGAGTCTGACCAAACGCAACATTGATATCCGCTGCCTGAAGGCCAATGAACCCTTTGCCTCAGGCAAGCAGGTCAAGCAGACTGTGGAGCTCAAGGAAGGTATTGATAAGGAACTTGCCAAGAAAATCGTTGCCTTGATCAAGGATTCCAAGCTCAAGGTGCAGGCGGCTATCCAGGGTGAGCAGGTGCGGGTAACGGGCAAGAAACGTGATGACCTGCAGGATGTGATGGCGCTGCTGCGCGCTAGCGAGCTGGAGATGCCGCTGCAGTACAACAATTTTCGCGACTGAATTTCAGTCGGACATTTTCAGAAGCAAAGGGGAACGTAATGGAGCAATTGATGGAGAAGCTGCAGGGGCTGGAGGAAGCCTGGCTGCCGCTGGTGATTGAGTATGGCAGCAAGCTGTTTCTGGCCCTGCTGACGCTTGTCATTGGCTGGTGGCTGATTGGTCGCGTGGTCAAGGCGATGGACACCGTGATGAACAAGCGCAACGTCGAGCCTACACTACACGGCTTTGTGTCCGCGCTGGTCTCGATTGCGCTGAAAGTCCTGCTGCTGATCACCGTTGCCGGCATGATCGGTATCGAAACTACCTCGTTCATCGCCATGTTGGGTGCTGCCGGTCTGGCCGTTGGTCTGGCCTTGCAGGGCAGTCTGGCGAACTTCGCCGGGGGCGCGTTGATTCTGTTTCTGCGTCCGTTCCGTGCCGGTGAGTACATCGAGGCGCAGGGCGTTGGCGGTACCGTCGACAGCATTCAGATTTTCAACACCGTCCTGAAGACGCCGGACAACAAGACCGTCATCATCCCGAACGGTAGCCTGTCCAACGGCAACATCATCAATTACTCGCGTCAGCCGACCCGTCGGGTGGATCTGAACATCGGCATCGATTACGGCGATGACGTGAAGAAGGCCCGCTCCATTCTGCTCGGTCTGGCCGCCGCCGACAGCCGCGTGCTGAAGGATCCGGAGGCCGTGGTCTGGCTGGTGTCACTGGGCGACAACTCAGTCAATCTGTCGCTGCGCATGTGGACCAAGACCGAAGACTTCTGGGGCGTATTCTGGGACATCCAGGAGCAGGCCAAGGAAGCCTTCGACGCGCAGGGGATCACCATTCCCTTCCCGCAGCGCACCGTGCACATGGTTACCGAAGCGGCAGCAGAGTAATCGTCAGCGCTGTACAGAAAACCCGGCTCGTGCCGGGTTTTCTGCGTTATGTCCTGTGCTTTTGCGGCGCTCAGTCGATGCCAGGGCGAGCAACCCGATCCGGATGTGCCAGCTTGAGCAGGGCGAAGGCCAGGATGATCGCCGGCAGACCGGTCAATGCCGTCACGCAGAAGAAGCCGACCCAGCCCAGCTGCGTGGCCAGCAGGCCGGTAAAGCCGGCGGCGAATTGTCCGGGCAGGGTCATCAGTGAGCTGAACAGCGCGTATTGGGTGGCGGTATAGGCGGTGTTGGTCAGGCTCGACAGATAGGCGATGAACACGGAGATGGCCAGGCCGCCGGTGATGTTGTCGGCAATGATGGCTAGTACCAGCCCCTGTGGCTCGGGGCCAATATAGGCCAGCCAGGCAAACACCAGGTTGGTTGCCGGTGCCATAAAGGCAGTCAGGATCAGAATCGGCGCAATGCCAAAGCGCGCGACCATAAAACCGCCCAGGGCCGCACCGCCCAGAGTCATGGCGAGGCCGAAGGCGGCGGCGATATTGGCGATCTGCTCCTTGCTGAAGCCGATATCCAGGTAAAAGGGATTGGCCATGGTGCCCATGAAAATGTCGCTGATGCGGAAGGTGGCGACAAACAGCAGAATGACAATGGCAACGCGCCCGTAGCGGCCGAAGAACTCGGTGAAGGGGGCGACAAAGGCGTTGGTTGCCCATTGCGAGAGCGCTCCGCGCCAGCCGTTGCCGGTGGTGCCGAGCTGCTGACTGAGGGCGCGCTCGGCGAGCTCTGCGTCCTGGTTGGCATGCACCTCGGGCTCGGCGATGCACAGCGTGGTGACCAGCCCCACCAGCATCAGTCCAGCCATCAGCGCATAAGCGCTGCTCCAGTCTTGCAGGGCGGCGATATGCAGGGCGCCAGCGCCCGCTGCCAGAATCGCCACGCGGTAGCCAGTCACGTAGGTGGCGGCCATCGCCGCCTGTCGGTGGCGTGCTTCGGCCTCGACCCGGTAGGCGTCAATGGCGACATCCTGGGTCGCCGAGCCAAAGGCGGCCAGCACCGCCCAGAGCGCAACCCACTCCAGGTGTTCCAGAGGGTTGCTCAGTGACATACCAAGCAGCGCGCCGGCTATCACCAGCTGCGCCAGCAGCATCCAGCTGCGGCGGCGGCCGAGCAGCCGCGTCAGCACCGGTACGGGTAGACGGTCAATCAGCGGGGCCCACAGCACCTTGATTGAGTGGGCCATGCCGACCCAGCTGAGAAAGCCGATGGAGGCCAGCTCCACGCCGATGTCGCGCAGCCAGGCGCTGAAGGTGCCGCCAACCAGCAGCAGTGGCAAGCCCGCGGAAAAGCCGAGGAACAGCATGCCGATGACGCGTGGCTTGAGGTAGACTCGCAGCCCCTCGTGGGCTGGCTGAGGGGGTTGCCGAGAAGTGTCGAGACTCATGGGTGTCCTTGTTGCGGCGGCTCAGACATCTGGCCAGCCATAGTGTTGCAGGTTGACGCGACCACTGCGCACCAGCACGCCTTCGGCGCTCAGGCGTGCCCGTTGTTCCTGTCCTGCTGGTGTATCGGCGCCCAGCGACAGCTTGCCCTGGCTATTGAGCACGCGATGCCATGGCAGGCGTGAGCCCTCAGGCAACTGCCCCAGCCAGCGCCCGACCAGGCGTGCGCCGCGGCCCAGTCCTGCCAGCTCAGCCAGCTTGCCGTAGCTGGTAACGCGGCCTGGCGGGATGCTCGCCAGTGCCAGGAAAAAGGCGTCTCGGCGCGGGTCGGGGGGCTCGGCCCGGAACGTGCCGGACGTTTTCTGGTCTTTCATGCAAGGTTTTCTGTTTTCTCGACTATTCAGGGTATGCGTCGATGGTGTTGCGTCAGGTAGTAACAGGGTCGGTGTTGGCGGTGTTGTCGATGGGCAGTGTCGCCGATACGTTGTGGCTCGACAATGGGGATCGGGTGAGCGGCAAGGTGGAGTTTCTCGATGCAGGCAAACTGGTGCTGCGCACCGAGTACGCCGGCACGGTTTCGGTCAATATTGCTCGGGTGCGTACCTTTACCAGCGAAGAGCCGGTGCTGGTGCGCTTGAAGAACGGTAGTGAGTACACCGTGCAGTTGGCTGAGGCCGAGGAGCCGGGCCAGGTGCTGCTGCGCGTGCCCAATCGTCGCCCGGTGGCAACGCAGATCTCGTCGATTCAGCGCTTGCTGGTGCCCAGACCGGTGGTGCACGACATGGTCTGGGAAGGGGACATTACCGCAGAGTTGGACCTCAAGGATACCTCGGGTAACGAGAAGCGCGAGATCGATGTCGACCTGGCCTCCAGTCTGCAGCATGGCCGCTGGCGACATGACGTAGCGCTGGACTATGACCGTGACTATACCGATGACGTGGAGACCAGCCATACGCTGGACGCCTCCTATGATCTGAACCGCTTTCTTACCGACCAGTGGTTTTGGGCCAGCCGTCTGCGCTACAAGCGTGATCATCTGGGGGAGCTGGCGCGCCAGCGGCAATTTGGTACCGGCCCCGGTTATCAGTGGTGGAACAATGCGCTGGGGCGCTTTGAAACCTCGGTGCTGGCAAGTCGCTGGTGGACCGAGCAGCGCGACGGTACGCGCGACAAGTACGATGCATTGGGGCTGCAGTGGGATTATCGGCGCTACCTGTTCGGCAAGCGCTTCGAGTTGTTTCACAACGCAGAAACCCAGCTGCCGGATGATCCGGCGGTACGCTACCTGATGGACGCCGAGTTGGGCCTGCGCTACCGCCTGACCAATTGGGCGTCGCTGAGCATCAAAGGGGAGTGGGATTATCTCAACACCACGGATGACACCGGGTATCACGACACCACCTACACCCTGGGGCTGGGTGTGGGCTGGTAGTTTGAGCAAACGTGCCGGCGGCGGATGCCGCCGGCAAGGACTTGGCGCCTGGGCTTAAATGCGCAGACCGCCGTCCAGTTCAAGGATGCGACCGGTGTAGTAGTCGTTCTCGAACAGGTACGCCGCAGAGTGCGCAATCTCCGCCGGTTTGCCCATGCGCTTGAGCGGAATACCCGAGGTCATCTTCTCCAGCGCTTCCGGCTTCATGCTGCCGGTCATCTCGGTTTCGATGAAGCCCGGCGCGATACCGGCAACGCGGATACCGTAGCGCGACAGCTCCTTCGCCCAGGTCACTGTCATGGCGGCCACGCCGGCCTTGGCGGCGGAGTAGTTGGACTGGCCGATGTTGCCCGCACGTGAGATGGACGAGATGTTGATGATCAGGCCTGGTGTGCCCAGCTCAATCATCTTGGCGGCCACTTCACGGGTGCCGAGGAAAACGCCGGTCAGGTTGACGTCGATCACCGACTGCCACTGCGCCATGCTCATTTTCTGGATCTGGCCGTCTTTCGCCTTCAGCAGCAGGCCGTCGCGCAGGATGCCAGCATTGTTGATCAGACCGTGAATGGCGCCAAAGTCATCGGCCACCTGGTTCACCATGTGGGTGACCTGCTCTTCGTTGGCCACGTTGCAGATATAGGAACGAGCGTCTCCACCAGCCTGCTTGCAAGCCGCGACGGCAGCATCCAGTGCCTCCTGGTTGAGGTCGACCAGCGCCAGCCTGGCGCCCTTGGCTGCCAGGAACTCGCCCATGGCCCGGCCCAGACCCTGGCCGCCGCCGGTAATGATGATCACGCTGTCTTGCAGTTGCATCAGGCACTCCTCGTAGTGGGTAGTTGAAACAGGTGCGCAAGCATGCACCAGATTCAGTCTCTTTTGAAGACCTGAACCTGCATTCAAGTCACTTTCTGACTATGTCTCGGCGTTTGCCTTCCGGGCACCCGAATGGACGGCCAACCATTGATCGACAGGAACCTTGAAAGCTGCGACGGTCATACCCATATAGGCAAAACCTGTCCATTACGAGGTGCGTATGCCCCTGTTCAGATTCCTTCTTCTGCTCCTTCCCCTGTTTGAGCTGGCCAGCCTTATTCTGCTTGGCCAGCGTGTCGGGGTAGGCGCAACCCTGCTTTGGGTGCTGGGTACCGGCCTGCTGGGCCTGGTGCTGATTCAGCGCCAGGGCTGGTCGATGCTGCAACAATTGCAGATCCGCATGGCGGAAAACCGCTCCCCCTTTGCTGTGCTGAAAACCGGCATGTGGTGGTTACTGGCCGGTGTGTTGCTGATGATTCCTGGCTTGATTACCGACACCCTGGCTATTCCCTGCCTGGTCCTGGCACTGGTCTCGCGTGGAAAGCCCGCTCCGGGCGAGCTGGGCGGCCCGACGGTCTGGAAACAGGGGAATACCACCATTATTGAGGGTGAGTGGCGTGACGGCGAAGAGCCGCGTGCACCGCGGGACCAGCGAATCGAGCGCGATTGAAAAAAAAATCTTTGCGCGAGGCCTTGAAATGCCCCGTCGCAGCCCCATCTATCTGACACCGGTTTGGCAGGCCCAGGAGCTCCTGGGCCTTGAACAGCGATGCGCCAACAGGCGTATCCCCCACAGCGGCTCAGGCGGCTGTGGATTTCAACGTGGAAGCGCCGGATATCCGGCATTTGAGACTTAATATTGGGAGACACACAACGATGAAAATTCGTCCGTTACACGATCGCGTAGTCGTTCGTCGCAGCGAAGAAGAAACCAAGACCGCTGGCGGTATCGTGCTGCCCGGTTCGGCCGCTGAAAAGCCGAATACCGGCGTTATCGTTGCTGTAGGTACCGGGCGTCTGCAGGACAACGGCGAAGTCCGTCCGCTGGCCGTCAAAGAAGGCGACAAGGTGGTATTCGGTCCTTACTCCGGCAACAACACCATCAAAGTCGAAGGTGAAGAGCTGCTGATCATGAGCGAGTCCGAAATCTACGGTGTAATCGAAGGCTGATCCAGCTGCCGCTAACCCCTTAACGAATTCATTTGAAGGAAAGCAATCATGGCTGCAAAAGAAGTTAAATTCGGTATTTCCGGTCGCAACAAGATGCTGGACGGCGTCAACACGCTGGCCAATGCGGTAAAAGCTACTCTGGGTCCGAAGGGTCGTAACGTGCTGATCGAGCGCAGCTTCGGCGCGCCGCTGATCACCAAAGACGGCGTTTCCGTTGCCAAGGAAATCGAGCTGAAAGACAAGTTCGAAAACATGGGCGCGCAACTGGTTAAAGACGTTGCCTCCCGCGCCAATGACGACGCTGGTGACGGTACCACCACTGCCACCGTACTGGCTCAAGCCATCGTCACCGAAGGTCTGAAGGCCGTTGCTGCCGGCATGAACCCGATGGATCTCAAGCGCGGTATCGACAAAGCCACCGCCGGCATCGTTGCCGAGCTGAAAAACCTGGCCAAGCCCTGCGCCGACTCCAAGGCCATCGCTCAGGTAGGCACCATCTCCGCCAACTCTGACGAGTCCGTCGGCAGCATCATCGCTGAAGCCATGGACCGCGTCGGTAAAGAAGGCGTCATCACCGTTGAAGAAGGTTCCGGTCTGGAAAACGAGCTGTCTGTCGTAGAAGGCATGCAGTTTGACCGTGGCTACCTGTCTCCCTATTTCGTCAACAAGCCGGAAACCATGTCCGCTGACCTGGACAACCCGTACATCCTGCTGGTCGACAAGAAAATCTCCAACATCCGCGAGCTGCTGCCGGTTCTGGAAGCCGTTGCCAAGGCTGGTCGTCCGCTGATGATCGTTGCTGAGGACGTCGAAGGCGAAGCGCTGGCGACTCTGGTTGTCAACAACATGCGCGGCATCGTCAAGGTTGCTGCTGTGAAGGCACCGGGCTTCGGCGACCGTCGCAAGGCCATGCTGCAGGACATCGCCATCCTGACCGGTGGTACCGTGATCAGCGAAGAAGTGGGCCTGAGCCTGGAAACCACTACCCTGGAGCACCTGGGTCAAGCCAAGAGCGTGCAGATCAACAAAGACAACTCCACTGTTGTTGACGGCGCTGGCGCCAAGGCTGATATCGAAGCTCGCGTTAACCAGATCCGCAAGCAGGTTGAAGACACTTCTTCCGACTACGACCGAGAGAAGCTGCAAGAGCGTCTGGCCAAGCTGGCTGGCGGCGTTGCCGTGATCAAGGTTGGCGCTGCTACCGAAGTGGAAATGAAAGAGAAGAAGCACCGTGTAGAAGACGCGCTGCATGCTACTCGCGCTGCGGTAGAAGAGGGCGTGGTTCCTGGCGGTGGTGTTGCCCTGGTTCGTACCCTGGCTGCCATCGACGGTCTGACTGGCGACAACGAAGACCAGAACGTGGGTATCAAGCTGCTGCGCCGCGCTGTTGAAGCGCCGCTGCGTCAGATTGTTGCCAACGCCGGTGAAGAAGCCGCTGTGGTGCTGGAGAAGGTGCGCGGTGGCGAAGGCAACTTCGGCTACAACGCTGCTACCGGCGAATACGGCGACATGATCGCCATGGGTATTCTGGACCCGGCCAAGGTCACCCGCAGCGCGCTGCAGGCTGCTGCGTCCGTAGCCAGCCTGATGATCACCACCGAAGCCATGATCGCTGAGCTGCCGGAAGAGAAGCCGGCTATGCCTGACATGGGCGGCATGGGTGGCATGGGTGGCATGGGCGGCATGATGTAATCAGCCTCCTGGCAAACCCGAAACCCGGCTCGAAAGAGCCGGGTTTTTTTATGCGTCAAAAGCGCGCCCTCGCGTTGGGTGTATGAAAAAAACAGCCCCGCAGGCCCGGACAGGAAGGCGAAAAGGGTCTGGCTAGCGCTCCACAGTCGGACGCTGCTGGTCAAACGTAGGCGCGAAGTCGCTCTTCATTCACATCAGCCATTGCTTAACCCGCCAAGGCGGACCTGCTGCGCTGGTGTCTCTCCTGAAGCAGAACCACTGCGGTGGTCGTTAGCATGAAGCCGACGGCCGCCCAAAGCACGCCGGTGGCCAGCCCGCGATCCAGCAAGAGGCCGAACAGGATCGGGCCGATGACGCCACCCAGGTTGAAGCCGGTGGAGACGATGCCGAAGGTCTTGCCCTCGGCACCCGCCGGCGATGCTGCCCGCACCAGCATGTCACGCGAAGGGGCCACCATTCCGGTCAGGAACCCCGTCGCCCCCAAGGCGATCGTCAGGGCAATGGGGGGTAGCGCTACCTGGATAATCAGGACGACGATCAATGCCGCCAGCGCAAAGGCCCCCGCCGCGACATAGCCATGCCGGCTGGTGCGATCCGCCAGCACACCACCGGCCAGCACGCCAAAGGCGCTGGCAAACAGAAAGACTGTCAGTGCCAGGTTGGCTGCCGGCAATGTCACGTCAAAGCCCTGTACCAGCGCTGATACCGAAAACTTCTCGATAGCGCCTGTGCTCAGGCTGAGCAGAGTGAACAGCAACGTCAGGACTGCCAGCGTCATTACTGATGTGGACACCGGGCGGGTCCCGGCGTTGTGCGATCCACCGGCAATGGCATCGCGATGGTGGTTTGTTGTCGGTGTGCTGCTGATCATCACACCCCAGGCAGCCAGCCCGGCCAGTGCGGCAACGGCAAAGGACCAGCGGGGTGCCAGAAGCAGTGCAACGCCAACCATGACCGGCGGTGCCAGAGCCCCACCCAGAAAACCTGCGAAGGTATGAATTGAGAAGGCTCTGCCCATTTTGTCGATAGGCAGACCGCGTGACAAAAGCGAGTAATCGGCCGGGTGGTAGACCCCGTTGGCCAGGCCAGCAAGGGTCATGGCGACGAGCAGAGATGGGTAGCTGGGGAATACGGCGACCAGTCCGAAGCTGAACGCCCCCAGCAGGAGTGCGGCCATCAGCATCCGCCGGGCTCCCAGCCGATCAACCAGATAGCCGAGCGGCACCTGTACCAGCGCAGAAACGATATTGAACAGACCGATCGCAAAGCCCAGCTCGACAAAGCCGACTTGCATGGTGTCAGGTAGCAGCGGCAGCAGCGCGGGGAGTGCCATGATGTGCAGATGGCTGACCAGATGGGCGATGGATACCTGCCCCAATAACAGATTGGGTGACGACTTCATTTCAGTCCCTCGTTATTCCCCTGCCGGGGATCAGCCGCAGAGCGTATCCAGTACGGTTGCAAGTTTTTTGACTGCCGCTTCCAGTTCATGGGGCGCATGAGCGGCGAACCCCATCAGGAAACCCGCCTGGTGCCTGCTCGATGCGTGCAGGGCTGCTAGTCCCAGCAGGTCGATGCCGGCCCGGCGCGCAGATTCCACTGCCTCATGTTCGGGGAGGTCACGGGTGAACAGGCAGGGCATCTGCATGCCACCTGCGGGCACGCGTGGTTCCAGATAGTCAGCCAGGTGCTCTGTTATCAACTGGGCCAGTACATCGCGTCGCTTGGCATAGATGGATCGCATGGTTCGCACATGTGCGCCGAAGTGACCGTCGTCGATAAAGCGTGCCAGCGTGAGTTGCGGAATCGGTGCGCTGTGTCCGTCAAGCAGGGTGCGGGCCACGGTCATGGGGGCGACCAATGCGGGAGGCAACACCATGTAGCCGATGCGCAGCCCGGGAAACAGCGATTTGGTGAAGGTGCCGATGTAGATAGTGCGATCGTGCGGATCAAGCCCCTGTACGCAGGCGGTAGGCTTGCCGGCGTAGTGAAACTCGCTGTCGTAATCGTCCTCGATGATCCAGCCTTGCTGCTGGCTGGCCCAGTCGATGACTGCCAGCCGCCGATCCAGGGCCAGTGTCGCTCCGCTAGGGAACTGATGCGATGGCGTAAGGAACACCGCCTTCGCCGCCCCATTGGCTGCCTGTGTTGACTCGAGCAGTTGGTCCACGCGCAGTCCGTCCGAGTCCACAGGGATGGGCACGCACTCCAGGCCGGCAGCATCGAATGCCTTGCGTGCCCCGTGATACGCCGGATCTTCGATAAAAATCCGGTCACCAGCGTCGAGTAATACCTGGGCGCACAGGGTCAAGGCTTGCTGGGAGCTGGTCAGCACCAGTACGCGTTCAGGCGTGGCGCGTGCCCCACGTTCAAGATTGACGTAGTTGGCGATGGCGCGCCGCAGTGACTCCATGCCCTGTGGCGGGCTATGCAGCAATGCCTGCGTGCCGTAATCCTTCAACACCTGTCGCTCCAGCCGCTCCCAGGTCTGCAGTGGAAAACTGCGTGTCTCGGGGACACCCGGCGCAAAGGCACGTGGCAGCAGAAAGTCGCGTACGCCACCACCCTGAAATAGGGCGCTCCCACGCTGGCTGAGACGTGTTGTCTCGTGCTGTGTTCTGGGGCGTGCTGTATTGCCGAGGCCTTGCAGGCGTTGCGCACGCTCTGAGACAAAGCTGCCGCTACCCACCCGCCGTTCGATGAAGCCCTCCGCGTGCAGCTGGCTGTAGGCTGACTCAACCGTGTCGCGGGACACCCCCAAAGACTTTGCCAGCGCACGTGTCGCGGGCAGCGGTCTGCCCACATCGAGCACGCCATCAAGGATCAGTTGACGAATGGCCCGCTGCACACGTGCATGCAGCGGCAGGGCGGCATGCGCCGGATCACTGATCCAGGCTTTGACTGATTCAAGTTGGGCATGCCTGAACAATTGGTCTGATCCTCTGTGCAGAATTGGCTGGTATAACCAGGCCATTTTAAGGGTATAAATATATTTCACAACCCGCCCAGTCATGTTTCAGGAGCCAACATCAGGCCATGTCATCTGTCTCTGCACCTTCCTCTGTTCGCGGGAGCGACTTGCTCCATCCTGTTCTGGCAGGTCTGATCTCGGTTATCGTCAACTACGGCGGTACCTTCATCCTGGTGTTCCAGGCCGCCAAGGTAGCGGGGCTTGGCCCTGAGTTGACCGCCTCCTGGGTGTGGTCGATTTCCATTGGTGTGGGCGTGACGGGGATCCTCCTGAGCTGGGCTTCCCGTGAGCCGGTCATCACCGCCTGGTCCACCCCGGCAGCCGCTTTCCTGGTCACGGCGCTGGCGACTACGTCCTA
Source organism: Pseudomonas abyssi (assembly GCF_003444685.1). Lineage (NCBI taxonomy): Bacteria > Pseudomonadati > Pseudomonadota > Gammaproteobacteria > Pseudomonadales > Pseudomonadaceae > Pseudomonas > Pseudomonas abyssi. Next base: position 60,058 of record NZ_LMAZ01000003.1, on the reverse strand, counting down.
TGCCGAAGCTGTGGGTGCTTACCTTGTTTCGGCTGCGGCTTTTGTGGTGCTGGGGTTGTCGGGCTGGTTCGAGCGGGTTATCCGTTTGATCCCGCCGGGCGTGGCTGCCGGCTTGCTGGCCGGCATCCTGCTCCAGTTCGGTATCGGGGCGTTCGGTGGAATGAGCATCGACCCGCTGCTGGCTGGGGGGCTGATCGTTGCTTACCTGGTGTTCAAGCGGTTCTCGGCGCGCTATGCGGTGGTCGGCATTCTGCTGCTAGGGCTTGGCTTTCTGCTGGTTCAGGATCGCGTCGACCTGTCGGAGCTGAGGCTGGAACTGGCGACACCGGTTTTCACCATGCCGGTCTTCTCCCTCAATGCGCTATTGAGCGTGGCGCTGCCGCTGTTCCTGATCACCCTGACCGGACAGTACATGCCAGGCATGCTGGTATTGCGTAACGACGGTTTTAAAACCAGTGCCAACCCTATTGTGATGATCACCGGGCTGGGTTCGTTGCTGATGGCGCCATTCGGCTCGCACGCCTTTAACATCGCTGCGATCACGGCCGCCATCTGTACCGGCCAAGAGTCACACGCAGAGCCATCCAAGCGCTGGATCTCCGGTATCGCTGCGGGCGTGTTTTATATCCTGGTCGGCGTGTTCGGGGTCACATTGGCTGCGGTTTTCATGGCGTTTCCGGCGACCTTCATCACCACGCTGGCAGGCTTGGCGTTGCTCGGCACCATCGGTGGCAGTCTTGCCAGCGCGATGGCTGATACCAAGACCCGCGAAGCCTCGTTGATCACTTTTCTGGCTGCGGCCGGCAACATCAACCTGCTGGGTATTGGTGGTGCTTTCTGGGGGCTGGTGATCGGGCTGGCGGCGTATGCGCTGCTGCACGGCCGGCTACCCCAGCGGACAGCGGCATCGACTGTCGCGCCGGCATCGACTGAAGGGAGCACACGCTGATGAGTATGGTATCCGAGACCCCAACCAGCCACGATCAACACGGTCGCTACCCCGAAGCTACAACGGTTGAGGAGGTTCGCCGCAATCTGGCTGCGGTGCAGGCGCGGATCGTTGCCGCTTGCCAGCGCGTTGGCCGAGACCCGGCAACGGTGCGCCTGCTACCCGTCAGCAAGACCAAGCCCGAAACACGTTTACGGTTAGCCCATGCTGCAGGCTGCAGGATGCTGGGTGAAAACAAGCCACAGGAGGCGTACCGCAAATGGACGGCGATGCAGGATTTGACCGATCTGCGCTGGTCGGTCATCGGCCATCTGCAGACCAACAAGGCCAAACTGGTCGCACGTTTCGCGACCGAGTTTCAGGCGCTGGACAGTGTGCGTGTCGCTGCCGCGCTGGATCATCGCCTGCAGCTGGAAGGCCGCACGTTGAACGTGTTTGTGCAGGTCAATACTTCGGGAGAGTCCAGCAAGTACGGACTCAGCCCCGACGCAGTACCGGCCTTCCTGCAGGCGCTACCGGCATTCACGACCTTGCGGGTCCGTGGACTGATGACGCTGGCGCTGTTCTCCAGCGATGCCGAACGGGTGCGTCAGTGCTTTGTGCGGCTGCGAGAGCTGCGTGATCGCCTGCGTCAGGACGCGCCGCCAGGCATGGTGCTGGATGAGCTTTCAATGGGCATGTCGGGTGACTTCGAAATTGCTATTGAGGAAGGCGCCACCGTGGTGCGCGTCGGCCAGGCCATCTTTGGCGCCCGTCCAATGCCGGATAGCTATTACTGGCCCGGTGAACCCAGCACAAAGGAACCGAAAACATGAAAACCGCCATTGCCATCCGCCATCTGGCTTTTGAAGACCTCGGAACGCTGGAGCCGCTGCTGCAGGCTCGTGGCTATACCGTGCGTTATCTGGATGCCACCGTAGATAGTCTGTATGCGGCCGATACGCTATCGGCCGACTTGCTGGTGCTGCTGGGTGGCCCCATCGGCGCCTTTGATGATCCCGCCTATCCTTTCATTACTGATGAGTTGGCGGTGATCAGGCACCGCCTGGAGAGTAAGCGCCCACTGCTGGGCATTTGTCTGGGTGCTCAGTTGATTGCACGCGCTTTGGGCGCCAGTGTCAGCGGCATGGGGGGCAAGGAAATCGGCTTCGCGCCATTGACGCTCACCGCGGAGGGGAACGCTTCGCCGCTGGCAGCGCTGGGCGATGTGCCGGTGCTGCACTGGCACGGTGATCGCTTCGACATGCCTGCCGGCGCCACGCGGTTGGCGGGAACAGCCATCTGTGCCAACCAGGCTTTCAGGGTGGGTAACCACGTACTGGCCCTGCAATGCCACCTGGAGGCGGACCCCCGGCGTATTGAGCGCTGGCTGGTCGGCCATGCGTGCGAACTGGCACTCGCTGGCATCGATCCGTGTGCTCTGCGTGCCGAGGCGCAGGCGTTGCAGTCCGATCTGCCGCAGGCCGCACGGGCGGCGTTTGCAGCTTGGCTGGATGAGGTTGAAGCAGCGCCATCAGGGGGGATGTCACCATGACCGCCTCTCTGTCTTTGCCCTGCTCAGTTCAAGCTTTGCCTGTCGATGTGGTGTCGGTGCAGTCACAGGTTGTGTATGGCCGGGTTGGTAACAATGTTGCCGTGCCGACGCTCGAAGCGCTGGCATTGTCGGTGGCTGCGGTTCCTACCGTTATGTTCAGCAATACGCCGTATTACCCGACAATGCACGGTGGCGCGCTGCCCCTTGAGTGGTTCGGTGGCTACCTGAATGACCTGTCGGCTCGCGGTGCGCTGCACGCCTTGCGCGGTATTCTGGTCGGCTATCTTGGTAACGCCCGGCAGGTTGATGCGCTGGCGCCCTGGATTCGGGCGCGGCAGCGGCAGCAGACCGATTTGCGCGTCGTGATTGATCCGGTGCTGGGCGATACCGATCACGGCATCTATGTCGATCCGGGTCTTGTGGATGCGTATCGCCGGGATCTGCTGCCGCTGGCCGAGGGCTTGACGCCCAACGGATTCGAGCTGGGGCGCCTGACCGGGCGGCCGGTGAATGATGTTGAAAGCGTGGTTGCCGCCGCCCGCACCTTGCTGACCGGACGCACGCAATGGGTTGCCGTCACCAGTGCGGCACCTGATACCTGGGCCGCTGACGAAATGCAGGTCGTGCTCGTCACCCGCACCCAGGCTGAAGTTATCGCGCATCCGCGCCTCACTGCGACCCCCAAGGGCACTGGCGACCTGTTCTGTGCCAGCTTGGTCGGGCATTGGATCAATGGTGTCGATCTGTCGGAGGCGGCCACCCGCGCGTGCCGCCACGTCGTTAGCGTGTTGCAGCGTACCCAGCAGGCGCAATGCGCTGAATTGCTGCTGCCCCTGACTGGCCGATGCAATGCCGGCAGGGCGGTGGATCATGCGTCAGTCAGCAAATTTACCTACAGGATTTTTCCATGCAAGCAGTCACTTCCCATCTGATGCGCGCCTATGCTCGTCAACCGGTCTCCTTCGTGCGTGGTAACGGCGCGCAGCTCTGGGATGAACAGGGTGTTGAGTACCTGGATGCGATTGCCGGTGTCGCGGTCACCAGCCTTGGTCACGCTCATCCGGAGATTGCTGCTGTCATCGCCGATCAGGCAAAGACACTGCTTCACACCTCCAACGTGTTTGGCATCGACTGGCAGGAGCGGCTGGGAGAACGACTGTGCGCGTTGACCGGGATGCAAAGCGCCTTTTTCTGCAACTCGGGCGCCGAAGCCAACGAGACGGCTATCAAGCTGGCCCGGCTGCACGCCCATCGTAAACAGGTCCTGCAGCCGCAGATACTGGTCATGGGAAATGCCTTCCATGGCCGCACCCTGGCGACACTCGCCGCCACAGACAATCCGGCTAACCAGCAGGGCTTCGGGCCGCTACCCGAGGGCTTTCTGCGGGTCCCCTACAACGACATTTGTGCAGCACGCGAGGCGGCCGAACACTGCCCGGACATTGTCGCGGTGCTGATCGAGCCGGTGCAGGGTGAAGGCGGCATTCGGGTGGCCAGTGCTGACTACTTACGCGAGCTGCGCTCACTCTGTGACCAGCATGGCTGGCTGTTGATGCTGGATGAGATTCAAACCGGCCTGGGCCGCACAGGCGCCTGGTTCGGCTATCAGATAGCGGACATCGAGCCGGACGTCATAACGCTGGCAAAGGCCCTGGGTAACGGGTTTCCTATCGGCGCCTGCCTGGCGCGCGGTGCGGCGGCTGATCTGTTTTCTCCCGGTCTGCACGGTTCGACTTTCGGCGGTAATCCGCTGGCCTGCAGGGTGGCCTTTACCGTGCTCGACATCATGGCGCGAGAGCGGCTGGCGGAACGGGCTGCGGTGCAGGGTGCTCGTTTGCTCGCGGGGTTGCAGCAGGCGCTGGGCGCTCATCCGCATGTCACTGCCATCCGTGGTCAGGGACTGATGGTAGGAATCGAGCTGGATCGGCCCTGCAAGGAGCTGGTGGGACGCGCGCTGTCCGAGCAGCAGCTGCTTATTACGGTGACCCGAGATACCGTCATTCGGCTATTGCCGCCGCTTACCTGCACTGACGAGCAAATCGACGACATTGTGCTGCGTCTTACCCGCCTGCTGTCGATGGGGACGGAGGTGGGTGTGATGAAAGTTCAACCTAGCGCAGAGCTGGAGCCCGCGACCTGATTTGCGAAGTGAACCCGCAAGTGACGGTGGGCGTAGTTGAGCTGAATGACGCTCGCCGTCCTGAATAGGCCAATCCCGAATTTCAGAGAAAGGAACAACCCCATGTACGACACCTCCCTGGCGCTCAGCGACTTTGACCCAGAGCTGGCCGATGCGGTTAAGCAAGAAGAACGCCGGCAGCAAGACCACATCGAGCTGATTGCGTCAGAGAACTACGCTAGCCCGCTCGTGATGGCCATGCAGAACTCGGTATTCACCAACAAGTACGCTGAGGGCTACCCCGGTAAGCGCTATTACAGCGGCTGCGAGCATGTGGACGTTGCTGAGCGCCTTGCTATCGAACGGCTCAAGAGGCTGTTTGACTGCGATTATGCCAACGTCCAGCCCCATGCCGGTGCCCAGGCCAACGCGGCCGTATTTCTGGCGCTAACCAATCCCGGCGATACGGTGATGGGTATGAATCTGGCCCAGGGTGGCCATCTTACCCACGGCAATCCGTCCAACTTCTCGGGTCGCCTTTACAAGATCGTGCCTTACGGGCTCAACCCGGAGACCGGGCTGATCGACTACGACGAGATGGAACGCATCGCTCTGGAAACCCGGCCCAAGATGCTGATAGGCGGGTTCTCCGCCTACTCGCGTTACAAAGACTGGGCACGCATGCGCTCGATCGCCGACAAGGTGGGCGCCATCTTCTGGGTGGACATGGCTCACGTGGCTGGACTGGTTGCGGCGGGGGAGTACCCCAATCCGCTGCCCTATGCCCATGTCGTCACCAGCACCACCCACAAGACGCTGCGCGGCCCACGCGGCGGCATCATTCTGGCCAAAGGTCAGGGTGATGACTTTTACAAGAAGCTCGATTCTGCTGTGTTCCCGGGCACCCAGGGCGGCCCGCTGATGCATGTCATCGCCGCCAAAGCCATCGCCTTCAAGGAGGCGCTGCGGCCGGAGTTCAAGACCTACCAGCGCCAGGTGGTTGCCAACGCCCGGGCGATGGCGGCCGTGCTTCAGCAGCGTGGCTACAAGATCGTCTCGGGCGGCACCGACAACCACCTGATGCTCATCGATCTTGCCGCCAGGCCTTACACCGGCAAGGAGGCTGATGCGGCCCTGGCGGATGCCTACATCACGACGAACAAGAACTCGGTGCCCAATGATCCGCGCTCACCTTTCGTCACCTCAGGCATACGCATTGGTACGCCAGCCTTGACTACGCGTGGCTTTGGGATCGTCGAGTGCGAACAGGTGGCGGGTTGGTTGTGCGACGTGCTGGATGCAATGGCAACCGGTGTAGACGAACTGACAGCAGTGCGTGACCGGGTGCGGGAGCAAGTGGTGACGTTGTGCCGTCGTTATCCGGTATACGGCCCATGCTCGTGCGATTGATTGCGGGAGTCGGGTTGCCGAGCGCTGCTGTGCTAGGGCAATTCAGCGCTCCTCCTTGCTGGTAATGTTTTACTAGACAGTTCTTTGTAAGACATTTCCTACAAGCCGTGTACGCCTTTGCCACCAAGAAGCGTGGGTCAGCGGTGATTTTTCATGTGATTTTATTTTAAGTGTATGAATTTAAAAGATTTTTATTTTACCCAGGCACGAGAATGAATGTCATTCGAGGCTTGCGCTCAGTCCTGAAAAGCTTATTATCTACCCAAGCGCGACGGATAGCGCTGCTCGGCAGGGAGCTTGAGCTAGGGATTTTCAGGACGATGAAGCCAGGATGGCTGGACATGGAAAGCATGAAAGGACTAAAGAGTGGGCCGGTTTACCGGCCCCTTTTTTTTGCCTGAAATTTGCTGCCTTTCGGCCGCACTGCAAGCCAGATCGGTGCTGGCCGGATCAAACGCAAAGGCGTGTCTGCGCGTGATACTCCCGCACCCTGACTACCTTCTGCGCCAAACAACACAGCAGTACCCGACCGCGCAAACGTGGTAAGGCGCACCTGCACGATGTGCCTAAAACCTGCCTGAGGCGCATAAAAAAACCGGCTGCAAGAGCCGGTTTTCGAGGGGCATGCAGGTGACCTGCTTAGCGCTCCAGGTATTGCAGCTTGTCCGGTACGCCATCCCACTCTTCGGCGTCGGGCAGGGAGTCTTTCTTCTCGGTGATGTTCGGCCAGACTTCGGCCAGGTCGGCGTTCAGCTCGATGTACTCATCCATACCTTCGGGGATCTCGTCCTCGGAGAAGATCGCGCTGGCCGGGCACTCTGGCTCACACAGGGCGCAGTCGATGCACTCGTCCGGGTGGATAACCAGGAAGTTCGGGCCTTCGTAGAAGCAATCGACCGGGCAGACCTCAACGCAATCGGTGTACTTGCACTTGATGCAGTTGTCGGTAACAACAAAGGTCATGGTCAGGTCTCCATCGTATTAGGCGAGAAAAAGCTGGCGCGTAGTCTATCAGTTTTTTTTAGAGGGTATAGGGTTCAGCGCTTTTTTGTGCTGATAAACGCATGATCTCTCCTGTTTAATGCAAATAAGTATCATTTGTCGCTTGATTAGGCCCATTCCCGTTTCAGCTGGTATAGCAGATCGAGTGCCTGGCGTGGGCTTAGATCATCGATGTCGATGTCTTGCAGTTGCTCCACCAGGGGGTGTGCCGCACTGGCAAACAGGTCGCTCTGGAACGGCTGCTGCGCGCTCGCCGGGCGGTTGCTCTGTTCGAGACTCTGCTGCTCCAGCTGGGCCAGGTGCTCGCGTGCGCGCTCAATGACCGGGCGGGGAACGCCGGCCAGCTGGGCTACCTGCAGGCCATAACTCTGGCTGGCCGGGCCGGGTTGCACGTTGTGCAGGAACACGATGCGCTCGTTGTGTTCGGTGGCATTCAGGTGCACGTTCACGACGCCTGGGTCACTGTCGGCCATGCCGGTTAGCTCAAAGTAGTGGGTGGCGAACAGGGTAAAGGCGCGTGCCCGCGCCAGGTATTCAGCGGCGGACCAGGCCAGCGACAGGCCGTCGAAGGTGCTAGTGCCACGGCCCACTTCGTCCATCAGCACCAGGCTTTGGTCGGTGGCGTTGTTGAGAATATTGGCGGTCTCGCTCATCTCGACCATAAAGGTCGAGCGGCCGCCGGCCAGGTCATCGCTTGAGCCGATACGGGTAAAGATACGGTCCACGCAAGACAGCTCCACGGCTGCGGCTGGTACAAAGCTGCCGATATGCGCCAGCAGGGTGATCAGCGCCGTCTGGCGCATATAGGTCGATTTACCGCCCATGTTCGGCCCGGTAATGATCAGCATGCGGGTGTCTGGGTCCAGTGCCAGGTCGTTGGCGACGAAGGGTGTCTCCAGTACCTGTTCCACCACCGGGTGGCGGCCCTGGGTGATCTGCAGCTGGCTGCCCGCGATAAACTGCGGGCGGCAGTAATCCAGCGTGCCGGCGCGTTCGGCCAGGGTACAGAGCACATCGATTTCGGCCAGGCTGGCGGCGCTGGTTTGTAGGGCGGCCAGGTCTTCATTCAGGCGGTCGAGCAGTTCGTCGTACAGTTGCTTCTCGCGCGCCAGTGCGCGGCTGCGCGCTGACAGGGCTTTGTCTTCAAAGGCTTTCAGCTCAGGGGTAATAAAGCGCTCGGCACCCTTGAGGGTCTGGCGGCGGATGTAGTCGACCGGCGCCTGATCCGATTGGCTGCGTGACAGCTCGATGTAGTAGCCGTGGACCCGGTTATAGCCGACCTTGAGGGTATTGAGGCCGGTGCGTTCGCGCTCGCGGGTTTCCAGGTCGATCAGGTACTGGCCGGCGTTTTCGCTGATGTTCTGCAGCTCATCCAGCTCGTCGTCGAAGCCGGCTTTGATCACGCCGCCGTCGCGCAGCACCGCCGGCGGGTTGTCGATCACCGCGTTGGCCAGCAGCTCGGCCAGGTCGGGGTAGGTGCTGACCTGCTCGGCAAGGGCACGCAGGTGCGGTGCTTCAACCGGTTGCAGGCAGTCCTGCAGCGCGGGCAGGGCGGCCAGTGCATCGCGCAGGCGCGCCAGGTCACGGGGGCGGGCGGAGCGCAGGGCCACGCGGGCCAGAATACGTTCGATATCGCCAATGCCTTTGAGCTGAGGCTGCAGGTCTAGATAGAACTGCTGATCCAGCAGGGTGCTGATACTGTCCTGGCGGGCGCCGAGCACCTGCATGCCGCGCAGTGGGCGGTTCAGCCAGCGTGCCATCAAACGGCTGCCCATGGCGGTGGCGGTGTGGTCGAGCACGTCGAGCAGGGTATTGTCGCGGCCACCGGACAGATTCTGGTCGATTTCCAGATTGCGACGGCTGGCGCTGTCGATGATCACGCTGTCTTCAAAGCGCTCGTGGCTGATGCTGCGAATGTGCGGCAGGGCGGTGCGCTGGGTTTCCTTGGCGTAGCTGAGCAGAGCGCCGGCGGCGCCCAAGCCCAGGCGCAGATCGTTGCAGCCAAAGCCGACCAGATCCTTGGTGCCAAATTGCTGGGTCAGGCTCTTGAAAGCGCTGTCCTGATCAAACTCCCAGGGCGCCCGGCGCCGCACGGCGCGGCGACGTTCAATCGGGGTGTTGCTCTCCCAGTCATCCGGGATCAGCAGTTCGGCGGGGGCCAGGCGCTCCAGCTCGCCGAGCAGAGTCTCCCAGCCGCGCAACTCCATGACCACAAAGCGGCCACTGTTGATGTCCAGTGTGGCTAGCCCAAAGCCCTTTTCAGCGCCGACCAGTGCTGCCAGCAGGTTGTCGCGACGCTCGTCCAGCAGGGCCTCGTCGCTGACCGTGCCAGGGGTAATGATGCGCGCGACCTGACGCTCGACCGGCCCTTTGCTGGTGGCCGGGTCGCCCACCTGTTCGCAGATGACGACCGATTCGCCGAGCTTCACCAGACGCGCGAGGTAACCCTCGGCTGAGTGATAGGGGATGCCGGCCATGGGAATCGGCTGGCCGCCGGATTGGCCGCGTGCGGTCAGGGTAATGTCGAGCAGGCGCGCAGCTTTTTTGGCGTCGTCATAAAAGAGCTCGTAAAAATCACCCATGCGATAGAACAGCAGCTGCTCGGGGTGCTGCTGCTTGATGCTGAAATATTGCTGCATCATCGGGGTATGGGCGGTGGCTTCGGGTTTGCTCTTTTTCATCAATAACTCGACTTGCGCTGCGGATGAGGGCGCGCCTTTGCGGGGCGCCGTTGCCGGTGAGGCGCAAGGTTACCACGGCGTTGCAGCGCCCTGCAGGGGGAGTCGGGAGAGAATTCTCGGGCGGGACCTGACTTGCCTGTCAGTTGATCTGGCGTGCCCTGATGCGGCGGCGGTAGCGCTGATCCTGGTCCATACTGGGGCCCGGTTGCAGGTTGCTAATAATGAAGGGTAATGACATGGAGAGCATCCAGGCGGATATCGAGGCGGTTTATCGTCGGGAGTCCCGCCGCGTGTTGGCCACCTTGCTGCGCTTGCTCAATGGTAATTTCGATCTGGCGGAAGAGGCGCTGCAGGAGGCCTTTTTGGAGGCTGTGAAGCACTGGCCTGCGCGGGGCATTCCCGAGAATCCGCGCGCCTGGCTGGTGTCCACCGGCCGTTTCAAGGCGATCGACCAGTTGCGCAAGCGCGGGCGGCGGGATGCCTCGCTGCAGCGACTGGTGGAGACTCTGGACGATCAGGATGCGGACTGGGAGGCCCCGAGCGTGGTTGGGGATGATCGCCTGCGACTCATCTTCATCTGCTGCCACCCGGCCCTGTCGCCCGAGGCGCAGGTGGCACTGACCCTGCGTGAGGTGTGCGGGCTGACGACTGAGGCCATTGCTGCAGCCTTTCTGGTGCCGGTGCCAACCTTGGCACAGCGCATTGTGCGCGCAAAGAACAAGATTCGCGACGCTGCTATCCCCTATGAGGTCCCTGGCCCGGCGGACCTGGCATCGCGCCTTTCTGGTGTGTTGCAGGTGATCTATCTGGTGTTCAACGAAGGCTATTCGGCCTCCAGTGGGGAACAGCTTATGCGCCGTGAGCTATCGGCCGAGGCGCTGCGGTTGGGGCGCTTGTTGCACGAGTTGCTGCCAGCGCCCGAGGTAACCGGGCTGCTGGCATTGATGATGCTGCACGACGCCAGGCAAGCCGGGCGGGTCAACAGCGATGGCGACCTGGTACCGCTTGATGAACAAGACCGCAGTGTGTGGGACCAGGCGCAAATTCAAGAAGGGGCGCGCCTGGTCACGCTGGCGCTGACCGGGCGTGCCCCAGGACCCTTTGCTGTGCAGGCGGCCATCGCGGCGTTGCACGCCCAGGCGCCAAGCGCAGATGACACCGACTGGGCCGAGATTGTCGGCCTCTACAACCTGCTGCTGCAGATGCAGCCCTCACCGATAGTCGAGCTGAACCGCGCGGTGGCCATTGCCATGCGCGACGGGCCTGGCGTTGGGCTGGAACTGATAGAGCGCCTGGAGCGTGACGGCGCGCTGGGCAGTTACTACCTGCTGCCGGCAGCGAGGGCCGACCTGCATCGACGCGCCGGTCAGCGCGATCTCGCTCTTATCGCCTACCAGCAGGCCCTCGACCTCACCCAGCAACAGACCGAGCGACGCTTCCTTGTGCGGCGTATGGCCGAACTGGATTAAAAATTTTCTTCAGTGTGTCGAATTGCCCCGTGTTCGTACGACTAGTGTTGGCAAGCCTCTATTTCAAAGGAGAAAGATGCCATGAGCTATATCGACGGTTTTGTCATTGCGGTACCCCGGGAGAATCGCGAGAAGTTTGTTCATCACGCCGGCGTGGCTGACCCGGTATTTATCGAGTGGGGCGCCACGCGGGTGCTGGAGTGCTGGGAAGATGATGTGCCGGACGGCACCCTGACGGACTTTCGTCGTGCCGTGCAGGCCACGGAGGACGAGGCGGTGGTGTTTTCCTGGGTCGAATGGCCGGACAAGGCAACCCGCGATGCAGCGCTGGCCAGAATGATGTCCCCGGAGATGGGCGATCCGCGTCTGGATCCTGAGACAAACCCTATGCCCTTTGATGGTAAGCGTATGATTTATGGCGGCTTTGTTCCCGTCGTCCAGCTGCACAACCCCGCATAGAGCGCGCAGGAGTCAAAGGATGATCAATAAGCACGGTGAATTTATCTGGTACGAACTCTGTACCCCTGATGCTGACGGCGCACAGGCGTTCTACAGCGCAGTGATTGGTTGGGATATTGCGGACAGCCTTACGCCCGGTATGGACTACCGCATAGTTCACGCCACCGATGACGAAAATGGCGAACGGGTCCCGGTTGGGGCCTTGGCGCAGCTGTCGGACGAGATGCAAGTGTGCGGCGCGCAACCGGTGTGGCTTGGTTACATCGCTGTGGACGATGTCGATGCCAGCGTGAACCGCATTGTCGCCGCCGGCGGGGCGGTGTCCATGCCGGCGACGGATATTGCGGACGTCGGGCGAATTGCCCTGGTGACCGACCCGCAGGGCGCACCCTTCTATCTGATGCGCGGCATTCATGAGAGTCCCAGCGCGGCATTCGCAGCGGATCGGCCGCGGGTTGGTCACTGCGCCTGGAATGAACTGGCCACCACGGACCCGGAGGCGGCCAAAAATTTTTATTTTGCCGAGTTCGGCTGGACCAAGGATGGCGAGCTGCCAATGGGGGCTCAGGGGAACTATGAGTTCATTCGGCACAACGGCCTGATTGGCGCCGTCATGCCAAAACCGGATGAACGGCCCGGCTCATTGTGGAGCTACTATTTTCGTGTGGCGAATATCGATCTGGCCGTTGAGGCTATCGGTACCTCTGGCGGTACGCTGGTCATGGGGCCGGAGGAGATTCCGGGTGGCGACTTTATCGTGATTGGCATTGACCCACAGGGCGCGCTTTTTTCGCTGATCGGAACCAGACCAGCGCAGTCTTGAATATCCTAGGAGGTGACATGCAAAGCGGAACCACAACCAGGGTCAGCGTGGCAACCTGCCTCTGGTTTGATGACCAGGCAGAGCAGGCCGCTGAGTTCTATACCTCACTCATCCCAGGCTCGCGCATTCACAGCCGAATGCGCGATGCGATCGACGCGCCGCCCCTGCTGGTCGAGTTTACCCTCGGCGGGTCGCCCTATCAGGCGCTCAACGGAGGCCCGCATTTTGTACACTCGGAAGCGGCGTCCATCTCGGTACTGACCGACAGCCAGGAGGAGACAGACCGGCTCTGGGCAGCGCTGACGGCCGATGGTGGGTGCGAAAGTCAGTGTGGCTGGCTGAAAGACCGCTTCGGTGTTTCATGGCAAATAGTGCCGCGCCGGTTTATCGAGCTGCAGGGCTCGGATGACAAGGCCGCAGTGCAGCACGCGCGTCAGGCGATGTTCAGCATGCGCAAACTGGATCTGGCTGCCCTTGAGGCTGCCTTCTATGGTGCAGCGCCCGCGGATGGAGAAAACGCATGAAATATCTGTGTCTGGTCTACTACGACGAACAGAAAATGCAGCAGCTGTCGCAGGACGAATGGGATGCGTTGAATCGTGAGTGTATTGCCTGTGTCGCGGACTTGCAGGCCAGCGGGCACTTTCTTGAAGGCGCACCGCTGTTGTCGACCGAGACGGCTACCACTGTGCGGGTACGTGATGGCGGCCCCATGATCACCGATGGTCCCTTTGCCGAGACCAAGGAGCAGTTGGCGGGCTTTTACATGCTGGAGGCGCGCGACTGCAACGAAGCCATCCGGCTGGCGCAGAAGATTCCTCCTGCGCGCTACGGCAGCGTAGAGATTCGCCCGGTGAGAGAGTTGATGGAGGAGGGTAATCGGAAGTAGGGCTACTCAAGGCCATGCTCCTGCGCGGCCAGGCTTATCAGCGCGGGTGGTCGCCGGGCAGCAACACCGTTACTGACGCCCGTCCAGCAGCCCCATGTCCATCGCCTTGATAGCGGCTTCCGCGCGGCAGTTGATCTGCAGCTTCTGGTACACAACCTTCAGGTAGCTGGCGGCGGTGTGGGGCGAGATGCCTAGCTCCTGAGCGGCGCCCTTGACGCTCAGTCCGCGAGCGATGAGTTGCAGTAATTGCTGCTCCCTTGGCGTCAATGCGTCACTGGGGGAGGCCGGGGCGGGGCGAAACTGTTCCAGGATACGTCGGGCAATGGAGGCCGAGAGCGGTGGTTTGCCTTGCACGATGCCACCGAGCTGGGCAACGAAGGCCTGCTCATCTTCGTCTTTCAACAGGTAACCGTCGGCGCCGGCGCGCAGCGCGGCGAACAGGTGCTCAGCGTCATCAAAAATAGTGGTGACAATGCACTGCGTCTGCGGGCTTTGGTTCTTGAGCTGCGGTAATAGGTCAACGCCATTGCCATCGGGTAAGCCGAGATCCACCAAGGCCAGCTGATAGCGGTTGTGTTTTATCAACTCGTTAGCCTGCGCCGAGCTGCAGGCTAGGTCGACGGGACATTGGCCCAACGCCTCGTGCAAACGCTGTGTCAGCCAGTCGGCGACTTGCGGCATATCCTCAATGATCAATACCCGGTTGGTGGTTTGCATGTCCGCGCTCCCTGCTGAAAATGCGCTGTGCGATGTCACAATAATGGCGCTAGTATCGTTTCGATCACGTCAATTGATTTTAAACGGCTTGGGATAAAACCGAGACTTTCCTAAAGTCGCGCCGAATGAAAACAAGATCAACCCCCTTGATGTGGGGGCAAGGGAGTTGCTAAGGATGGTGCCGCTGCGAACCAAACTGCTCGCCGGACTGGCGGTAATTGTGCTGTATGGTTTTTGGATAATTCAGTTGGCCCTGTCGTTGCCGGCCAGCGAGCTGCAATTCAGCCAGCAGGGCGATCAATTGCTGGCCGCAGGTCCGGACGCCGCGCCGCGCCCGGTTGAGGCGATGCTGATAGGCGGCACGGCGCTGCCGGCCCGTGCGGTGCTGGTTATTGAGGAGCCGGATGTGTTGCCGGCATACAGCGATATCAACCAGGTTTTTGCTGAACACACACAACTGCTGCAGGCGTTGGAGGCCGGCACCCTGTGGGTGCGTTACCAAGACGGCAGTGAGCAGCAATTACATCCGGTAGCACGCGGCTTGATGCAGTTGCCGGCTATGTTCTGGCTGCAACTGTTGTGTGGCTTGGCTGGCATGGTGATATGCATGCTGGTGTGGGTTCCGGGTGAGCGCAACCTGGCGACCCGCTCCTTTGCCTTGTCCGGTCTGGGGTATCTGCTGGCATCTTCGACGGCCGCTGTGTATAGCACGCGTGAGCTGTTTATTGACGGTGACTTGTTCCGCGTTCTGTCCGGTTTTAACCATTGCGGCGCAATGTTGTTTTCTGCAGCGGTCAGTGCTTTTCTGTGGAGCTACCCGCGGCGCGCGCCGTCCGTCTGGATCCCGCTTGCGCTTTACGCTGGCTTTGTCTCGTGCATGACGCTAGACCAGCTGCAGCTCACCGCCTCGCCGGTCGAGGGCTTCCATCTCTGGGTTATTGGCGTGTTTATGATCGGACTGTCGGGCGCTGTCTGGCAGTGGCGGCAAACCCGCAATAGCGCGGCTGACCGCTCGGCTTTTCGCTGGGTGTTGTTATCCATTATTGCCGGTACGGTGTTCTTTTCGGCCGGCATGATCTTGCCAGCCATTTTGCAGGTAGCAGTGCCCCATGCTCAGGGGCCGTTGTTGGCTACCTTTTTACTGATGTACGCCGGCATGGCGTTGGGAGTAACCCGCTACCGTCTGTTTGAACTGGAGCGCTGGTGGTTCTCAATCTGGAGCTGGCTGTTGGGCGGGCTGGCGGTGCTGCTGACGGATTTGGCGCTAGCGTCGTTGCTGACCCTCTCTGGCCCTACTGTACTGGCTGCCTCGGTGGCCTTGGTGGGGTGGGTGTACTTTCCTGTGCGGCAGTTTATCTGGGGCCGTTTGACCGTGCGACGTCAGCGTGGTCTGGATACCTGGTTGTCACAAGCGCTGCCGGTAATGCTGCAAGCTCAGCGCAGTGACCAAGCCGACAGCGCCGTGGAGCAGGCTTTGCTGGCGGTATTCCAGCCGCTGCGTGTCGAGCGCTTGGGACGCAAGGCGCAGCGCCCTCAGGTGGTCGACAACGGAGATGCGCTGCAAGTCCCTGGGCCATCGGGAGAGGGTGACTATGTGCTGTTACATGCGGAGCAGGGGCGTCGACTGTTTACTCGTCAGGATGTTCAACTGGCTCGCTTGGTGCTGTCGCTGGACAACCTCGTGCTGCACTCGCTGACCGCACGGGTAGAAGGCGCAACCGAGGAGCGCAATCGTATCCGCCAAGATATCCATGACGACTTGGGGGCCAAGCTGCTGCAACTGCTACACACAGCATCGGGTGATTCGCGGCAACTGGTGCGCGAGGCGATTCGTGACTTGCGCGAGTTATTGCACAACATGGATGGCCACGAGGTGCGTCTGGATGTGGCGGCATCTCGTTGGCAGGAGGAAACGGCAAACCGTTGCCAGGCCCGCGGCGTTATTTTGCATTGGCAACAGATACTGGGCGAGCAGTCGCTGAGTGCGGGGCAGTTCAGTCATTTGACCCGGGTGCTGCGAGAAGCGGTCAGTAACGCCCTGCGCCACGCTACGCCTACCGAACTGCGCGTGCAGTTGAGTCAACAGGGAGGCGTCACGCTACAGTTGCGGGTCGAGAATGACGGCGTTGCCTTGGCTGAAACAGCCACCAGTGGGCGCGGCCTGCAGATCATGCAGGCCCGTGCTCGCCAGCTGGGTGGTGAGCTGCAGCACGGGTGCGTGCAGCAACGCTGGTGGCTGGCGCTGCAGGTGCCGATTGGTCCACCCGATACTCCCGCTGCAGATTGATCACCCCCCGTATTCACGGGCTAACCTGCCTTGCGGTGTTGCCTTTAAATGGCAGCATCTACACAAGGAAGGCAACTGGCCATGAAACTGAAAACACTTGCTCTGCTCCCACTGGCGCTTGCGCTCACCGCCTGCCTGAGCGGCGGTGGCGGGGGCGGCGGTGGAGATAGCGCCGCCGCCGGTAAAACCGGTCGCCTGATTGATTCGGCTGTTGCCGGGGTGAGTTACAGCACTGCCCAATTCAGCGGCACCACCAATGCTGACGGTGAATACCTTTACCACGAAGGTGAGACGGTGACCTTTCGTATCGGTGATATCGTATTTCCGGCCGTGACTGCCAAGGGCGTGCTGACACCGCTTGATCTGGCCGGCAGTACGGATATCAACGACCCGGTGGTGATCAATATTGCCCGCCTGCTGCAAACCCTGGACGAAGACGGCAACCCGGATAACGGCATCCTCATTCCCGAGTTGAGCACCACCGCGGCGCTGGACTTCAACCTGCCGGTGGCAGACTTTGCTGCCGCGGTGCAGGCTGCGCTGGGGGTTACCCTGATCAGTCAGGCCGATGCATTGGCGCACCTGCAGAACGAGCTGGATGAACTCAACGGCGGAACCACCGACCCCGGGCGGGAGGCTGCAACTGTGCCTGCCGGCCTGGTGGGCGTGTATCAGTTTCTGTTTGAAGAAGTCACCGCCGGCTCCGGGATTCAGGACGGGGTGATTGATGAGTATCAGGTGACCGCCGATGGGCGGCTGATCCTGCCGGGCGGCAGCGAGCTGAGCAACCCGGTGTATATCTCCGACTCGCACGTCGAGATCGCCTGGCACGACAGCAATACCGGTCTGGGCTATGCGCTGAGCAACGCCAATACCGGCGTCATCAACGAGTTGAACGTCAGTGAGGGGCTGTTTGGCGACGCAGGCTATGTGTTTTACGGCTCCTACGTACCCTACAGCCCCACCACTGGTAATGTGCCGCAGGCGTTGCTGGATCTGGCCGGCAGTTACAGCACCCAGCCGTATTTCAGCAAGGCGGGTAATCGCCATGGCTGGGCTGTGGGTGACGAGTTGACGCTGGATATCGACAGCGTCAGCGGCGTTATCGACATCGCCGGCATCTACCAGCTTGATCCGGCGGACAGCAGCTTTTCCTGGACGGACAAAACGGGCACCAATCCGCGCTTTAACCCCCACTACGAGGTGCTCTACAAGGTTGGCGACAGCGACATTAAGCTGCTGCTGTACCGTCAGCCGGGCGAGGGGCTCAATGGCTGGCGCCTGCAGGATGACGCGAACGCCGCCGATGGGGTCAACGTTGCCAGTGAGGTGATGCCCTTGATTGCAACGCATCAGGCCTACGTTGATGCGCTGGATGCGCTGCTGCCGGCAACCCTGACTGTCATAGCCCAGGACGGCACCTACAACTCGGGGCTGGACGGGGCGGTTTGTACCCAGTACGCCTTTGATTTGGATTACGGCGCCACCAACGGCAAGCCGCGCATCTTGTTCAATCAGCTTGGCAGCCCGGCCAAGACCACCAAGGAGTACATTGCCTCCAGCGCTGCCTATAGCGAGCAGGGGAGTGCCGTCAGTCTCTACTGGAGCGGGTTTGATCTGACAGTCGACGGCAGCACCTTGACCGCGACCGTGATTAAGCTCGGCGAGCCGATCAACGAGGTACTGAGCAACGACAGCAGCGCTATCGCCGCCGTTTGCCCTTGAGCGCGAACATAACGCCGGCAGCCTTGAACGGGCTGCCGGCGTTGTGCTGTCTGCACGAAACCAACCTCGACAAAGCCGGTCCCAGCTCTGGTGCAGCCGCCGGACCAACTGGCATGCTGTGTCCTGTTACGCACGTCGAGGAGGGTGCCATGTCCCATTATGATCCGTTGATTGATTCCGCCGCCGCCCGCCTGGGGCGTGTACTTGAACACCTGGGGCAACGCGTCAGCACCGCCGAGTCCTGCACCGGCGGCGGTATCGCTGAAGCCATTACTCGTGTCGCAGGCAGCTCGCAGTGGTTTGAAACCGGCTTTGTCACCTACGCCAACAGTAGCAAGGCGCGTTGGCTAGGGGTGGAGCAGGCCACGCTGGAGGCGCACGGAGCGGTCAGCGAACCGGTGGTGCTGGCCATGGCCGCGGGGGCCAAGGCGGCGGCTGAGGCGGATATGGCGGTGGCTGTCAGCGGTATTGCCGGCCCGGATGGCGGCAGCGCCGAAAAGCCGGTCGGCACGGTGTGGTTTGGCTGGGCCTTGAGTGATGGCCGGGTGGTCAGTGAATGCAAGCGTTTTCAGGGCGGCCGCCGTGAGGTGCGTGCTCAAACGGTATTGCATGCACTGGAGCGCCTGGTCTCGGAGGCAGAGAAGGCAGCTGCGAACCGGTCGTCAGTCTGATTGCATATCGGGGGTAGGCGGGTAATTTTTTCTGTGGAATAATACTGACCAAATATACAGTAGTTGATCGGTCGGTCGCTTCGGCGCCTGCCCCAAGCCAAGAGGATGCGAAATGGACGATAACAAAAAGAAGGCGCTGTCGGCTGCCTTGAGTCAGATTGAACGTCAGTTTGGCAAGGGTGCCGTGATGCGCATGGGCGATCACGAGCGTCAGGCCATTCCGGCTATCTCCACCGGCTCGCTCGGCCTGGATATCGCCCTCGGCATTGGCGGCCTGCCCAAGGGCCGTATCGTCGAAATCTATGGGCCGGAGTCCTCCGGTAAAACCACGCTGACCCTGTCGGTTATCGCGCAAGCGCAGAAGCACGGCGCCACCTGCGCTTTCGTTGACGCGGAACATGCGTTGGATCCGGAATACGCCGGCAAGCTGGGCGTGAATGTTGATGACCTGCTGGTCTCCCAGCCTGACACTGGTGAGCAGGCACTGGAAATCACCGACATGCTGGTGCGTTCCAACGCTGTTGACGTGATCATCGTCGACTCCGTAGCGGCACTGGTGCCCAAGGCCGAGATTGAAGGTGAAATGGGTGACCACCACGTAGGTGTGCAGGCCCGTCTGATGTCTCAGGCGCTGCGTAAGATCACCGGTAACATCAAGAACGCCAACTGTCTGGTTATTTTCATCAACCAGATCCGTATGAAGATCGGCGTCATGTTCGGTAACCCGGAAACCACCACCGGCGGTAACGCGCTCAAGTTCTACTCCTCTGTCCGTCTGGACATCCGCCGTACCGGCGCGGTGAAAGAGGGCGACGAGGTGGTTGGCAGTGAAACCCGCGTCAAGGTTGTGAAAAACAAGGTCGCACCGCCGTTCCGTCAGGCCGAGTTCCAGATCCTGTACGGCGCCGGTATCTACCATAACGCCGAGATCATCGACCTGGGTGTACAGATCGGCCTGGTTGAGAAAGCCGGTGCCTGGTACAGCTATCAAGGCAGCAAGATCGGTCAGGGCAAGGCCAACGCCGCCAAGTTCCTGGAAGACAACAAGGCAGTGGCTGAGGAGATCGAAAAGGCCATCCGCGACAAGCTGCTGGCCAAGCCCGGCAAGCCGAAGGCCGAGAGCGAAGCCGACGCCGAACTGGAAGACTGAGCCGGCTGACTGATGCGCCCGCGCTCTACGTTGGAAACCCCTGTTGCCATTCGCCGCTCAGCCATGGATTTGCTGGCGCGGCGAGAGCACAGCTATGCGGAGTTGCAACGCAAGTTGCGCCAGCGAGGCGCGCCGAGCGATCTGGCCGAGATAGAGCTGGACCGCCTGGTTGAGGATGGGTTGCTCAGTGATGAGCGCTTTTGCGAGGCGTATATCTACGCCCGCAGTCAGCGCGGTTACGGCCCCGCGCGCCTGCGCGAGGAGCTGCGCCAGCGTGGCGTATCTGAATCGCTGGTCGAGCGCAGTCTGGCCGAGGCAGATCAGGACTGGCAGGCGCTGGCCGAACAGGTGTTTGCCAAGCGCTTCCCTGAGGGCACTGCCCGTGATCCGGCGGAGCGCGGCAAGCAGCTGCGCTTTATGCAGTACCGGGGGTTTTCAGGTTTTCGGGCTGATTGACGAAGTCGATCAGCGCCCGCAGGCTACCCCTGTCCCTTTCGTTGAAATCAAAGCACAAGCGCGTCAGTGCGCCCAGCTCGGGCTCGTCGTCCTCCTGTTCACACATCCCCTGTTGCACAAATCCGCCTGAGACACAGATGTGTCCAAATCGCGTCTCCAGCTGTGCCAGTGCCTGCTGGTTGAGCGGGTGGTTGAGGCGCAGCATAAACTGTTCTCCAACACGGCGAGATGAGTGATAGTTGCTGTAAAAATTCAGGACCACCTGCATCGCCTCAGCGGGTGAGTTGCAGGGCGTCAACAGGTTGATGTCGTCGGGGTGGATATAGGCGCTGTCTGCCAGTTGGCTGCGAACAAACTGGGTAAAGGCCTGCCAGTACTGCCCGCCCGGCTGGTCCAGCAGAATGATCGGCACCATTGGGCTCTTGCCGGTCTGTACCAGGGTCAGCACTTCCAAGGCTTCATCCAAGGTGCCGAAGCCCCCTGGGCAGAGGATCAGAGCGTCTGCTTCCTTCACGAAGAACAGCTTGCGCAAAAAGAAAAAGCCAAAAGCCAGGTCATGGCTGGTGCCATGCACCACGGTGTTGGAGCGCTGCTCAAACGGCAGGGTGATATTGAAGCCCAGGCTGTGATCCAGTCCGGCACCTTCGTGGGTCGCGGTCATGATGCCGCCGCCAGCGCCGGTGATCGCCATATAGTCGTTGGCGGCCAGGGCGGCGCCCATCTCGCGGGCTACGGCGTACAGCGGGTGGTCGGGCGCGGTGCGTGCCGAGCCAAACACGGTGACCTTGCGGCGGCGCTTGAACATCTCCAGACGCGAGAAAGCCTGTTCCATCTCGCGAATGGTATGCAGCATGATCTTGGCGTCCCAGCGGTTGCGGTCCGCCTGGGCCATACGAATCACGTCCAGCAGCATGTCGCGGTAGAGCGGTGCGTTGTCACTGTCGGCAGCGCATAGCGCGATCAGCTCATCGACTCGACTGGGAATCTCGTTGCTGCCGGTTTGCCAGTGCCGACTCAGGTAGTCGGCCGGATCGTTGTCCTGCATCGGGCACCTGCTTCAGAGGGTCTGGCAATGATCGGCGATAAAACTCTGGGTCAGTACCGGCTGCTCATTGTCCTTGAGGACAAAGTGGTAGGTGAGGGTAGCGCCCATGTCCAGCAGGCGGCGGAAGCGCAGGTCGGTGCAGACGCTGGCTTGCAGCTGGCTACGGGTCAGCAGCGGATCTTGCTGCATCAGTTCGGCGTAGTCGGCGTCGACCGCCAACCGATTGATTAGCTCATCACCTTCGGCGCTGAAGCCCAAGTCGGTGATCTGCGCGCTAATGTCGCGTGGGGTGTTTTCATTACTTTGCTCAGCAACCTGTTTGAGGGTGTCGTTCAGGCGAATATCTCGCAGCGAGGCGGCTTGCAGTGGCGCTGCCAGGCAGGCAGCAAGCACCAGGGGTAACCAGCGCATTATGTCTCTCCAGGTTTAATGTCCATATGCTGTGACATCCTTTGTGACCACGCCATTGCCGACTGGTTCGCTGGCCAGTCGCTATCGGTGTTGCCGGCTGGAATCGGATAGAATGCTGGCATTGTGGCGCGTCGCCTGTCCAGCCAGGAAAATGTAGTGATGTCTGAACACCCGGACCATGCGGTCAATCGCTTGCGCAGCGACGCCATTGCGCGCTCCACCCGGCCGTTTCTGGCGCGCGGTGCACGGGTGCGCCGTTGCCCGAGTTGCCAGGTGGCGGAGCATGCCTGTATCTGTGCAGAGCGCCCTAGGCTTGAGAGCGGTGTCAGTTTCTGTCTGTTGATGCACGCCTATGAGCCCCTCAAGCCGACCAACACCGGTCGGCTGATTGCTGATTGTCTGCCCGATACGTATGCCTTTACCTGGGCGCGAACCGAGGTTGACCCAGTGCTGCTGGCGCTACTCAATGACCTGCGCTACCAGCCGTATGTGGTGTTTCCCGGGGAGTACGCACAGCCAACCCAGCAGGTGTGTGAGCAGATAGAGGCGGGGCAGGGGCGCCGTCCGTTGCTGATCATTCTGGACGCCACCTGGACGCAGGCGCGCAAGATGTTTCGCAAGAGTCCGTATCTGGCGGATGTGCCGGTGCTGAGTCTGCAGACCGAGCAGCTGTCGCGCTATCGCCTGCGCCGCTCCACTCGTGATGACCACCTGTGTACCGTAGAGGTGGCGTCGGCCTGCCTGCAGCTGGCCGGCGATACGGCCGCTGCCGAGGCGTTGGATGGCTACTTTCAGCGCTTTACCGACGCTTACCTGAGTACCTGCCGCAAGCGCCCTCAGTGATGCCCCGCCGGCTCCTGCTGTACCGCAGCGGGGCGTCGTCGCCGATCAAGATAGATAGGCACCAGCTGTGCAGTGAGCATGCCGGCGAGCATCAGCGCACAACCCAGCAAACCGCGCGGGGTGAGGGTTTCACCCAGAATCAGCCAGCCGGCCAGCGCGGCAAACACCGCCTCCAGGCTGAGGATGATCGCTGCGTGTGAGGTGATGGCGTCTTTCTGTGCCACCACCTGCAGAGTAAAGGCAACGCCAACGGCCAGGATGCCGCCGTACAGAATGGCCGGTAGCGCCTGCGCGATGGCAGCAACGTTGATCGGTTCCAGCGTGACCGCCAGCGTCAGGCTGACCACGGCACAGACCAGAAACTGGATAAAGGACACCAGAATCGGGTCGTAGCGGCTTGCCAGCGCGCCGACCAGCAGCACATGCACAGCCCAGAAGCAGGCGCCCACCAGCTGCAGCCAGTCGCCGCGCGCGACGGTGAACTCGGCTGTCACGCTCAGCAGCATCATGCCGACCAACGCCATCACGGCACCGGCCCAGGTGCCCTTGTGGGTACGCATGCCGATAAACAGACCAAACACCGGTACCAGAATGACGTAGAGCCCGGTAATAAAGCCGGAGTTGGTGACGGTGGTGAACATCAGGCCAATCTGCTGCAGGTTGATGCCCAGCGTTAGCACCAGGCCAAGCACCAGGCTGCCCAGCAGCATCGGGCGGCTCAGGCGGGATGGGCCGCCGTTTGCCTGGACCGGTTTGCGCAGCAGCCAGATCAGCGGCAGCAGGGTGATGGCGCCGATGGCAAAACGCAGCCCGGTATAGAGAAAGGGGCCGATGTGGTCCATGCCCAGGCGCTGGGCAACAAAGGTGCTACCCCAGATCAGAGCAGTAATCAGCATCAGGGCATCAGCCCGATAATGGCGCAGGTTCATGGGGGACTCGGAGGCAGTGAAACAGGTAGTTTCCTCCCTGCGCTGGGTACTTATCCAGATACAGTTGTAGAGGCAGACTGTATCGCTGGCGATTGGCATTGACTGGGCGGTCGCTGACTGGCAGTCTCAGCGTGCTGTCTCACCTCCATAACAAAAAGACTGTGCAGGACGCCAAGCATGGGCCTGACCTATGACATTTTGATCGCTGACGATCACCCCCTTTTTCGTAGTGCCTTGCGCCAGGCGTTGTTCGATGGCCTGGGCGACACCATTACCCTGAGTGAAGTGGGCAGTATCACCGAGTTGCAGCAACGTTTGGGCGAGCGCGCCGATTGGGATCTGGTCCTGCTGGATCTGAACATGCCCGGTGCCTACGGCTTTTCCGGGTTGGCGCAGATGCGCGGCCAGTTCCCACAAATACCGGTCATTCTGATTTCTGCCCAGGAAGAGTCTGCTGTGGCCCGTCGCGCCCGCGACTTCGGTGCCAGTGGTTTTATTCCCAAGTCGGCCAGTCTGGAGGCCATTCAGCAGGCGGTTCAGGCGGTGCTCGATGGTGGCGTCTGCTGGCCTGAGGGTATCGACAACCCGCCGGGTATGAGCAGCGAACAGCAGCAGATCAGCGAGCGGGTTGCCAGCCTGACGCCGCAGCAGTTCCGCGTGCTGACCATGGTCTGCGATGGCTTGCTGAACAAGCAGATTGCCTACGAGCTGGACGTGTCCGAAGCCACCGTCAAGGCCCATGTTACCGCCATTTTCCGCAAGCTCAATGTACGCACGCGTACCCAGGCCGCTCTAGTGCTGCAGCAGATGGAACTGGCGAGCTGAGTCACCCCTGCCTGGGCCCGGCTACGACGGAAGTCTGCTGGGCAAACCCCACTGGCACTGCCAGACTGCATGCTGTGACACTGCAGTGGATTGAACACGCCCCATGATGCTCTCCGGCGGGCTGGTAGCCCTCATTTTTCTGATGTACATGGCATTGCTGTTTGTGATCGCTTTCTGGGGCGATCGCAACGCAAGCGTTCTCAAGCCACGCCTGCGGGTCTGGATCTACAGCCTGTCACTCTCCGTCTGGTGCACCAGTTGGACCTTCTTCGGCTCGGTTGGCATGGCGACCAACCAGCTTTGGGGCTTTCTACCCATCTATCTCGGCCCGTTGTTGCTATTCCTGTTCGGTTGGCGCCTGTATGCGCGCATGATCGCCATCAGCAAGCAGGAGAACATCACCTCCATCGCCGACTTTATTGCCTCGCGGTACGGCAAGTCGCAGGGCTTGGGTGTGATCGTCTCGCTGCTTTGCCTGGTCGCCGTGTTGCCCTATATCGCTTTGCAGTTGAAGGGGATTGTGCTCGGCTACAGCCTGCTCAGCAGCGCACCGGGCAGCGCCATGAGCGCCGACAGTGCGTTGGGCGCAGAGGATACCGCACTGGTTGTCACCCTGGTGCTGGCGCTGTTTACGGTGCTGTTCGGTACCCGCAGCCTGGATGTGACCGAGCATCACCGCGGCATGATGCTGGCCATCGCCTTCGAGTCGCTGGTGAAGTTGCTGGCGTTTCTGGCGGTGGGGTTGTTTGTGGTGTTTGGGTTGTTTGGTGGTGCCGCTGATCTGTTTGCCCAGGCCCGCAGCGCTGAGGTCCTTGAGGGGTACTGGCAGCAGGAGACACCGGTGATCGGCCTGTTGCTGCAGACGTCCATCGCCATTCTGGCCTTTATTTGCCTGCCTCGGCAGTTTCAGGTGGCCGTGGTTGAGAACAGTGAACCGGGTGACCTGCGCCTGGCGCGCTGGGTCTTCCCGGTGTACCTGCTGCTGGCTGGCCTGTTTGTGATTCCGATTGCCCTGGCCGGTCAGATGCTGCTGGGTGGCGGCCTGTCGCCTGACTCGTACGTCATCAGCCTGCCGCTGATGCAGGGCAACTCGACGCTGGCCATGGCGGCGTTTCTGGGCGGGGCTTCCGCCGCCTCGGGCATGGTAATTGTGGCGGCCATTGCGTTGAGCACCATGGTCTCGAACGATGTGGTACTGCCGATTCTGCTGCGCAACCGCGTCGGCCCTGAGCACTCCTATGAGCGCTTTC
The DNA here is from genome assembly GCF_003444685.1 of Pseudomonas abyssi. Lineage (NCBI taxonomy): Bacteria > Pseudomonadati > Pseudomonadota > Gammaproteobacteria > Pseudomonadales > Pseudomonadaceae > Pseudomonas > Pseudomonas abyssi. Next base: position 34,414 of record NZ_LMAZ01000003.1, on the reverse strand, counting down.
GCGGTTGGCTGCTGAACGTACGGCGCACCAGCATTCTGATCATCCTGCTGCTGGCCTACGTGGTTTACCGCCTGATTGGCAGCGAGACCAGCCTGGCCAGTATCGGCCAGGTAGCCTTCGCGGCCATCGGCCAGTTGGCGCCGGCGATGTTTGGCGCACTGTTCTGGAAACAAGCCAACCGTACCGGGGTCCTCGCCGGGTTGCTGGTGGGCATCGTCCTGTGGCTCTACCTGCTGGTGCTGCCGCTGGTCGGGGCCGGGCTGCACTGGCATACCAATCAGTTGCCGGTTATCGAGGCCGTGCGCACGGCTGCGGCCAGCTGGGGCGTGGATGCGCTGACGCTGGCCAGCGTGGTGTCGCTGGTGGGTAACTTCCTGGTCTTTGTCGCCTTCTCGCTGTTCAGTCGCACCCGGGTGCTGGAGCATTGGCAGGCCAGCCGCTTTGTCAGTCAGGACGCAGAGCCCTGGATCGACGGTCCGGGCAAGGTGCTGCTGCGGGTACGAGTGGATGACCTGCTGGAGCTGGCGTCACGCTTTGTCGGCGAAGACCGTGCCGAGGCCGCGTTTAACCAGTATGCCATGCGCCAGGGCGGTGGCCTGCACGGCAGTCAGACCGCCGATTCCGGCTGGATCACCCTGACCGAACGTCTGCTGGCCGGGGTGCTAGGCGCATCCTCGGCGCGGCTGGTGGTGAAGGCGGCGATTGAAGGCCGCGACATGCAGTTTGACGATGTGGTGCGCATCGTCGATGAGGCCTCCGAGGTGTTGCAGTTCAACCGTGGCCTGCTGCAGGGCGCCATCGAGAACATCAGTCAGGGCATCAGCGTGGTCGACAAGTCGCTGCGACTGGTGGCCTGGAACCGCCGCTATCTGGAGATGTTCCAGTACCCAGAGGGTCTGATTGCCATTGGTCGGCCGATTTCCGACATCATTTTGCATAACGCGCGGCGTGGCCTCTGTGGCCCGGGCGACCCGCAAATGCACGTCGACAAGCGTATTGCCTGGATGCAGCAAGGCACGCCGCACCGCTCCGAGCGCATGTTCCCCGATGGCAGCGTGATCGAGATTATCGGCAACCCGATGCCGGGCGGCGGCTTTGTCATGAGTTTTACCGATATTTCGGCCTTCCGCGACGCGGAAAAGGCGCTGCAGGAATCCAACGAAAGCCTGGAGCGGCGGGTAGACGAACGGACCCGCGAGCTGTCGGAGCTGAACCAGGCGCTGCTGCAGGCGCAGGCCCAGACCGAGCGCGCCAGCCAGTCCAAGAGTCGCTTCCTCACGGCGGTCAGTCACGATCTGATGCAGCCATTGAATGCCGCGCGCCTGTTCTCGGCCTCACTGGCGCACCAGGCCGACATGGCCCCGGAAGTCGATGAGCTGGTACGCCACCTGGACAGCTCGCTGGCCTCGGCGGAGGAGCTGATCTCCGATCTATTGGATATTTCGCGCCTGGAAGCGGGCCGCATCGTGCCGGAGCTGGGCGACTTTGCCCTCAGCGAGTTGTTCGACCCCTTGCGGATCGAGTTCAGCGCGCTGGCGGTGGAACACGGTATTGACCTGCGCATCCACAGTAGCCGCCTGCGGGTGCGCAGCGACATGCGTCTGCTGCGGCGTGTGTTGCAGAATTTTCTGACCAACGCCTTTCGCTACGCCAGCGCCGCGCGTGTGGTGCTAGGCGTACGGCACCTGCATAACGCGGTGCGTATCGAGGTGTGGGATCAGGGCCCGGGGATTCCTGAGGACAAGCTGCAATTGATCTTCGAGGAGTTTCAGCGCCTGGATAGTCACCGCACGCAGGCGGAGAAGGGGTTGGGGCTGGGGTTGGCGATTGCCGATGGTCTGTGTCGTGTGTTGGGGCATGAACTCAGTGTGCGGTCCTGGCCTGGGCAGGGTAGCGTCTTCAGTGTGACGGTGCCGCTGGCGACGATGCCGCGTGTGGTGCGCAGCCGGGTCTCCATCCCGGAGTTGCCGCCGCAGTTTGAGGGGGCGCCGGTGCTGTGTATCGACAACGAGAAGAATATTCTCGCCGGCATGCAGAGCCTGCTCGGCCGCTGGCAGTGCCGCGTGGCCGTGGCCCGTGACCGGGCGGAGGCGCAACAGGTGCTGGACCAGGGCTTTGTGCCTGAACTGGTGCTGGTCGATTACCATCTGGATGACGGCGATACCGGCACCCAGGTGATGCTCTGGCTGCGCGAGCGCCTTGGCGCCGACCTGCCGGGCGTGGTGATCAGCGCGGACGGGCGGCAGGACGTGCTTAGCGAAATCTCGCTGGCGGGGCTGTCCTATCTACCCAAACCGGTCAAACCGGCCGCACTGCGTGCCCTGATCAGTCGTCACGTGGCTTTGGGAAGCACTGATTAATTCCACATGCCCTCTTGGCGTTCAGGCTGGACCGCATCCGTTTGGGCCGCAATCAAGGCGTGGTATCGAAGGCATGTCGGAACCTGTCGAGAAATCACAATGCAGAGTGCGGCCCAGCCTGAGCGCCCCGCAGGGCGAGCGCTCAAGCATGCATCTGCTAACCACTCTTGGCTGCATATCGCGCCTTGCATCTGCACGCTCGAGAACTCGCAGAGGGTGTGTGGAATTAATCAGTACTTCCCAAGGCCTGAACGTAACAGTTTGTACTGGTGTTGCCGTGTAGCTGTATCTGTTCTGCTGCGGTGCGGCGGGATAGGCTGCAGTCTTTATCGTTCTGATACTGCCCGGTCTGCCTGCTGCCCATGTCTGCCAAAACCACAGCTCTGTTGCGCGGCGCGCGCGACACCGTCCCCATGCTGATCGGCGCTTTGCCCTTTGGTCTCATCTTCGGCACGCTGGCGGTTGCCAGTGGGCTGTCTCTGCCGGCGACTCTCTTGATGTCTGCGCTGGTGTTTGCCGGTTCGGCGCAGTTTATTGCCGTCAGCCTGATCGCCAGTGGCACCGGGCTGGTGGTGCTGTTGCTGACCACGCTGATCGTCAATCTGCGCCACATGCTCTATAGCGCCAGCCTGATGCCCCATGTGCGGCACTTGCCCCAGCGCTGGAAGATCCCGTTGGCGTTCTGGCTGACCGACGAGAGCTTTGCCGTGGTGCACCGTCACTATCTGGACCCGCACCCCCCCCAAAGAACTTAAGCATTGGTATTACCTGGGCTCCTGTCTTGCCATGTACAGCAACTGGTTTCTCTGCACGCTGCTCGGCGCGCTGTTGGGCAACGCGCTGCCGGGGCTGGCTGATTGGGGGCTGGATTTTGCCATGGTCGCGACCTTTACCGGCATCGTGGTACCGCTGCTGCGCACTCGCCCGATGCTGCTGGCGGCGGTGGTCGCCGGCCTGGTTGCGGTGTTGGCGTATGACCTGCCATGGAAGCTCGGGTTGATGATTGCGGCGCTGGCGGGTGTGAGCGCTGGCGTGCTCGCCGAACGCTGGCTGGCGGCGCAACCGGCAAAGGAGGCGATCAATGAGTCAGTTTGAGATCGTGCTGCTGCTGGGCATGGCGAGCATTACCTTTGCCATTCGCTACACCTTGTTTGCCGTCGGCGACCGGGTGCGCTTCAGCCCGCTGGTGCAGCAGGCGCTCGGCTATGTGCCGGTCGCGGTGCTGACCGCGATCATCGTGCCGGCCATGCTGATGCCGGGCGGTGAGGGGCTGGAACTGACCCCAAGTAACGCCTATCTGGTCGGCGGCGTCGTTGCCGTGCTGATCGCCGCGTTCAGCCGTAACCTGCTGCTGACCATCTTTGGCAGCATGCTGGTGTTCTTTCTCTGGCGCTGGTGGCTGTTCGGCTGATTACCAGAACGATGCGCGCTTGGTGCGAACGGCCACCAGTATCAGAGTCAGAGCCGCGCAGGAAATGATGCTGGTGAAGCCCAGCACCGTCGGGGCAAAGCCGATCATGTCGCTGACAAAGCCCACGCCCAGCACCACCGAGGCCATGGTCAGGTACGCCATCAGGTAAAACGCCGAATTGATGCTGCCACGCTGATCCACCGGGGCGGTGTTGCTGATGGAGGCAATGCCGACCACACCGGTAGCGCCCGCGCCGCCAGCCGTTGCCAGGGTGGCCAGGGTAAACAGCCAGGGTGAGCTGTAGACCACCGCAGCTGCCATTACGCCCAAGCCAACGATCAGGGTGCTCGGCCCCACCAGCAGCAGACGATCAAGTGGTTGGCGTTTGCAGGCAAACTGGCTGACGCCGGCCATCAATTGCCAGCCGGCGGCGAACAGGCCGGCTTTGGTGCGATCGTCGATGCCCACCAGCTTGGTTGCCAGCGATGGGCCAAGGGATGCATACAGGCTACCGGTAGACCAGGCCAGACAGATGGCCGCGGCAGCAAAGATGAAGGCACCCAGCATCTCGCGGGGTACCTTGATAGTGGCGGGGCGCCAGGCGCGCCAGCGAAACTCCGGATGGCGCTGGCCGATATCAGCGGGCCAGGGCGCGAACAGCAGCATGGCCACCGTCATGCAGCCGAGCACCACCGTTACCGCAAAGGGCCAGGTAAGTGCCGCCTCTCCCAGACCCAGCATCAACGAGCTTACCGTGGGGCCGGCAAAGGCGCCCAGGGTAAAGAACAGGGCGGAGAGGGTGGCGGCACGGGTCCAGTTGTCATTGGGTTCCAGCTCGACCAGTGCGGCGGAGGAGGCTCCGGTCACGATGCCTGTGCCAATGCCGGTCAGCACCCGGGCGGCGCCCAGGCCGTAGATATCGCTGGCCAGCATGAACATCACCGCGCCGGCAATGATGAACAGCAGCCCTGGCACCATCATCTGACGGCGCCCGATCTTGTCTGACAGCGAGCCCAGGGTCAGCAGGGTAAGCACCACTCCCAGCACATAGATGGAGAACACCGCAGTCAGCGCGGTGGACGAGAAGCCCATTTTGACCTGCCACACCGCGTACAGCGGTGTCGGCACGTTGCTGGCGAAGATGGTGGTAAAAATCGCCAGCAGCGCACCACACATCGCCACCCGGCGACTGCTTGCGGAACTGCTGTGTGACGATGGCCCTGACATCTTCCTGCTCCTTCCGGATAAAGCGGCGATTATCGCAGAAGCCGGCGCGCAGCGGACAGTCAGTCAGGCCATCACTGCCGCTGATGTGGCCCAGGCTCGCCCAGCGGCTGCGCTAGCTCCGCCAACGACAGTGGTGTAGCGGCATCCAGCGCACGGGCCATCAGCAGGCGCAGGACCGAGGCGTCTGGCCGGCGCGCAGGCCACTGCTCGGTGTATTCGATCAGGCGGGTCTGGCCGTCCTCGTCTGCGGTTGCCAGGGCAAAACGGAAGGGATGATAGCCGCTCATGCCCAGGCGCAGGTCGGTGGCCACCCACTGGCCGTCGATCAGGTCATAGCGCAAACGGTCACCGGTAAACCAGCGCAGGCGCTCGTTCTGCGGTGAGTTCGCCAGCGCTTGTGCCGCTGCTTCGCTTTGGCGCGGCAGCGCGGTCAGGCTCATTGGCTCATGGTCCAGCCAGCCGGTCAGCCCTTCGTAATAGATGTCGCCATCCACCGCCATGACGCGCCAGAGCAGCGTATTGAACGGCGTGGGCGTGCTGAATACCGAATCCGGCTGCAGTTTTTGCGCCTCAAGCGCGGCCTGTAGCCGATGCTCTGCCATGGTCTTGCCGACCAGTGTGCTACCCAGATACAGACTGCTCAACGCCAGCGCCGCGTACTGCCAGCGTCGACCGCTGCGCCCGAGACCGATCACCAGCGCTACCAGCGTCGCCAGCAGCAGCGGCAAGGTATAGAGCGGGTCGATGATGAAGATAGAGGAAATCGCCACCGGCGGCGTAGTCAACGGCCAGAACAGTTGGGTGCCGTAGGTGGTAAAGCTGTCCAGCAGCGGGTGGGTGCAGAGCACCAGCGCCAACGTCAGGAACAGTCGCCTGCCGCTGTAGCCGGCATCCGGCCAGCGCTTGCGGATCAGCCAGGTCAGCAGCGCAGCGAGAGCTGCAAGTACGAACAGAGAGTGGCTGAAGCCGCGGTGGTAGGTCATATCGGCGACGGCATCGCCGTAGTCGATCAGCACATCCATGTCCGGCAGGGTGGCTAGTGCCGCGCCGTATACCAGCGCCTTGCGGCCCTGCCAGCGGCCAAGCATGGCGCCCTGGATAGAGGCGCCGAGAACGAGCTGAGTAACTGAATCCATGGAAGGGGCTGCTCCGCTATTAACAGAGCAACAGACTACTGCATCTGCCCGGGCGGCGCAGTCCCCTTCCGATCTGTCAGCTCAGATCGTGCTGACGGTCCAGCTCGATGCAGGCATCCAGCAGCTCCAGATAGGCTTTGCGGGATTTTACCTTGGTCTGGCGGAACGCCGTCATGTTCAGCGCAGCCAGTTCTTTGGCCTTGGCCATGGCGGCGGCTTCCAGCTCTTCGGCAGCGACGACCTGATCCAGGAAGCCCGCCTGAACAGCTTCTTCCGGCGAGAACATCTCGGCGTTGATCACGGCGCGACCGAAGGCTGCGGGCGTCAGGCGCGCGCGGGCCAGTTCGATACCGGCGTGGTGCATGGTCATGCCGATGGCAGTTTCATTCAGGCCAATCTTGAACGGACCGGCAACGCCCAGACGGTAGTCCGAAGACAGCAGCAGGAAAGCGCCCTTGGCGATCGCGTGGCCGGTGCACACCGCCACAACGGGGAAGGGGTGCGACAGCAGGCGGCGTGACAGGGTCGAGCCAGTGGCAACCAGCGCCTTGGCCGCGTCCGGGCTGGAGGTCATCACCTTAAGGTCGTAACCACCAGAGAAAATGCCGGGCTTACCGCTCAGCACCACGACAGCGCGGTCCTGCTCGGCCTGGTCAAGCGCCGCGTTGATCGCAGCGATCATGTCGGGCGACAGGGCATTGACCTTGCCGTTGTCCAGGCTCAGGTGGGCAACGCCGTCGGCAAAACGGTAGGAAACCAGTTCGCTCATCAGAAAGTCCTCGAGTCAGGGCTGCGGCGACAGGCCGCGTTCGCGATTCGGCAGTTTACCAACTAAATCATGACTGGCGAGTCTTGTCGGCAAGCCACTGTAATGACTGAAATACATAGAAAAAGGGTTTGCCAAAACACGGGTGTTTCGGTACATTAGCGCGCCTCGGTAGCAGGGTCTCCTGCCGCCGAGATCCGGAGAGGTGTCCGAGTGGCTGAAGGAGCACGCCTGGAAAGTGTGTATACGTTAATCGCGTATCGAGGGTTCGAATCCCTCTCTCTCCGCCAGACAAACAAAAAAGCCCCAGCGCAAGCTGGGGCTTTTTTGTTTGTGCGGTGAAAAGACGGACGAGAACCCTAGCGGTTCGACCGGAGCCAGCACCGCTGGCGCAGGAACGTCGGAGCGCAGCGACGACGACCCGAGGCTGGTCCAGCCGAGGGCGAGGCGCTCAGCGCCGAGTAATCCCTCTCTATCAGACAGCGAAGAAGCTTGGCGCAAGCTGTGTTTTTCTTGTCCAGCTTCGGAAAGTGTCGAAAAAGTGTCGAAAGGGTTCAGCCTCAACGCTTCCTGCAGGTGATCCGGTGCAAGGTGTGCGTACCACGAGGTCTGTCCCAGAATTCTCCGCAGTACCAATACGTCTCCCCCAACAGATCGCCATTTGGTTGGGGCTGTTGCCTTTCGTTGGGTGGGTAAACGACGCGGCAAACGATCTCTGGCTTAAAAAACTGCGCCTTAGAAGGGGATATGCCCGGCCAGCGCGGGCTGGGCAGGCAAGGGCTTATCACTTTCTATAGCCTTTTTTGTTATGTTATATCAATCTTTTGTGGGTCTGCTTGGCAGCTTGCTTCTACTGATATGAGGACGATTCCGCCCATGGCTTCTCGGCGCGAGAAAAGAGCAGCATCGAATCCGGAGAGCGCAAATATCCTTTTCCGCCGGGCTAATCAATGCCGGTTGGCGCTGTTGGTATTGGTCTGTGCTGTGTGTCTGGCTGCCTGGTTGTGGCCCCGCGGCCAGGTCTCGACTGTGCCGGATGTCGCCTCTCCGCCCGTCGTAACCCCCTCATCTTCAAGCTCCATCGCCCCGTTACCGCGCTCTCCTGAGCAGCCCGAGGTCGCAGTGGATGAGGCTTGGGTCATTCAAGCAGGGGATACGCTGAGCGGCATATTCTCCCAGCGGAACATCGATGTGGCGACCATGAATGCGGTACTGGCCGCTGACCAGGAGCTGCTCGCACTCGATGTCTTGAAGCCGGGTAATACGCTGTATTTCGAGCAAGCGCTCACGTCGGGTGAGTTGCTTTCGCTCTCGCTGAACGTGCATCCCGGCAAAACGATTCATTATCGCCGGCTGCCTGATGGGAGCTTCGAGTTTGCAGAGGAAATCAAACCCAGCCGCTGGCAGCAGGATGTGTTCAGTGCGCAGATTCGCGGTAGTTTCTACGCCTCGGCCAGCCAAACGGGGCTGACCGACGGGGAGATCCTGCAAGCACAACGTATTCTCGAGGAGCGGGTGAACTTCCAGCGAGACATACACAAGAACGATCTTTTCGAGATTGTCTTGAGCCGAGAAATGGTGGACGCCGGTGCAACCGGGCAAACTCGCATAGAAGCCATTCGGCTCCAAGGGGCCAAACTTGCCCAGAGCGCTTTTCTGCACTCCGATGGTAACTATTACAACGGCAACGGTGAGAGCCTGAGCAGGGCGTTCCTCCGCCGCCCGACGCAACGCAACTACCGCGTCAGCTCGCCCTTCAACCTTCGTCGCCTGCACCCGGTCACCAAGCGTATCGCGCCGCACCTTGGTGTTGACTTCGCCATGCCTGTTGGCACTCCGGTGCTTTCCACCGGCGATGGGGTGGTGTCCAGAATCGGCAATCATCCCTACGCCGGACGGTATATCGAGGTTGAGCATCCTGGGCACTTTAAAACCCGTTATTTGCATCTCAGCCAGGTACAGGTTCAGCGAGGGCAGCGGGTCAGCCGGGGAGAGCGTATCGCCCTGTCGGGTAACACCGGCCGCAGCACAGGGCCACATCTGCATTTCGAGCTGCACGTCAATAACCGGCCCGTTGATCCGTTGACTGCCGATATCCCCACAGCCACGCACATACCGGCGAACGAGATGCCGGTGTTCCGCAACCGGGTCGCCGTCCTGATGGCGGTGATGGATAACAGCGAGCAGTTGGCAGCGAGCATGGAGCCGAACGTCCACGGCGCCGGTGGTTGAGTGATAGCAGCGCGCTGTGGACCGGTACATCCGACTGATGCTGAGTCGACTCGGCCCATCAAGCATCGCGCAAGCGGTGCGCGGAACGAGCATTGGTACTTTTATTCGGGCGTGAATCACCGCCGTTGTATTGTCCGTCACGCAGGAAGCAGGGGGGCAGTATCGAATCCACGCTGCGGACGGTCGCTACTGGGATGAGCCACAGCCTCCCATTCTGGGCACCGGCTTTCTCAAAGGGGGCGGAGCACGGCAGATCGCCGAGCTGTGGGCGTGGGACGACGAAGACCGTCCCGTGCTGAGTGAGCTGGACGAATCGACCCAGAGCCCCGGGTTGTTTCTGGTGGGGCCGCAGGTGCGTCACGATCCGCTGATCTACTGTTTCGTCTACAAGTTTCGCCAGCGCTTTGCCGCGATAGCTGGCCACATTGCCGAACGCCTGGACATCGACGACGCTGCGTTGCTTGCCGAATATGGGGCCTGGGGGCCCTTCGGTAACAGCGACTGCTGCGAGGATTGCCAATGCTGAGCTCATCCTCCGAACCACAGCTGCCTGGTGTTACCGTCACCTCGGTGCTCTTGATGGCCAGCATCGCGCTCGGGGCGCTGTTTGGGCTCTTGTTGCCGGCGGGCGGCCAATGGCTGGGTGAACGGGTGGACCCTACGTTGCTCGCGTTGGTCACCCTGTTGTTCTTTGGTGTGCGTTTTGGCGCGCTGGTACAGGCCGTCGGCAACCTGCGTTTTCTCGGTATAGCCCTGGTGGCCAACTTCTTGCTGGTGCCCTGGATTGGCTACTGTGTGGCTTCGCTCTTTCTGGCCGACCATCCGCTGATCATGGTCGGGCTGATGATCTATTTTTTGTCGCCTTGCACCGACTGGTTCCTTGGCTTCACGCGGCTGTCCGGCGGCAATGTGTCGCTCGGTACGGCATTGATTCCCCTCAACATGGCGGTTCAGCTGCTGTTGTATCCGTGGTACCTGCAATGGTTCACGCATAACGCTGTGCAGGTCGAGGCGGGGATGATCGGCAGCACCTTGCTGCAGTGGTTCCTGCTGCCGCTAGTAGCTGCAGTGGTCGCCCATCAGCTACTGCGCCTGTGTTTGGGAGCGGCCCGTTTTGAGCGGGTACTTCATCGCGTCGACCAGGCCACGCCTTGGGTCATTGCCCTGCTGGTGATGGAAATCTTTGCCGCCAATATTTCCGTGCTCATGGCGCACCGTGCGGTCTTTGTTTGGGTGTTGCTGGCGGTGTTCGCGTTTTTCGTGCTCACCTTCCTGCTGAGCGAAGGTATCAGTCGCCTGTGTCGGATGCGCTACCCCGAGCACGCACTGCTGACCATGACGGTGGCGGCGCGCAATGCGCCGCTGATGCTGGCGATTACCATGGCCGCGCTACCGGACCAGCCGTTGCTCTACGCTGCCTTGGTAATCGGCATGCTGGTTGAGTTTCTGCATCTGACAGCACTGCGCCGGCTGCTCCTGACTGCCCGCCATCGCTTTCCGCCAGCGGGCAGCCCGCCCGTGGATAATGGCAGCGCACCCTTTCTCGGCCCTGAGGGCGTCACCAGTCGATCATCGCCAGGACGCTCATAAGCTGCGCCAACTGGCTGCCACGACGGGCCAGCGTTTTCTCGAATCACTGACAGAAGGACAATATATGACCAGCAACACCTTCACCGACCAGATGGTCGTCGATAGCGTTCAGCGCTGGTGCGACAACGTCGTGCGCATTGGTCAGATCCACTCGGAAGGCGGCGATGTCACTGCCGCGGCAACGCAGATACTCACCGACACTTACGACTATGACAAAGGCAAGGTGCTGTTCAAACCGACCTTGACCTTCGGCCCGCAGACCTATCGTCCGACCAAGGAGGGAGCGCTCTCGTATTTCATTGGCGGTAACCCCGACTTTCCCGATGACACCGGGTTCAAGCTCAAACCCTGGATGAAGCTCTGGTTCAACAAGCTGGATTACCTGCTGCACGGCGACCTCGCAATCGTTCAATGCAACGTTCATCTGATTGGCGAAGACGACAGTCATATCTTCGTTAACAAGAGTTTTGTCTTCAAGATGTGTGACGACGGTAGGGTGAGGATCGTGCTGCATCAATCATCGCTGCCGTTTCAGCCGCAACCGCAGCCGCAACAGTAACGAGACATCATCGTGTCCGCCCCATTTTGCGCGCTCATCCAGCAGGCAGGTGAGTGCGCTTGCGGGGCGGAATAAGCGCCACGCCAAACCGTTCAGCGAGTTGCTGATAGCGCGTAGAGCTGGCTCGCTCAGCGCCGCCTGCGGGCTGCAGGGTACCGACTGACTAACGGTGTTCGCAGTATCCGGGTGCGGTTTGATTGCGTAAAATGTTATGTTATAACCAATTGTTTGTGGCGAAAGGAGAGCCAGGTGGCTTTGACTGCGAACGAGACGGCGGTGCTGGCTGCGTTGCGTCAGGAGCAGGCGCCGCTTGGGGCATATGCGTTGCTCAGGCGTTTGAGCCGGCCCGGTTTTAATGCGCCGGCGCAGGTGTATCGGGCGTTGGATCGTCTGGTTGCGCGCGGCCTTGTACATCGCCTGGAGTCGCTGAACGCCTACGTGACCTGTGCTGAGCCTGGTGGCTGCAAGCACGGCCTGAGGGTGCTGGCCATTTGTGATTGTTGCGGCAAGGTCAGCGAATTTGTTGACGATAGTCTCAGCCAAAACCTGAGCCATTGGCAGCAACGTCACGCGTTTGCGCCGGGGCAGGCGGCCATTGAGGTGCATGGCCAGTGCGCCAACTGTCTGCAGCAGGCCGACTCGACCCCATGAAGCCGGCGCGATGCGTCTGCCACGCTTTGTACCACCCGATTGATCACTACCGCAGGGCCTTGCGCACAGCAAGAGGGAGACGTGCATGACCGAAGAAGAACTGCTGAAGCAGCCCGATGACGCTTACATGAATGAGCAGCAACAAGCTTTTTTCCACGCTCTGCTGCTCAGCCAACGGGAGGCGCTGCGGGCCCGAATTGATGCAGAGTTCGGTGAGTTGCGCCATTACGAGACCTCGAGCGACCCGGCTGACATTGGCAGCACGGAGGAGGTGCGTCAGGCGCACCTGCGTCTGTTGGAGCGCGAGAAAAAGCTGCTCGACAAAATTGACCATTCGCTGCAGCTGCTGGCCCGTCGCGAATATGGCTGGTGTGCTGAAACCGGAGAGCCGATCGGGCTGGCCCGTCTGCTGTCGAGGCCGACTGCAACCCTGAGCTTCGAGGCAAAGGAGCGGCAGGAAAGCGCGGAACGGCACAGACGAGAACGCTGAACTGATTACCCCGTTGGTAGGGCCGTAACGAGTGCATGCGCTGTTGCCAACCACCTGAACCAAAAGGAAGCAAACCTGATGAATGCCGTACTGCCTGATGTATCCCGCACCGAGGTGTCCTCCCGGCTGTTGCCGCTGGACTGGGTGGGAATGCAGGGCATTGATTTACCCGTTGTGCTGGACGAGTCCGGCGAGCGCCAGACTGTACACGCCCGTGCGGATGTCCATGTCGATTTGCCGCAGCCGCAGGTCAAGGGCATTCACATGTCGCGCCTGTACCGGCTGCTGGATAGCCTCGGTGAAGGCGCGCCGCTGGCACCTGGCAGGTTGCGCGCGGTACTTCAGGAAATGGTCGACAGCCATGCAGATTGCGGCTCGCAGAGCGCACGGCTGGCCCTGCAGTTTGACTTTCTGACGCGCCGCCCGGCGCTGGTGACCGAGGGGCTGGCGGGGTGGAAGTCCTATCCCGTGCGCTTGCAGGCGAGCCTGTCGCGCGGTGTCTTTCAGCTCAATCTGCGTGTCACTGTCGGCTACTCGTCGACCTGCCCCTGTTCGGCCGCGTTGGCCCGTCAGCTGGTGCAGCAGGCGTTTCTGCAGACCTTTGCCGGGCAGACATTGAGTGCGGCGCAGGTGGCGAGCTGGCTGGAGACACATGCCACCCTGGCAACACCGCATAGCCAGCGTAGCGAGGCTGAGGTGGATGTAACGCTCGAGGAGGCGGCGTCCGGACTTGGCTTGCTGTCGCTGGTTGACGAGATCGAGCAGGCGCTCGGGACGCCGGTGCAAACCGCCGTCAAACGGGCGGATGAACAGGCGTTTGCCGCGTTGAACGGACAGAACCTGATGTTCGTCGAGGATGCCGCTCGGCGTATCCAGTCTGCGCCGGGCCTGGCGGGGCTGCAACCGCAGGTCTTTGTTCGCCATATTGAAAGCCTGCACCCGCATGATGCGGTGGCCTGGGCCAGTGGCCCTAGCAGTTTATGAGCCTGCGCTGGCGTGGGGGCGCGTTATGAGTCTGCCTCTGGTACTGCACGATACTCTGACGCGCTCGCGCAAGCCGGTGACCACCAGCACGGCTGATCGGGTCACCCTGTATGTCTGTGGACCGACGGTCTACAACTATGCGCACATTGGCAATGCGCGCCCGGCGGTGGTCTTCGACCTGTTGGCGCGCGTGCTGCGTTGCCACTACCGCGAGGTGGTCTACGCCAGCAACTTCACCGATGTGGACGACAAGATCAACGCCGCAGCGGCGGCCGAAGGGGTGTCGATCAGCGTCATCAGCGAGCGCTACATTGCGGCCTACCAGCAGGACATGCGCTCGCTTGGGGTGCAAACACCGGACCTGCAGCCGCGAGTCACCGAGCATATTCCCGACATCATCGCCTTGATTGAGCGGCTGCTGGAGCGCGGCCATGCGTACCTGGCCGAGGGGCATGTGCTGTTTAATGTGCCGAGTTTTGCTGATTACGGCCAATTGTCCGGGCGCAGCCCACAGGACATGCTGGCGGGCGCCCGGGTAGAGGTTGCGCCCTACAAGCGCGACCCGATGGATTTTGTCCTGTGGAAACCCTCCGTCCCGCAGCAGCCGGGATGGGACAGCCCCTGGGGCCGCGGCCGTCCGGGCTGGCATATCGAGTGTTCCGCGATGATTGGCCGGCATCTGGGGCCGACCATCGATATTCATGGCGGCGGGCAGGACCTGATCTTCCCGCACCATGAAAACGAAGTGGCCCAGGGCACCTGTGCCAACGGCCAGCTGTATTGCCAGCACTGGGTACATAACAGCTTTGTCACCGTCGATGGGCAAAAAATGTCCAAGTCACTGGGCAATGTTCTGCTGGTGCGTGACTTGCTGGAGCTGGCACCGGGCGAGGCGATTCGCCTGGCGTTGTTCAGCACGCACTATCGGCGGCCGTTGAATTGGAGTACTGAGCGCCTGCTGGACGCCAAGCGCACGCTGGCGCGCTTTTATCGCAGCCTGGCGGCAGTGGCCGAGCTTGAGACGCCGCAGAATATGCCGGTCGATGGTGGTGTGCTGCTGGCATTGAGCAGTGATCTGAATGTGCATGCTGCGCTGGAGCGGCTAAACCAGCTGCGCAAGGAGCTGGATACGGCTGCTTCTCCTGCCGCGCGCGCCCTGGCTAAAGGGCGTTTGCTTGCCTCGGCCGCACTGCTGGGCCTGCTGCAGCAACCGCCGGCCGAGGCACTGGCGCAGCTGCAAGCCTCGGAGGCTGAACCGGCATTGCCTGCGGCGGAGATTGACGCGCTGGTCGCTGCCAGGGAGCAGGCGCGACAGCAGGGCGACTATGCCCGGGCCGACGCCTTGCGGGCACAGCTGAATGAGGCCGGCGTGGTGTTGCATGACGCGCCCACCGGAAGTCGCTGGCGGCTAGCCGGAGAGGCTCAGCTATGAAACACCTCGGCGCGCGGCTTGTGGTGCTGCTGGTACGCGGCTATCAGCTGCTCATCAGCCCACTGCTCGGGCCGCGCTGCCGGTTTCACCCGAGTTGTTCGCACTACGTCATCGAGGCGGTGCAAAGCCACGGCGTCATTGTTGGCTTGTGGTTGGGTATCCGGCGCCTGCTGCGCTGTCATCCCCTGCATCCGGGCGGCTATTACCCGGTGCCGCCGGCGAAGCACGCTGCCCCTTGCTGCAGCCATCGCGACACGGAAAAACAAACCAGACCCTGACCCCTGCTTACCAGCATATCCTTAACGAGTTTTGAATCATGACTGTTCCCCGTTCCGTCCAGCCTGTTGTTGTCACTTTGCCTGATGGCTCGCAGCGCACCTTCGACCACCCACCCAGCATCGCCGATGTGGCTGCCAGTATCGGCCCCGGGCTTGCGCAAAATACCCTGGCCGGCAAGGTGGATGGGGTATTGCACGATGCCTGTGATGTGCTGGAGCACGATGCTCATCTGCAGATCATTACCCCGCGTGATCAGGAAGGGGTGGAGATTATTCGCCATTCCTGCGCACATCTGCTCGGTCACGCGCTGAAGCAGTTGTTTCCCTCGGCGCGCATGGTCATCGGCCCGGTTATTGAAGACGGCTTTTACTACGACGTTGCGTTTGAGCGGCCGTTCACGCCCGACGACATGGCACAGATCGAGCAGCGCATGCGCGAGCTGATTGCCACCCACTACCAGGTGATCAAGCGGGTCACCCCACGTGATGAGGTGGTTGAGCTGTTCCGTGAGCGCGGTGAGGACTACAAGCTGCGCTTGATCGACGATATGCCAAGCGAGACCTGCATGGGCCTGTACTTCCACCAGGAGTACGTGGACATGTGCCGTGGCCCGCATGTGCCGAACACGCGTTTTCTCAAACACTTCAAGCTGACGCGTCTGTCCGGTGCCTACTGGCGGGGTGATTCGCGCAACGAGCAGCTGCAACGCATCTATGGCACGGCCTGGGCGGACAAGAAGCAGCTGGATGCCTACCTGCTGCGCCTTGAGGAGGCCGAAAAACGTGATCATCGCAAACTCGGTCGCCAGCTTGACCTGTTCCATTTCCATGAAGATGCTCCGGGCGCGGTGTTCTGGCATCCGCGTGGCTGGGCCGTGTTCCGGCAGTTGATCAGTTACATGCGCCGCCGCCAGCAACAGGCGGGCTACACCGAGGTGAACACGCCGGATGTGATGGACCGCTCGCTCTGGGAAATCTCCGGCCACTGGCACAACTACCGCGATCACATGTTCACCAGCGAGACCGAAGATGGCCGCGCCCTGGCGCTCAAGCCGATGAACTGCCCCGGCAGCGTGCTGCTCTATCGTCATGGCCTGAAGAGCTACCGCGACTTGCCGATTCGCATGGGCGAGTTTGGCAAGGTGCATCGCTATGAACCCTCGGGCGCGCTGCATGGACTCTTGCGGGTTCGTCACTTTACCCAGGACGACGCGCACATTTACTGCACACCGCAGCAGATGGATGAGGAGTGCCGTGCGGTGGTGGCGCTGGTGCTGGATATCTACCGCGAATTCGGCTTTGACGACGTTCGCATCAAGTTGTCTACCCGCCCGGACAACCGGATGGGCAGCGAGGCCACCTGGGATCGATTGGAAGGGGCGCTGGTCCAGGCGCTGGATGCCATGCAGCTGAGCTATGACCTCAATCCGGGCGAGGGTGCCTTCTACGGCCCCAAACTGGAGTTTGTGCTGCGCGATGCCATCGGCCGCGACTGGCAGTGCGGCACCCTGCAGGTCGACATGAACCTGCCGGAGCGCTTCGGCATCGAGTACGTCGACGAGGATGGCAGTCGTCAGCGGCCGGTCATGCTGCACCGTGCCCTGTTCGGCTCGCTGGAACGTTTTATCGGCATCCTGCTGGAACATCACGCCGGCAAGCTGCCCGCCTGGCTTGCGCCTGTGCAGGCAGTGGTCTTGCCCATCACCGATGCGCATGGCAGCTACGCCAGCGATGTCGCCGCCTGGTTGCGGGCCGCTGGCCTGCGGGTCGAGGTTGACCTGCGTAACGAGAAGATTGGCTACAAGATTCGCGAGCAGACCCTGCAACGCATCCCTTTCCTGCTGGTGGCCGGTGCCCGTGAGTGCGCTGAAGGGACGGTTGCGGTACGTGATCGTGACGGCGAGGACCTCGGCAGCATGCCACTGGCCGACGCGCTGGCTTATCTGCAGCAGGCCGCCAGCGCGCCGGATGCACCGCTTAGCCGCGCGGCGAACGCCTCGGTGCGCGAGCGTTTGGGCCTGCAATCAACCGCAAACCACAGGGAGTAACCGATGGATACCGCCGACATCCCCGCAAGTTACCAGCAGTGGCGGCACTGCATCACCGTCACCTGCGCGCAACCCTTGACCCTGAGCTACATTGAGGCGCGTATCGCCGCCCTGCAGGCCCCCAACGATCATATGACCACGCGTTTTGTCGCGCTTTATGGCGAGGCACAACGCCAGCAGACGCTGGTCTGGTTCAAGCGTGCTCGCGAAGAGCTGCAGGTATCAGGTGGCGAGGTGGCCGATGCGCGCTGAGCTGCTGATTCATGGCGCGCGGGTGGTTACGCCCAATGGCGTCGAGACCCTCGATATCGCCTGCCGCGATGGCAAGATCGTCGGGCTGGGCGATTTGCACGGCCACTGGCAGACCGACGAGGTGCTGGTTGCGCGCGGGTTGCATGTACTGCCGGGTGTGATCGACACCCAGGTGCACTTCCGCGAGCCCGGGCTGACCCACAAGGAGGATATCGAGGCGGGCACCCGAGGGGCTGTGCTGGGCGGGGTGACTGGGGTGTTCGAGATGCCCAACACCAACCCGCTGACGCTCTGGGAGGCTGACCTGAACGCCAAGCTGCAGGCCGCCGAGGGCCGAGCCTGGTGCGATTATGCGTTCTATATCGGTGGTTCGCAGATCAACGCCACGCAGTTGGCGGACCTGGAACGGCTGCCAGGCTGTGCCGGCGTCAAGGTGTTTATGGGCAGCTCGTTCGGTGATCTGCTGGCAGATGAAGACGCGGTACTGCGACAGATTCTCCAGCACGGTCAGCGGCGCTTGTCTGTGCATGCAGAAGATGAGGCGCGCCTGCGCGAGCGCAAGGCGCTGGTCGAGGCCAGTGGCGATGTGCGCGATCATCCGCAGTGGCGTGACATGGAAAGCGCCTTCAAGGCGACCCGGCGCATCGTCGCCCTGGCCAGGGAGACCGGGCGCCGCCTGCACGTGCTGCATGTCACCACCGCGCAGGAAATGGCCTTTCTTGCCCAGCACAAGGATCGAGTGACTGTAGAGACCACGCCGCATCACCTCAGTATGGTGGCGCCGGACTGCTATGAACGCTTGGGCAGCCTGGCGCAAATGAATCCTCCGGTACGCGAGTTCGTCCATCAGCAGGCGCTCTGGCAGGCCATCCGCAACGGGGTGGTCGATGTGATCGGCAGCGACCACGCACCGCATACATTGGAGGAAAAGAGCCAGCCTTATCCCAATTCGCCCAGCGGCATGACCGGCGTGCAGACGCTGCTGCCGATGATGCTTGAACATGTGCACGCCGGGCGGCTCAGCCTGCAGCGCCTGGTCGATCTCACCAGTGTCGGGCCGGCGCGGATCTTCGGCATCGAAGGCAAAGGGCGCATTGCCTTGGGTTATGACGCCGACCTGACGCTGGTTGATCTGGGCGCCCAACGCACCATCAACAACAGCTGGATTGCCAGTCGCAGCGGCTGGACCCCCTACGATGGCGTACGCGTGACCGGCTGGCCTATTCACACCGTGGTGCGCGGCCACCTGGCCGTGCGCGACGAGCAGCTCAGCGAGCGCCCGCAAGGGCGCCCCATCCGTTTTCTTGACGTACCGGCCGTTGCTTCACCGGGCGCAGACCTTACCAGCACTGGAGATACCTGATGAACAACACGCCCGATAACGACGCCGCGCAGGCGCTGAACTTCGCCCCTCGCACCTCGGTAGAGCAGGTCGAGGAGGGGCATGAGCTGGCCCCCAAGTTCGACAGCGATGGGCTGATCGCCTGCGTGACCACCGATGCCGACAGCGGCGAAGTGCTGATGCTTGGCTACATGAACCGCGAAGCGCTGGAGCGCACCATTCTCACCGGTGAGGCGCATTACTGGAGCCGCTCGCGCCAGGTGCTGTGGCACAAGGGCGCGACTAGCGGCTTGATCCAGCGGGTGGTGGAAATGCGCATTGACGATGACCAGGATGCGGTCTGGCTGCGGGTGGCGCTGAGCGCCGGCACACACGCCGCGCCGGCCAGTTGCCACGTCGGTTACCGCAGCTGCTTTTATCGTACCGTCGAGCTGAAAACCGGGCGTATCGGCTACGCAGAGCAGGAAAAGACCTTTGATCCGCTCAAGGTCTACGGCGACGCGCCTAACCCGACGTTGCTGTAGCCTCGCTACTGGGCCGCTGCGCTGGCGGCCCTGGTTAATGCAGGCCGGTTTCTACCCTGTTCTCCCTTACGGGTTTAAAACCGATGTGGATCCCCCCGCTCCGTCAGACATCCCTGGCCTGTGTATTCAGCAGCGGCGAAATTGCCATGAACGCCGAAGGTCATTCCCCCTAACTGCAAGGATAAAGCGGTCCGGCAGATGCTGGACCGACGCCAGCCGGCCCCGGCCGTTATGGCAGGCGAGCCTGCACGGGCTTCGCCGGAATCACCGAACCTAGCCATGGGGGTATGGCCATCAGTAGCGTCCGCACCTACCGGGGCGCATCTGGCGTTGGTGCTCGATCTTCTTTCACAGCAGATGATCAGTGGATCTACTAACGTGGCGACCGAGTGCTTTTGCTCGTCGGCTAGCGCGCGCTTGGTGACACATGAGTGTAGGCCCGTCTGGCAGCAATCGTCGCTTGGATCCCAGAGTCGATTCAGTGATTTGAAAACAATTCTCAAAGAATGATTTGCATCAACTAACGTATGTCTCGGTGCTGATACATTCAATAGCGTCAGTATTCGACTTTACGGCTGTTTATTAATGGTCGTTTGAACGGATTTGCCCTTGCCTGTGCGTCGCGTCAGGGGTGAATACGGACAGGGCTTCATTCTTCTGGAGGTGTCCAATGGACAGTGCACCCGAGCTAGAGAAAGATAAGAGCCAGGATCTGGCTTCCCGTTTTCCTACCGCGTATTCGATTCTTTTCCTTCTTATCATTCTGATGGCCGGTCTCACCTGGATCATGCCGGCAGGCAAGTTTGACCGCGAGATGAACGAGGCGGTTGGGCGTGAGGTCGCGGTCGCCGGGACTTACCATGAAGTCGAGCCGAATCCGCAAGGCCTCGTCGAAGTGATGCTGGCACCCGGTGCGGGTTTCTATGATCCGGACAGTTATGCTGCCAATGCAATCGATGTGGCGCTGTTCGTGCTCTTTCTTGGGGGCTTTCTTGGGGTAGTGAACGCCACGGGCGCCATTGATACGGGCATCCGCTCGGCGATGGTGCATCTGAAGGGCCACGAGATCTGGATGATCCCGATACTCATGAGCCTGTTTGCCATTGGTGGTACGACCTATGGCATGGCTGAGGAGACGCTGGCGTTCTATGCCTTGCTGATACCCGTGATGATGGCGGCCGGGTATGACTCGGTTACTGGCGTGGCGATCATTCTGGTCGGTGCCGGCATTGGCGTGCTTGGCTCGACAATCAACCCGTTCGCGACGGTCATTGCGGCTAATGCGGCGGGTATTCCGTTCACTGACGGGATTATCCCCCGGTTCGTGATTCTGCTCGGCGGGCTGGTGATCTGCATCGCCTACGTGATGGCGTATGCCCATCGCGTCAAACAGGACCCGTCCAGGTCGGCGGTGGCCAAGCAGCTTGAGGAGCACAAGGCCTTTTTCCTCAAGCGTCAGGCGGCCGAGGAGCATAGTGATCACCTGACCGGCATTCAGTCGGTGGTGCTCGTGCTGTTTGCGCTGACCTTCGCGGTGATGATCTGGGGCGTTTCATCGCAAGGCTGGTGGATGGCGCAGATGGGCGCGCTGTTCCTCGGGTCTGCAATTGTGATCGGCGTGATTGCGCGCCTGGGCGAGAAGGGCCTGACCAACCATTTTGTTGACGGCGCCAGAGAGCTGCTGGGTGTGGCATTGGTTGTCGGGTTGGCGCGCGGGATTGTGGTGATTATGGAAAACGGGCTGATCGCAGACACCATGCTGCACAGCGCAGCGCAGGCGCTGGACGGGGTTGGCGGGTTGGCTTTTGTCAATCTGATGTTCTGGATTGAGGCGGCTATGAGCTTTCTGGTGCCTTCATCTTCCGGACTGGCCGTGCTGTCGATGCCCATTCTTGCTCCTCTGGCCGATTTCGCAGGCGTAGGGCGCGACCTCGTCGTAACTGCCTATCAGTCTGCAAACGGGCTGGTGAACTTCATTAATCCGACCTTTGCCGTCGTGGTTGGCGGGCTTGCCATTGGCCGGGTTTCCTACGACCGCTGGCTGGTTTTCATCTGGCCTCTTTTGCTTATTTTGATCCTGTTCATAACCGTCGTTCTGAGCATTTCCACCCTGCTTTGAGCGTTTCACCAATGGAATAGGGAGAAATGGATATGTCTGTACAAGAGCTTGGTGTGCATTCTGAAACGGGGCGTCTGCGTCAGGTAGTAGTCTGCCGGCCTGGTTTGGCGCACCGTCGCTTGACCCCTGGTAACTGCCAGGAGTTGCTGTTTGATGATGTGTTTTGGGTAAAGCAGGCTCAAAAGGATCACGACGTCTTTACCCAGGCGATGCGCAACGAAGGGGTGGAGGTGTTGGACGTCAACACCCTGCTGGCAGAAACCCTCGATCATGCCGAGGCGCGCAGCTGGGTGCTCGATCACCGTATTACCGCAGACCAGGTAGGCGTGGGTGCGAAAGCGGAGCTGACCAGCTGGATGACAGAGATTCCGAGCGAGCTGCTGGCGACGCACCTGCTCGGTGGCTTGACGGTAGAAGAGCTGCCATTTGAGCCTTCGGGGCTGTTCGGCAGTTACATCGGGCACCAGGGCTTTGTATTGCCGCCGTTGCCAAACGCGCTTTTTACCCGGGACAACAGCGCCTGGATCTATGACGGTGTCGTGGTCAACCCCATGTACTGGAATGCCCGCCGCCCGGAGACGCTGCTCAATACCGCTATTTACAAGTTCCACCCGAACTTTGCCGGTCGCACCAAGATTCACTGGGGCGACCCGACGGTCGACCACGGGCTGGCGACCCTCGAAGGGGGCGACATCATGCCGGTTGGCAACAAGACGGTACTGGTTGGCATGGGTGAGCGCTCCTCGCCGCAGGCCGTCGGCCAGTTGGCGCAGGCTCTGTTCGCCAAAGGTGTGGTCGAGCGCGTGCTGGCTTTCCGCATACCCAAGTCCCGTTCGGCCATGCATCTGGACACCGTTTTCACCCTGTGCGGTGGCGATGTGGTGACAACCTTCAAGGAAGTGGCGGATGAACTGGTGTGCTACGACATCCGCCCCGGGAATGTTGAAGGCGCACTGGATTTCCGTCAGGACCCGCGGCCGATCTTCGAGATCGTGGCCGAGGTGCTTGGCTTCAGCAAGCTGCACATTGTGCCCACGGGCGGCGCTACCGAGGAGGAGCGGGCCCGTGAACAGTGGAATGATGGCAACAACGTGGTGGCGCTTCGCCCCGGCGTGGTCATCGCCTATGACCGCAATGACGATACCAATGCCGAACTGAAGGCAGCCGGCATTGAGGTGCTGGAGATTCCTGGCGCCGAGCTTGGCCGTGGTCGTGGCGGCGGCCATTGCATGAGCTGCCCAACCGCACGCGACCCGGTTTGAACAGGACAGGAGACGACAGATCATGGCATTCAATCTGAAAAATCGCAGCTTTCTGACGCTGCGCGACTACACGCCGAAAGAAATCGCTTTTCTGCTGAAGTTGGCAGCCGATCTCAAGGCGGCCAAGTACGCCGGTACCGAGCGTCCTGGCCTGCAGGGCAAGGATATTGCGCTCATTTTTGAAAAGAGCTCCACCCGAACCCGCGTTGGGTTCGAGGTGGCCGCCTACGATCAGGGTGCCAGAGTGACCTATCTCGGGCCGTCCGGGAACCACATTGGTCACAAGGAAACGGTCAAGGATACCGCGCGGGTGCTTGGCCGAATCTATGACGCCATCGAGTACCGAGGGTTTGGGCAAGAGGTGGTGCAGACGCTGGCCGATTACTCGGGTGTTCCGGTCTACAACGGGCTGACGGACGAGTTTCACCCGACCCAGATTCTGGCTGACTTCCTCACCATGCAGGAGCATGTCGACAAACCGTTGCATCAGGTTGCCTACGCCTTTCTCGGCGATGCGGGCAACAACATGGGTGACAGTCTGCTGATCGGTGGCGCCAAAATGGGCATGGATGTGCGCCTTTGTGCCCCGCGTGCCTGCTGGCCTGAAGAGAGCGTGCAGCGTGAAGCACGAGCAATCGCAGAGCAGACGGGTGCGCGTCTCACGCTGACCGAGGCCGTGGATGAGGCGGTGCAGGGGGTGGATTTCGTCTACACCGATGTCTGGGTCTCCATGGGTGAGGCCAAGGAGAAGTGGGCAGAGCGTATCAAGTTGCTCAAGCCCTATCAGGTCACCCGCGAGGTGATGGAGAAGACCGGTAATCCGCGCGCCTGCTTTATGCATTGTCTGCCTGCCTTCCACAATGCTGAAACCACTGTCGGGGCCGAGATCCAGCGCGAATTCGGCCTCGATTGCATGGAAGTGACGGAGGAGGTGTTCGAGAGCCCGGCATCCATCGTGTTCGATCAGGCGGAAAACCGAATGCACACCATTAAAGCGGTTCTGGTCGCGACCCTGGGAGGCTAGCATGCTGATCGTCGTTGCTCTGGGGGGCAATGCTCTGCTCAAGCGGGGAGAGGCCATGACCGCAGAGACCCAGCGGGCCAACGTAAACAAGGCCGCTGCCGCGTTGGCGGAGCTGATCAAGGAAGGCCATCAGATAGTGATCACCCATGGCAACGGGCCGCAGGTCGGCCTGTTGGCCCTGCAGGGTGCAGCCTATCGCCCCGATGGCGCTGACCCGCTGGACGTACTGGGCGCGGAGACCGAAGGCATGATCGGCTATATGATCGAACAGGAGCTGGAAAATGCCATTGATCACCAGAAACCGGTCGCAACGCTGCTGACCCAGGTGGTGGTGGATCTGGCTGATCCGGCGTTTCAAAAGCCGACCAAGTTTGTCGGGCCGGTGTACGACAAAGCCGAGGCCGAGCGCAGGGCGTCTGCTGCCAACTGGTCGATCGCGCAGGATGGTGACAAGTGGCGCCGCGTGGTCCCGTCGCCGGCGCCCCTTGAAATTCCCGACCTGTCGGTGCTGAAAATCCTGCTGCGCAATGATGTGATTGTCATCTGCGCGGGGGGTGGTGGCATTCCCGTGGTACGTCGGCGCGATGGAAGCCTTGTTGGCGTGGAGGCAGTCATCGACAAGGATGCGGCCAGCGCACTGCTTGCAGAGCAGATAGATGCCGATGCGTTGCTTCTGTTGACCGATGTTGACGCGGTATACCGTGATTTTGGTACGCCGCAGGCCCAACGGGTGATTGCTCTGAGCGTGGATGATCTCGACCACATCAGCCTGCCGGCGGGCTCGATGTTGCCAAAGGCAAAGGCCGCAGCGCGGTTCGCAGGAACCGGCAAGATCGCCGCTATCGGCCGTCTGGAGGATGCGTCAAGCATTCTGCGAGGGAGCGCCGGGACGCGAATCGGCTGACGGTAACCGGGCTACTCCGTCAGAAAAAAGAGGGCCTTGGCGCAAGCCAAGGTCCTTTTTTTTGTGCCCTGGTTACCCTCGCGATAATCCTATGCGTCGCACCGAGTCAGCGAATCATTAGCCTGTGCTGACGCTTTCTGCCTCAATTTCTACCCTTGTTCCCGTCGCCATCTCGCGCAATGATCAGGTTGTCGCGGCAGTGTACCGCGTCCCCGGATTGGTCCGGGTCCAATGACAAGGAGTGGGTATGGCGGCGGCTGTGAGTTCGCAGGGTGAATGGCGCAACTGGTCAGGGGCGCAGCGTGCGATGCCTGGGCGTTGGTGGCGTCCGGGTAACGAGGACCAGCTGGTTGCGCTGTTGCAGGGCTCGACCGGTGAGGTTCGGGTGACCGGGGCGGGGCATTCGTTCAGTGCACTGTGCAAAACGGCAGGGCATCTGGTTTCTCTTGATCATCTGAGCGGGCTGGTATCCCACGACGCTGAACGGCTGACGGCCACTGCGATGGCTGGCACGCCGTTGCATGAGTTGGGCTGTGTGCTTTGGCCGCTCGGGCAGGGACTGATCAATCAGGGCGATATTGATGCGCAGTCGCTGGCGGGCGCCTGCGGTACTTCGACTCACGGCACCGGGCTGGGCTTGGGGTCGTTCTCTGCACTGGTGCGTGGACTGCGGCTGGTGACGCCGAGCGGTGAGGTGATCGACGCTGATTCCGCGCACAATGCGGACATTCTGCAGGCGGGGGCAACTTCGCTTGGTGCGCTGGGCGTGATCACCCAGATCACCCTGCAAAACCGACCCAATTATCACCTGGCGGAGCGCGAGTACCTGCTGCCGCTGGCTGAGGTGCTGAGCTGTTTTGAGGGGCTTGCACGGAATAACCGCCACGCCGAGTTCTGGGCGTTTTTCCGCACCGACAGGGCTGTCGTGAAGGTACTGAACGAGTCAACCGAGCCGCCGACCCCACAGCCCCGTTTTAATCTGCCGGTCGACAAGGTGCTGGATATCACCTCACGGATTGCCCACGGGGTGGCAGGCGCAGATGCGTTGATGCAGCGGTTGTTGATCGCGCTGCACTCGGAGGTGCGTCGAGTCGGGCGCTCCTACCAGATTTTCCCTAGCCCGCGGGCGTCGCGCTTCAATGAAATGGAATACGAGCTGCCGTTGGCACGCGGACTGGAATGCGTGGAAGAGGTGCTGACGACGGTGCAACGCTCGTCGCTGCGCACCTTGTTTCCGCTGGAGTACCGCACGGTGGCGGCAGATGAGGCTTGGCTCTCGCCGTTCTACGGGCGTGACAGCGCGTCCATCTCGATTCATCAGCATGTCTGCACGGATTACCGCCCGCTGTTCAACCTGGTGGAGCCCATATTCTGGAAGTACGGCGGGCGGCCCCATTGGGGCAAGTTGCATTCGCTGGATGCGGTGCGACTGGCGGAGCTGTATCCGCGCTGGGATGACGCTCGCCGCGTACGTGAGCAACTGGACCCGCAAGGGCAGATGCTCAACGATCACTTGCGCACGCTGCTGGTGATGCCATGACAGGACACAATGCGTACTTCGGCCAACTGCAGGCCGCCTTGCAGCAGGAAGGTGAGTTGCTGCCGCGGCTGATCGTCGATCTGGATCGTCTGGATCACAATATTGATCAGGCGGTGGCCTTTGCCACGCAGACCGGCAAGACGTTGCGGCTGGTGGAGAAGTCGCTGCCGTCGTTCCAACTGCTTGATTATATTGCCCGGCGAGCGGGCACCCGGCGGTTGATGTCGTTTCACCAACCCTTTCTCAACCTCGACGCCCAGCATTGGCCGGATGCCGACATTCTGCTCGGCAAGCCAATGCCGGCGGCGCTCGCGGAGCGGTTCTATCAATCGCTTACGGGCGGCTTTGAGCCGCAGCGCCAGTTGCAGTGGCTGATCGACTCTCCCGAGCGGCTCAAACAGTATCTGGGGCTGGCGCAGCGCCTGGGGTTGCGGCTTAACGTGAATCTGGAGCTGGATGTTGGCCTGCGCCGGGGCGGTGTGCCGCCAGGGCAGGCGGGCGCATTGATGCTGAGTGCGCTGCTGCAGCGTATTGCGCAGCACCCGCAGCACCTGAGGTTTACCGGGTTTATGGGCTACGAGCCGCATGTGGCCATGCTGCCACGTCTGTTTGGCAGGCCCGAACGCCTGCTGGCGCAGGCCATGGCGACGTACCAGGCCCGGGTGGAACAGGTGCAGCGTGAGGCGCCGGCGCTCTGGGCGCAGGCACTGGCTGCAGACGGTCAGCCGCCGCTGACGTTGAACACCGCGGGTAGCCCAACCTATCGACTGCACGATCAGGAGCAGGTCAGCAACGAGCTGGCGCTGGGCAGTGGGCTGCTTAAACCCACGCACTTCGATCTGCCAAGCCTGGCCGGGCATCTACCGGCTTTGTTCATTGCCACCCCGGTGCTCAAGGCGACAGGTGCCTTCACGCTGCCCGGCGCAGGGTGGCTGCCAGCGCTCATCTCGCGGCTGGCCGGGCGTGGCAAACAGGCGCTGTTTATCTACGGCGGCAACTGGCTGGCTGAACCCGTCTCACCCGCCGGGCTGACGGCGAGTGGTTTGTACGGCACCAGCTCCAATCAGCAAGTCTTGCTGGCGCCGACGGATACGGCGCTGCAGGTGGATGATCTGGTGTTCATGCGCCCTACGCAGAGCGAGGCGGTGCTGCTGCAGTTTGGCGACTTGCTGGCCGTGCGAGCGGGCAGGGTGGTGGGTCATTGGCCGGTATTTGCTAATCAGTAATGGCCGCTGCTGGCCCCTTTTTAGGGCGCGTTTTAGCGCGCTGCGCGCTGCTCTGGCTCTTGGCCTTGCAGCGCGCATTGACTGGCGGCCTGCTTCGGGCGACGCTATTGGCTATAAAAAGGACTGGTAGTGCTGGAAGCAGTATGGCTTTTTTCTCATTTTCCACACGGGATTACCCAGAAGTTCAGCGGCTGGAAGCGGCCCAAGACGTGTATGCGGCCGTAGCCAATATCGCAGTATCCACACCGCGCGACATGGTGCCCTTTGTCGAAACGCGGGTGCGCCTGTTGCCGGGCATCACCATTGCCCTGACCCAGTCCTCCCCCTTGCTAGTGCAGCGGCGCGAAGCGCAGCTACAAGACGGCAACGACGACGTTGCTCTGCTGATCAACCCCACCGGACAAAACAGCTGGCTGACCGAGCTGGCAGGCGTCGGCGAGGTTCAGTGCGCGCCGGGCACGGGGTGCTTCGGTTTTAATGACCGGCCTGGCGATATCGTGTTTGCCGGCACAACCAACTGGATGCTAAACATCACCTTCTCGCGGGCACTGATAGGCGAGATGACGGCGGATCTGGAGCGTCGCTATAAGACGCCCCGGCTGGCGCGTGAAGGGCACGCGCTACTGGCAGGGACGGCGCTTGAGCTGCTGCGCCTGAGCGAGGAAGACGCGCCCCTTGATGTACTACAGTGCTCCAACCAGTTGCTTGACCTGGCCGCTCTGGCGGTCGGCGCGCCGCGGGACATGGCCGTGCTGGCGCGTCAGCGCGGTCTTAAGCAGGCGCGTATGCGCGCGCTCAAGGCTGATTTGCTGGTTAACCTGCATCACGAAAAGCTGTCGCTGTCCTGGGTAGCGGCGCGCCACGGCGTCTCGCCCGGATACGTGCGTGCCATGTTTGAGCAGGAAGGCACCAGCTTCACCGATTATCTGCTGGAACTGCGTCTGCAACGGGCGCTGCACTGCCTGCGTAGCCCGGTGCATGTGGCGCGCAGCATTACCGAAATCGCCTACTCCCTCGGCTTTAATAACCTGTCCTGGTTTTACCGCGCCTTCAAACGCCGGTTTGGCTTTCCTCCGGGGGAGGCCCGCGAGGCTTGACCCCCTGCGCCAGAGCCGCGTCAGCTAATCAATTGGTGTGGCGCTGAGTGGAAGCCGCGCGCCCTCTCTGATTGCTACCGTTCCCGCTTTAGAGCGAGTGTGCTGGGGAGGGAACCGTGCAAAAACAACAGGTGAAAAACGGGTTGCAGGCTATGTGTCTGTTGGGCGCTCTAGCAGCTGGGGGGCTGCAAGCCGCAGAAACCGCCGGTGGCGCGCTGCGCGACCTCGAAACCAGGCCGCTTGATCTGCCGCCCGAACCACCAGCAGACACGCCCATTCTGACGCCACCACCAGCCAACGAGCAGGCCGCCGGCGGCCAGACCGTCAACATCCTGGGCTTTCGCTTCACGGGCAACACCGCCTTCAGTGATGACCAACTGGCCGCCGTACTGCTCGACCTGTCCGGCCAAGCCCTCACCCTTGGGCAACTGCAACAGGCCGCCGACCGGATTACCGCCTGGTATCGCCAGCACGACTGGCTGCTCGCCCGCGCCATCCTGCCCCCGCAAAAAATTGATGACGGCTACCTGACCATTCAAATCGTCGAAGGCAAATACGATCAGGTTCGACTCAACAACCAGAGCGAGCTGCCGGACCGCCTTTTGCAAAACGCCACCCGAGGCCTGAACGCCGGCGACGGGGTGCGCGCCGGCGCACTGGAAAACGCGCTGATGAGCCTCGATGCGCTGCCCGCCAGCCAGGTCAACTCGCGCCTGTCTCGCGGTGAGCAGGTCGGTACCAGCGCATTGGACATTGACGTAAACGACCTGCCAGCGCTGAGCGGGCAACTGTCGCTCGACAACTATGGCAACACCTACAACGGCGAATACCGACTGACCGGTGGCCTTGCCATCGCCAATCCCTTCGGGCTGGGTGACAGCCTGCAACTGCAGGCGCTGGTCTCCGACGGCGACCAAAAATACTTGAGCACCCAATACGAATTGCCAGTCGGCCCGTGGAACACCCGTGTCGGGCTTGGCCTGTCCTGGCTGGAATACGAACTGGGCAAGGACTTCGACAGCCTGAACGCCAAGGGCAAAGCCGCCACCGGCAGCGTGTTTGCCAGCCAGAACTGGTGGCAGCAACGGCGCTGGGGGGTGTCCAGCCGCATCGAATGGCGCTACCGCGATCTGGAAGATGAGCAGCTTGGTGTCGCCAGCGAGAAAACCCTGCGCAGCGTCACCCTTGATCTGGTCAACGGCTACTGGCGTGATGACCTGCTGGGCGGCAGCGCCAACAGCTATCGCCTGAGCTGGACCCACGGCGAGCTGTCGATGGACAGCCCCTACGCTGTCGCCTCCGACTTTTACGGTACCGAAGGCCGCTACCACAAGGTCAACCTGGCATTGCTGCGCCAGCAGCGT
The DNA here is from genome assembly GCF_003444685.1 of Pseudomonas abyssi. NCBI lineage: Bacteria > Pseudomonadati > Pseudomonadota > Gammaproteobacteria > Pseudomonadales > Pseudomonadaceae > Pseudomonas > Pseudomonas abyssi. Next base: position 4,596 of record NZ_LMAZ01000003.1, on the reverse strand, counting down.
CTCAGCCCGCGCTTCACCCTGAACATGAACCTGCGTGGCCAACTGGCCGACGGCAACCTGGATTCCGTAGAGAAGATGAGCCTCGGCGGTGCCTACGGCATCCGTGCCTTCCCGCAAGGTGAAGCCTCCGGCGACGAGGGCTGGCTGGCCAGTACCGAACTGCGCTACGCCCTTAGCAGCCAGTGGCAACTGGGTGCCTTCCTGGAAGCAGGTGAAATCACCTACAACAAGGACCCGCTAGCGATCGGTGATCGTCACCGCAACCTCGCCGGTGCCGGCGTTGCCGCCTACTGGCGACCGCATCACCAGTGGCAGATCAGCGCCACCGCAGCCACCTCGCTGGATGGCGAAGAGGCCGTCAGTGATGAACCGGAAGACGTTTACCTCTGGGGCCAGATCCAGTGGATGTTCTAGATCCGCAGACTGCCAACACACGGTAAACAGCACGCACCAGCCGCCAGAAAGGAATTCACCATGACCCGCACACGCCCCAACTTCGCCCCCACCGCCCTGGCCATCGCCATCAGCTTGATCTCGGCCAATCTGCACGCTGCTGACCTACCCACCGGCGGCAACATCGTCGGTGGCTCCGGCAGCATCAGTCAGGATGGCAACAGCCTGAACGTGCAGCAGAACAGCGACAAGCTGATCACCAACTGGGACAGCTTCGACATTGGTGCGGGTAATACGGTCAACTTCTATCAGCCGGGCAGCAACTCGGTAGCGTTGAACCGGGTGATTGGTGAAGACGCCTCGGCGATCTACGGCAACCTCAATGCCAACGGCAAGGTATTTCTGGTCAACCCCAACGGTGTGTTGTTTGGCGAGGGTGCCGCGGTCAACGTGGGGGCGCTGGTGGCCTCAACCCTGAGCCTGTCTGACCAGGACTTTAACGACGGCAATTACCAGTTTCAGGGTGACGGCAACAACGCCGCCGTGATCAACCGTGGCAGCATCACTGCCGACGGCGGCGCGGTCGCCCTGCTCGGCGGGCAGGTCAGCAACCACGGCATTATCCAAGCCAATCAGGGCACGGTCGCACTGGCCGCCGGCGACAAAATCACCCTGGACTTTGCCGGTGACGGCCTGCTCAACGTCACCGTCGATGAAGGCACAATCGACGCGCTGGTCGAGAACCACCAACTGGTTCGCGCCAACGGCGGCCAGGTAGTGATGACCGCCAACGCCACCAACGCCCTGCTACAAACCGTGGTCAACAACACCGGCATCATCGAAGCGCAAACGCTGGACAACCAGAGCGGCACCATTGTGCTCAAGGGCGGGTTTAACGGCGGCACGGTTAATGTGGCCGGCACGCTGGACGCCTCTGCCCCGGACAGCGGCGACGGCGGTTTTATCGACACCTCCGGCGCCCACGTCAAAATCGCCGGCGGCACCCAGGTCACCACCAAAGCCAACAACGGCACCACCGGTGAATGGCTGATCGACCCGACCGACTTCACCATCAGCGCCAGCAGCGACGCCCTGACCGACAGCGGCATTGGTGCTGCTACCCTCAGCGCTAATCTGGAAAACAACAACGTTACCCTGGCCACCGTCGACGGCGGCACCGAAGCCGGTGATATGTACGTCAACGGCGCAGTGAGCTGGAACGCCGACCACACCCTCAGCCTGAACGCCCACAACAACATCCATATCAATGAAGCCATCACCGCCACCAACGGCGGCCTGACCCTCAACGCCGGTGGCAATATCAGCGCTGACGGCGCGGTGAACGTCGGCACCTTTAATCTGCAAAGCGGCGCCTGGAGCCAGTTGGTCAGCAATCTTGCCGATTTCTCGGCCAGGGACTTCCGCCTCAATACCGCCAATGCCCGCTTCCTGCGCGCCAACGGCGGTGACGGTAGCGAGGGCAACGCCTACCAGATTGTTGATCTCTACGGCCTGCAGGGCATGGCCTCACGCAGCCTGTTGAGCAGCCACTTTGCGCTGACCAACGATATCGACGCCAGCGGCACCACCAACTGGAATGGTGGTGCGGGCTTTGTGCCTATTGGGAACGGGACTAACAATTACACCGGCAGCTTTGATGGCCAGGGCCATAGCATCAATGGCCTTACCATCAACCGCCGACGTACCAATGAAGTCGGCCTGTTTGGGGTGATCTCTGCTAGCCAGATCAGCAATATAGGGCTGACTAACGCCACCATTACTGGACAGAGCCGAGTAGGTGGACTGGTGGGTCAGGGGCTTAATAACAGCCGTATAAGCTACAGCTCGGTACAAGGCGATATTAGTGCTTATCTGAACGGTGGAGGGCTGACAGGAAACTTCGCCGGCACCATTGAGCACAGCCATAGTGCCGGCGCCGTATATGCCACTGAAGTATCTGGCGGACTAGTGGGATGGCTAGTCGGGCAGATCAGCGACAGCTACTCCACCGCCAGTGTGAAAGGCGACTTCGGGGGCGGGCTGGTCGGCATTATGAATGGAGGGCAAATCAGTCGAAGCTATGCCACCGGGCAGGTAAAAGAATATATTTTTGGTTCGATCGGAGGGCTAATAGGTAGCATGCGTAGTGGCACCATCACCAACAGCTACTGGAACACCGACACCAGCGGACAGGCCAGTGCCGCGGGTTTAGGCAGCTCCACCGGCACCACCGGCCTCACCACCGCGCAGATGTTCGATGCCGCCAACTTCAGCGGTTTCGATTTTGCTGGCACCTGGGCCAATGCCAACAATCAGACAACCCCCTACCTGCGCGCTCTGGCCGGCAACCGGGTGTTCAATAAAAACGACCTGCCCACCGGCACCATCGACGCCACTAACCGCCCGGCGCTCTATACCGTGATCCAGAACGTGGAGCAGTTGCAGGCCATGCGCGACGACGTTACGGCCAACTACCTGCTGGGCAATCATATCGACGCCTCCGCCACCGCCGGCTGGAATGGCGGCGCGGGGTTTGTGCCCGTTGGGGATGGGGCTAACCGTTATGCCGGCAGCTTTGATGGCCTAGGCCATACCCTTAGCAATCTCACAATCGACCGAAGTAGTACGGATTTTGTTGGCTTGTTCGGCGCTACCGCCAGCGGCAGCATGATCCGCGATATTGGGCTGGTAGGTGGCAGCGTCTCCGGCCGTAACCATGTCGGCGGGCTGGTCGGAGTCAGCTCAGGCACCATTAGCAACGCTTATGCCACTGACAGCGTTGAGGGCAGCGGAAGAGTCGGCGGACTGGTCGGATTTAACCAATCGGGAACCCTCAACGATGCCTATGCCACCGGCGACGTTGAGGGTAGTAGTGAGGATGTCGGCGGGCTGGTCGGGCTCAACCAATCGGGAACCATTAGCAACGTCTATGCCACCGGTAGTGTTAAGGGCGCTGACAGAGTCGGCGGGCTGGCCGGAGCCAACCAATCGGGAACCATCAGCGACGCTTATGCCACCGGCAGCGTCTCCGGCCGTGAATACGTCGGCGGGCTGGCCGGATACAACTACAGTACCATCAGCAACGCCTATGCCACCGGCAGCATTGAGGGCATTACATTTGTCGGCGGGCTGCTTGGATACAACACAGGAACCATTAACAACCTATATGCCACCGGCAGCGTTAAGGGCAGTAGTTTCTCCATCGGTGGGCTGGTCGGATACAACTATTTGGCAACCATCAGCAACGCCTATGCCACCGGCAGCGTTAAGGGCGGTGACCTCGTCGGCGGGCTGGTCGGATCCAACGGGGGAACCATCAGTAACGCCTATGCCACCGGCAGCGTTAAGGGTAAGAACGCCGTCGGCGGGCTGGTCGGTTATACGTCGTCGGGAACCATCAGCAACGCCTATGCCACCGGCAGCGTTGAGGGCAGTGAGACTTCCACCGGCGGGCTGGTCGGATCCAACGGGGGAACCATCAGTAACGCCTATGCCACCGGCAGCGTTAAGGGCAGTGATGCCTACGTCGGCGGGCTGGTCGGTTTTAACCGATCGGGAACCATCAACGACGCCTATGCCACCGGAAGCGTTTCAGCTACTGACTCAGCCGGCGGGCTGGTTGGATACAGTTTTGACAGCAGCACCATTACCAACAGCTACTGGAATATTGACACCAGCGGCAAAGCCAACGCAGTGGGGTTAAACAACAGCGGCAGTACCAACGGCATCACCGGCCTCACCACCGCACAAATGCTGCAAGCCGATAGCTTCACTGGCTGGGATATTGATGCACAAGGCGGCACGGGCACGGTCTGGCGCATCTACGAAGGTTATACCGCCCCACTGCTGCGCAACTTTTTGACCGCCCTTGAGGTGACCGGCGACACCACAACGACGACCTACAACGGTACCGAGCAGACCGGCGGCTGGAGCACCACGGGCGAGTACGATGCTGATCGAATCTTTGGCCAGGCCAGCGGCGGCGGGCGTAACGCTGGCACCTACAACATCGACATGAGCGGTCTGTACTCCGATCAGCAAGGTTACGACCTGATCACCACCAACGGCACCCTGACCATCAACAAGGCCCAGGCCACCGTCACCGCCAACAGCGGCACCACCACCTATAACGGCGCCGAGCAGAGTGTTGACGGCTTCACCGTTGATGGGCTGGTTAACGGCGAGAATGCCAGTGTACTGACC
>NZ_LMAZ01000002.1:503229-509657 GCF_003444685.1 Pseudomonas abyssi | reverse complement strand
GCCCTTTGCGCTGGGGCTTGAACCGGGTGCTCATGGGCCTATGCTGTACCTGCTCTCATGGTTTATTTAGCCGGGCTCCAAGGAGGGAGTAGTGCAATGTTTCTTATTGAAAACCACAGCCAGCGTTGGCGCAATTTCGGGATTTTGTCCGCTGCGCTCATGCTGTCGAGCGTTGCTGCTGTGTCCCGCGCAGAGTCTGCAAGCAGCGTTTACAGAGTTGGTCTGACGTTGCAGCAGAGCGACCTGCAACTGGCTGTATGCATCGAAGATGGATGCCAGAAGTCACTTAGCTATCAGAAGGTGGAGGGCGGGTACCTTTACGATTTCGGTACCTTCGCGATTTCAGACCATCTTCGTTTTCCGGTGTATACGTGGACGATTAACCTGGCCGAACGGCGAGTTCGCAGGCTACTTGAGGCCTACCTGCCGGATGGCTGCACCATTGCGAGCTGCGGTAGTTTTACTTTTCAAAAGGTTGATGCGCCTGTTACCTCAACTGACGCTTGTGAGGCGGGAGTTGCAGCTTGTCACCGTGATCGAATAATCCGCTGAGCAATCCTGACGGCCGGACGCCTACGTCATTGTCGTTGGCTGGTTTGGTGTACTCTGGCGTTCCTCCCGGAGCGATGCGTTGCAAGCCCCACACATCAACCAAATCACGACCAAATCTACTCCCAAAGTATCATTCGTACCCCCCGATCCCGGTGTTTAACTGAGTCCGTCGGTTCCTGCCGACGCTGTAAACCCACGCAATAACAAGAGGATCGACCCATGTGGACTAAACCCAGCTACACCGACCTGCGCATTGGCTTTGAAGTCACCATGTACTTTGCCAACCGCTGAGTACCGGGCGCCCCGGTTTCCGGGGCGTTTAGGCACGCTGGCCGAGGACAGATCCCATGCATGTACAGATACTTGGTTCAGCTGCTGGCGGTGGTTTTCCGCAGTGGAACTGTAACTGCCGCAACTGCGACGGCCTGCGCCGTGGCACGCTGAACGCGAAAGCGCGTACCCAATCTTCCATTGCCTTGTCGGATGACGGGGTGAACTGGATTCTCTGCAACGCTTCCCCGGACATTCGCACCCAGCTGGAGCAGACGCCTGTGCTGCAACCGGCGCGGGCGGTGCGTGATACGGCGATTCGAGCGATTGTGCTGATGGACAGCCAGATCGATCACGTGACCGGGTTGCTGACCCTGCGTGAGGGTTGCCCGCACGAGGTCTGGTGTACCGATATGGTCCATGAGGACCTGCAGACCGGCTTTCCGCTGTTCCCGATGTTGAGCCATTGGAACGGTGGTTTGCAACGCCGTCGGATCGGGCTGGGCGAGCCGTTCCGTATTCCGGCCTGCCCGGCGCTGGAGTTTTTGCCGATTCCGCTGCGCAGTGCGGCGCCGCCGTATTCGCCGCACCGCAACGACCCGCACCCCGGCGACAACATCGGCCTGCTGGTGCGCGACACCAATACCGGGGGGGGGCTGTTTTATGCGCCGGGCCTGGGCCAGCCGGATGAAGGGCTGTTGGCGACCATGCGTGATGCCGATTGCCTGCTGGTGGACGGCACCCTGTGGCGCGACGACGAGATGGCCTTTGCTGGCGTGGGCGACAAGCTCGGCAGCGAGATGGGCCACCTGCAGCAGAGTGGGCCGGGCGGGATGATCGAGCTGCTGGATGCGCAGCCGGCCAGCCGCAAGGTGCTCATTCATATCAACAACACCAATCCGATCCTGGACGAGGACTCTGCCGAGCGCGCCGAACTGGTGGCGCATGGCATTGAGGTCGCCCATGACGGTATGCAGATCGTTCTGTAAGGAGGCCGCCATGCAGCGCGAGCCGATGAGTATTGCCGAATTCGAGCAGGCCCTGCGCGACAAGGGCCGCTATTACCACATTCATCACCCGTTCCACGTTGCCATGTACGACGGCAGCGCAACCCGCGAACAGATTCAGGGTTGGGTGGCGAACCGTTTTTACTACCAGGTCTGCATTCCGGTGAAGGACGCGGCGATTCTGGCCAATTGCCCGGACCGCGACACCCGCCGCGAGTGGATTCAGCGCATCATCGACCACGATGGCGAGCCGGGCAGCGAGGGCGGCATCGAGGCCTGGCTGCGCCTCGGCGAGGCCGTGGGGCTGGACCGCGAGGTGCTGCTGTCGCAGGAACTGGTGCTGCCGGGCGTGCGCTTTGCGGTGGATGCCTACGTCAACTTCGCCCGCCGGGCTAGCTGGCAGGAGGCGGCCAGTTCGTCCCTGACCGAGCTGTTTGCCCCGCACATTCACCAGTCGCGGCTGGACAGCTGGCCGCAGCATTACCCGTGGATTGATCCGACCGGGTACGACTACTTCCGCAAGCGCCTGAAAGAGGCCCGCCGCGACGTCGAGCACGGCCTGCGCATTACCCTGCATCACTACACCACCTGGGAGGCGCAGCAGCGCATGCTGGAGATTCTGCAGTTCAAGCTGGACGTGCTCTGGAGCATGCTCGACGCCATGACCATGGCCTATGAGCTGGAGCGCCCGCCGTATCACACGGTCACGGCCGACAAGGCCTGGCACCGGGGGATCGCGCTATGAATCCGGTGGTGCGCGATAACACGCCGGTGCTGCGCCCCGGCTTTCGTCTGCAATGGGAACCGGTGCAGAACAGCCACGTGCTGCTCTACCCGGAGGGCATGGTCAAGCTGAACGAGAGCGCCGCCGAGGTGCTGTTGCTGGTGGATGGCAAGCGGCCGGTCGCCGACATCATCGACACGCTGACAGACAAGTTCCCCAATGTGCCGGGACTGGACGAAGACGTTCTGGCCTTTATCGAGGTGGCCCATGCTCAACACTGGCTCCACATCCGCTGAACAGGGGCCACCGCTGTGGCTGCTGGCCGAGCTGACCTACCGCTGCCCGCTGCAGTGCCCGTACTGCTCGAACCCGCTGGAGTTTGCCAACCACAAGGGTGAGTTGAGCACCGCCCAGTGGATCGACGTGTTCACCCAGGCGCGAGCGCTGGGCGCGGCGCAGCTGGGCTTTTCCGGTGGCGAGCCGCTGGTGCGCGAAGACCTTGCCGAGTTGATCGGCGCGGCGCGTGAGCTGGGTTTTTACACCAACCTGATCACCTCCGGCATGGGGCTGACCGAGGCCAAGATCGAGGCCTTCCGCGAAGCCGGGCTGGATCACATTCAGATCAGCTTTCAGGCTTCCGACGCCGAGATCAACAACATGCTGGCCGGCTCGCGCAAGGCGTTCGAGCAGAAGCTGGCGATGGCCCGAGCGGTCAAGGCGGCGGGTTACCCGATGGTGCTCAACTTCGTTACCCATCGGCATAACATCGATCAGATCGATCGCATCATCGAGCTGTGCGTGGCGCTGGAGGCCGATTTTGTCGAGCTGGCGACCTGTCAGTATTACGGCTGGGCGCACCTGAACCGCGCCGGACTGCTACCGACCAAGGCGCAGCTGGATCACGCCGAGCAGGTCACTAACCAATGGCGCGAGAAGCTGGCCGAGCAGGGCAACCCGTGCAAGCTGATTCTGGTCACCCCCGATTACTACGAGGAGCGCCCCAAGGGCTGCATGAACGGCTGGGGCAATATCTTCCTGACCATCACCCCGGACGGCACCGCGCTGCCGTGCCACAGCGCGCGGCAGCTGCCGGTCAGCTTCCCGAGCGTGACCGAGCACAGCCTGTCACACATCTGGTATGACTCCTTCGGTTTCAACCGCTTTCGCGGCTATGATTGGATGAGCGAGCCGTGCCGGTCCTGCGACGAAAAGGAGAAGGACTTTGGCGGCTGCCGCTGTCAGGCGTATCTGCTGACCGGCGATGCCACCCAGGCGGACCCGGTGTGCAGCAAGTCGCCCTACCATCACAAGATTCTGCAGGCCAGAGCCGAAGCAGAGCAGCCCCAGCCGGGGATAGAGGAGTTGACCTTCCGTAATGAACGTACCTCGAGGATCATCTGCAAGGCCTGATAAACCTGTGCCCGGCCGCTGGCCGAGCGACTTCAGTGCAGCGCAGGCGGTCGCCGCCAGCGCTGACTACAGCGATCTGTGCTGCGCCGACGGCGCGCTCTGGTGGCTGACCTTCCGCCCGCAGCAGGGCGACAGCGTGCTGCAGCGTTGGCAGGACGGCGTCACCCGCACCATTACCCCCCAAGGCCACTCCGTGCGCAGCCGCGTGTATGAGTACGGCGGTGGCAGCTTCTGCGTGCTGCCCGGCGAGTACGAACCGGACTGCCTGCTGGTATTTGTCAACGAAGCCGATCAGCAGCTGTATCTGCAATGCCCGGAAGGGCAGCGCCTTGAACCACTGACCAATCATCCGGAATGCCGCTACGGCGGACTCTGCGCCGACCTTGCGCGCCGCCGCGTGCTGGCGGTGGAGGAGGCGCATCTGCCGGGCCGGGTCGAGCATCGGCTGGTCGCCATCGGGCTGGATGGCATACGCCAGTTGCTCGCCAGTGGCGCCGACTTCTACCACAGCCCGCAGGTCAGCGACTGCGGCACGCAGCTGGCGTGGATCGAATGGGATCGGCCCGATCTGAGCTGGACGCGCACCCGGCTGATGCGGGCAACGCTGGCCGACGACGGCAGTGTCGCGGCGGTGCAGTCGGTCGGCGGCGCGGAAGACGCATGGCAGCAGCCGCGCTTTGATGCCAGCGGCCAGCTGTGCTGCCTGTCTGACCGCAGTGGCTATTGGGTGCCCTGGCAGGTTGCGGCTGACGGCCCGCGCAAGTTACCGGCGATTGCCGCCGACCACGCACCTGCGCCCTGGCAGCAGGGCAGCAACACCTGGCTGCCGCTGGAGGACGGCTGGATGGCGCTGAGCTGGAGCGAGGCCGGATACGGCCATCTGGCGCTGCGTCACTCGGTCAGCGCCGAAGAGCGGCGGCTGGCGCACGCCTACAGCCGCTTTCGTCACCTGTGCAGCGACGGCAAGGCGCTGTATTGCATTGGCGCCTCGCCCAGCTGCACCGCCGCCATTCTGCGTATTGAACTGGCCACCGGTGAACTGACCCGCCTGCTGGGCGAAGACAGTGCGCTGGACGACGCCGATCTGTCCCGCCCTGAACGGCTGCTGTATCTGAGCGCGGGTGGCGAGAGTGCCCACGGCTTCTTCTACCCGCCGCGCAACCACGCCCAGCAGCTGGATCAGCCGCCACCGCTGCTGATCTTCACCCACGGCGGGCCGACGTCGGCCTGCTATCCGGTGCTGGATAATCGCATTCAGTTCTGGACCCAGCGCGGCTTTGCCGTCGCCGATCTGAACTACCGCGGCAGCACTGGGTTCGGTCGCGCCTACCGCCAGCGTCTGCAGGGCAATTGGGGCGTGACCGACGTGGAGGACGTGCTGGCGGCGGTCGACTATCTGAGTCAGCAGGACAAGATCAACCCGGCGCAGGTATTTATTCGCGGCTCCAGCGCCGGCGGCTACACCACCTTGTGCTCGCTGGTGGCCGGGGCAGGGCGCTTCCGCGCGGCGGCCAGCCTGTACGGCGTCAGCGACCCGCTGCAGCTGCGCGCGGTGACCCACAAGTTTGAAGCCGACTACATCGACTGGCTGATCGGCGACCCCGACACCCAGCCCGACCGCTACGTGGAACGCTCCCCACTTGCCCAGGCCGACCGCATCCGCACTCCGGTGATCTTCTTCCAGGGCCTGCGCGACGCGGTGGTGTTGCCGAGCCAGACCGAACAGATGGTCGCCGCGCTGGACGACAACGGCGTGCCCGTGCACTGCGTCACCTTCGCCGACGAACGCCACGGCTTTCGCCAGGCTGCGCATCTGGCGCAGGTGCTGGAAGAGGAGCTGGGGTTTTATCAGGCGTGGTTGTGATACGGAGAGCCCCTGACGCGAACGGCACGCCTCATTACTTCGTCATCCTCGCGCAAGCGAGGCTCCATGGTGGGCGCGGGCGTATGACTGGATTCCCGTCTTCGCGGGAATGACGGTGTAGTGGGGAGGTTGTTGGTGCGGTTAATCGTGCCTGGCCGCCTGCTGCCTATTCTTCAACCCCGTCATCCTCGCGCAGGCGAGGATCCAATGCGGGTGCTGGCTCATCCCTGGATTCCCGCCTGCGCGGGAATGACGGTGTAGTGGGGAGGTTGTTGGTGCGGTTAATCGTGCCTGGCCGCCTGCTGCCTATTCTTCAACCCCGTCATCCTCGCGCAGGCGAGGATCCATTGCGGGTACTGGCTCATCCCTGGATTCCCGCCTGCGCGGGAATGACGGTGTAGTGGGAGGTTATGGGTGCGCTTAATCGTGCCCAGGCGCGTGCTGCCAGCCCTTTAACTTCGTCATACCCGCGCAGGCGAGGATCCATTGCGGGTGCTGGCTCATCCCTGGATTTCCGCCTTCGCGGGAATGACGGTCTAGTGGGGAGGTTTTTGGTGTGGCTAATCGTGCCTAGCCGCCTGCTGCCACTCCCTCAACCCCG
>NZ_LMAZ01000002.1:367370-502959 GCF_003444685.1 Pseudomonas abyssi | reverse complement strand
TCATCCTCGCGCAGGCGAGGATCCATGGTGGGCGCGGGCGTATGACTGGATTCCCGCCTGCGCGGGAATGACGGAGTAGTGGTGAGGTTAGTTGTGCCCAGCCGCCTGCTGCCAGTCCTTCAACCTCGTCATCCTCGCGCAGGCGAGGATCCATTGCGGGTGCTGGCCCATCGCAGGATTCCTGTCTTCGCGGGAACGGCGTTTGGTTGAGGTGTGCGTTTTTATGGGGAATGGGCAGCCGGGTTTTAGCGCAGCAGGGCGAGCAGCGACACGGCGGTCAGCGCGCCGCTGGTGATCAGCACCGGTATCAGCGCAGCGCGGCTGCGTTCATGCTTTAGCATGCGCAGGCCGCGGCGGTAGCGGTGCTGCTGGCTGCTCCACAGGGCGGTGGCCAGGCAGACGAGAATCAGCGCCACTTCCAGCCGCTGGCCGCTTTCGACGTGCAGCCAGCGCAGGGCCAGGCAGCCGACTAGCAGCAGCGACAACTGGGTGCGGGCCCAGGCCAGTTGGGTGCGTTCGGCCTGCAGGCCGGGATCGGGCGGGGTGAAGCTCACTGCTCAGAGATACCAGGTCAGCAGCAGCGCGGTGCCGGCGCAGCCCAGTGACAGCAGCGGGATGATGCGCGCCAGTGGCAGCGGGCGGCGCTGGCGCAGGGCGCGTTCAACGTTAAGCCAGCGCAGTGCGGAGCCCAGGCTGAGCAGGCCGCTGAGAATCAGCAGGCAATCGACCATCAGCCGCCGCGCTTCCGGGCTGAAGGTCTGCTGGGTGAAGGCCTCGACGGCAATCGCGCCACCGAGCAGGGCCAGTGAGGTGCGTACCCAGGCGAGATAGGTCCGCTCGTTGGCGAGGGTGAAGCGCGGGTCGGGTTCGTCACCGCCGAGCAGGCGGGTGTGGGTGCGTTCGCGCAGGGCGCGCAAGGCGTGGCGTGCTTTCATGCGGGATGCTTCTCGGCAAAAAAGCCCGGTCGCAGGCACGACCGGGCACAGGGCTTAGCACAGGGCTTAGCGTACGCCGCTGCTGCGCAGGGCACCCGGGGAGTAGTCCGAGGTGCTGGCGCGGTAGTCGAAGCGGTAACCGTCGCGCTGTTCGTTGGCCATGCTGAGGGATATGTAGCGGCCGCTCTGCAGGTCGTGGAACACGTCGGCGGCACTCAGCGGCGCCTGCTGTGCATAGTGGTAGAAGTTGTGACGCTCGCCCACCCGCCAGAGCTGATCACGGGTGTCGTAGTGGTCGACTTCGGCAATCGACCAGCTGTCTTCGTCGATGTAGAAGCGACGGGTCTTGTACACGTGACGCTGGCCGTCCTTCAGCTCGGCAACCACTTCCCAGACGCGATGGCGCTCGTAGCGGGTGTGGTTCATCGCCAGATGGCCGGGCTGGATCATCTCCTTGTAGGTCAGATCAGGTGAAGCCAGACGGTAGCTGTTGTAGGGGATCAGCAGCTCCTTCTTGCCCACCAGCTTCCACTCGTAGCGATCCGGTGCGCCGTTGTACATGTCGCGGCTGTCGGCGGTGCGCAGGCCGGCGGTGGTGGCGCCGGTCGCATCGTAGTTGATGCTCGGCGCGCGGCGCACACGGCGTTGCCCGGCCGTGTAGATCCAGGTGCGGCGCGGGTTGGCGATCTGGTCAAGGGTCTCGTGAACCAGCACTACTTCACCGACCTGCCGGGCCGGCGCGGTGATCTTGTGGCTGTAGTAGAACAGCACATCGTCTGAATCCGCTGGCTCGTAGTCGGTGGTCTGGTCGACCGGGGTGTAGTGCTGCTCCGTGGTGGTGATCACATAGTCGCCGTTGGGCTGCGGCGCGGCGGTGTCGGTGATCGAGATGCTGCTGCCGGTATTGAAGCGGGTAATGTGGTTCCAGATCACTTCCAGGCCGGTTTTGGGGATCGGAAAGGCGACGCTGCCGCGGAAGCCGTCCAGGCCGTTGCCATCGTTGATCAGCCGGGCTTCGGTCGCGTTACGTGCTGCTTCTTCGGCGACTTCAGCGGAGAAACCGACGCTGCGGTGGGTCTCGTAAACCGGCAGCACATAGGTTTCCGGGTAACGCTGGAGCAGCGCGATCTGACCGTCGGTCAGCAGCTCGCGATGCTGCTCGTAGTTAGCGGCATTGATGGTGAACAGCGGCTGTTCGCTGGCAAAGGGGTCGCTCGGCGTGCCGTTGGGCAGGATAGTACCGGCGTCCTTGGGCAGCCCTCCAGTCCAGGCCGGGATGCTGCCGTCGGCGTTGCCGGCGCGCTCGGCGCCGATCGGTGTCAGGTCCTGGCCAAGGCGTTTGGCTTCCTCGGCTGCTACGCCAGCGTGGGTAGCCGGGGCCAGCAGGGCGGCGCTCAGCAGGCTCAGGGAAAACAGGCGGGTGTATTGGTTCATCGGTGTGCTCCGCATCAGAAGGTAACGCCGACGCTCAGGGCCACAAAGTCGCGGTCGCCCTTGGTGCCGTAGTCACCGTCGAAGTAATTGGTGTAGGAGATATTGGCGCTGTAGGTGCGGTTGAACTCCGCGCCCAGGCCCAGGCTGATGGCGGTCGATCCTTCGGAGAAGCCAGAGGTTTCAGTCGGGCTGTGACCCTCGACGTCGTGCGACCAGGAAACGCTCGGCTTCAGGTCCATGCCGGCCAGGGCGTCGGCGTAGCTCCAGATGGCGCGCACGCGGTAGCCCCAGGAGAAGTCGGTAGCAAAACCGTCGTCGTTGCAGTGTTCGGGTGTTTCCGAGCCTGCCAGACAGATGCTGTTGTCAGCCAGTTCGCCCTGTCCGAAGGTGCTGTTGCGGCCGTAACGGGGGCCGAAATCGCCTTCCAGACCACCAATGAAGGTGGCTCCCGCTTCGCCCACCAGGAAGAACTGGTCTGCGCCCATCACCTGGCTGAACGAGTGGGTGGCGGTCATCTGTACCTGGGTGACCTCCTTGCGACGATAGCCGTTGCTGCGCGCGCCGTTGGCGGTCGAAATGGCGCCACTGCTGACCAGCGGCGAGCGGTCCGGGTTGTTCAGGGCAGCGTTGGTCATGTCGGTGCCGTTGAACTGCAGCGGCATGTTCGGGCGGTAGCTGATCTCGCCCTGCAGCGCGGTGCCGGTGCGCAGGTTGGTGGCGAAGGTCAGGCCGTACAGGCGGATGTCTTCCGGGTAGTCGACATAAAAGCTGGAGGTGCCCAGACGCAGGGCGCCGGTCAGCGCGCCGGGCACGCCGACGGGGTTGCCGCCGTTGGCATACGGGCTGTTGATCAGGCTGCTGTAGGGCATGCGGCTATGATAGTTGGCAAAGTAGGCGCCAAACTCGGTATCCAGCGGTTCAACGAACCAGCGCATGGCCAGACCGAACTGACCGCTGTTGCGGGCATCGTTGTCGCCGCTGCGCTTGACCTGGATACCGGCCGGGGTGATGTTCACGCCATAGGGCACGAGGGCGGCGATGGCACCGGCATTGGCAGACAGATCAGGGCCGACGAAGCGACCGTCGCAGCCCTCTGGGATCGAGTCGTTGCCGCTCATGAAGGTGCCGCAGTTGTCGAGCTGGGTCTGCTCCCAGTCGAGCTGGTAGAAGCCTTCAACGGACAGGTTGTCGGTCAGGTTCTGAATGCTGTAGAGCATGTTGACCGGCACCAGACCTTCCTTGATTTCCGAGCCGGGGCGGCGCAGGGCGCTCAGGTTGAACGGGTTGACGACGTTGATGCCGCCCTGGATGAAGGTGCTTTCACCCCAGTTGACTACCTGCTTGCCCAGACGCACGGTACCGGGCTGACCGGCCAGATCGTAGTTGTGATAGAAAAACGCGTCCAGCAGCTCGATGCCGGCGGACTTCATCGAGGTCTTGCGGCCGGCGTCTTCGATATCGACGAAGCGTTGGCTTTCGTCGCGTACCGCGTAGTCGTACCAGTAGCTGCCACGCAGGAAGATGCCGCTGTCGCCGTAGCGCAGTTCCAGGTCGTGGGTGCCCTTGAACAGCTTGGAGTAGATGTCACCGGAACGGTAGTTGCGGCGGCCATCGTCGCCACTGGCGCTGCGCATCAGGTCCTCGTCCGGATTCTCGGTCGCAACGCTCATGCCCAGACTCAGCGAAGAGGTGATCTGGCCGTCGATGTCACCGAGTTGGAAGGTTGAGGCGGCAGCGGGTGTTGCAGCGCAGGCCATGGCCAACAGCAGGATGGGGTAGGGGGCGCGGCGCCCGTTGAAGTCAGTCACTATCAGGACCCTCATTTTTATTATCGGTCGAACTGCATGAATGGCTCATGCGTATTTGTGATGGACTGCATGCTATTGCTGCAGTTATTGGCTCGCAAATACCGTATTTCGATGGTTTTTATAACGTTTTGGCATGGTTTGGCGCGCGGGCGCGGGTATCCCTACGCCGCCGCAGGCGGGCATTTTGAGGTTGGAAACAGGCGCACCGCACCTGCAGGCGTGCAGGTGCGGTGAGATGGTTGGTCAGTGCTTGGCGCTACTGCGGCGCAGGCCGATACGCCAGGCGAGGAACAGGGCCAGCAGGATAAAGCCACAGGCGATCGGGCGCTCCAGCAGGTAGCCGATCTGCCCGTCCGCCAGCAGCACGCTCTGGCGCACGTTCAGCTCGAATGCGGGGCCGAGCACGAAGCCGATGATGAAGGTGACGAAAGAGAAATCCAGCAGGCGCATGAAGAAGCCGAGCACGGCAAAACCGATCAGCAGCCAGGCGCTGAACAGGTTGCTGGAGACGATGATGCCGGTCACGCAGAGCAGCACCACGCAGGGCAGGATGATCGGCAGCGGCAGGCGGATCACCTTGACGAACAGGCGCATGGTGAACAGGCCGAACACCAGGTTGCACAGGGTGCCGAGCAGCATGGCGCCGAAGATCGCGTAGACCAGCCGGCCCTGTTCGGAGAACAGCTGCGGCCCGGGGGTGATGCCGTGGATCACGAAGGCGCCAAGAATCAGCGCCGCGGCCACGTTGCCGGGGATGCCCAGGGACAGCAGCGGAATGAAGTTGGAGCCGACCACCGCCGAGTTGGCGGCTTCTGTTGCGGCCACGCCGCGAATGTCGCCCTTGCCGAAGTTGCTGTCCGGCCCGGCGGCGCGCTTGGCCGAGGCGTAGCCCAGGAAGGCGGCAGCGGTGGAGCCGAGCCCGGGGATGGCACCAATCACGGTGCCGATGCCGGTGGAGCGCAGGATGGTCGGCAGGATGTGGCTGAAGTCTCGCCAGCGGAAGCGGTTGGCGCTGCTTTCGCCCAGCTCGGTTGGCTCTGCCTGGCTGCCAGTGTCGCCGTGGACGATGGCCTGACGAAAGATCTCGCCCAACGCCAGTACGCCGATACCCACGGCGCTGATCGACAGCCCGCCCATCAGCTCGGGAATACCGAACGACAGACGCTCGCCGGCGGTTTCCGGGTCGGTGCCGACCAGGCTGAGCAACACCCCGAGCGCCGCGGCAATCAGGCCTTTGAGCATCGAGTGGCCAGCCAGCCCGGCGACCACCACAAAGGCCACCAGCACCACCGAGGCCATCTCCAGCGGGCCCATCTTCACCGCCAGCACCGCCAGCGGCGCGGCGACCAGAAACAGCACCAGATCACTCATGGCATCGCCGCTGACGGAGGACGCGTGCGCCGTGCGCAGCGCCTTCAGCGCCTGCCCGTTGCGCGCCATCGGGTAGCCGTCGAAGGTGGTGGCGGTGGCCTCGGCCGAGCCCGGCGTGTTCATCAGGATGGCCGAGACCGCGCCGCCCAAGGTGCCGCCCTTGTTGATGCCGACCAGAAAGCCGATGGCGGTGACCGGGCTGAGGTAGAAGGTGAAGGGCACGGCGATGGTAATGGCCATCAGCGCGCCGACACCGGGTGCGGCGGCGAAGATCTGGCCGATCAGCACGCCGGCGCCGATATAGAGCAGGTTACTCAGGGTGAAGGCGTCGGCCAGCCCCAGCAGGATGTCTTGCATGATCGTAGCTCCTCAGTCCAGGGGCGCGCCCAGCGCGAGTTTGAACAGCAGCCATAGCGCCTGCGGCCAGAGCACTGCGGTGGGGATAAGCCGGCTGAGTCGCTGTTCGCCCATGGCGAGCATGAATCCGGCAACCAGAAACGCGGCGCCAGCCAGGTAGCCCAGCCAGTGCAGCAGCACGAGGCTGAGCGCAAGCAGCGTGGCGAGCAGCAGCAGGCGTGCAAAATGCCTGCGGCTGAACTCGATGCGCCGGGTATCTACCTGGCTGAGCAGCCGGTTGATGAACAGCAGGGCACCCAGAACGGTGATGGCGCCGACGCAGAGGTAGGGGAAAAAGCGCGGCGACAGGCCAAAGCCGAAGCCGTCGCCGACGTGGTTCGGAATCAGGTAAAGCAGGCCGAACAGGCCGGCCAGCACAGTCAGCAGGCCGGCCCAGAGATCAAGGGTTCGTTCAGACATGGTGGGCGGACTCAGTTGGCAGTGGGATCAGGCGCTGCCTGACGGCGGTAGCCCTCGGCAGTACGTTGCACAAAGCGGGTTATCTCATCCGGCGTCATCACCACATTGGGAAAACCCATGCGCTGCTCGGCCAGCTGAGCGACGCGCGGCGACTGGCTGGCCTTGACCAGCGCAGCGCTGAGACGCTGTTTGATCTCGGCCGGTAGCCCGGCCGGTGCCGCCAGCACGAAGTAGGACGAGTACCCCATCGGATAGCCCAGCTCCTGAATTGCCGGTTTGCCGGGTGAGGCGCGCAGGCGTTCTTCGTTGAGCGAGGCGAGCACGCGGATCTTGCCGTCACGCAGGAACGCCTGATGCACACCGGCGCTCCAGGCGATATCGATATGCCCGCCAATCAGGCTGTTGATAACGTCCATGCCGCCACGCATGGGAATGAAACGAATGCGGATGCCCTCGCGCTCGGCAATCAGATTGAGCACATCGCGGGTAATCGGTGAGGGCGAGCCGTAGCTGAGCCCGTGCTCGCGGCCGTAGGCGAGCATCTCGTCCCAGCTGGCAAAGGGCGCTTTGCCGCTGGCAATCAGCGCGTTCTGCAACTGGCTGACGGTGGTCAGGTAATCGAAATCATCGGTCTGGTAGCGCAACGGCGTGATCGCCGGCATGCCGTCGAACGCGGAGTTGGCGGCCAGCCCGATGGTGTAGCCGTCGGGCTCTGCCTGGCTGAGCGTGGTGGCCATGACAATACCGCCGCCGCCGGCGACATTGCGCACGGTAACGGGTTGGCCCAGCTCCATGCTGAGCTGGCGCGCGACCAGGCGGGCCAGGGTGTCGGCGCCGCCGCCGGGACTGAAGCCCACCAGCAGGTTCAGCGGTTTGGCTGGCCAGCTGGTGGCGTGGGCCGCCGGCATCAGGGCGCCGAGTAACAGCAGCATTGCTAGTACCAGGCGGTGGGTCAGCGTTGGCGCCCGTGCCGGCACCATGGGTAGTCGGGGTGTCATTGTAGTTGTGGTGCCTACTGGTTATGTGTTTTTGTAATGGGCTGGATGCTATTTGCTCGAATTGTTCGGATCAAATAGCGAAATATTCTAACAGGCATGCTTTTTTGTTATGGGGTGGCAATGACTCTCAAGCAACTTCGTTATCTGATCGCCATTGCCGAAGCCGGCAGCTTCTCCGCTGCTGCGCGCGACTCCTACATCGCCCAGCCGGCGTTGTCCCGGCAGATCGGCCTGCTGGAAAGCGAGCTGGAAATGCAGCTGCTGGAGCGCCGCCACGGCGGTACCGAGCTGACCGACGCCGGGCGGCGACTGTATGAAATTGCCCGCTCGGTGATTCAAAAGGTGGATTCGGTCAAGGATGAGCTGGAGTCGACCCGCGGCAACCCGAAAGGCCGGGTGGCGATCGCCATTCCGGTGTCTGCCGCTTCGCTGTTGCTGCCCGAGATAGTGACCCGCGCGCGTGAGAAGTTTCCAGCCATCGAGCTGCAGATCACCGATGGCATGAGTTCGGCGGCCGGCCATGCCATTGAGCTGGGGCATGTGGATTTTGGTGTGGTGCCCAACGCCGAAGAGCTTGAACTTGTCAGCGCCGAACCGGTGCTGCTGGAGGAGTTGTGGTGGTACGGGCGCATGCCGATGCCGACCAGCGGGCCGACGATCAGCTTTGCCGAGGCGCTGGGCGCGCCGCTGGTGTTGCCGCCCCGCTCGCTGCACCTGCGCCGACGCGTCGATCAGGCGGCGATGGAAGCAGGCCTGGAGCTGAATGTAAGCTTTGAGCAAAACTCGGCGCAGAGCATCAGCAGTCTGGTGCGTGCGGGCCTGGCCTGCACCATTACCAACTGGCCGCCGCTGGAAGATCAGGAGCAGCAATACGCGCGGCGGATCGTCGAGCCGAGTATTCGGCGCACCATTTCACTGGCCTACTCGGTCCATCGTCCGCTCAGCTTTCCGGCCTCCTGCATGCGTGATCTGGTACGGACGACTCTGATTGATCTGGCCGAGAGTGGCCGCTGGAAGGGGTCGCTGATTGCGCCGCGCGAGCCGGCAACAGCCGGCTCGGCGGACCTCTGAGCTCAGGTCGCGGTCGCGACTGCGGCGCTGTCGCCGGTGCCCAGCGTGCTCTGTGAACGGGCCGGATTCATGTACAGCAGGCCCAGCAGGCCGGAGACGATCAGGATCGCGCCGGTGACCATAAAGCCCTGCTCGTAACCGCTGGCAACATGCCCCGTGGCATTTTGAACCAGCAGGCCGGTGACCACCGGTGCGCTCAGGCCGGCGATGGAGGCAAAACCGTTGCCCATGGCCAGAATGCTGCCGCGCTGGCTGGAGGGGGTGATCTCGCCGAGAATCGCCGGGCCAACCGAGTACATCACCAGGGCAAAGCCGCCGCTCAGGGTCATCAGGGTGACGCGCGCGGCGACCGGGATATCCGGCATGGTCTGGGCAAAGGCCAGCAGGCCGCTGATGATCAGGCTGATGGAGACAAATACGCACCGCGCCAGGCGCGAGGAGAAACCGCGACGCATCAGGTCCTGCGACCACCAGGCCATGATCAGGCTGAGCGGCGTGGTGACGACGACAAACAGCGCGAACAGACGGCCGGTGTTCAGCGAGTCGATCCCCAGGCCGACTTCCAGATAGGTCGGCACCCAGGTCAGGGTCAGGGCCAGCGACCAGTTGGCGGCAAAGTGACAGAAGTAGTTGCTCAGCACCGTGCGGTCGCTCAGCAGGCGGCGGTAGGGCAGGCGCTCGGAGGAGCTTGGCAACTGACTGGCGCGGGCCTGATCGAGGCGGCCTTCCTCACCGAACTTCAGCCACGCCAGACACCAGACAAAGCCCAGCACTGCCAGCACCGCAAAGTTGGCGCGCCAGCCCCAGTGCAGGGTGACCCAGGGAATCATCAGACCCGCGACCAGCAGACCCAGTGAGCTGCCGGAATGCAGCAGCGCGACCGGCAGGCTGCGCTTGTTGTCCGGGAACCATTTGTACAGCGCGTGGGTGGCGATGGGCGAGGCCGGACCTTCGCCGATGCCCAGCAGCACGCGGCAGGCGATGATCGCCCAGACCGAGGTGGCGAGCAGCATTGGCAGCTGAATGACCGACCAGAACGCCGCCATGATCAGCAGCAGGGTGCGGGTTGGCTTGTGGTTGGCGAGAAAGCCGCCGGCGACCGCGGCCATGGCAAACAGCCAGTGCAGGCTGCCGCCGATCAGGCCGAACTCGGCCGGCGTCAGATCCAGATCACGCATCATCGGCACGGCGACCAGACCGATGACCACCTTGTCGAGGAAGTTGACCAGCATCATGGTCGCCAGCAGACCGGCGATGGTCCAGGCCGTTTTCGGCCGGTAGAGGGTGTCTTGGGCTGTCATGGGGACTCTCGAATTATTGTAATGAAAACGCCCCGGCACAGGCCGGGGCGCGTCAGCGTGGGCCGTCTTAGCCCGGCATGAGCAGTCCCTTGGCGATGGCGTTGCGTTGAATCTCACTGGTGCCGGTGAGGATGCGCATCATCCGGCTGGCGCGGAACAGAAACTCCACCGCGTTGCCCTGAATCAGGCCGGCGCCGCCGTGCACCTGTACCGCCCGGTCGATGATGCGGAAGGCGGTTTCCGAGCAGAACAGCTTGCTCATGGGCGACTGGACGGCGATGTTATCACCGGCGTCATATTGCGCCGCCGTGGCGTACATCAGCGCGCGCGCGGCGGCCAGTTCGGTCGCCATGTCGGCGATCATATGGTTGACCGCCTGGAACGCGGCAATCGGCTTACCGAACTGGCTGCGGGTCTGGGCGTGGCGGATCGACAGCTGCAGCGCCAGACCGGCCATGCCGAGCATGGTCGGGCAGTGCAGCAGGCGGTTGACGGTGATGCGACCCATCGCCAGCTTGAAGCCTTTGCCTTCCTCGCCAATCAGGTTTTCCACCGGCACGCGGACGTTTTCCAGGGTGATGTCGCCGTGGGCGCCCTTGCCGGACATCACGCCGTAGTCATCACGCACACTGGCGCCGTCGGCCTTCAGGTCGACGAAGAAGGCGGAGATGCCGGCGGCACCGGCATTCGGATCGGTCACGGCCATCAGTACGGCGTAATCGGCGTAGGATGCGCCGGAGATATAGCGTTTGCTGCCGTTGAGCACATAGTGGTCGCCGTCGCGTACCGCGCTGGTGCTGATAGCGGTGGCGTCGGAGCCGGCTTCGGCCTCGGTCAGGGCGAAGCAGATGGCTTTTTCGGCGCGGCAGATCGGCTGCAGGATGGTCTGGATCTGGTGGTCGGTCGCCACCTTGAACAGGTGGCCGATACGCGGCGGGCCGCTCAGCTCGCCGAGGATGTGCGGCGCGAGCATGGCGCCGCTGAGCACCGTGGCTTCCTTGACCGCGCAGACGTCGGCCACGCTGAGGCCGGCGCCACCGAGGGCCTCCGGCAGCATGATGTTGTAGAAACCCTTCTCGCAGGACATGCGCCAGACCCGCTGCAGCAGTTCACGCGGGTAGCTGCCGCCCCACTGCAGGTTTTCACGTTTCTCCAGTGGCTTGATCTCGTCACGGACAAAGGCGTTGATGTCGGCGATGATGGCCTGGGCCTTTTCACTTGGTTGGAACATGGTGGGATCTCCGTGGGCTCAGATCTTGCGATCGGCGTTTTTCCAATAGGCGTCACGCACCAGTCGGCGCACGACCTTGCCATTGGGGTTCTTTGGCAACTCATCGACAAAGTCGACGCTGCGCGGCTTCTTGAAGCCCGCCAGATGCTCGCCGCAGTAGGCGATGATGGCCTCGGCGTCGAGCTGCTTGCCGGGCTTGAGCACGACCACGGCCTTGACCGCTTCGCCCCACTGGTCGTCCGGCACACCGACAACCGCCGCTTCGAAGATGTCCGGCATGGCGTAGAGCACCTGCTCGACTTCGGTCGGGTAGACGTTGAAGCCGCCGGAGATGATCATTTCCTTCTTGCGGTCGACGATGAAGATGTACCCAAGCTCATCAACGGTCGCCAAGTCGCCGGTCAGGTAGTAGCCGTCGCGCATGACTTCGGCGGTCAGTTCCGGGGCGTTCCAGTAGCCCTGCATGATGTCTTCGCCCTTGGTGACGATCTCGCCGATTTCACCGGGCTTGATGTCTTCGAACTGCTCGTTCACGACGCGCAGATCGGTCTCGAAGTAGCAGCGCCCGCAGGAGGCCAGACGACGATAGTTGTCGGTGCTGTCGAGGTGATCGGCTTCGGTCAGAATGGTCACCAGCGAGCAGGTTTCACCGGCACCGTAGCCCTGGGCCAGGATCGGACCGAACACCTCCATCGCGCGTTTGACCAGCGCCGGCGCCATGGGCGCTGCGCCGTAGATGATCAGGTTCAGGCTGCTGAGGTCGTAGTCTTCCACGCCCGGCAGGTTGACCAGGCGGTTGATCATCGCCGGCACCATGAACAGGCGGGTGATGCGCTCGCTCTGGATGGTTTCCAGCAGGCCACGGTCGTCATATTGTTCGACCAGGTAGTTGCATACGCCGGCCTTGAGCAGCGGCATGATCTGCATGCCACTGGCGTGGGTAATCGGGCCGACGTGGGCCATGCGGTCACCCGGTTCAGCGCGGCGGGTGGGGCTGGCGAGGCTCTTGCGGATCAGCGCCTTGCGATTGCCATAACTGAGCATGGCGGCCTTGAGCACGCCGGAGCTGCCGGAGGTGTAGTGCAGCACGGCGAGTTTGTCGTCGGCTGGATCGCGCGCCTCGAAGGTCTCGCTGCCCTTGGCCAGTACTTCGCTGTAGTTGATGTCGCCGGCGTCCTCGCCGAGGCTGATGATCCACTGCAGGCGCGGTACCTCGCTGCGGCGCTGCTGGATGGCGCGGGCAAAGGCGGGAATGGTAATCACACCGACGCTTTGGGAGTCTTCCAGCACGCGGATGATTTCATCGATCGACAGGCGGGCGTTGATCGGTACCTTGACCATGGCCGCCTTGTACAGTGCGACTTCCGCTTCGATCAGTTCGACCCGGTTGGGCGCCAGGATAGCGATATGGGCGCCTTCGGGCAGGTCCAGATTGACCAGGCCTGAGGCCAGGCGGTTGGTTCGACGCTCCAGTTCGGCAAACGTCAGACGCAGGCGCGAGTCGACAGCGGCCTCAAGGTTTGGCCAGTAACGGGCGCTGCGGGTCAGTATCTTTCCAAGATTCACGTGGGGTCACCTGAGCTGGTTTTATTGTCGGGCTATGCTAATCGCGGCCCGGAAACCCCCGCCAATACAACAAGTTGATGCTGCCCATGCCGAGTTGATATAGCTCTGTCGCCGTTCTGCTGAAGAGGCCTTTCCGGGTTATACCCGTGCGCTAAAACAGCGCTTTATCCGAGCTGAAGACCGGGTTTGGCCCGTTTCTGTCGGTCATAGGTAAGGAAGTAGGGCCTGCATGAGCGCAGCGCAGGCGTGGCCATAACAGAGCAGTATGCTTTGCTCTGGATGATTATCTGAGTGCGGCAGACAGCCGTGGATGGCCGTGGCAGCCCAGTTACGCGTCGGCGCGGTCGATGCGGCCGCGTGTTAGTCTCGTTGGGGTGCCAATACAGCGAACAAGAGGAGAGGTCTGTGAGCACGTTTTCCCCTGTGCAGTGGTGTTTGAAGGCGTCGGTGGAGGTACCTGCGATGGCAACAGCCGATGACTGGCTGGCCAGCTGGCGGCAGCTGCCGCTGGATGAGCTGTCGCCGTTCGCACTGGCGGTCTTGGGCGGCTTTCAGGCTGATCGCGCCGCTTGGGCGTTCAGCAGCGGTTACGAGGCGGCGCTGCGGGCGATGTTTCCGCAGATCAGCGGCGGCGGACTGCATGGTTTCAGTCTGAGCGAGGAGGGCATTCGCAGCCCGCGTGACCTGCAGACGCTCTGGCAAGCCGACAGCAAGGGCGGCGTGGTGCTTAACGGCAACAAGGGCTGGGTGCCTTTGCCTGATCATTGTGAGGCCTATTTTGTGGTCTGCCGAGCAGGCGGCTCGCAAGGCGCATTGAGCGTGGTGCGCATGCCTGCCACGGCGGACGGCGTGGCGATGAGCCCGCGCAATCCGGCAGCCTTTATGCCCGAGCTGCCGGCGGCGCGCATGCAGCTGCAGGAGGTGGCGCTGGATGCCTCGGCCATGCTGCCCGGCGATGGCTGGACCGATTACGCCCGGCCCTTTGGCGCACTGGAGGAGCTGTACGTCAGTGCGGCGCTGATGGGCTATCTGCTGCGCGAAGGGCGTGCCCGTGATTGGCCGCAGGCAATGCTGCGGCAGATGCTGGCGGCCATCACCTTGCTGGAGCGGATTGCCGCCGAAGCGGGTACCAATCAGAGCATGGTGTTGCTGGCTGGTGCGACTGAGTGGGTGCGCACCTTGCTGACGCGGGCGACCGCGCAGTGGGCTGAGCAGCCGGATGATGTCGCCGGGCAGCGCTGGGCCCGAGATCAGACGGTGCAGCGCATGTGGGCTGCGTCCGGGGCCAAGCGAGGCGAACGTGCCTGGCAGGCACTGGTGGACGCATGAGCAGGGTGTCTGCCCGCGACGTCTATCAGCTGTTTCGTGATGTGGCGCTGGAGCAGAAGGCGCTCCGCCCCGGCGCTGGGGCGAGCTGGAGCGAGACCGACACTGGTGCTGTGCATGTCTGCATCGACGCGCACCGCATCGCGCTGTTCAAGGACGCGGGTGAGCTGCATCACTGCCTTGGCTGCGTGCTGGAGGATGGCCGCCGTGCTGGCCAGGAAGCCTGGAACAGCCCCGGCACCGACCCGCTGGAGCTGCTCAGCGTCTGGGAGCGTAGCCAATTGCTGAAACGTTTGCAGCAGCTCTAGCCCAGGGCGGGATGACAGCGGACAGGGGGCGTGAAACAATCTGCGGTCCGTTGTCAGGAGTATCCAGCCGTGCCACGCCTTTCTGTCGAGCAGTTGTCGCAAGAGTGGGGTCTGTTGAACCAGCGATTCAGCGGACACACCCGTCAATTTGTCCTCAACTTCTGCACTCGCCATGCGCTAGATCTGACCGAGACATTTTATTCCGAGATGCTGGTGGACCCGGCCGCCGCGCTGTTTTTGTCCCACGAGCAGGTGCAGGGACGCCTGAGTCAGTCGATGCGTCGCTGGCTGGAAGGTCTGTTTGACGCCGAGGCCGAGGGTGGCCTGGCGCGGATCATCGCCGAGCAGAAGAAGGTGGGTGAGGTGCACGCGCGCATCGACATTCCCGTGCATCTGGTGCTGCGCGGCGCGCGCTGCCTGAAGGACCGCTTTATCGAGCTGCTGCATGAGGACCGTGAGCTGTCAGATCGCGAACACCTTGATGCTGCACGCTTGATGTCGGACACGGTCGATCTGGCGATGGAGATCATGAGCCACGCTTACTCGGCCTCCCACGATCGCAACTCGCGCAACGAGGAGGCCTACCGGCTGTTCTCTGTTACCCAGAACATCGCCACCGAAAAGGAAAGCCAGCGGGCGGCCCTGTTCGACTGGGAGAACCAGGTGATGTTTGACCAGGCAGTGGGGCAGCCCGGAGCACACCTGCCGCGTATCCTGGCCTCCGAATTTGGCTTGTGGTTTCGTCACAAGGGCGCGCATGCCTTTGAGGGGGCGCGTGAGGCGGGCTTGATTATCGAGCTGATGGAGCACATCGACGATGTGATCCTGCCGCTGTTTGATGGCACCACGGACGAACGCATCGCGCGTTTGCGCGAGCTGCGTGAAACGGTCAAATCGATCCGCTTCAATCTGGACAACCTGTTCGAGCAGAACAATGCGCTGGAAGCCGGACGCGACGTGCTGACCCGCCTGCTCAATCGAAAATTCCTGCCAGTGGTGCTGAACCGACAGGTCGGCCATGCGCGCAGCCATGCCAGCGTTTTCTCGGTGCTGGCGCTGGATATCGATCACTTCAAGCGCATCAACGATAGCTTTGGTCACGAGGCGGGCGATCGCGTGCTGCAGCAATTGGCGACGGTACTGGTCAACAGTAGCCGAGCCGGCGATTACCTGTTCCGTCTGGGTGGCGAAGAGTTTCTTATGTTGCTGGTGGATACCGATCTCAGTGGTGCCCGGCGTGCGGCTGAAAAGCTGCGTCGCAGCGTTGAGCGGGAGGTCTTCCGCCTGCCACAGGAGCGCACACTGAATGTCACGCTGAGTGTGGGAGTCGCCTGCTTTAACGGCCACCCCGACTACCAGCAGTTGATGCGCCGCGCCGATGAAGCCCTCTACGAGGCCAAGCACAGCGGTCGTAATCGGGTGGTGGTGGTCGAATAAGACTGGCCTGCAGTTTTCCGGTCAGAGCAACGCCTGCTTGGGGGCCGTGAGCGTGGTGTAGAGGTCATCCCATGCGGGGTTGTTCTGCTCGATCAGGTTGATTTTCCATTGTCGTTTCCAGCGCTTGAGCTGCTTTTCGCGGCTGATGGCGCTGAGCATGTCGGCGGCTTGTTCGAAGTACACCAGGTGATGGATTTGGTAACGCTGAGTGAAGCCGCTGACCACGCCGTTTCTGTGTTCCCAGACACGCTTGAGCAGGTTGCTGGTGACGCCGATGTACAGTGTGCCGTTGCGTTGGCTGGCGAGGATGTAGACGCAGGGTTGTTTGGTCATTGGGGCGCGCCTCTTGGTATGGCTGTGGGTCGATGTTGACTGGTGCCTTTGCGCAACTGGATCCCTGCCTGCGCAGGGATGACGGGGTTCTTATAGCGGCGTATCCAAAGCGATCTCCGGAGTTGTTGAGAAGCAAGCAGGATTCAGAGCAGAGCCCCGAGGGTTAACCAAAACGCCACGTCATCCCTGCGCAGGCAGGGATCCAGTTGCGGGTTCGCGTTAGCGCAGTATCCATTGCCCAATCACCAATGGCTCTGGCACTTTTCCGTCAATGCGATAGGGTTGGCATGCAGCATCTGCTTTACTGAACGCAGCTCGTCGAGCTCGGTTCTGCCAATAACAAGAGAGCACGCCAATGCCCGCGTTACACTGCCTGATCGATGCATCCGGCCAGCCCCGTTATGGCCTCTTCCCCGACGGGGTGGAGGAAATCAACTACCTCGATTTTGAACTGCGCACGGTGATGGACAAGCCGCGCTCGCAGCTCGCGCGGCGGTTTGGCGCGAACCAGTTTCAGTTCATCAGCCTGCTTAGTCCTGAGCTGATTGTCGGGGTGGCGATTGTCGATCTGAAGCTGGTCAGCAGTGCCTTCGTCTACCTGTTTGATCCACATACCCGGCGTTTCGACGAGTTCAGCTTTCTGCAGCCGCTGGCCCGTGGCACGACGTTCGAGTCGCGGCCTGGCAGTGGTCGGGCGGTATTCGAGAAAGGGCGCAACCGAATCACTGTGGATGCTGCTGGCGAAGCCGGCGTGCGTCAGTTGCTGGTCGAGCTGGCCGACGGTACCCGCATCGATGCGCGGATTGACGAGGGGGCGAGTCAGCAGCCTTTGTCGATTTGCACGCGGGCCGGATATACGGGCTGGGTATTCACCCGCAAGACCGCCGCGCGGGTCTGCACCGGCAGCGTCAGTTGGCGCGGGCAGCAGTTTGATCTGCGCCAGCTCGGCGCGCTGGCGGCAGTCGACTGGACCGCGGGCTTTATGCGCCGGGAAACATTCTGGAACTGGGGCAGTCTGTCCTGCCGCTTGCCAGATGGCCGGCGACTGGGCTTTAACCTGGCGGCCGGGGTCAACGAAACAGGGTTTACCGAGAACGGCATCTGGCTGGACGATCAACTGATCAAGGTCGATATGGTCGACTTTCAATTTGACCGCGCTAAGCCGCTTGAGCCCTGGCGGCTGCGTTCGGCTGACGGGCAGGTTGATCTGCAGTTCGAGCCGGCTGGTACCCGTCAGGAAAAGCTCAACGCGCTGCTGCTGGCGTCCAATTTCAAGCAGCACTTCGGCCAGTTCAGCGGCGAGTTGCGGATTGCCGGGGAGACGCTGACGCTGGATGGCGCCTGGGGATTGGTGGAAGACCATTACGCGCGCTGGTGAGCTGCTTCGCTTGTATTGATACCCCTTCAATCAGCGCATCCATGACGCCTGTCGGCGGTTGGAATTGGACGGCAGCGTGCCTATTCTGTCTGCTAAACGAGACACAAGACCCTCAAAGGGCTGCCCATGAAACCTGCACTTCCCGACGGCCTGATCGTCGTCGCCAAGGCTGACTGCCCGACCTGTCGACTGGTCGAGCCGCTGCTGGCCGAGATTGCCCAGGCCGGGCCGCTGACTGTCTACGCGCAGGATTCGGCCGATTACGCCGCCGACCTGCCGTCCTCCTTGTATGACAAGACGCTCGAACACTCCTTCCACCTTGGCATCGAGTTTGTGCCGACCCTGATTCGGGTCGAGAATGGCGAAGAGGTCGAGCGGACTTATGGCTGGCACAAGGAAGACTGGCGACAGCTGACTGGCCTGGCTGAGCTGGGCGAGGCGCTGCCGGTGATGCGCCCGGGTTGCGGCTCGAAGACGCTGGAGCCGGGGATTGCCGAGGAACTGGAACTGGCCTTTGGCGATATTCGCCTGCAGTCGCGCGAGATCGACATGGGCAGCGCCGAAGACCCAATGGAAGCCTGCTTCGAACGCGGCTGGAGCGATGGCCTGCCGGTGGTGCCGCCGACCCCAGTGCGGGTGCTGCGGATGCTCAAGGGCACCAGCCGCCAGCCCGACGAGGTGGTGGGGCTGATGCCGCCGGATCTGGTGCCGGTGACGGTCGAGAAAGTCGCCATCAACGCGGTGCTGGCCGGTTGCAAGCCGGAATATATGCCGGTGCTGCTGGCCGCGCTGGAAGCGGCACTGACCGATGAATTCGGCCTGCACGGGCTGATCTGCACCACCATGTTTGGCAGCCCGATGATTGTGGTCAACGGCCCGGCCGCCCGCGCCATCGGCATGAATTCGGGCGTCAACGCGCTGGGGCAGGGCAACCGCGCCAACGCCACCATCGGCCGCGCGCTGCAGTTGCTCATCCGCAACGTCGGCGGTGGTCGCCCCGGTGAGATTGACCGCGCAACCCTCGGCAACCCCGGCAAGTACAGTTTCTGTTTTGCCGAGGCCGAAGACGCCGACTGGCTGCCGTTGGCGCAGGAGCGTGGCATCGAGGCCGGGCGCTCGGCGGTGACCCTGTTTCCCGGCGAGGGTGTGCAGGGCATTGTCGATCAGAAGTCGCGTGACCCGGAATCCTTGGCGCGCTCCTTTGCGCTGTCGCTGCGCACCGTGGACCACGCCAAGCTGGCGATGGCCGGTGACGCGGTGCTGGTGGTCTCGCCCGAGCATGCGCGGGTGTTCATCGAGGCCGGCTGGTCGAAACAGCGGCTGCGCGAAGAGCTCGAAAAGCTGCTGCTGGCGCCGGGTGCCGAGCTGGTTGCCGGTGCCGGCGGCATTGCCGAAGGTATCCCCGAACGTTTCAAGGATCAGCAGGTGCCCAAGTTCCGTCCGGGCGGGCTGCTGATCGTCCGGGCTGGTGGCACCGCCGGCCTGTTCTCCGCCATTATTGCCGGTTGGGCCGCTTCAGGCCCGGTCGGTTCGTCTCCGGTAACACGTGAGGTAACGTCATGAACCACAGCATTGTGCTCGATCCGACCGCGGAACGGGCGCCGGCGCAGCGTGCGCGTCTGGCCCGTCCCGCCAGCCTTGAAGGCAAGGTGGTCGGTCTGCTCGACATTTCCAAACCACGCGGCAATGTCTTTCTCGATCGTATCGAGGAGCAGCTGGCAGCCATGGGTATTGCGGTGAAGCGCTATAACAAGCCGACCTTCACCCGCATTGCCCCGACCGAACTCAAGCAGCAGATGGCCACCGAGGTGGATCTGCTGGTGGAAGGTCTGGCCGACTGAGGGTCTTGCACGTCGTGCTGTATGCATGACATCGCAGACCTGGAGTCACGTCAGATCCCGGGAGTAGGGGTTGCCTCCAGTGAATTTGTACAGGCCGCGGCGTTGCAGTCGAAGGCCCTTGGCTTTGATCCGGCCATGGTCTTTGTTCCGCATCCGATTCAGGACCGCACCGACGATGAAATGCGCGCGCTTGCCGATGGCGCGCTGGCAGAGATTCTGCGCCTGCTGCAAAGCGGCGACGCAGACTGAGCCAAGGGTGGTCGCATGACGGCCACCCACAATCGACCTCCGGCGGTCGACCGGGTCCTGGCCTGGCCGCTGGTGCAGCAACTGATTGCCGATCACGGCCGCGCACTGGTGGTTGATGGTGTGCGTGCGGCGCTGCAGCTTTGGCGCGACGGCGAGATCAGCGACGACGAGGCGCTGGTGCACTGGCTGCGTCAGCATCTGCTGGCGACGCTGACGCCGTCCATGCGCCCGGTGCTGAACCTGACCGGCACGGTGCTGCATACCAATCTGGGCCGCGCGCCCTTGCCGCCGGAAGCGGTGGCGGCGATGAATGCGGTCGCGCTCGGCGCGAGCAATCTGGAGTTCGATTTGGCCAGCGGGCAACGTGGCGACCGTGACGATCACGTCGAGCAATGGATCTGCCGCCTGACCGGCGCCGAGGCCGCGACCGTGGTCAACAACAACGCCGCTGCCGTGCTGCTGGTGCTCAATGCACTGGCGAATCGCCGCGAGGTGGTGGTGTCGCGCGGTGAATTGATCGAAATCGGCGGCTCCTTCCGCCTGCCGGACATCATGGCCCGCGCCGGCTGCAAGCTGCGCGAGGTTGGCGCCACCAACCGCACCCACCCGCGCGACTACAGCGAAGCCGTGGGCCCGCGTACCGCTCTGCTGCTCAAGGCGCATACCAGCAACTACCGCATCGAAGGCTTCAGCACCGCGCTCAACGAGGCGCAGCTGGCAGCGATTGCCCGTGAGCATCAGGTGCCGCTGGCGGTCGATCTGGGCAGCGGCTCGCTGATCGACCTGCAGGCGCTGGGGTTGCCGGCCGAACCGGTTGTCGCGCAGGTGCTGGCCGAAGGCGTCGACGTGGTCACCTTCAGTGGTGACAAACTGCTCGGCGGGCCGCAGGCCGGCATCATCGCCGGGCGTGCCGATCTGATTGCGCGCATCCGCAAGAGCCCGCTCAAGCGCGCACTGCGTTGCGACAAGCTGACCCTCGCAGCACTGGAAGCGGTGCTGCGCTTGTATGCCGACCCGGACACCCTGGTGCAGCGGGTGCCGACTCTGCGCCTGCTGACCCGCAGCGCCGAGTCGATACGCCAGACCTGCGACGCTCTGTTGCCTGACTTGCAGCGCTGGGCGGGGGAGGCCTTTGCGGTGGATGTGTGTGCGGTCAGCAGTCAGATCGGCTCCGGCTCGCTGCCACTCGACGTATTGCCCAGCTCGGCGCTGCGGTTGCGCAGTACCAGCGCCAACCGCCGTGAGCGCAGCCGCGCGCTGCGCCAATTGGCCGAGCGCCTGCGTCAGCTGCCGCAGCCGGTGATCGGCCGTATCGCTGAAGACAGCCTGCTGCTCGACTGCCGCTGCCTGGAACACCCGGCAGCGCTGCGCACCGCCCTGGAAGCGGCCGG
Organism: Pseudomonas abyssi; assembly: GCF_003444685.1. Classification (NCBI taxonomy): domain Bacteria; kingdom Pseudomonadati; phylum Pseudomonadota; class Gammaproteobacteria; order Pseudomonadales; family Pseudomonadaceae; genus Pseudomonas; species Pseudomonas abyssi. The sequence continues at coordinate 482,165 of NZ_LMAZ01000002.1, read as the reverse complement.
GTGATCATCGCCACTGCCGGGCACGTCGACCACGGCAAGACCTCGCTGATTCGCGCTCTGACTGGCGTGGACACCGACCGGCTGGCCGAAGAAAAGCGTCGTGGGCTGACCATCGAGCTGGGGCTCGCCTGGCTACCGAGCGAGACCGGCGAGCCGCTGGGATTTATCGATGTGCCCGGCCACGAGCGCTTTATCGGCACCATGCTGGCGGGGGTGGCCGGGGTGGATATGGCGTTGCTGGTGGTCGCCGCTGATGACGGGGTGATGCCGCAGACCCGCGAGCATCTGGCGATTTTGCAGCTGCTGGGTGTACGCGAGCTGGCGCTGGTGATCAGCCGCTGTGATCTGGTCGATGATGCTCAGTGCGAGCGTGTTGTCGAGCAAGTGCAGGCGCTGGCCGCCGAGGCGGGCTGGCCCAATGCAGAGGTATGGCGGGTATCCAGCACCAGCGGGCAGGGTATCGACGCCTTGCGTCAGGCCTTGCTGGCACGGGCCGAACGGCGGCAGGCGCGGCCCAGCGACAGCCCGGCGCGCTTTATGATCGACCGGCGCTTCAGTATTGCCGGGGCGGGTTGTGTGGTGACCGGCACGCTGGTCAGTGGTCGCCTGCAGGTGGGCCAGACACTCTGGCTGCATGGGCAGGAGGTGCGGGTGCGCAGCCTGCAATTGGCGTCCCGAGAGGTCACTGAGGTGCGCGCCGGGCAGCGCTGCGCGCTGAACCTGAGCGGTACGGTTTCAGCCGAGCAGCCCCAGCGTGGCGATTGGCTGAGCGAGCAGGTCCTGCCGCTGAGTGATCGGCTGGACGTTTCTCTCACGCAATTGCCGGACAGCCATTGGCACCGGGGCGTGCTGCAGCTGCATCTGGGTACGGCGATCCATTCGGTGCGGGTGGTGCTGCTGGATGAGACGGCGGGTCTGGCGCAGTTGATGCTGGAGCAGCCGGTGGCGGCAGTCTGGGGAGATCGTTTTATCATCCGCGATCCGGCTGCCAACACCACGCTGGGTGGCGGCCGGGTGCTGGATCCGCAGGGTATGCGCCGTGGCCGCAGTCATCCGCAGCGGCTGACATGGCTGTCAGCCTGGGCGGCCGCCAGCACGCCAGATGAGGTCATGGCCGCAGCGCTGCAACAGGGTGCGGTGGCGTTGCCCGAACTGGCGCTGAAACTGAATCTGTCCGCCGACCAGCTTGAGCAGTTGCTGCCGGCTGAGGGCCTGATCGTGCTGGCGGCAGCCGGTCATCGGGTCGCGCTGACCGTCGAGGCCAGCGAAGCACGCTGGCAGCGGCTGGCCGAGCGTCTGGCCGACTGGCATCAGCAGCATCCCGAATTGCTCGGGCCGGGGGAGGGGCAGCTTGGGCTGGTCGGTTGTCTGCAACTGCCGTTGCCGGTGGCGCGTCAGTTGCTGCAACGCTGGCAGGCCGAGGGGCGGCTGCAACGCGCAGCCTGGGCGCTGCATTTGCCAGATCACAGGCCGCAGTTGCAGGCGGGGGATGCCGAGCTGCTGGCGCGGGTGGCTGCCGAGCTGGCACCGGGCGGGCTGCGACCGCCGATTGTCGGCGAGCTGACCACCGCGCTGGGTATCGAGCTTGATGTGCTTAAAGCGTTCTTGCAGCGCATGCAGCGAGCGGGTGAACTGGTGGCCGTAGCACCCAACCGTTATTACCTGCCATCACAGGTGGAAGGCTTGGTAGCGGTCGCACGGCAGTTGGTGGCAGACTCGCCGTCCGGCAGTTTTAACGCCGCCGAGTACCGCGATGCCTCGGGCATCGGCCGCAACCTGACCATTCAGGTGCTGGAGTATCTGGATCGCGCTGGCGTGACCCGCTTCGTGCGTGAGCAACGTTTTCTGGTGGCAGGCTGAGCCTGCGCCGCAATGGATGGACATCGTCCCCGGTGGGGCGCCCGGACTTCAACTCCGGTGAGATGCGCAACGCGTGTCTGGTGGGTTCGACTCCCATGTCCTTCCGCCAACTTTCCGCTCTGAACTATTCGCCTTGGGTGTCGTAGCGCATGCACAGCTCGGCATGGCCGGTGTGCTCGTCCACTTGCTCGGCGGTGATCCTGAAACCCTGTTTTTGGTACAAGCCGACGCTGGCGTGATTGGCCTTGTAGACGGTCAACTGCAGTGACTTGCGCCGCCGCTTGGCTTCATCGAGCAGTCGAGAACCGATGCCCTGGCCCTGACGGTCAGGTGCGACAAACAGCGCTGCCAGACAGTCGTCCACCAGACAGCAGAAACCGCTAACCCGGCCTTGATGCTCCTCCAGAAAACACTCCGAGGCAGGAATGTAGAGCGTGCGCATGTCCTCCAGCCGTGCCTGCCAGAAGGCCGGTTCGACAAAGTCATGCGCCTTGATTGAGGCGGCCAGCCAGATGTCGGCAAGCTGTTTCGTATCGTCCTGACTAGCGGCTCTGATCACCTTCCGTGCTCCCTGCAAAATGTTGAGGCGGCGATGCTACCTGATCAGCGCCAGGGCGCAAGGCGTAGCAGGCGCCGGCTGCTGCTACGCCTGCCTCCTTGTTATAGGGATGCTCTATAAGGGTCTTTGTTTTAAGTTAATTGTGCTAATCGAATCCCGTGCTTAACTTAACGGCAGGTCACAGACAGTACGAGCGGAAAGCTCGGCTGGTCTGCGTAGTCCCGTAACACCCTACCTGACGCGGAGATAGACACATGAGCGATAAGAAAACAGGCGGCTGCCCGGTGATGCATGGTTCCGTCACCAAGCTGCACGGCCGTGGTCAAACCAACAAGGATTGGTGGCCGAACCAACTGAACCTCAGCATCCTGCATCAGCACAATCCGTCCTCTGACCCGATGGCCGGCGAGCTTGATTATGCTGCCGAATTCAAGAAGCTGGACCTGGCTGCCGTCAAGCAGGACCTGACTGCCCTGATGACTGATTCCAAGGACTGGTGGCCGGCTGACTACGGCCACTATGGTCCGCTGATGATTCGTATGGCCTGGCACTCCGCTGGCACTTATCGCACCGCTGATGGCCGCGGTGGCGCGTCCACCGGCAACCAGCGTTTTGCTCCGCTCAACAGCTGGCCCGACAACGGCAACCTGGACAAGGCCCGTCGCCTGCTGTGGCCGATCAAGAAAAAGTACGGCAACAAGCTGTCCTGGGCCGACCTGTACATTCTGGCCGGTAACGTGGCGCTGGAGTCCATGGGTTTCAAGACCTTTGGCTACGGTGGAGGCCGCGCCGACATCTGGGCGCCGGAAGAAGACATCTACTGGGGGGCCGAAGACGAGTGGCTGGCTACCAGCGACAAGCCGCATAGTCGGTATTCGGGTGACCGCGAGATGGAGCACCCGCTGGCCGCCGTGCAAATGGGCCTGATTTACGTCAACCCGGAAGGGCCGGATGGCAAGCCTGACCCCTTGGCATCGGCTCGCGACATCCGCGACACCTTCGAACGCATGGCGATGAACGACTACGAAACCGTGGCCTTGACCGCCGGTGGTCACACCTTTGGTAAAACCCACGGCGCGGGCGATGCGGCACTGGTCGGGGTTGAACCGGAAGGCGGTGAGCTGGAAGCCATGGGCTTTGGCTGGCTCAGCACCCATGGTAGTGGCAAGGGCCGTGACACCATCACCAGCGGCCTTGAAGGCGCCTGGACGCCGACGCCGACCCAGTGGGACATGAGCTACTTCGACGTGCTGTTCGGCTACGAGTGGGAACTGACCAAAAGCCCGGCCGGCGCTCACCAGTGGGCGCCGAAGAATCTGGCCGAGAAGGACCATGCGCCGGATGCCGAAGATGCGACTCGGCGCGTGCCGATCATGATGTCGACCGCCGACATGGCGATGCGCGAAGATCCGGCCTACCGTAAGATTGCCGAGCACTTCCACAAGAACCCGGAAGAATTCGCTGATGCCTTCGCCCGCGCCTGGTTCAAGCTGACCCACCGTGACATGGGGCCCAAGGTCCGTTATCTCGGCCCGGAAGTGCCGGCTGAAGATCTGATCTGGCAAGACCCGGTGCCGGCGGTGGACCATGAGCTGATCAACGCGCAGGACATCACCACGCTCAAGGCCAAGCTGCTGGCTTCCGGGCTCAGTGTGGCCGAGCTGGTGTCCACTGCCTGGGCCTCAGCTTCCACCTACCGTGACTCCGACAAGCGCGGCGGCGCCAACGGTGCGCGTATTCGCCTGGCGCCACAGAAGGACTGGGAGGCCAACGATCCGCAACAGCTGGCCAAGGTGCTCAAGGTGCTGGAAGGCATCCAGAGCGACTTTAACGCGGCGCAGGCCGGCAACAAGAAGGTCTCGCTGGCTGATCTGATCGTGCTGGGTGGTGCTGCGGCCATCGAGAAGGCAGCGCAGGATGCGGGGCACAGTGTCAGTGTGCCCTTTGCGCCGGGCCGTACCGATGCGACGGACGAACAGACCGATGCGGACTCCTTCGAGCCGCTGAAGCCTGAAGCCGATGGCTTCCGTAACTATCGCCGTACCCGCTTTAGCGTAGCCGACGAGGAAATGCTGATCGACAAGGCGCAGTTGCTGGGTCTGAGCGCGCCGCAGATGACCGTGTTGGTGGGTGGCCTGCGAGTGCTGGGGGCCAACCACGGCGGCAGCAAGCACGGTGTGTTTACCAAGCGGCCGGGCACCTTGAGCAACGACTTCTTCGTCAACCTGGTGGATATGGACACCGTCTGGAAACCCACCGCGGACGACGCGGACGTGTACGAGGGCCGTGACAGCCGCAGCGGCGAGCTGAAGTGGACCGGAACCCGCGTGGACCTGGTGTTCGGTGCCAACTCACAGCTGCGTGCGCTGACAGAAGCCTACGCCCAGGACGACGCCGGCGAGAAGTTCGTCAAGGACTTCATCGGTGCCTGGAACAAGGTGATGAACGCGGACCGCTTTGACCTCGCCTGATTTGTCCCTCACCTCCCTCTGACCCTCGGGCGCCATATGGCGCCCGAGGCGTTTTTGGCCGCTCTGCGGGTGCAATTCGATTTGTGAATGATTGTTCATAATGGCGTTTTTCGGCCTAAGACGCTGTTCTTTTTGTCTCTCGACGACGCGCTGGTCACAGGTCAATGATGGCTCTGTCGCGTGTCTGTTGAGCTGTCGGTAAATCAGGCAAACGGCGGTGCCAGACTAGGCGGAATGAACGTTTATACCGACTTTGAGTTTTTCTTAAGCCCTGTTTTGACTGATTGGTTCTGCTTTGACCAAAAAGTCAGTTTGTCTTTGTGGCTCATTTCCGAGCTGCTGTCTCAGCCATTTTTCCCGGTTGTTGCCGCCGTTCTCTCTACCTATGCTCAGGCCGAATCAGTCACTGGCCTCGGTCGGCGGCAGGTCTCGAGTACAACAACAACACGCGGAGAGCGGTATGACTTTTACACTCGCAAAGCGAGCCCGGCGCCCTGCCTGGTTAGGTACCTCACTGGCCATGCTGGCCTTGCCCCTGGCAGGCTGTCTGGGCGGTGGCGGTGGTAGTAGCGATGATGTGCTGAGCGGTACCTTTGTCGACAGTCCGGTAGCCGGGCTTGATTACCATGGCAGCCAGACTGCTGCCTCGAAAACCGGCGACAGTGGCGAGTTCAGCTATCGCAGCGGTGAAATCCTGACCTTTGCTATTGGCAATCTGGTGCTCGGCAGTGCACCGGGTGGCCAGCTGTTGACGCCGCTTGATCTGGTAGACGGCGCTGCCGGCGCAGACGATCAGCGGGTGCTTAACCAGTTGATCCTGCTGCAGAGCCTGGACGCCGATGGCAACCTCAACAACGGTATCCAGGTCAGCTCGCAGATTCGTGACGAGGTGTCGTTGGTGGCGGGCACTATCGACTTTGATCAGAGCCCGGCCGACTTCCGTGCGGCGATTGCCGGTCTGATAGCCGATCTTGAAGCCGCCGGTGCCTTCTCCGACACCGATCCGCGCGCCCGCAGCGTGACCGACGCGAGCGATGCGCTGGAGCATTTCCAACGCTCCACTGCCGAACGTCATCTGGTCACCACGAGCGGAGGTGAATTACGTGGCTTTGCCGCGACGGACGACACCTGGCAGTTCCTTGGAATTCCCTACGCCAAGCCGCCATTGGGCGATCTGCGCTGGCGAGCACCGCAGCAGGCCGAGCCCTGGGAGGGCGTGCGTGATGCCGTCGCCTGGAGCGATCAGGCTGCGCAGAATCCGGCGCTGGAGCGGTTTGGCGAAGGCGGCATGAGCGAGGACTCGCTGTACCTCAACGTCACCACGCCCAAGGGCGCTGACAAGCTGCCGGTCATGGTCTGGTTTCACGGTGGCGGTTTTACTGCCCTGACCAGCAATACCAAGCCGTTCAACAACCCTGACGCGGTGGTCAGCAAGGGGGTTGTGCAGGTGTCTGTGAATCATCGGCTGGGTGCCTTTGGTTACCTGGCGCACCCGGAACTGACCGAGGAGAGTGGTTACAACGGCTCCGGCAACTACGGCCAGATGGATCTGATCATGGCGCTGCAGTGGGTGCAGGAGAATATTGCGGCCTTTGGTGGCGACCCGGATAACGTGACCATCTTTGGCGAGTCCGGTGGTGGCCGCAAGGTGCTGTCGTTGATGGCCTCACCCCAGGCGGCCGGGCTCTTCCACCAGGCGATCAGCCAGAGTGGCACCCTGCGCCCGGATACCCGCACCTTGGCTAACGGTGAGGCGGTTGGCCTGAGCGTGCAGCAACGCATGGGCGTTGATTCGCTGGCCGAGATGCGTGCCGCACCCTGGAATGAGGTGGCCGCTGCTGCGACCGGGCTGGAGTACACCAACATCGACAACCATTACCTGCCGATCTCTGAGCGCGCGCTGTTCGAGGGCGGTCAGGATAACGATGTGCCCTTCATGTTCAGCATCAACACCTACGACACCGAGGAGCCGACCGCCAGCGCGATCAACGTCTTTCCCTGGATGGCGCCGCTGAAAGACCAGCCGGTGTACGCCACGTTGTTCAGCCATCAGCCCGCGGGCTGGCGCCAACGCGGGGTGCAGGCCTATCACGCGGCTGAGCTGGCGTACCTGTTCAACATGCCCGAGAGCGTTGTAACCCACGTCCTGCTGGGCCTTGTGCTGGATCCGGCAACCGGGCAACCGTTGGTGATTGGCGACCTGAACGGCAACGGCGTATCCGGCTCGCGTGGCGACCCGGCCGACATCCTGGCTTCTGCCGGCTTTGACGCCACTGATGATGAGGTGATCGACCGGATGATGACCATCTGGACCAACTTCGCCAAAACCGGCAACCCGAGCATCGTCGATGAGCTGACGTATCCGGCCTATCAGGCTGATACGCAGCAGTACGTTGAACTCAATACCGGCGCCGACATCGGCTCGAATCTGGCCGAACGGCTGCAAGACTGACTCAGGGAGTGATGCAATGAACAATGCAATGCGTGTTTTCCATGGGCGGCGCAGCCGTCTGAGCCTGGCTGTTATGGCGGCACTGGCCCTGCCTTTGGCCGGCTGTCTGGGCGGTGGCGGCGGTAGCGATGACGACAGCGCCCGTGGCGTGTTTGTCGACAGCCCGGTGGCCGGACTCAACTACAGCGGTACCCGCACGGCCGCCGCGACCACCAGTGCGACCGGCGAGTTCGTTTATCGCGGCTCCGAGACCCTGACGTTTGCCATTGGCGATCTGGTGCTGGGCAGCGCGCCGGGCGGTGCGACACTGACGCCGCTGGACATTGTCAGTGGCGCGGTGGACGCCAGTGACCAGCGCGTTACCAATATGCTGGTGCTGTTGCAGACGCTGGACGCCGACGGTGATCTGAATAACGGCATTCAACTGACCGAGCAGATTCGCAGCGCTGTGAGCGCAGTGGCGGGGCAGATCGAGCTTGATCAGAGTGCGACCGAATTTCGCACGGCGATTGCTGATCTGATTGACGATCTGGAAGCGGACGGGGCGTTCTCCGATACCGACCCGCGCCCGCGTGCCATTGTCGAGGCGGCCGATGCCCGGGCGCACTTTGCTCGTTCCAGCGGCCCGCGGGTGGAGGTTGAAACCACCGGCGGTACGCTGCGCGGGTTTGAGGCAAGCGCCGATGCCTGGCAGTTCCTTGGCGTACCTTACGCCAAGCCGCCGCTGGGCGAGCTGCGCTGGCGCCCGCCGCAGGCTGCCGAGCCTTGGGAAGGCGTGCGCGACGCGGTGGATTGGGCTGACCAGTCAGCCCAGGACTACACGCTGGAGCGCGTCAACGAAGGGGGCATGAGTGAGGATTCGCTGTACCTGAATGTCACCACGCCCAAGGATGCGGAGAATCTGCCGGTCATGGTGTGGTTCCACGGTGGTTCCTTTGCCATCCTGTCGGCCAACTCCAGCCAGTACAACAACCCGCAGGGGCTGACCGAGAAAGAGGTGGTGCTGGTCACCGTGAACCATCGTCTTGGACCATTCGGCTACATCGCCCACCCGCTGCTGACCGCCGAAAGCGGCTACAACGGGTCGGGCAACTATGGCCAGATGGATCTGGTGATGGCGTTGCAGTGGGTGCAGGACAACATTGCTGCCTTTGGCGGAGACCCGGGCAACGTAACTATCTTCGGGCAGTCCGGCGGTGGCGGTAAGGTCTACTCACTGATGAATTCGCCGCAGGCCAGTGGCCTGTTCCACAAGGCGATCGTGCAGAGCGGGTTTGCGCCGCTGGACACCACCAGCGAGCCGGGCGACTCCCTTGCCGAGTCCGAAGCCATTGGTGAGGCGCTGTTTGAGCGCACCGGGGTGTCTACGCTGGAGGAGGCCAGAGCGTTGCCCTGGACTGCCTTTGCCAAGGCCGATCTGGACAACAGTATCCCGCGCCAGACCTACCGGCCCAACGTGGACTATTACTACCAGCCCAAAACCTACTATCAGAACGTAGTCGACGGCATGCCCAGCGACGTGCCGCTGATGGCGGGTGTGACCAACGGCGACTACACCACGCTGCGCGCGGCCCTGCCGATTTGGTTGCAGCAACGTTCGGCGCGCTATGAGTCTGAGCAGTTCATTTACCGTTTCAGCCGGGTGCCGCCGGGCTGGACGGAGTTGGGACTGACCAGCTGCCATGGCTGTGAGCTGCCGTATCTGTTCAACTACCCGGCAGCGATGGTGCAGAACTATCTGTTGGGTCTGGTCTTGACGCCGCAGGGCCAGCGCCCGTCGATTGGGGACCTGAACGGCAACGGGGTCACCGGCACCCAGGGCGATAGCGCGGATATTTATGCATCAATGCGCTATGGCGCGGTGGATATGGCGGTGGCTGAAGAAACCATGCTGCAGTGGACCAACTTCGCCAAAACCGGCAACCCCAGTACGGACACCATCAGTTGGACGGCTTATACGCTGGATAACGATGCACTGATGGAAATGGGCACGGATGGCACCGCGCGCATGGTGACGGGCACCGCCGAGGCGCCCTAACGCTTAGTCCTGAGAGACCGGCCCCGGTACCGCCGCTGCGGTGGTATCGGGGCCTTTTGCCGTCCAGCCCCGGTTAGCGGGCTTCTTTCAGGCGATGTTCCCACAGGCGCCGGGCCAGTCTGCGCATGTTGGGAATGTCGTCGGTTTCGTCGAGAATCGGTTTGCCGATCAGGGTTTCCAGAATATCTTCCATGGTCACCAGACCACCCCAACTGCCGAACTCGTCGTAGACCAGGCACATGTGCTGCTGCTCGGTCAGCATCTGGCCCATCAGGGTTTCGACGTTGAGTGAATCCTGCGCCACCTTGACCGGCTTCATCACCGAGCTGATTGGCGCGCTTTGGTCCTTGGCGGCCAGAATGTCGACGCGAAATACCACGCCGAGCGGGGCTTCCTCTTCGCTGATCACCGGATAGCGCGAGAACTGGCTGTCCTGCACCCGCAACAGGGTGTCGCTGATGCTCTGCTCGGGCGCCAGGCTTTCGCAGACGGTGCGCGGGGTCATGATGTCGCGCAGGCGCATGTTGTGCAGCTCCAGCACGTTGCTGATCATGCGCTGCTCGTCTTCATCCAGCTTGTCCAGCTCGCGACCAAGCAGGGCCAGGGCCTTGATCTCCTCGCGTACGTCGTGCTCCGGCGCCTTGCCGCCCAGACCTCGGGTGACCAGATCAGACAGCAGGATAAATGGCTTGAGCACGGTGATCATGGTGCCCAGCAGGGCGGGCAGGGCCGGTGCCAGTTTTGGCCAGTACCGCGCACCCAGGGTCTTGGGCAGAATTTCTGACAACACCAGAATCAGCAGGGTCATGATCGCCGAGGCAATGCCCAGGTAGCCGTCGCCAAATACCAGGGTGACCTGCGCACCAACGCCGGTGGCGCCCACGGTATGGGCCACGGTATTGAGCGTCAGAATGGCGGCCAGCGGCTGGTCAACGTTTTCTTTCAGGTGGCGCAGGCGGTCGTAGAGCTTGGGTTTGTCGGCCTTTTGCTGGGCAATGAAACTGGGTGTCATCGACAGCAGGGCAGCTTCCAGAACGGAGCAGAGAAAAGAGACAAAGATGGAAAGGACAGCAAAGGCTATCAGCAGGGTCATCAGGCAACACAGGTAGTCAATCGGACCTCCATTGTACGCCCTGGATCAGCCTGATGTGTGGCAAGGTGCTGCAAAAGGTTTCTGCACTTTTCGGGTGTCTGCATTACAAAGAAAGAGGAGATTACGGAGGCAATATGGAACTGACCGAAACCCTGCGCTTTGATATTGATGCCGTCAGCCAGCGCTTGATGGAAGAACTTTACTCCCTGCTGGCGGCACTGCCCATGCTGCTGTTGGCGCTGCTGGTGATTTGGGTAGGCTGGGCGCTGGGTGGCTGGCTGTCGCGGCGGGCGTTGCTGGAGCGCGTGGCGCAGCGCAACCCCTTTATGCGCGAGCTGACGCGCACCTCGGTGCGCTGGGCCGTATCGCTGGTGGCTGTGCTGGTGGCGCTGGAAATCATGAACGCGACTGCTCTGGTTGGCGCGGTGCTGGGTACCGCTGGGGTACTCGGGGTGGCGCTGGGCTTTGCCTTCAAGGATACGCTGGAGAACTACCTGGCCGGTTTGCTGATGAGCCTGCGTCAGCCCTTCGCGCCGCGCGATCATGTGGTGATTGACGGCAACGAGGGCATCGTGGTGGCGTTGACCTCGCGCGCGACCATTCTGATGACGCTGGACGGCAATCACTTGCGCCTGCCCAATGCGCTGGTGTTTCGCAGTGTGACACTCAATTACACCCGCAACCCGAGCCGCCGCTTTCAGTTTGATGTCGGCATCGGCGTGGGCGAGGATTTGCTTGCGGCCCAGCAACTGGGCGCTGACTGCATCCGGGGCCTGGACGGTGTGCTCAGCGACCCGCCACCGCGGGCTTATATCGTCGCGCTGGGCGACTCCAGTGTGCAGGTGCGCTTCCAGGGTTGGGTGGATCAGCGCAGCCATGACTTTGGTCTGCTGAAAAGTGAGGCGATCCGCCAGGTCAAGGGTGTGCTGGAAGCTACGGGCATGGATTTGCCGGAGCCGATTTACCGGGTGCAGATGATCGAGTCGGGCACGCTCGATCCGGCGCCGCAGCAACCGGTGAAGGCGCCGCCGCGCGCCGTGCAAGGAGCGGTGGATACGAGGGCCACAGCTGATCTTGGCGCGCAGATCGAAGCGGATCAGCGCGCCAGAACCGAGCCGGACCTGCTCGATCCAACGGCGCCGCAGGAGTAGCGCTGCACCGGCTGGCTGTGCAGCTGCGAGGTAGGGCGTTGTGCCCTGCTGATCAGGCGGCGACTCAGAGCGGCTAGTCTGCAGCGAGGGGTCAACCTGTCATGACGCGTTTGCCGCGTGCAGGGCTTCAAAGGTATCCATGTCAAATACCGCGATCAGGTTCTCCTGATCATCCAGGATCTCGTACATGACGCCCTCGGTACCGCGAATGCTGAACAGCACCAAGGTACCGCCTTCGCCGCCGCATTCGCGGTGCGGCGTGGTGTCGGGCTGGCTGATGGTGTAGCTGCCGGTGGGGCGAACTTCCTTGAGGTCACCGTTGGCGTGAAACAGGCGGTGCTCGCCACTGATCACAAAGGTGTGGTTTACCGCGCAATGGCGGTGCAGCACGATCGGGTCGTTCTCATGGAAGTGGAACAGCACATCGACCAGCTTGTTCGGGCGGTCGACACTCAGCACGCAGTAGTCGAAGTTGTCGAAGCCGGGTAGTTGGCTCCAGCGGATGTGGCTTAGGTCCAGATTTTTCACGGTGACGTCCTTTGTTGTTGTGGTGCTGCTGGTTTAGCGCTGGGGTGCCCAGTCGCTGACGATGACATTGTTGGCGCGTTTCGCTCGCGCGGCCTGCTTGCGTGCGCGGATGGCGTCCACACACTGGTCCTCGTTATTCAGTATCACGATGCACTCCAGACACTGGATGCATTCGTCGTAGTCGATGGCGCCGCTGCGCTTGATCGCACCGATCTCGCATTGGTTGTGGCAGTGTTGGCAGGGCTTGCCGCAGGCCTTGATGCGCGTCAGCCAGGAGAACAGGCGCAGGCGGCCGAGGATGGCCAGGCCGGCACCGAGGGGGCAGACATAGCGGCAATAGAACTTGTGCACAAACAGGCCCACACCCAGCAGCAGCAGGGCGTACAGCACGAACGGCCAGGTCCGGACAAAGCCCAGGGTGATCGAGGTTTTGAACGGTTCCACCTCGGCCAGTCGCTCGGCCAGCGTCAGTGAGTAGAGGGCAGAGCTGACCAGTACCAGCACAATCGCGTACTTGAGCCACTGCAGGCGGCGGTGCCAGCGTTCGCTGATCTTCCATTGGCGCAGACGCAGCTTTTTTGCCACCCAGCTGACCATTTCCTGTAGTGCACCGAACGGACAGAGCCAGCCGCAGAATAGGCCACGCCCCCAGAGAAACAGACTGACAAAGGTGAAGGTCCAGAGAATGAAGATCACCGGATCCAGCAAGAAGACGCGAATATCAAAGCCGTCCTTGATGGCCAGCAGCAGGGTAAAGATGTTCACCACCGAGAGCTGGCCCTGGGCGTAAAAGCCGATAAACACCAAGGTGAACAGCAGAAAGCCGGCGCGCAGGGCGTGGAAAGCGCGCGCGTGCCGGCTGATCTGATGCTGGCGCACAAATACCAGGCTGACCAGCGCCAGGGCCAGCAGCAGCGTGCCAATCTGCCAACTGCGCTGCTGCCACATCTGCACCCAGATTGGCGTCGGCGCAGCACGGGCTGGCGCGGCGCTGAGTTCGAACAGTCCCTGATCCAGGTTCAGGGGCTGTTCGAACTGCGCGAACTGTTCGCTAAGCGGGTTGCGGCGCAGGGTGACGTTCAGCTGCAGGGCTGCCGGGTCAACCGGGTTGAAGGCGGCGTGGGCTTTGATGCGAAAGAGATGGGCTTGCCAGTCAGCGCCCGCCACGGGTAGCAGCGGCAGCAGGTTGCCGTTGTTGAAGTTCATGTCATGCAGCTCAATCGCCAAGCCATGCTGCAGCAGCGTGATGCGACTGGGGGCAGTGGCAGGGATAAAGTCGTCTGGTACATGGCCGTAGCGTCCGCGCGACATCACCAGCAGGGCATGCTCGCCGGGTTGCAGTTCGGCCTGCAGCTGAGCAAAGGCCTGGTCGCCGAGCAGGTTGCGTCCGCTCATGGGGGTGTTCAGGTAGGCGAAGTACAGCTCGCTGAACGGCTGATCCGCCGTGCCTGGCAGGCTCGGGTAGAAGGCCAGGCTGTTGCCCAGCGCGTTCTCCACGCTGGCCGCATCCAGCTGCCAGCGTTGCACCAGTTGCTGCTCGCGCAGTTGTTGCCAGTCAAGGGGCGTGAACACGTCCTGGCGAGCGATGGCCTGCGGCCCTTGAATAAAGTCGGGGAGCAGGGCGCGTGCTACCGTCATGGCTGACTGCAGCACGGTTTCGTTGAGGATCACGACCGATACGGTGGCCTTGGCCACGCCGTCGATGTAGCTGACGCTGTCACCGTCCGCCGCACCGCCGTGCTGGCTGCCGACAACGATAGGTGTGGCGATGTTGCGCCCGGCGTACTGGGCAGTAAAGTCGAACAGCGGCTGCTCGCCCATGCCGTGCACAAACACCGGTTCATGATGTGACAGCACGGTGACACCGGTCAGTTTACCCTCGGGCGTGAGGCCGATCAGCAGGCGGATGGGTTTGCCGCCAAAACCCTGCAGGGCCGAGTAGTCGGTGGATTCGAAGGCGTAGCCGAGCAATTGGTCGAGCTGAAAGGCTTGATAGACCGGCGGCGTTCCCTGCTTCTCGATCAGGCGGGTGGCGCTGGGGAACAGTTGCTGTACCGCCGGCTGCCAGTCGGTCGTATGCTGGCCCTCGGCACGCAGAGCCGAGCTGAGCAGACAAAGCAGGCAGGCCAGCAGCAGATGCCGGGCCGATTGGCGTCGCACAGACATGGCGAATCATCCTTGTTGTTGTGTCTCCATGCTGGCGAGCAGCGGGTGGGCGAGCCATGCAACTTAGGGGCTGAGCCGCTGCTACTTCAGTCTTAGTTCGCGCCCAGGCGGCTTATAAAGCGCCTGACTTTGGGGTAGTCTGCCGGGACCGCCTGTGCGGCTCTGCCACGCCCGGTCGAGCCCTCAGCATTACAACAACAACGCGGATGCCAAAGCATGTCCTACGATGTCAGCCAGTTGCGCAAGTTCGTTACGCCAGAGATCATTTTTGGCGCCGGATCGCGCAAGACCGTCGCCAATTACGCCTCCACTTTTGGCGCCCGCAAGGTGTTGCTGGTGTCGGACCCGGGCGTGCAGGCCGCCGGCTGGGTGATGGACGTGGAGGAAAGCCTGCAGGAGCAGGGCATCGACTACGTGCTGTTTACCCAGGTATCGGCCAACCCACGCACCGAAGAGGTGATGCACGGCGCCGAGGTGTATCGGGCCGCCGGCTGCAACGTGATTGTGGCGATTGGTGGCGGCAGTCCGATTGACTGCGCCAAGGCCATTGGTATTGCCGTGGCCCATGACCGGCACATCCTGACCTTTGAAGGCGTGGACACCATCCGTGCGCCCATCCCCCCGCTGATCTGTATCCCGACCACCGCCGGCACCTCGGCCGATGTCTCGCAGTTTGTGATCATTTCCGACCAGCAGGAGAAGGTGAAGTTTTCCATCATCAGCAAGGCGGTGGTGCCGGATGTGTCGCTGATCGACCCGGAAACCACCTCCACCATGGATACCTTCCTGTCGGCCTGCACCGGCATCGACGCCATGGTGCATGCCATCGAGGCCTTTGTCTCGACTGGTAGCGGGCCGATGACCGATGCTCATGCGCTGGAAGCCATGCGCTTGCTCAATGCCAACCTGGTCAAGATGATGCGTGACCCGCAGGACCTGGCCGTGCGCGAGCAGGTCATGCTGGGCAGCCTGCAGGCGGGGCTGGCTTTTTCCAACGCCATTCTGGGCGCCGTGCACGCCATGTCGCACAGCCTTGGCGGCTTTCTCGACCTGCCACACGGGCTGTGCAACGCCATCCTGGTCGAACACGTGGTGGCCTTTAACTTTGACGCCGCGCCGGAGCGCTTCAAGGTGATTGCCAATGCGCTGGATATTGATACCCGTGGGCTGACGACGCCGCAGGTGCGCGCGCGCCTGATTCAGCACCTGATCGACCTGAAGGAGGCGATGGGCTTTCATCAGAGTTTGCGCATGCACGGGGTCAGCACCAGTGATCTGCGCACCTTGTCGCTGCACGCCATGGATGATCCCTGCATTCTGACCAACCCGCGCGAGTCCAGTCTGAAGGACGTTGAGGTCGTCTATGCCGAGGCCCTCTGACCCGCGCCGGGATGTGCTCACCGGGCTGCTCGGGTTAGGGTCGCAGTCATCGCGCAAGAGCTACTATCCGGAGCTGCTGGCGCGGCTGGAGGAGCTGGAAGCGGAGCGTAACCGCTACAAGTGGCTGTTCGAGAATGCGGTTCACGGGATTTTTCAGGCCAGTCTGGCCGATGGCCTGCGCATGGCCAACCGCTCGCTGGCGCGGATGCTGGGCTACCAGTCGGCGGCCGAGCTGGTGGCCGCGCGTGGTTCCTTGGGGGCGCAGTTCTTTATTGGTGGCGAGTCTGAGTTTCAGCGTATCCGCCAACAGCTGCTGCGCAAAGGAGAGCTGACGGGCTACGAGACCCGGCTGGCAAGGGCCGATGGCTCGCTGATGGACGTACGCATGAATATTCTGCTGCGCCCGGATGCCAATGACCACGTGATTGAGGCTTTCGTCGCCGATGTCACCGAGCGCAAGCAGGCGCAGCTGGCCATGCAGCAGCTCAACGACGAGCTGGAGCAGCGAGTACAGCAGCGCACCCATGAGCTGGAGGGACTGAACGAGAGTCTGCGCTACGAGATCATTGAGCATGAGCGCACCCAGGGTGAGTTGCGCAAGGCACGTGATGCCGCCGAGCAGGCCAATCGCAGCAAGGATCGCTATCTCGCTGCAGCCAGTCACGATCTGCTGCAGCCGCTGAACGCAGCTCGTCTGCTGATGGCTACCCTGGGTGACGTCGACCTGCCCGCCAGTGCCCGGCTGCTGGTGGAGCGTTCTCACACCGCGCTGGAAAGTGCGGAAGATATGCTCAGTGACCTGCTGGATATCTCGCGCCTGGATCAGCCGAACCTGCAGCCAGAGTACAGCGATTGCAGCGTGGATGAACTGCTGCAACCGCTGCTCTGCGAGTTTGGCAGTGTGGCCGAGGCCGCCGGCGTCGGCTTGCGCAGTCGCACCTGTGCCCATGCAGTGCATACGGACTTCCGTCTGCTGAGCCGGATCCTGCGCAACTTTATCAGCAACGCCATTCGGTACACCGAAAGCGGCGGTGTGCTGGTGGGGTGCCGACGGCGCGGCAGTGACTTGTGGATCGAGGTTTGGGATACCGGGCGCGGTATTGACCGGGCCCACTTCCGGCAGATTTTTCAGGAGTTCAACCAGCTCGATTTTGGTCGGCCCGGTCAGCGCCGTGGCGTGGGGTTGGGGCTGGCGATTGTCGAGCGCATTGCGCGCCTGCTTAAGGTCGAGGTGCAGGTGCGCTCGCGCTTGGGGCGCGGTTCGGTGTTCAGCGTGCGCGTGCCGCTGGCCCGGCAGCCGCTGGTCAGCCAGCAGCGCAGCAACCTGGGCGCCCATCTGGCGGTGCCTTTGCAGGGGCGCCGCCTGCTGGTGATCGACAACGAGCACATGGTGCTGCAAAGCATGCAGGGCCTGCTGCAGCAGTGGGGCGCCGATGTACTGACAGCCGCAGACCTTGAGGAGGCGGTCAGTTGCCTGCAGGGGCGTGCGCCGGATCTGGCGCTGGTCGACTACCACCTGGACGGCGGCCGGACCGGGCTGGAGGCCTTGGCTGCGTTGCGTGAGCAGTTTGGCGCAGAGCTGCCGGCGCTGATGATCACCGCCGATCGCACCGAAGACTGCCGCCAGGGTGCGAGGTCGCTGGGCGTGGCGGTACTCAACAAACCGATCAAGGCGGGTAAGCTGCGCGCCTCGCTGGATACCCTGCTCTCGCCCCGTCGCTGAAGTCCCGCAGGCTCAACGACCTGCTCTGGCGCGGGCTCCTGCGTCTGTCATCTGGCTGTCACCTTAGGGTCTGACAACCAACATAAAAGCTTCATGGCTTTCGGCTCGTCTTGTCATTTTTGCTCGCCATCCTGTTTGGGTTTTCAAACAAACCAAAAAACCTGAGAGGAAGGAATCGATGTCCATCGAACAACGTGATCAGCTGGTGTATGTCGACAACGGGGCTGGGGATGAGCCATTGAGCACCCGTGAGATGAACCCGCTGTTCTCCAGCGTGCTGGAGGCCCGCCTGGCTCGTCGCCAGGTACTTAAGGGCAGCGCTGGCGCTGCTGCGCTGGGATTCTTTGGTCTGGGGCTGGCCGGCTGCAACAGCGACTCTGACAATGATGACGCTGGTGACGCTCCGGCTGCTGACCTGTTGGGCTTTTCTGCTGTTGCCGTCAGCACCGCCGATGAAATCGTAGTACCTGAGGGCTACAGCTACCAGGTGATCATTCCCTGGGGTACGCCGATTCTGGGTAGCTTCCCGTCGTTCTCGGTTAACAACACCGGTAATGACCAGGCCGAACAAGTTGGCTCGCACCACGACGGCATGCACTTCTACCCGATCAATGACAGCTCGGAAGACGGTCTGCTGGTACTCAACCACGAGTACGTTGAGCCGCGTTTGATGCACGCCTCGGCTCAGGGTGTTTCGCTCTCCAGTGGTGCGACGCCGCCGCTGGTTGGCGGTCTGCGTCCGGCCGACGAAGTGCGCAAGGAAATGAACGCCCACGGTGTTTCCGTGGTGCGCATTGTCAAGGGCGCGAACAACCAGTGGAGTGTGCAGCCCGACAGCATGAACCGCCGTATTACCGCCCTGACGCCGATGGAGATCCACGGCCCGGTTCGCGGCAGCGATTTCGTCAAGACCCTGTACAGCCCCAACGGCACTATGACCCGCGGTACGCTGAACAACTGCGGTAACGGCTACACCCCCTGGGGTACCTACATGGCCGCCGAGGAAAACTGGGCTGGCTATTTCACCAACAAGGGTGATAACCCGCGTGAGCATTCGCGCTACGGGGTGCCGAGCGGTACTGGTCGTTGGGCTTGGGAGTTGGCTGACAACGGCGCTGATGAATACATACGCTTCGACGCCAGCATCAAGGCTGCCGACGCCACCGGTGACTACCGCAACGAGCCGGTCTGTTTCGGCTGGATGGTCGAGATCGACCCGTTCGACCCGAGCAGCAATCCGAAAAAACGTACCTCCATGGGCCGCTTTGGCCACGAAGGTGTGGTGTTTGCTCCGGCTGAGGAAGGCAAGCCGGTGGTCTGCTACTCCGGTGATGATTCGCGCTTTGAGTACATCTACAAGTTTGTTACCGCCGCCAACTACAACGCTGCGACTGCCAACGGCAGCATGCTGGACGAGGGCATTCTGTACGTTGCCAAGTTCAACGATGACGGCACTGGCGAATGGATGCCGCTGGTCTACGGCGAGAACGGTCTGATCGAAGCCAACGGCTTCACCAGCCAGGCTGATGTGCTGGTCAACACCCGTCTGGCCGCCGATTTCATGGGCGCTACGCCGATGGACCGTCCGGAGTGGGGCGCAGTTGACCCGGCCAACGGTGATGTCTATTTCACTCTGACCAACAACACCCGTCGCAACGACAGCAACCTGAACGAAGCCAACCCGCGTGCGGCCAACAACCACGGCCACATCATTCGTTGGAAGGAAGACGGCGAGCAGGCTGCGACTACCTTCACCTGGGACATCTTTTTGTTTGCTGGTGACGCCGGCGAGAGCGGCGTGGAGAACAACAAGGGCTCCGATCCGAACGGCAATGACCTGACTGCCGAGAACATCCTCAGCTCGCCGGACGGCCTGTGGATCGACCCGGACAGCCGTGTCTGGATCCAGATGGACAGCGGCTGGGACGATCCCTTCGGTAACTGCGCGATGCTGGTAGCGGACCCGACCACAGGTGATCTGAAGCGCTTTTTGGTTGGCCCGATTGATCAGGAAATCACCGGTATCACCATGACGCCGGACCAGAAGACCCTGTTCATCAACGTCCAGCATCCGGGTGAAGGTACCTCTGGTGATCAGTTTGCTGGCGGTAGCTATTCCAGCACCTGGCCGGATAACACCCCGTCCACCCGCCCGCCGCGTTCGGCGACCGTGGTTGTGTGGAAGAACGACGGTGGTGTTGTCGGTAGCTGATAAGCGTCTTTGTTGATTATCAAACGGGTCAGTGCGCAGCGTTGACCCGCCTTTTTATTGGAGGTTTATATGGGTATTGGTGGCATTAGCATTGGGTCGTTGTTGATTGTGCTGGTCATTGTCATGTTGCTGTTTGGCACCAAGCGTCTGCGTAATGTGGGCAGCGATCTGGGTGGAGCGCTCAGCGGTTTCCGCAAGGCTGTGCGTGACACCGAAGAGACCCGCGATGCGCTGGCGCTGGACGCTGCAGAGCAGACGTCTGTACGCGCAGAATCGACCAGCCGTCAGGCCTGAAGGCGAGGTGAAGCATGTTCGGCAATGGCATGACGGAATGGCTGCTGGTGGCAGTAGTTGCCTTGCTGGTGCTGGGGCCCGAGCGCCTGCCCACGCTGGTGCGTAGCGCTGGTCGGGTGGCAGGCAAGGTGCGCGGCATGTGGAGTGACGTACAGAAGGAACTGAGCGATTCGCTACCGCAGGACGAGGTCAAGGAACTGGCCGACAATGTGCGCGAGCTGCGTGGCAAAACCAATGTAAAACAGTTTGTGCGGCGCCTGGCCTTGGATGCGGTTGATGAGGAGCGCAAACAGGGTTGAGGCGCTTGTTGGCGCCTCAACCCTGTTCTTTGCTTGGCTATTTTACAGCGGAGCTGGGCAGGGTGGCATCTTGGACCTCTCGACGTTGCCGGGTATCTCGCCCACGTTATTGGTATAGGTGCAACCAAACGCAGGGTCGGCTACGGTGGCCGGCGTCAGCCAGTCATCGCCGCCGGGTTTGACGCCGGTTTGCTCCCAGGTCAGCAGGTCGGCCAGGGTTTGCGTCCATTCGGTCAGGGTGAAGTCGCAGTGGCCGGGGGCACGCATTGCACGCTGCACCAAGTTGTCTGCACTGCCTTGATCTTCGGCACGCTGGCGATATACCTGCTCCATCAGTATCGGTACGAACAGGTCGCCAATGGTGTGCGCGGTCAGTACCGGTACGTCAAACTCGCCGTTTACCTTGGGCACCCAGCGTAAGCCGTCGCTACGCAGCGCGTTGACGCTGTCGACATCCGCATCGGCCTTGAGAATCGCCGCGTTGAAGTTGATCTCGTCGGTGGTCAGCGGCTGACCCAGCTCTGTCTGGAAGCGGTAGGTCAGGCCCTCGGTGTTGATCACGCTTTCCTGGAAGATGCCATCTACCGTGCCGTCCGAGCCGGCAAAACTCTGCAGCAAATCCTGGAATCCGCCGAAGGACAGCGGGTAAATCGGCCGCTCGCCACCGCTGAGGTTTTTCAGCGTCTGGTACAGCCCAAGCCCGTCGGCGGTCAGCCCGTTGGCATTGGGGTTGGCGCCATAGTCCACCCACAGTGCTGCGCGGGCAGCGGCTACCTTGGCGGCGGCATCGGCCGGAGCGACCGGGAAACTGTCGGCAGGCTCGCCGGCCAGCGCAAACAGCGACAGGTTGTAACCGCCAAAGTAATTGAACAGCTCGGTGTCGCCAACCACGCCGCAGAAGGGCGCTGCGGCAGAGTATTCGACCACGTTGTTGGCGGTGTCGAGGGTCTCGCGCTCCACCGCCGCGGCGGTGACATGGCCGCCCATGGACGCGCCGGTGATGTAGTACTTGGTAGGTTCAGCCAGCGTTCGGCCGTTCTCTGCAGCAATGTCGGTAAAGGCCAGTGCCAGGGCGTTGGTATCCTCCACGCCGGCGCGCACATCATAGAAGTTGGTGCTGTAGCTCGATGCTGCCCAGGCATAGCCGTTGTCGATCAGATACTGACGCATCGGCGGGTTGTCGACGGTCAGCGCCGCGCCGGTGCCGCGATAGCCGTGCGCCCACATCACCAGGTAGCCGTTCCAGTTCTCCGGCACCTCAACACGGTAGGCGGCTCCGTCCAGGACACCGCTCCAGCGGCTGGTGGTGGTGTAGGGAGCGACGGGGGCCAAGGCGTCGAAGGGCAGGGCGGACTCGTCGATGGTAAAGAAGCCCTGGTTGATGCGTACCTGCTGCGGCCGTGGATCAGGATCGTCGCTGTCATTGCTGCTGCCCAGGCAGCCGGTCAAGCCGATGCTGCCGACCAGAATGGCCAGCAGCGAGGGTCTTTTGAGCGGATTCATTATTGTTGTTCTCCGTTGCAAGCTGTTTTTGTGATGGATCTTGCATTTGCCAGTAAAGCGGCCAAGTCGGCCCCCGGCAAGCCTCAAAGGCGCCATCCGGGCTGGGTCGTCGGGTCTGGATTGTCAGGTATAACCGTGGGTGATCTCTGTAACCTGGTTATCACCCATTCGGGTTATGTGCCCCGGGGCATCGGGGCTGCAGCCTAGTGACCCCCGTTTGGGTGATGGGGGGCGAAGGCGATAGCCGATAGCGTCGCGCTAATCAGACGAAGCCTCTGGAATAACCTGTTCAGGGGGGTTGCTGCCTGATTGCAAATTCGTGACAATCGAGCGCAGACGAGCAGCCTGTTGCAGGCTTATAACAATAATTTTGCAAAGAAAGGTCAGTATCTTTTCATCTGCTGACCCGGCCACCCCATGTGGCCAGTTGTCTTTGCCTCGGAGAATGCATGCGCACGGTTGCCCGCCCTTCACTGGAATCTGCTGTCACTGTCGTCACCGCCTTGCTGGTTCTGCTGGGCGCCTGGATTCTGGGGCACCTGGTCTGGGCCGTGATAGCGCCGCAAAGCGTATTGCCTGCTGCCAGCCCCCTTGCCCTGGCAACCGATGCCGACAACAACACCCCGACCTATCCCGGATTTCGCGAGCTGGCCCTGCTGTCGCCGCTGGGCCGTGCTGACCAGCAACCGCTGGAAATCAACGCCCCTGACACCAAGTTGAGCTGGACCCTCAAGGGTGTGCTCTCCGATCCCGACCCGGCGCGCAGCGCCGCCATCCTGGTTACCCAGGGCCAACCGGAAAAACTCTATCGCGTGGGTGCCAGCCTGCCGGGCCAGGTGCGCCTGGAGCAGGTGCTGCCTGACCGCGTCATGCTGATGCGTGACGGTCAGCTGGAGACCTTGCGGCTCAAACGCAACCAATCGGCCGGTGCCGGGCGCAGCAGCGCGCGGCTGGCCAGCCTGCCCACTACAGACAACACGCAGACGCTGGCGCCGGATGGTGGGGTGGCACGGATAGATCGCGACGCCTGGCTGAACGATCCGCAACGCTTTATGGAAGTGATCAGTGCCAACCCGGTGATGGTGGATGGCGTGATGTACGGCCTCGAGGTCTCGCCGTCGCGCAATGTGCGCGAGTTCGAGGCAGCAGGGCTGAAGGGGGGGGATGTGATTACCGACGTGGATGGCACGCCGGTATCGCAGATCGAGGATTACCGCGACATTCTGCGCGAGTTGACCGACGCGAGTTCGGTGACGCTATCGCTGGAACGTGACGGTGAACCGATGAATATAACGATTACGATGGATTGATACAGATGTCGATGCAGTTTCGGAAGCAGCGGCTGGCGCTGGCGCTGGCATTGGGTTTGGGGGCGCTGAGCGGTCCGCTGGCGGCTCAGACCGCAGGGGCAGCGGCAGACGGGGAAGATCTGGTCCTCAATCTGCGTGATGCGGACATCAATGGCCTGATCGAGATCGTCAGCCAGGAAACCGGTATCAACTTTATTGTTGACCCGCGTGTGCGTGGCGAGGTCAACGTGGTCTCCGGGCAGCCGATTCGGCGCGACGAGCTGTACGACATCTTCCTCAGCGTGCTCAAGTCCCAGGGCTTTGCCGCCGTGCGCGGCAGTGACGGGTTGGTGCGTATCGTGCCGGAAGTGCAGGCCAAGGAAAACGAAGTGGCGGTTCTTGGCGACGATACCCCCGGCGATGAATACATTACCGAGGTGCTGACGGTAAACAACATGGATGCCGGCCAGCTGGTGCGCATCCTGCGTCCGCTGGTACCCAAGGGCGGGCATCTGGCTGCGGCGGCCCAGTCCAACTCGCTGGTTATTGCCGATACGGCGGCCAACGTGCGCCGTATCAAGGCGCTGATCTCGCGTATCGATCGCGAATCAATGGAAGACTTTGAAGTGCTGCCGCTGCAGCACGCCTCGGCGCTGGATGTCGTGCGCATTGTGCAGGGGCTGGATTCCAATGCCCCTGCCGAGGAGTTTGCCCGCGGCCCGAAACTGATTGCCGACGAGCGGACCAACTCGGTCATTCTGCGCGGCGACCCCGAGGCGCGCGCAGGCTTGCGCACCGTGGTACGTCAGCTTGATGTCGCCGGTAACCAAGGTAATACCCAGGTGCATTATCTGCGCTACGCCAAGGCCGAAGAGGTTGCCGAGGTGTTGCGCGGTATCGCCGAGGGCCGCGAGCGCAACAACAGCAGCGGCTCGGTAGGCAATTCCAGTATGGGCTCTTCCAGCAGCGCCGGTACTAACCTGGCCGAGCAGAATCGCGTGCGTATCGAAGCCCACGAGAGCACCAACTCGGTGGTGATATACGGGCCGGCGGAGCTGTCGCGCGAGCTGTCGTCAATCATCCGCCAGCTGGACATTCGCCGCGCCCAGGTGCTGGTCGAGGCGGTGATTGCCGAGGTGTCCTATGACCGCGCCAAGGAGCTGGGCGTGCAGTGGGGGATCGGCAGCGAGGATTCGGGCGTCGGTATTATCAATTTCAACCGCAACGGTAACGGCATTATTGACATTGCCGCCGGCGTGAATGCCTTTCTGGACGGTGATGTCAGCACGCCGCCGTCCCTGGGCAGTGGTATGAGTCTCGGCGGCATAGGTTCAATCGGCAGCACCCAGATTGCCCTGCTGGTCAACGCCCTGCAGGGCGACACCGCGAGCAACATTCTGTCCACGCCCAGCCTGCTGACCCTGGACAATGAAGAGGCCGAGATTGTCGTCGGCCAGAACGTGCCCTTTATTGTCGGCCGCTCGGTGGAGGATTCCGGCCAGGCATTTGACACCATTCAACGTGAAGACGTGGGTATCACGCTGAAGATCCGTCCGCAGATCAACGAGGGCGACGCCGTGCGCCTGGAGATTGCACAGGAGGTGTCGCAGATCGCACCCGGGGTCAGCGGCGCGGCGGACATCATTACCAACAAGCGCAGCCTGACAACGCACGTCATGGTCGATGACAACCAGATGATCGTGCTGGGCGGCCTAATTGATGATCAGATGGTAGAAACCACTGACAAGGTGCCGGTACTGGGCGATGTACCGGGCCTGGGTCGCTTGTTCCGCTATGACACGGCCTCGCTGCAAAAACGTAACCTGATGGTCTTCTTGCGGCCGGTGATCGTACGAGACTCGGCGGTGGCGCAGAGCCTGACCCACAGCAAGTACAGCTATATTCGTGACCAGCAGGTGGCCGAGCAGAATCGTCGCGGGCGTCTGGATGTGGGCGATGGCGTGCCGATTCTGCCTGACTGGAACTACCTGCTGACCCTGCCGCCGCCGTTTGAGAATGCCATGCAGGGTACGCCACCGGCGACTATCAGCGCGCCGCCGGCGGCGAGCGGAGACTGACCATGAGCGAGTCGGACATCCTCTCCGAGGTCGCCCCTGCCAGTGCGCCGACTGATACCGGTTATCGCTTCGCTCGGCGGGTCGGGGTATTGGCCGGCAGCCTGCGTGAAGACGGCCAGATGGAAGTTTTCGTGCGCGCCGATTGCGACCCGCAGGGCCTGCTGGAACTGCGTCGTCGTTTGGGGCACCCGCTGCTGCCGGTGGTGTTGGACGATGACAGCTTTGCGGCGCGCCTGCGTGACCGCTACGAGCGGTCGGCCAATGACGCGATGCAGTTTGTCGAGGGGCTCAGTGATGACGCTGATCTGCTCTCGGTCGCGCAGTCACTGGCCGAGCCCGAAGACCTGCTGGAATCCCAGGACGAAGCGCCGATCATTCGTCTGATCAATGCGCTGTTGTCCGAGGCGGTCAAGGAAAACGCCTCCGATATCCATATCGAACCCTTTGAGAACCGCCTGTCGATTCGCCTGCGGGTCGACGGCGTGCTGCGCGAGGTACTGGAGCCGCCGCGTGCGCTGGCGCCGGTGATCGTCTCGCGCATCAAGGTCATGGCCAAGCTGGATATCGCCGAAAAGCGCCTGCCGCAGGACGGTCGGATCGGCCTGCGTCTGGTGGGTCGGGCAGTCGATGTGCGGGTGTCGACCTTGCCGTCCGGGCACGGCGAGCGAGTGGTGCTGCGTCTGCTCGACAAGCAGGCTGGCCGTCTGGAACTGCGCCAGCTAGGCATGTGCACCGAACACTATGACGCCATGGAGCGGGTGATCAGCCGGCCACACGGGATCGTGCTGGTTACCGGCCCTACCGGCTCGGGCAAGACCACCACCTTGTACTCGGCCTTGATGCGCCTGAATGACCGCAGCCGCAACATTCTCACCGTTGAAGACCCGATCGAGTACTACCTCGACGGTATCGGCCAGACGCAGATCAACAACAAGGTCGACATGACCTTTGCCCGCGGCCTGCGCGCGATTCTGCGTCAGGACCCGGATGTGGTGATGGTCGGTGAGATCCGTGACGTGGATACCGTGCAGATCGCCATTCAGGCCAGTCTGACCGGCCACCTGGTGTTCTCCACCCTGCACACCAATACCGCTGTCGGCGCCATTACCCGTCTGCGTGACATGGGCATTGAACCCTTTCTGCTGTCCTCGACCTTGAACGGTGTACTGGCTCAGCGGCTGGTGCGTACGCTCTGCCCGGATTGCCGCGAACCGCATCAGGCCAGCGCCAGTGAATGCCGCCTGATGGGGGTTGCGCCGGAGCAGCCGCCAACGCTGTATCGCGCGACTGGCTGCAGTGCCTGTAACGGCACGGGCTATCGCGGACGCACCGGCATCTATGAGCTGGTCGAGATTGACGACACCCTGCGTGGCCTGATTCACGATGGTGCCAGCGAACAGGCGATGGTGCGCCACGCCCGGCTGGCGCAGATGGGCATTCGTCAGGATGGCCTGCGCCGCGTACTGGCCGGTGATACCACGCTGGAAGAAGTGCTGCGCGTGACGCGGGAGGACTGAGGATGCCAGCCTTTGAATACACCGCACTGGACGGCACCGGCCGCACCCGCAAAGGGGTAGAGGAGGGCGACTCCCCGCGTCAGGTGCGTAGCCGCCTGCGCGAGCAGGGTCTTACGCCGATGTCGGTCAGCCAGGTTGCCGAGCGTCAGGCGTTGCTGCGCATGCCGGTTTTTCAGCAGCGCATCAAACCGCTGGAGCTGGCGCTGGCAACCCGGCAGATGGCCACCCTGGCGCGGGCCGGTCTGCCAATCGAAGAAGTGCTGGCCACGGTCGCCCGGCAAAGCGAATCCCCCCGCGTACGCTCGGCGCTGACCGCGGTGCGCACCCGGGTCATGGAAGGCTTGCCGCTGGCCCACGCGCTCGGTGAATTCCCGTCGGTCTTTCCGGTTATCTACCGCACCACCATTGCTGCCGGTGAACAGGCCGGTCGCCTGGATCTGGTGCTGGAGCGGCTGGCTGATAACGTCGAGGCGCAGAACGCCATGCGCCAGAAGATTCAGCTGGCGATGTTCTATCCGGCGATTCTCACCTGTGTGGCGCTGCTGGTGACCGTCGCGCTGCTGACCTATGTGGTGCCGGAGGTGGTCAAGGTCTTTGACGGTATGAACCAGGAGCTGCCGCTGTTGACGCGCTCGCTGATTGCCGTCAGCGACACCCTGCGTGATTGGGGCATTCTGATGCTGCTGGTGCTGGGGGGGCTGATTTATGGCGCGCGCACGCTGCTGAAAAAGCCGGCCTACCAGCGCCGCTGGCACGACTTTCTGTTGCGCCTGCCGCTGATCGGTCGGCTGACCCGGGGGCTGAACACCGCGCGCTTTGCCCGTACCCTGAATATTTTGGCGGGTAGCGGTGTGCCCTTGCTGGATGCGCTGAACATGAGCGCCAGTGTGATCTCCAACCTGCCCATGCGCGAGGCGGTCTCCGCTGCTGCCCAGCGCGTGCGCGAGGGGGCCGGGGTGGGGCTGGCGCTGGAGCGCAGCGGCTATTTTCCGGCGATGACGCTCAGCCTGATCAAGAGCGGCGAAAGCAGCGGCACCCTGGACAGTATGCTCGAGCGCGCTGCCGAGACTCAGGAGCGCGAGCTGGAAGCGCGTATCGCGATGGTGATGGGGGTGTTTGAGCCCCTGCTGATTCTGACCATGGGCGCAGTGGTGCTGGTGATTGTGCTGGCCATTCTGCTGCCAATCTTTGAACTCAACCAACTGGTGAACTGATGATGTCCCACAAGCAATCCCTGGGCCGCGCGGCGCAGCGCGGTTTTACTTTGATCGAGGTCATGGTGGTCGTGGTGATTCTCGGCATTCTGGCCGCCGTGGTGGTGCCCCGAGTCATGGATCGTCCGGATCAGGCGCGTACCACCAAGGTGCAGAGCGATATCCGCGCGATTGAAAGCGCACTCAACCTGTATCGCCTCGACAATTTCGGCTACCCCACCACCGAGCAGGGGCTGCGTGCATTGGTACAGCGCCCGACTGGCCAGGATGCGCCGCGCAACTGGCGGGACGGAGGCTACCTGGATCGCCTGCAGCAGGACCCTTGGGGTAACGATTACGTGTACCAGACCCCGGGACGTGACGGCCGCCTGTTTGACCTCTACAGCTATGGCGCCGATGGCCGTGCCGGCGGCACGGATAACAACGCCGATATCGGCAACTGGAACCTGGATCAGAACCAGAACAGCGAGCGCTGATGTTGTCCTCTCCCGCCCGCCGGTCGGCGCCTGCCTCCACTGCCGGCTTTACCCTGATCGAGGTCCTGGTGGTGCTGGTGTTGATCGGCGTCATTGCGGGCCTGGCGACCCTGTCGCTGGGTAACGGTGCCGAGCGGGAGCTGCGCAAGGAGAGCGATCGGCTGGCGGCCGTATTGCGCCTGGCGCGTGACGAACTGCTGATCAGTGGGGGCAACGAGCGGGCGCTGGGGTTGCGGCGTGGCAGTTACAGCGTGCTGGATCTGGTGCTGCTGGATGACGCCAGCCGCGAGTGGCAGCCCGTGCAGGACCCGCAGCTTGGCCCGCACTGGCTGCCAGAGGGACTGATTGAGCTGGACTTTGAGGCCGATGAGCAGGCTGGTCGGCTGTCCGGCAGCACCGCCTGGACACCGCAGATACGGTTGGGCAATACCGGCGAGATGACGCCTGGACTGATTGTGCTGACTGAAACCAAGGGCAATCTCAAGCGCTATATCAGGACCGACCTGAACGGTCAGATCGAGGTACTCAGTGAACGCCCGTAAGCACGCCGGCTTTACCCTGCTCGAAGTGCTGGTGGCGCTGACCATTCTGGCTGTGGCACTGGCTGCGCTGGTAAAGGCGGGCAGCGACCATGCGCGCAACAGTGCCTATCTGCAGGAGAGAACCCTGGCGCACTGGGCTGGCAGCAACCTGCTGGCCGAGTACCAGTCCGGCATGCGGCCGGCCGCCGAAGGCGATCTGCGCGGCAACACCACTATGGGGCCGTACCAGTTTGGTTATCAGGCCAGCATCAGCGATTACACGGCCAAGGCGCCGTTTCCGCTGCCAGCGGTCAAGCGTATCGATATTCGGGTATGGCTGATGCCCGGCGGCGAGACTGAACAGCGGGCGCTGGTCAGCGGGTTTGTCCTGCCATGACGCGGCAACGGGGATTTACCCTGCTGGAGCTGCTGGTGGCGATGGCGGTGTTCGCGATCATGAGTGTGGTCGCTTATCAGGGGCTGCGTTCGGTGCTGCAGGTCAACGAGGTCAGCCGTGAGCACGCCCAGGTATTGGCTGACCTGCAGGTCAGTCTGAGCGTGCTTGAGCGTGACCTGTCGCAACTGGTAGATATCCGTGTGCGTGACGAGTTTGGCGATCGCCTGCCGCCACTGCGACTGCTGCCGGGCTCGGATGATTACCCTCTGCTGGAGCTGGTACGTGCCGGTGCTGGCGGCACCGAGCGTCTGCGGCGCACCGCCTGGCGTCTGACCGAGCGAGGGCTGGAGCGCGATCTCTGGCCCGGTGTGGATATCGCTGATGCCGACAGCCGCCGCATGCAGCCCTTTGCCGAGCTGGTGGGTGAAGACGAGCAGCTGGGTGTGGATAGCAGCTTTCACTTTATCGTGCGTGGTGCCAGCGGGCTGGAGCGGGTCGACAGCTGGCCGCCGGCCGACCTGGATCCGCAGTCCAGCCAACTGCCCCTGGCCGTTGAAGTGGTGCTGGAGTTGCCGCGTCTGGGGCAGATCCGGCGCCTGATCGCGGTGGGCCAATGAAGCGTCAACGGCAGCAGGGTGTGGCCCTGATTACCGCGCTGCTGATTGTCGCGTTGGCGGTGACGGCGGCGGTGGGTATGGCCATGCGCGGGCAGGCCGATATTCGCCGCAGCAGCGCGGTATTCGAGCGGGACCTGTCGCGGGAAATTGCCCTGGGTGCGGAAAAAATGGTGCTGCAGGTTCTGGAGCAGGCGGACGGCCCGGACGATCTGATCTGGGATACCTGCCTGTCCCCGGTATTGCCCTTTGAGGTCGATCAAGTGCAGCTGCAGGCCACCCTGGATGACATGCGTTGCCGCTTCAATCTCAATGCGCTGGCGGGCGGCGATGAACGACAGCAGGCGCTGTTTGCCCAGTTGGTCGATCGGGTCGGACGTGACGCCGGCGTCAGTCTGCCACCAGGCAGTCAGCTGGCGCTGGCGGTCAGTGACTGGATGGATCCGGAAACCGATGACGCCGTGTATCAACTGGACACGCCGCCGCGCCTGTCGGCCAACCGGACCATGTTGGTGGCCTCGGAACTCAACGCCGTCAGCGGCATGACGCCCGAAGCCTGGCAGGCGCTGGCGCCTTATGTGACGGCTTATCCGTCGGACCAGAGCCCGATTGATCTGGAGCGCAGCAGCGAGTTGATGCAGGAGATTTTTGCCGATCAGGGGGTAGGTGGCGACGCGCCCTGGTTCATGCGGCTGCAGGTGGTAGCCAGCTTCGGCGAACGACAGTTTTATCAGTGCACACTGCTGGATGCGCCGAATGGCAAGGTAGTGTTGCGCGAACAGACGGCCTGCGAGCCGTGACAACAACAGGAATGCGTGCATGTTGATAGTGCTTTTGTCCGCAGTAGCCGCTGCTTCCGAGCAGGACGAGCCATTGCATTGGTGGCGCCTGGGGCGCGAGGGGCAGCCCCTTGAGCAGGGCTGCGACAGCCTTGACGCTTTACGGCAGCGCTTTGCCGGAGAGCGGGTGCGCGCGCTGTTGCCCGAGGGCGTCGGCCTGCATCGGGTGACGTTGCCAGGCCAGCGCGCGGCCGCCTTGCGTGCGGCGCTGCCCTACGCGCTGGAAGAACGCCTGAGTCAGGAGCTGGACGACCTGCACATCGTCATGGGGCCCAGGCGCGATGATGGCCGCGTCAGTGCTGCCGTTGTCGAGCACAGCGTGATGACCCGTTGGACCGAACGCTTCGCCCAGGCCGGGCTGCGTGTTGAGGCGCTGTTGCCGTTGGCGGCACTGTACGCCAATCAGGCGCCGGCCGAGGGGCTGCGCCTGATCGCGCTGGATTGGCCGCAGGCACCAGGCTGGCTGGTCTGCGCCAGCGACGAGGAACCGGTGCTGCTGGAGCAAGCGCTACTGTCGTTCTGGCTGGGCAATCGCCTGCAGATGCTGGCACCCGAGCAGCGGGTGCTGGAAGCGCCGGACAGCGACCTCAACGCGTTGCAGGCCGGCGTGCCTGCGGACACCCGACTAGTAGCCGTAGCGCCTGCCGAGGCGGCGGTGAGTCTGCAGCAGCAATTGAGCGTGGCGGCACCCTTCAACCTGCTGACCGGCCCCTATGCGGTGAGTATGGCGGCACCGCCCTGGCGTAAATTGCGTCCGGTAATGGCTGCTGCCGGTGTGGTTTTGCTGTTGGCTGTTGGCTGGCTGGGCGCTGAGCGCGCGGCACTCATTGACGAGCGCGACGCCCTGCGTAGCCAGATTGATGCCACCTTTTCCCGTGCCCTGCCCGGGGCGCGTATGCAGGATCCGCTGGTGCAGTTTCAGCAGCAGCTACAAGGCTCCGATGGTCAGGTTCAGGCCGGTGCAGGCATGCTGCTGCATGCATTCTTTGCCAGCGTGAAAGGGCAGGCCGGTGTGGAAATACGTCAGTTGCGCGGCAGCGTCGATGCGCTGGATGTCGAGTTGAAGGTGGCCAGTTTCGCCGAGCTGGAGAAACTGCGCGCGGCCTTGTCGGCAAGCGCAGGTATCACCGAAAACCTGGAGGGCGCCGACTCGGAAAATGGCGGCGTCAGCGCGCGGATTCGTATCGCAAGGAGTGAGTCATGAAGGCCTGGTGGGCGGGGCTGGCCGCCAGAGAGCGGTTTATTCTGATGGGCGGTGGCGTGGTGCTGGCGCTGATTGTGATCTGGGTGGCGGTCTGGGAGCCTCTGGTTCAGGGACGCAGTGCCTTGCGCGCGGAAGTGGCCCGACTCTCGGCTGAAGCGGTCTGGATGGATCAGGTAGCCGATGATGTTCGCCGTCGTGCGCGTCTGGCACCGAGCGGCGGTGGCGTACCCGCGCAAGGATCGGTGCTGACGCTGATCGAGGTGTCGGCCAACGCCGCCGGCCTTCGGCAGGCCCTGACCCGCGTGCAACCCGAAGGCGACGGTGCGCGGCTGAGCTTTGACCAGGTGGGGTTTGACCCGCTGATGAGCTGGCTGGCCGACCTGGAACTGCGGCAGGGTTTACAGGTGTCCCAGTTGTCCATTGACGTGGCTGAGGCGCCCGGTCAGGTCGCCGCTCGCATTTTGGTGGAGCGTAGCCAATGAGTGGCTGGATCCGAGGCAAAAGGTTGTGGTTGCTGGCGACGCTGGTGCTGCTGGCGACCCTGCTGGCCAATCTTCCGGCCACCCTGGTTTGGCAGTCGTTAAAAGGGCATCTGCCCACCCGCGTTGAGCTGACCGGGTTGCGCGGCACCCTGTGGCAGGGTGAGGTGGCGCGCATGCAGGTCGCTGGTATTGATCAGGGCGGTCTCAGCTGGGATTGGCAGCCAGGCGGGCTGCTGCGCGGGGAGGTGGTGCTGGACCTCAGCTGGCGGCCGCGCAAGGGCCAGGTGCGAGCATTGGTCCGCGCCGGCCTTGGCAGCATTACCCTGCAGCAGGTCAATGGCTATCTCGATGCAGCCAGCATGGCGCAGGTCAACAAGGCGCCCTTTGTGCTGCAGGGCGACTGGCTGTTGGATATCAGTGAGCTGCAATTGCAGGATTTTCGGGAGGTAACACGGGCTACTGGACGCATCGGCTGGCAAAATGCCGGTGGTGGCTTACCCAACCCGCTGGCCCTGGGGGACCTGGGCGCTACGCTGAGCCAGGACAACGGTTGGTTGGTGATGACCTTGGCCGACAACGGCGGTCCGCTGGGTTTGCAGGGCAGTGCACGCTGGCAGCCGGCGGCGCCTCTGAAACTGGATACCCGGCTGCAGGCTCGCCCGGAGGCAGAGCCCGCGCTGGCCGAAGGGCTCGGCCTGCTGGGGCGTGCGGATGCCGAAGGGTGGGTACGCTGGCGGGCTAATCTGCAATGAGCAAGGAGTGGACTATGGGAGTGGTGCTGCGGTCTGCCGGTGTGATGGCATTGGCCCTGGTGTTGGGCGGCTGCGCCGGTAACCGGGTGAGCCAGCCGAGCGACTCGTCGCTGGCCGATCTGAGAGCACGGCTGAGTATGGGGCAGTGTACGCCGGAGCTGAGCAATGAGGTGGTGGCGGCTCAGCAGGCCTCGCTGCACCTGGAGGCGGCCTATCAATGTCTGACCAATGGCCGTCTGGACCTTAGCGAGCAGCTGCTGGTGGACTATCAGAACCACTTTGCCCAGCGAGCCGATCAAGACTACGCCGCCTATCTGGCCGCGCTGATTCCCTATGCGCGGTTTGAACTTGCGGCTGGCGACAGTGTGCAGCGTCTGGAGCAAGGCCGCCTGGCGCACAGCCAGATGGTCGCCTTTGTACGTGCCTATCCGCAGTCGCAGTATCGCAGTGAGCTGGCTACCCGTATGGAAGCCATTCTGCAGGGCATGGCTCAGGCCGAGTATGACCTCGCACTGGTGGATGCGGAGCATGGCCAGAAGGCGCGAGCGGAGCGCCGCATGCGCTATCTGCGAGACAACTACCCGCGCACACCGGCGGCGGCGGCCGCCATTGCCTGGCTGATGGATTATCAGGGGCTGTAGAGCTGAGCTTGTCCTTCAGAGTCAAGCATTTTATGGCTTGTTTTGAGAAAAACTTGCCCTGGATCAGGGCTGACGTCCCCAGGTTTGTGCACAAGCTTGGGGCGTGCTGTCATGAATTCGTCAAGTCGGCTTGTAAGTGATTGATATTCTTGCGTGCAAAATAAGTAATTGATTTTAAAGGGAAAAAAATAGGTTAAATTTTAACCATTCTGAGAGGGTGGCCCAGTCTCTATAGCTTTGAGGTGCTTTTGATCAGGCTATCCACAAAGTTATCCACAGATATTGTGGATAGCTCTCTGTAACCCTTGTTCTGTCAGGGCTGGCTGCCTTGTGGCGGCGAGAATTGAACAGTCCAGAGCGACGGTAGGAGGGCGTGCCGACTGCTTCAGTCGGCACGCACGCGGCATCCAGGAGCGGCTCAGATGCCCTGCGGGATGTCCTCGCCACCCAGGGCGTTGGTGAGCGAGGGGATCAGCTCACTGAGGGTGCTGGCCATGATGGTGAAACTGGCGTCCAGCTGGCTCAGCATGTCGTCGCCGCCATTTTCTTCCGCTTCGTCGCGCAATAAATCCTCGAACTTCACACGCTTGAGTGTCAGCTTGTCGTCCAGGCTGAAACTGAGCTTCTCCTGCCATTGCAGCATCAGTTGGCTGACCTGCTTGCCGGCGCTCAGATGCAGCTGGATTTCGTCGCTGGCCAGGTCCTGACGTTTGCAGCGCACCACGCCGCCGTCTTCACTGGTGTCGCGCAGCTCGCAGTCGTCGCCGATCTGCAGTTGCTCGGGTGCCTGGTTTTCCTTCACCCACTGGGTCATGCAGGCAGCCGGCGCGGTCTTCACGTTCAAGGGGCGGACGGGCAGCGAGCCGGTGCATTCGCGCAGCAGGCTCAGCAGGTCCTCGGCACGCTTGTGGCTGGAGCTGTCGACCGCGATCCAGCCTTCGGCCGGGCAGATGCAGGCAAAGGTGGTCTGAGTGCGAGTGAAGGCGCGTGGCAGCAACGACATGACGATGTCGTCCTTTAGCGTATCGCGCTCTTTCTTGTATACCTTGCGCGCGTCGCGATTTTCGATCTCCTCGACCTTCTCGGCCAGTGCTTCTTTCACCACGCTGCCGGGCAGGATGCGCTCTTCCTTGCGCATGGCGATCAGCCAGTAGCCGTTGCTGACCTCTACGCGGTTTTCCGAGTGACGGCCCCAGGGGGTGGTCCAGCCAAGGGTATGAGTCTCCTGGCTGGCGCAAGGGCGGGCGGCTTTCTGTTCGAGCGCGTCGACCAGCTCGGATTCGCTGAAGGGAACGGGTTGGCTGAAGCGATAGATGAGCAGGTTACGAAACCACATGGTGCTGTCCTTTCTGTTGCTAAGGTCTTGGGAAGCAACGAACGAAGGAGCCTCCTCGGCCATCGCTGGGCGGGTCGGTTCGATTGTGCTTCCCGGGGAAAGCGCCCAATAGTGCCTCAGCCATCGGTTGGCAGCCAGTGTTTCCGGGGGTTGGAATAAGATATTGAAATAACCTGAATTTTTTTTTGAAAAAGGTGTTGCCAGATACGGAAAAGCTCCCTAGAATGCGCACCACTTCGAGAGCAAACGGGTGATTAGCTCAGCTGGGAGAGCATCTGCCTTACAAGCAGAGGGTCGGCGGTTCGATCCCGTCATCACCCACCACTCGAAGAATAGCGCAGCGGTAGTTCAGTTGGTTAGAATACCGGCCTGTCACGCCGGGGGTCGCGGGTTCGAGTCCCGTCCGCTGCGCCATTTCCCCCTCCTGCAGTACTCTTGCTTCATCCTTTTTTCCCGCCTTCGGTACAGAATCACATTCGTTGCTGTCCCGGTAGCCTGCACCTGCAAGCCCTGTTAAGCTGCCTGCTTACTCTTTCGCCCGTGTCGGGTCTGTCTATTGAGGTAAGCATGAAGCGTAATTTGCTGGCAGTCAGCGTTGCAGTCGGTGTTCTGGTTCTGGCCGGGTGTGACAAGGAAAAACAACCGGAACTCACCACCCCAATCCAGCAAGCCTCTTACGGCATCGGCCTTAACATGGGTCAGAGCCTGTTGCAGGACGGTCTGGACGATATTGATCCGCAAGCGCTGGCGCTGGGCCTGCAGGACGCCCTTGGCAAGCAGGAACAGCGGGTGGGTGATGAAGAGCTGACCAATGCCTTCAATGCGCTGCAGCAGCGCGCTCAGGAGCGCGCCGAGGCGCTGGCCAATGAAGCGCTGGACGCCAACAAGCAATACCTGGAAGAGCATGCCGCCAAAGACGGCGTGACCACTACTGAGTCCGGCCTGCAGTACGAAGTTGTTACCTCGGGTGATGAGGACGCAGCTCAGCCGCAGGCAGACGATGTTGTTGTGGTGCACTACGAAGGCCGTCTGGTTGATGGCACCGTGTTCGATAGCTCGCTTGAGCGTGGCGAGCCGGCCGAGTTGCCGGTTGCCGGCGTTATCCCGGGCTGGGTAGAAGTGCTGCAGCTGATGCACGTCGGTGACAAGTGGACCGTCACTGTGCCCGCCGAGCTGGCGTACGGCCCGCGCAGCCCGAGCCCGGTGATTCCGCCGAATTCCATTCTGGTGTTTGATATGGAGCTGGTCTCCATCAAGCCGCGCGAAGAGTGATCCGGTAACACGTCGAAACGCCCGAGGCAAGGCCTTCGGGCGTTTCGGTGTTACTGTTATGCACATTTTTCGGTAACACCTGCTATTTACTTTCCCCCGCTTTTCTGATTTCTCCTTTCCGCTGTAACTGACTGAAAAACATGCACATTTTTCGCTGGTTAAAATATGCGCGGATTGTCTGCAGGCGCATACAAACGGGCGTTTGAGGCAGTTTTCCTGATTTTCTTCACAGAGTTATCCACAGATCCTGTGGGTAACCTTTTGTTATTGGTAGCGGGTGAGGATGTGCCGAATCTGGCCGCTAGTCAGCAGCTGGTCTATGGTCTCGATCAGATGGGCGCTGCCCGTCGTCGTCTTGGGAGCGGCGCAGCGCAACGCAAAGTGCTCCAGCGGCCAGTCGCTGACGCGAATCTCAGCCGGATGCCTTTGCAGCTGGTAGTTGAGGGCGCGGCGCAGATCAACGCTGGCGTCCAGACGGCCGCGCTCGAGCATCTTCAAGCGCGTTTCGATATTGCGAACATCACGTCTTACCAGGTCGCCGCGTTCAAATGCTTGAGTCAGCTCGCTGCTGTAGTGATAGCCGATGGTGGTGCCAACCAGCGCACCCTGCAGGTTCGCCAGGTTGCGTGGCGCCGCTCGGTTCGCAGGGGTGGCCAGCACGTCGGCATCCTCGTAAAGCACCGCCGACCAGTGCAGCAACTCCGGTTGACTGTGCCACTGGGGTTGGGTGTTGCAGATCAGGTGTATGCGAGCGCTTTTGAGCGCTTCCTCGATGCGGTTGTTGGGCACGGCAACGAAGGACAGCTTGCGGTCCAGGCTGGCGGCTACCAGCTCTCCCAGGTCGCGGGTGACGCTATTGTCCAGCTCCGCGCCGGTCATGTTGACGTAGGGAGGCGGATCGGAAGGGGAGTAGCCCCACACCAGCGGTTCGGCCAGCAGGCCGGTGCTCCAGCCCACTAGCGGGATAAGGCAGCGAATCATCAATCTCACGACAGCCTCGCAGGCACGGTTCTGCCCTCAAGCATAGAACATTGGGGGGCATTCAGTTGCAGAGGTTGAGCGGCGCGTCCTCTTCGCGCAGGGGCTGCCCGGGATGCTGCATGACCACGCTGAAGCCACGTTGCTTCTTGGCGTCGTGCTTGGCGCGCGAAGCCAGCTCGGCCAGGCGTGCTGCATCGTACAGACTGGCCTGGTGCCCGGGCAGGGAAATGACGCCAATCGAGAGATTGAGCAGGTCGTGATGCCGCCATTTACCTTCCCGGTCCGGCGCAGTAAATCCGTTGGCCTGGATATGCTCGGCGCGGTAAAGCGTGCGGCACAGTTGCTGGAAGCGCT
This sequence comes from Pseudomonas abyssi, assembly GCF_003444685.1. Lineage (NCBI taxonomy): Bacteria > Pseudomonadati > Pseudomonadota > Gammaproteobacteria > Pseudomonadales > Pseudomonadaceae > Pseudomonas > Pseudomonas abyssi. The sequence goes on along the minus strand of NZ_LMAZ01000002.1, from coordinate 444,469 downwards.
GATCCAGTTGCTGCAGGCGTGCATGCCAGTCGTCGCTGCGCATGACCAGCATGAAGTCGTCGCCGCCAATATGGCCGACGAAATCGCAGCGTGGGTCGCATAGCTCACGCAGTAGCTGGGCCAGCCCCAACAGGATCTCGTCGCCCTTGCCGTAGCCGTAGAGGTCGTTGAAGGGTTTGAAGTTATCCAGGTCGATGTAGCACAGCCGTGCGTCCACCTGGCGCTCCAGCAGCCGCTGCAGGCATTGCTGAATCGGGATGTTGCCGGGCAGCAGGGTCAGAGGGTTGGCGTGACGGGCTTGCTGCAGCTTCAGCTCGGTGATCTGCCGCAGCACGTCGATGCCACGTCCCAGCCCCTTGTAAATGCCCTGGTCGACGATGATGAAGTCGTCTTCCAGTCGCTGTCTGGCACGGCTGGTCAGCAGGCGACTGACCCGCTGCAGACTCTGGCGGATATCCACGATCAGGCAGTCCGGGTCCATCAGTTGGCGGATCGGCTTGCGACTGTAGATCTCCTGGCCGAAGGGCTTGAGCATGGTCTGGCTCAGGGCGTGCCGTTGCACTGCGCCAATTGGGCGCTGCTGCTCGTCGACGACAGCCAGGGTGTTCAGGGTGGGTTGCTGCTGAAAGCATTCCAGCACGACCTGCACCTTGGTGTGTTCCTGCACGCCGTTGACCGGCAGCAGCAGGCTATGAATGGGTGCGTCGTCGTTGCCGCTGGTTTGTCGCTGATTCAGCAGGGAACTCAGTTTGCTGTCGTTCAGCTCGGGGTGGCTGTCGGGGCGCCCGAGCAGGTAGCCCTGTACCCAGTCGATACCGATGTCGGACAGCACGGCGAGTTCTTCCTGCTGCTCGATACCTTCGGCGATCACCTGGGCGCGCGAGGCCTTGGCCATCTGCAGAATGGAACTGACAAACTCCCGTTTGACCGGATCGCGGTGTATGCCGTCGATAAAGTGCCGGTCGATCTTCACGTACTCGGGTTGCAGCTCTGACCACAGGCGCAGGCTGGAGTAGCCGGCACCGAGGTCGTCCAGTGCGATGGAAAAGCCCATGTCCCGGTAGTAGTGCAGGGCTGACTGCAGCAGTGAGAGGTCTTCGATGGGCGCCTGCTCGGTCAGCTCGATCACAATCTGATCCGCTGTCAGGCCATTGGCCTCCAGCAGCGCCAGGGTTTGCCCGCGATAGTGCTGTTGTTCCAGCAGACTCTCTGGAGAGACGTTGAGAAACAGCTTGCCCGGCAAGCCAAGGCTGCGGAAGCGGCTGATCGCACGTTCGCGACAGAGCATTTCCAGCTCGGTCAGAATGCCGTGGTGGCGGGCGGCGGCAAACAGGGTAAGCGGGGAGTGCAGCGGGCTGTTGGATGGGCCGCGGCTGAGGGCCTCAAAGCCAACGATGCGCTCTTCCAGCGTGGAGACAATGGGCTGGAAGAGGGTGGTGACGGCGGCCCGATTCAAGATGGTGATGAGGGCCTGACGTTGTTCGGATACGGTCATAGTAAGTCCAGGCATGTGAGTTTGGCCGTACCTGGCCGCCCGGAATGCTACTGGCGGGCACGCTTTCATGAGTCCTGATCATGGCAGTGTGCTAGTGCTTTGTGACCGTGTTATGACAGCGCCCGCCGCGGGGGCGGGCGCGATGGTCAGTTGGCTCGGGCGACCTGGTGCTCCAGTTGCAGCAGGTCAACGAGGATGTGGCTGGTTTCCAGCAGGAAGGCGTCATCCTTGGGGTCGCTGTCCTCGTCCTCGGTATGCACTTCGGCCAGCAGCGGGTCGCTTTCCTCAAGGGTTGTCAGGGGTTCTTCGCCACGCGCAGTCAGTCGCTGATTCTCCAGTTCCAGCAAACGGTTTTCATAGTCTTCCTGCTGTTGCTTGCGTTTACTTTCATTCAGCGGGATGGTCTCGCGTGCCTTGATCTGGTTGTCCAGGCCGATGCGGGCCAGGGTGTAGATAAAATCCGGATCCTTGGCAGCACGTGCCTCATGCTGCTGCTGCAGCTGTGCAATAAAGGGCTGCAGGTGGCTGCTGGTCTGGTAGCGCGCTGGCGGGATGGTGTCCCACGGCATGGCGTTGGGCAGAGCGCTTTCGCCTATCTCCTCGCTGTCGAGCAGCGACGGATAGCGGATGTCCGGCACCACGCCGCGGTGCTGGGTGCTTTGCCCCGAGACGCGGTAGAACTTGGCCAGGGTCAGTTTCAGCTCGCCGTGATTGAGCGGCTGAATGGACTGCACGGTACCTTTGCCGAAGGTGGATTCACCGATCACCAGTGCGCGGCCGTAGTCCTGCATGGCGCCGGCGAAAATCTCCGAGGCCGAGGCGGACAGGCGGTTGACCATCACGGCCATCGGGCCGGTGTAGGCAATACCGGCCTCCGGGTCGTCGAGCTGCTGCACCTGACCCTGGCTGTCGCGCACCAGTACGGTCGGGCCGCGGTCGATGAACAGGCCGGTCAGTTCAGTTGCTTCCTGCAGTGACCCGCCCCCATTGTCGCGCAGGTCCAGTACAACGCCATCGACCTTTTGCTCGCTCAGCTCGCCGAGCAGGCGGCGGACGTCGCGCGTAGTGCTGCGGTAGTCCGGGTCACCCTTGCGGTAAGCCTTGAAGTCGATATAGAAGCCGGGCACGTCGATGACGCCGATGCGGTAGTCGTGCCCGTTGTTCTGCAGTTCGATCACCGAGGACTTGGCGGCCTGGTCTTCGAGCTTGATGGCTTCGCGGGTCAGGTTGACGATCTTGCTGGTGAGGTCGCCCGGCGGGTTGCTGGCCGGGATTACCTCAAGCCGAATTGGCGAGCCCTTGGGGCCGCGAATCAGCTTGACGACCTCATCCAGGCGCCAGCCGACCACGTCGACCATCTCTTCCTCGCCCTGGCCTACGGCGATGATACGGTCGCTGGTTGCCAGCTGCTGGCTGCGTTTGGCCGGGCCGGCGGGTACCAGGCGGACGATCTTGGTGTATTCGTTGTCGCTTTGCAGAACGGCGCCGATGCCTTCGAGCGAGAGGCTCATGTTGATGTCGAAGTTTTCAGCGTTTTCCGGCGACAGGTATTGCGTGTGCGGATCGTAGACCTGGGCCAGGGCGTTGATGTAGTTCTGGAAAATGTCCTCGGAGCGGGTCTGGTTGACACGGATCTGCTGCCCGCGATAGCGCTTGCCGAGCAACTCGCGAATATCGTCCAGGCTCTTGCCGGCCAACTTCAGGCGCAGGACCTCATCCTTGATCTGGGCGCGCCAGAGCTGTTGCAGTGCCTGTTCGTCGCTCGCCCAGGGCGCCTCTTCGCGGTCGACCAGAATGTCCTGGTCGGTGTTGAAGTCGAAGCCATCGAGCTGATTCTCCACCAGATCAATGCTGAAATTCAGGCGGTCCTGCAGGCGTTGCAGCTGACGCTTGTGCATGGCGAAGCCGACACTCAGGTCGCCCTGCAGCAGCAGATCGTCCAGGCGCAGACGGTTGCCGGAGAAGGCATCGATATCCTGCTGGGTAAACAGGCTGCGCTGCGGGTCCAGATGCTTGAGGTAGGTGTCGTACATCTGTGCCGACAGAGCGTCATCGAGACGGGTGCGGTTGTAATGATGACGGCGCAACAGCTCGACGGTGTTCTGGCTGGCGACTACTTGATCGCGAGTGGGTTGCAGTTGGTCCAGGTCCAGTGCAGGGACCTGTTCGAGTGCCAGGACGCTGCTGCTGACAGTCAGCAGAGCGAGCAGGCAGGTGCGGCGCAGGAGGGGGAAACCTTTCATCTGGGGTATCGCGTCCGGAGAGAGTATGCTTTTAGGAGTGTACGCGGGACAGCGAGTTCCCGCTGGTAACCATTGATAAGAACTATGGAGGTAGCGTGAGAGGATTGCAAGCCGAGGGCGGGGCGCTGACGTGGCAGCCCCAGAGTGCTGTAGAGCTGAAGTCCGGCGAAGTGCGTATTCGTGTGCAGGCGGCTGGACTGAACCGTGCCGACCTGCTGCAGAAGGCGGGCATGTATCCGCCGCCGCCGGGGGTGACCGGTGTGCTGGGCTTAGAATGTGCCGGTGAAGTAGTCGAGGTGGCAGAGGGTTCGCGCTGGCAGCTGGGTGACCGCGTGTGCGCGCTGCTGGCCGGCGGCGGCATGGCTGAGGAGGTCGTGGTCGATCAGCGTCACCTGCTGCCCGTGCCGGACAGCTTGAGCTGGGCTGAGGCCGCAGCCATTCCTGAGGTATTCAGTACCGCGTGGTTGAACATCTTTGTGCTGGGCAACGCGCGTCCGGGTGAAAAGGTACTGATCCATGCCGGCGCCAGTGGCGTGGGCACCGCTGCGATCCAGCTGTGCAAGGCCCAGGGCAATCCCTGCTGGGTCAGCGTTGGCAGCCAGGACAAGCTCGATGCTTGTGTGGAGCTGGGTGCTGAGGGTGGCGTGCTGCGGCAGAACGGCATTGCTGCGCTGAAGGACTTCGGGCCTTTCAATGTGGCGCTCGACCCGGTCGGTGCTACCTACGCGGCTGATCATCTGGATCTGCTGGCGCTGGATGCGCGCTGGGTGCTGATCGGTCTGATGGGTGGGCGCGAGGCGACACTGGATCTGGCCAAGGTGCTGGCCAAGCGCATCAGCCTGCTGGGCTCGACCCTGCGTACCCGCGATGCCGACTTCAAGGCGACCTTGCTGGCGGATATGGAGCAGCGTCTGATCCCGCTGTTTACCAGCGGCGAACTCAAGCCGATGGTGGCCAAGACCTTCGGCTTTGCCGAGGCCGAGGCGGCTTTCGAAGAATTGGCGCGTGATCAGGTGGTGGGCAAGGTGATTCTGCTGCGCGAAGACTGATTGTTTGCCCATCGCGGCAGATCAAGCCCCATGCGTTGCTGACGCATGGGGCTTTTTTGTGGCTCTTCACGGAAGTCTGCGAGCGACAGTTGTTTTAGGGCTCTTCGCGGACAGGCTGCGCTTGGTCCGTCCTACAGCGCAGCGTGTTCGCGAGGGGGCTTATATCAGCTGCGCGCTGTTGCAGAACGCCGTCAGCACGCTGATCAGGTAACCCGGATCACGACTGCCGGCCAGCTCGCGGATCGAGTGCATGGCGAAGGTTGGTGCGCCGATATCCACGGTGCGCACGCCCAGGCGGCTTGCGGTGATGGGGCCTATGGTGCTGCCGCAGCCCATATCGCTGCGCACCACGAAGGTCTGCACCGGCACCTCGGCACGCGCGCACAGGTCGCGGAAGAAGGCCGCGGTTTCGCTGTTGGTGGCATAACGCTGGTTGTTGTTGATCTTGATGACCGGGCCGGCGTTCAGTTGCGGGCCGTGGTTTTCATCGTGCTTCATGGCGAAGTTCGGATGCACAGCATGAGCGTTGTCTGCCGATACCAGCAGCGAGCGCTGGATCACCTGGATACGCTCGGCGTCGTCGCTGATCAGACGGCGCAGCACGTCCTCCAGAAAAGGACCGTCGGCGCCACAGCAGGAGCTGGAGCCAATCTCTTCATGGTCGGTACACACCAGCAGGCAAGGTTGTTCGCCATCGCTGTCGAGCAGCGCGCTCAGGCCGGCGTGACACGACAGCAGATTGTCCAGGCGGGCCGCGCTGAAGAAGTCGCCATCGAGCCCCAGTTGGGCGGGGCGCTGGGTGTCGTAGAAGCTCAGCTCGTAATCCAGCACCTGCGCGCCCTCGCAGTCAGGATGCTCGCTCACCAGTTGATTGGCCAGCAGTGCACGCAGATCTCGCCCGCCGTCCAGGCTGTGGGCAAGGATAGGCGGCATGTCGGTTTGCGGATTGATGGCCAGGCCGTCGTTGACACCCCGGTTGAGATGGATGGCCAGGTTGGGGACTACTGCAATCGGGCGTTGAAAGTCGATCAGGCGGCTGTCGAGTACGCCATCGGCGCGCCGGAAGGTCAGACGCCCGGCCAGTGACAGATCGCGATCAAACCAGGGGGCGAGTAGCGCGCCGCCATAAATTTCCACCCCCAGTTGCCACAACCCCTGCTGGTCCTTCTCCGGCTGCGGCTTGACCCGCAGGCAGGGGCTGTCGGTATGCGCGCCGATCAGGCGCAGCCCGCGGCTGGCGAGCGCACCGTCGGCGCCCAGCTGGAAGGCGATCAGTGACGAATCATTGCGGGTGACCAGGTAGCGCCCGCCGGCACTGAGCTGCCAGTCGCTGCGCTCATCCAGGGCCTCGAAGCCGGCGGCCAGCAAACGACTGCGCAGCGTGTTGGTAGCATGGAAGGGCGTTGGCGAGCTGGCGATGAAGTCGGCCAGATCCTGAAGCTGTGGGTCCTGCATGGAACTCTCCTGCAACGGGGTGACGGGCGCCTGCTCAGAACGGGCAGGCGCTTTCAAAGGCCATGCGCTCGCCGGTCTCCGGGTGGCTGATGACCAGGCGCGCGGCGTGTAGTGCCAGCCGCGGGCAGGCGGTCAAAGCGTCACCGTCGGCGTAAAGCCGGTCTCCCAGCAACGGGTGGCCGATGGCGAGCATGTGCACGCGCAGCTGATGTGAGCGACCGGTGATCGGCGTCAGTTCGACGCGGCAATACTGCGGATGACGCTCCAGTATGCGCCAGAAGGTCTGCGCATGCTTGCCGAGCTCGTGATCGACGATATGTCGTGGCTTATTGGGGGGATCATAGCGCAGCGGCAGGTCGATGTGTCCTGCGTCGCCCGTTGGCAGGCCCCAGCACAGGGCGATATAGGCCTTGTCAGTCTCGCGGTCATGAAACTGGCGTGATAGCTCGCGATGGGCGTCCGGGTTGCGCGCAATCACCAGCAGGCCGGAGGTTTCCCAGTCCAGGCGGTGCACGATGCGCGCTTCGGGGTAGCCGTTTTCCTGCAGGCGGGTAATCAGGCAGTCCTTGTTATCCTCGGCACGACCGGGGACGGACAGCAGCAACGTCGGCTTGTCGACGATCAGGAAACTCGGGTCCTGATGCACGATACCGATATGGGTCAGTGGCATGGGGCTTCCGCAGGGCGCCACCCGGGCGGGTGGCGCCAGCTGGTCAGGGGCGTTCCGGCAGGGTGATGTTCAGTTCGAGAACCGAGCAATCATCCTGGTTATCGAGGGCGACATGCACCTGTTCACGGTCGATGGAAACGTACTTGCTGATGACGTCGATGATTTCCTGCTGCAGTTGCGGCAGGTAGTCGGGCTGAGTGCGCTGCCCACGCTGGTGGGCGACGATGATCTGCAGACGTTCCTTGGCAATCGACGCGGGCGTCGATTTCTTGCGGTCACGGAAATAATCGAAAATGCTCACTTAACGCCCTCCGAACAGGCGCTGCAGCAGGCCCTTCTTCTGTGCTTCCAGAAAGCGATGTGCGACGTCTTTGCCCAGCAGGCGTTCGACGGCATCGCTATAGGCCTGACCGGCATCGCTCTTGTCGTCCATGATCACCGGTACGCCCTGGTTGGAGGCCTTGAGAACGGCCTGCGACTCCGGGATGACGCCCAGCAGCGGAATGGACAGGATGTCTTCGACATCGGCCACCGAGAGCATTTCGCCATTTTCGACGCGCTCCGGGTTGTAACGGGTGAGCAGCAGGTGCTCTTTGATTTTTTCGCCGTTCTCGGCGCGACGGGATTTGCTCGACAGCAGACCCAGAATGCGGTCTGAGTCACGCACCGAGGAGACTTCCGGGTTGGTCACCACGACGGCCTCGTCGGCAAAGTACATGGCCAGGTGAGCACCTTTCTCGATGCCGGCCGGGGAGTCGCAGACGATGTAGTCGAAGTTCTCTTTCAACTCTTCCAGCACGCGTTCGACACCTTCGGGGGTGAGGGCGTCCTTGTCGCGGGTCTGGGAGGCCGGCAGGATGAACAGGTTCTCCGAGCGCTTGTCCTTGATCAGCGTCTGATTCATGTTGGAATCGCCGTTGATCAGGTTGACGAAGTCGTAAACCACGCGGCGTTCGCAGCCCATGATCAGGTCGAGGTTACGCAGGCCGACGTCAAAGTCGACGATGACGGTTTTGAAACCGCGCAGGGCCAGCCCGGTACCGATGGCGGCGCTGGTGGTTGTTTTGCCCACCCCGCCCTTGCCTGATGTGACAACGATGATCTTTGCCAAAATGACCTTCCTGTCGAAAAAATGTCTGATAGTGGATTACGCCGGGCGGTGATGGTTCCCGGCGTGGATGCAAGGCTGCGGAACTCGGTCACAGACCAGAGAAATCGGGCGCCCCGAATGGGAGGACAGTATCTGTTAAAGCCCGGTTATCTTCAAGCTGTCACCCTCCAGACTGATCTGTACCGGAGCCTTCCACTGCTGTTTGCGCAGATCCTCGGCTACCTTGTACTGGCCGGCGATGGAGACCAGCTCGGCCTCCAGGCTCTGACAGAAGATGCGGGCCTGGCGGTCGCCTGTAACGCCGGCCAGCGCACGGCCGCGCAATGGGCCATAAACGTGGATGTGGCCGTCAGCCAGTAGCTCGGCGCCGGCGCTGACCGGTGCCAGCACAATCAAATCGCCGCCGCGGGCGTAGATCTGCTGGCCGCCGCGCACCGGCTCGGTGATGATCTTGCCTGAGCCAGCCGGGGCCGGAGCGGGCGCTGCTGGTGCCGGCGCTGGCGCAGGCTCAGCCTTGGGGGCCGGTTTGGGCGCCGGTTCGGCGGCAACTTCAATCGGCTTTTCACGCTGGCGACCCGGCGGCAGCAGCACCATGTCGGCATTGCCCGCCAGCGCGCGAAAGTCTTCGCCGCCGCGCAGCGCAACCGGCTGCAGGCCGTGATCGCGGCAGATGCTCAGCAGGTGGCGCAGGGTCATGTCGCTCAGCGGCTCGCTCAGCTTGTCCAGCGCAATCACCACCGGGGTGTCGACGAAGAAGTTGGGGGCTTGTTCTACCTTCTCGGCCAGTTGCCTGGCGAACTGCTCCGGTGCCAGGCGAATGAGCTCGACCAGTGTCATCGTCAGCATGCCGCCCTTGAGGTGGAATACCGGGTCGTTGTCGAGCAGGTCGAGGGTAGTGTCAGCAGTCATGGTCCATCCCGTTCCTAAAGAATCAGCGCTTCCTTATATAGATTGCCCCTACAGATCGCAAGCCGCGTGCGCCTTGGTTAGAATGTCGGTTTTCGCTGAATGGGCCTGCTGATGGATCGTCCGGGATTTACCGTTGCGCTGCTGCATCCGCGTTACTGGCTGCTCTGGTTGGGACTGGGGCTGCTGTGGCTGGTGGTGCAGTTGCCCTATCGCTGGTTGCTGGGGTTGGGGCGCGCCCTGGGCTGGGGGATGTTTCAGCTGATGAGTGACCGCCGCGAGGTGGCGCGTACCAACCTGGCGCTGTGTTTTCCCGAGATGTCCGAGATGGCCCGTGAGCGGCTGCTGCGGGAGAACTTCGCCTCCAACGGAATTGCCCTGTTCGAGATGGCCATGGCCTGGTGGTGGCCGCGCCAGCGGCTGGCGCGCCTGGCCCACATCGAAGGGCTGGAGCATCTGAACGACGCGGCGGCCCAGGGCAAGGGCGTGGTTTTGATGTCGCTGCATTTCACTACCCTGGAGATAGGCGCGGCGCTGCTGGGTCAGGCGGTGACCATCGACGGCATGTACCGCGAGCATCGCAATGCGGCCTTTGATTTCGTTCAGCGCCGTGGTCGCGAGCGTCATAACCTGGATGCCAAGGCGGTAGAGCGCGAGGACGTACGCAGCATGTTGCGCTCGCTGCGCTCCGGCCGGGCGATCTGGTACGCGCCGGACCAGGACTACGGGCGCAAGGCGAGTGTGTTTGTGCCGTTGTTTGGCGTGGAGGCCGCGACGGTAACTGCAACCAGTACCTTCGCGCGCCTGGGCAAGGCGTTGGTGGTGCCCTTTACCCAAACCCGCCTGGCCGATGGCAGCGGCTATCGGCTGACCGTACATCCGCCGCTGGAAGGCTTTCCGGGCGAGAACGAGACCGCTGATGCGCTGCGCATCAACCAGTGGGTCGAGCAGGCTATTTCGCAGCAGCCTGAGCAATATATGTGGGTGCATCGGCGCTTCAAAACACGGCCGGAAGGCGAGTCGCGCCCCTACGCCAAGCGTCAGCGGCGCAAACGCAGAGCGCGTCGTCGCTGATGCTGGGTGAGACAAGCGGCGCCTGTACCGGGCTGATTCTCTCGGGCGGCGGTGCCCGTGCGGCCTATCAGGTTGGCGTGCTGTCGGTGCTGGCGGAGTTGTTGCCGGCAGGCGCCAGTAACCCTTTTCCGGTGATCTGTGGTACCTCGGCGGGGGCGATCAACGCGCTGGCGCTGGCAACCAATGCCCAGGATTTTGGCGCGGGGGTAGCGCGGCTGCAGCAGGTCTGGTCGGCGTTCTCCTGTGATCAGGTCTATCGCAGCGACTGGCCCGGCGTCACCGCCCAGGCCTGGCGCTGGATACGGGCCAACCTGCTGGGTGTGCCCAGCTCTCAACCTACTGCGATGCTGGACAATGCGCCGCTGCGTAACCTGTTGCAGCGCACGCTGCATTTCGGGCAGATCGATGAGGCTCTGCAGGCCGGCGTGCTGCAGGCGGTGTCGGTCAGCGCCTTTGGTTATCAGTCGGCCGAGTCGGTCAGCTTTTATCAGGGGCGCGACCGCATTCAGCCCTGGTCCCGGCACCGGCGGGTGGGAGTGCAGACGCGGCTGGGGCTGGAGCACCTAATGGCGTCCTCGGCCATTCCGCTGGTGTTTCCGCCGGTGCAGCTCAATCGTGAATGGTTTGGCGATGGTGCGGTGCGTCAGCAGGCGCCGATCAGCCCGGCGCTGCATCTGGGGGCCAATCGGGTGCTGGTCATCGGTGTATCCGACAACCTGGCCAATCAGCCGGCTGGCGGTCGTCGTGGTCCGCGTCTGCGTGTCGCCTTGCCGCCAACCCTGGCGCAGATCGGAGGTCACCTGCTCAGCAGTACCTTTGTCGATAATCTGGAAGCCGATATCGAGTTGCTGGAGCGCATGAACAAGCTGGCTGGCTACTTGCCGGTCGGCTCACGCATGAACGGCAAGGGGCTGCGGCAGGTGGAAGTCGAGGTGATCTCGCCCAGCGAGCCGCTGGATATCATCGCTGCCCGTCATCGCAAACTGCTGCCGCGCAGCTTGCGGGCCTTTCTGCGGGGTAGCGGGGCGACCCGGGCATCAGGCGGTAGCGTGGTCAGCTATTTGCTGTTTGAGGCTGATTACACCCGCGAGCTGATCGCGCTTGGCCGGCGTGATGCGCTGGCCAAGCGCGATCAGTTGCAGCGTTTTCTCAACCTGCCACCAATACACGGATAGCGTCGAGCCGCAGCTTGGCCTGCGCCAAGGCAAGGTCGCCGTCGGCCAGGCGCAGTTGCAGCGCCTTGATCTCATCGTCGCGTACCAGCGGGTTGACCTGCTGCAGCGCTTTGAGACGGTCGATTTCTTCTTCCAGCTCGGCGCGCAGCTGAGCGCGAGCGTCATCAACCAGCTTGCGGTGCTCAGCGTCTGCCGCCTGTTCTGCCTTGTTCAGCAGGCCTTCTACCGGCTCGCGCTGGGTCTTGGCGACCTTCACCGCCAGTTGCCGTGGCAGTGAGTCAATCTGTCCGTCCAGCGTGTCAAATCTGACCTTGGCTGCCAGGTTGTTGCCGTTAATGTCCAGCAGGCAGCGAATCGGCGTGGGCGGCAGTACCCGCTGCAGTTGCAGGGCGCGCGGGGCAACGGCTTCACAGACGTAAATGCATTCGAGCAGCATGGTGCCGGGTTTGAGGGCCTTGTTCTTCAGTAGGCCCACGGCGCTGTTGCCCATGCTGCCGGACAGCACCAGATCTATGCCGCCCTGCAGCATCGGGTGCTCCCAGGTCAGAAACTGCATGTCCTCGCGTGACAGGGCGGTATCCCGATCATAGGTGACGGTAACCCCTTCGTCGTTACCCAGCGGGAAGCCGGCATCGAGCATGCGTTCGCCCGGGCGCAGAATCAGGGCGTTGTCGGAGTGGTCTTCGCTGTCGACGCCAAATACGTCAAACAGGCGTTCCATATAGATTGGCAGCTGGAAGTCGCTGTCCTGTCTTGCGATGGTGTCGATCATCTGGTCAGCATCGGCCTGGCCCCGTGAGTGCAGCTCAAGCAGGCGGTCGCGGCCATTGTGCAGCTCTTGCTCGAGTGCCTGGCGTTCGTTGCGGGCGCGCTCGATCAGCGCATCCCAGCCATCGGTGCCCGGATGATCCAGGTGCTGCAGCAGTTCGCTGCCGTAGCTGTGCTGCAGCGCGTTGCCGGTCGGGCAGGTTGCGCGGAAGGCGTTCAGCGCCTGATCGTACCACTGGAACAGGTGAGCCTGCGCAGTGCCCTCCAGATAAGGGATGTGCAGCTGGATACGGTGCTGCTGACCAATGCGGTCCAAGCGCCCGATGCGCTGCTCAAGCAGGTCGGGATGGGTCGGCAGGTCAAACATCACCAGGTGATGGGCGAACTGGAAGTTGCGGCCTTCACTGCCGATTTCCGAGCAGATCAGCACCTGCGCGCCAAATTCCTCGTCGGCGAAGAAGGCCGCGGCGCGGTCACGCTCGACGATACTCATGCCCTCGTGGAACACGGTGGCGGGGATGCCGCTGCGGATGCGCAGGGCGTCTTCCAGGTCGAGCGCAGTCTCGGCGTGGGCGCAGATCACCAGTACCTTGTTGCGCTTGAGCAGCTTGAGGGTATCGATCAGCCACTCAACACGCGGGTCGGCCTGCCACCAGGGCTGTTCCTGGCCGTCAAAATCGGCCTGCAGTGGTTGCTCCGGGTAGAGCGCCACCTGACCTTCAAGGTCCTGATATTGCTCAGGGCAGGGCAGGGGGTAGGCGTGCAGGTCGCGCTCGGGGAAGCCGGCAATCGCAGCACGGGTGTTGCGGTAGAGCACGCGGCCGGTGCCGTGTCGGTCGAGCAGCTGGCGCACCAGACTGTCACGCGCGGCAGGCGCTTCATCGCCGCCCCTGTCCAGCGCGGCGAACAGTGGGGTTGCGCTGTCACCGAGCCAGCCGGCGATGGCGCTGCGGTCTTCGTCGCTTAGCTGATCCTGTTCGAGCAGGTGCTGCACGGCTTCGGCGACGGGCTGATAGCGCTCCGCTTCCTGGATGAAGTCTTCCAGGCTGTGAAAGCGATCCGGGTCAAGCAGGCGCAGGCGCGCGAAGTGGCTGGCCTGACCGAGCTGTTCCGGGGTGGCGGTCAGCAGCAGGACCGCTGGAGTTTGTCTGGCGAGGGTGTCGACCAGTGCGTATTCGGGGCTGGGGTTGTCTTCATGCCAGACCAGGTGGTGTGCTTCGTCGACCACCAGCAGGTCCCAATCGGCCTGCAGCAGATGATCCTGGGCGGTGGTGTTCTCCAGCAAGAACTCCAGCGCCACCAAGGCCAGTTGCTCTTCCTCGAAGGGGTTGCTGTCGGCGCCGTCACAGCGGTCGGCGTTGAACAGGGCGAATTGCAGGTTGAAGCGGCGGCGCATTTCCACCAGCCACTGATGCTGCAGGTTTTCCGGCACCACGATCAGTACGCGACGGACCCGGCCAGTCTGCAGTTGACGATGCAGAACCAGGCCTGCCTCGATGGTCTTGCCCAGGCCGACTTCGTCGGCCAGCAGCACGCGTGGGGCCATGCGGTCGGCCACATCGCGGGCAATGTGTAACTGGTGACCTATCGGCTGGGTGCGCACACCGGCCAGGCCGAGCAGCGGGGAACGCTGGATACGGCAATAGTGACGCAGGCTTTCGAAACGCAGGCTGAACCAGGGCAACGGATCAATCTGGCTGGCGAACAGTCGATCACTGGCCAGGCGGAACTGGATGAAGTTGTCCAGCATGGTCTCCGGGAAGCTGGCGCTTTCGCCATTTTCGCGCAGGCCTTGATACACCAGCAGGCCATTGGCTTCGCTGACGTCGCTGACCACCAGCTGCCAGCCTTCATGGTGACTGATGGCATCGCCGGGGCTGAAACGCACGCGGGTTAGCGGGGCGTTGCGCAGGGCGTAGTGGCGGGTTTCGCCGCTGGCCGGGTAGAGCACGATCACCACGCGGTCATCCTGTGACAGGACAGTGCCGAGCCCCAGTTCTGCTTCGCTGTCACTGACCCAGCGCTGTCCCGGGATAAAAGCCGTCATGCAACTCTCCTGATGGTGCTGAAAAAAAGGCGCATATCGTACCCGATCACCCGCCATCCCGGAACCGGCGGCTTGCCTTTAGCTGACGGTGGTGGGACATTGGAGCTGGTTAAAAATTGTCCGATTTGTGCGCCAGGTCACCGTTGCGTGGATCAAGGGAACCGATTTCCGGTCGATATAGCAGTGTAGTTGTTGGTTCTTCAGGGAAGATGATCACGAGGGAACAGAGCATGCTGATACCCGGTTTACCGCCAGCCGGTGCGCAGAATGATGCAGTCAAGAGCAGTCGCGAGGTCAAGCCCTCGGCGGCCAGCGAGCCGTTGCACGATGCCGCAGCGCAGCAGGTTGAACGACGTCAGAGCGACCGCGGACGCTGGCCGGAACGCCGGCGTCGCAAGCGTCGGGTGCATACCCGTCAGGAGCAGTCGCCGGAAGAGCGTCAAGCCAGTGCAGATGAACTGGAGCTGCCGGACAAGGGGCTGCTTGTCGATATCGAAGTTTGATAGTCTGAGCGCTGAGTGGAATGCGCTGGTGGGCAGCGCTTCCGTATAGGGTGAGTGGAACCATGACCGACGACAATCGCAGTGGTGACGTGATCGACCTGGGGGAAGCCCGTCGTCAACGTATTCACGATATTCACGATGCCCGCCTGGAGGCCATGCGCGATGCGTTTTCTCGCGCACTGCCGTTGCCTGGCTCCGGCAAGGCCGGCAAGAAAGGCCGCCGCAATAAAAAGAAGAAGTAGCCCCTCTCTTATTGACCCGCGTCAATAACCTTACATCCCGTGCGGCATAACCTGCAGTCATTGCCAACGCAGGAGGTGGGTTATGTATGTTGATGAAGCAGTCATTGCTGGTGTGATCACTGTGGGTTTGATGGTGGCTTTTCTGGGTGGGGTCGGCCTGTTTATCTGGCGCGACGCGCACAAGAAGAAGTCCAAGTAACACTTGGGGTTGTTGACGTTTCGTCCACCCGGCTGTTGCTGCCTGTACCGGCGCAACCCAGGCGGCCCCGCCCGCAGGGCCTCTGGCAGGCGGGCGAGCGAGACGTCAACCGGCCCTGGTAGGCAGGCGCGGTGCGCCGGGGAGGTTTTTGCTCTGCCCTGTGCCTGCTGCAGCGGGCATAATGAGTAATCACCGTTGTCTGGTTATCCGTTATGTCTGTCCGTTCTTCGGCCGGCCGCGTCCGCTGCCCGGTGTGTGCCCGGCCTCAGGCCCAGTGTCTGTGTTCATTGATTCCCCGTTTGTGGCCGCCAACCCAGTTGCTGGTGATCCAGCACCCCGATGAAGCCTCTCATGCGCTCAACACGGCTCGCTTGCTGGTGCCGGGGTTGGTTAACGCTCACTTGCTGATAACCGAATCCCTGCAGGAGCACCCTGCCTGGATGCGGCGTTTGCAGGACCCCCGATGGCGCAATGAGCTGCTGTTTCCTGGCGAGCAGGCGCAAGTGCTGTTGCCCGCCGCCGTCGACCTGCGTCCCAGGCGGCTGGTGCTGCTCGATGGCACCTGGCGTAAGGCGCGCAAGCTGGTTTATCTCAATCCTGTGCTGCAGTCGATGGCGCAGGTATGCCTGCCCGCCGGGCTGGTCAGCCGTTATCGCCTGCGCAAGGTGCCGCAGGCCGGCGCGCTGTCCACTATCGAAGCGGGCGCCGAGGCGCTCTCTGTGTTGCATCCCGGTTTTGACAAGCATGCCCTGCTGGCGCCGTTCGAGGCGCTGATCGAGGGGCAGATCCGCGCCATGGGGCTGGCGCGTTACCAGCAGAACTATGGCGCTGCGTCCGACCCGGCTGTTGAATAGAGAAGCGCATTCACGGCTTTTATTATCCCTTGTCAGCGCTGGCCCGGGCCCGTGGTCTCGCTAGACTGCGCAGAACAGGTCGTCGCCTGTGGCACAACAAGAACAATTAAGGGGATCGCATGCAAGCAACAGGACAGCGGGTCGTTATTACAGGCGCAGGCAGTGGCCTGGGGCGGGAGCTGGCACTGCGTTATGCGCGTGAGGGTGCGCGGCTGGCGCTGGCAGATATTAACGATGACGGGCTGGAAGAAACCCGACGGCTGGCAACGGCGGCCGGAGGCTGGGCGTTTACCCAGCGGTGTGATGTGCGTGACTTCAGCCAGCTGGCGGCGCTTGCGCAAAGTTGTGATGAGCGGTTGAACGGCGTCGATGTGTTGATCAACAACGCCGGCATTGCCTCCGGCGGCTTGTTCTGGGACCTCTCACTGGAGGACTGGGATTCGCAGATTTGCATCAACCTGATGGGCGTGGTGAAGGGTTGCAAGGCCTTTATGCCGCTGTTTATGCGTCAGGGTGCAGGCCGCATCATCAATATTGCTTCTATGGCTGCCCATATTCAAACGCCGGGTATGAGCAACTACAACGTAGCCAAGGCCGGGGTGGTGGCGCTGTCGGAGAGTTTGCTGGCTGAGCTGCACCCTCTGGGCATCAAGGTTAACGTGGTTTGTCCGTCGTTTTTCCAGACCAATCTGCTGGCGTCCTATCATGGCCCGGACACCCAGGCCCGTGATGATATGGCCAAGCTGCTGGAAAGCTCGCCGATCAGTGCTGCCGATGTCGCCGATATCACTTTCCGTGAAAGCGAGGCGGATCAGTTTATGATTCTGCCGCACGAGCGGGGCCGTCTGGCACTGCAGCAAAAACGCGCCGATCCGCAGGTCATCTACGACGAAATGTTCCGCCTGGCTGCCAAACGCGTGCCCGTCAACTGAAGGCCGGTCCGTCGGCAGCCGTCTGTCGACGGACTATGGCGTTTTATCAGCTGTGTCTATTGTGTTTCCTGTTGCGGCCTCGGGGCAGTATGCTTGGCGCCCTTCGAATGGCGGGTTGCCCGTCTGAACCCCTAGGCAAGCAATGAGGTTATCGCAATGCGTGAAGTCGTAATCGTCGACAGCGTCCGCACCGGTCTGGCCAAGTCCTTCCGCGGCAAGTTCAATATGACCCGTCCGGATGACATGGCGGCCCACTGTGTCAACGCGCTGATCGAGCGCACTGGCATTGACCCGAAGATGATCGACGACTGCATCGTCGGTGCCGGCTCCAACGAAGGCGCTCAAGGCCACAACATCGGTCGTAACGTTGCGGTGCTGTCGAAAATGGGTATCGATGTTGCCGGTATGACCCTGAACCGCTACTGCTCCTCCGGTCTGCAGGCGATTGCCATCGCAGCCAACCAGGTTGCTTCCGGTTGCTCCGACGCCATCGTTGCCGGTGGTGTCGAGTCCATCACCATGACGGCCAAGAGCCGCAACACCGACAACTTCGTCAACCCGATCCTGGAAAAAGACTTCCCGGGCATCTACTACCCGATGGGTCAGACTGCCGAGATCGTTGCGCGCCGCTACAACGTCACCCGTGAGCAGCAGGACAACTACGCACTGCAGAGTCAGCAGCGTACTGCCCGCGCCCAGGCCGAAGGCCTGTTCGATGACGAAATCGTGCCGATGAACGTCAAATATCAGGTTCAGGACAAGGCCACCGGCGAAATCACCATCGTTGACGGCGTTGTTGAAGGCGACGACTGCAACCGCCCCGACACCACCATCGAAGGCCTGAACAGCCTGAAGCCGGTGTTTGCCGAAGACGGTTCCGTGACTGCCGGTAACGCCTCTCAGCTGTCCGACGGCGCCTCCATGACCCTGGTCATGAGCCTGGACAAGGCGCTGGAGCTGGGTCTGAAGCCGCTGGCTTACTTCCGTGGCTTCACTGTCGCCGGTTGCGAGCCTGACGAAATGGGCATTGGTCCGGTTTACTCCGTGCCGAAACTGCTCAAATCCCGTGGCCTGACCGTCGACGACATCGACCTGTGGGAGCTGAACGAAGCCTTTGCTTCCCAGTGCCTGTACGCTCGTGACTTCCTCAAGATCGACAACGAGAAATACAACGTCAACGGCGGCTCCATCTCCATCGGTCACCCGTTCGGCATGACCGGTTCTCGTCAGGTGGGTCACCTGGTTCGTGAGCTGCAGCGTCGCGGCAAGCGTTATGGCATCGTCACCATGTGTGTTGGCGGTGGCATGGGCGCAACCGGCCTGTTCGAAGCCTACCGCGGCTGATCCGCGTGGCCGCATCTGCGGCTGCGTCAAGAAGGGCGTCTCCCCCGGTGGGAGGCGCCCTTTTTTGTTGCATCAAGCCACCTTTTCTCCGGTGCTTGGCTGTTTGCCTTGTGGCACAATGCGCTTTTTGCTGACTCGGACAGGAACAGGCGCGTGGGCAATCACCATGGCGGGGCGGACAGAGATGGCGACTGAGCTGCGGCGAGTCGTCTTTGTGCTGCTGCCCGGTGCCCATCCTGGCAGCCTGATGCCGGCGCTGTCGGTCCTGCTGTCGGCCAACCGCATGGCCGAAGAGCCCCTCTATCAGATCGAATGCTGCACATTGGAAGAACAATCAGTGCGCGCGTCCGATGGCCTGTTGCTGCAGCCGGCGCCGTTGCAGAGCTGCGCTCCCGGTTTTGCTCAGTTGTGGCTGGTAGCGGAAAGCCTTGCCGCAGGGGACTCGCTGCCGGACTGGCTGGCGCCGCAGCTTGCCGAATGGCTGGCCGCGGGCGTCCTGGTTGGTGGCCTGGAGGCGGGCGCAGCGGTGCTGGCGGCCTGCGGTGTGCTTGATGGTGCTCGCTGCGCAGTGCATTGGCGCATGCTGGACGAGTTTCGTGAGCGTTTTCCGCAGGTAGAAGCGGTTACCCAGCTGTACGTGCAGGACGCCAATCTGGCCACTAGCAGTGGCGGGCTGGCCAGTACCGACCTGTTGCTCGGCGTGCTGGCGCAAGAGCAGGGCCAGGATCTGGCGGCACTGGTGGCTGAGGATTTGGTGATCGAGCGTACCCGTGACGGCAGCGAGCGTCAGCGCATGCCGCTGCGCAACCGGTTGGGCAGCAGCCATCCCAAGTTGACCCAGGCGGTCATCCTGATGGAATCCAACATTGAAGAGCCGCTGACCACCGATGAAATTGCCCGTCATGTCTGCGTGTCGCGGCGTCAGCTGGAGCGTATTTTCAAGCAGTACCTCAACAGCGTACCGTCGCAGTACTACCTGGAGCTGCGGCTGAACCGGGCTCGCCAGATGCTGCTGCAGACCAGTAAGTCGATTATTCAGATAGGGCTGTCATGCGGGTTCTCCTCAGGGCCGCATTTTTCCAGTGCCTATCGCAACTGTTTTGGCGTGACGCCGCGCGAGGATCGCAATCAGCGGCGAGCGCAGCAGACTGCCGAGAGCAGTACCTGATTGAACCGTCTCGCAGGGGCGAGCGGGTATGACTGCACATCCCTTCGATGTGCCCTTTGATAGCAAGGAGAAGACAGTGTCAGCAATGGTCGGTCGGTCCGATTTTGATCGGGTTATGGTTCCCAATTACGCACCGGTGAATATGGTTCCGGTTCGCGGCGCGGGCTCGCGTCTGTGGGACCAGGAAGGCCGAGAATACGTTGACCTGGCGGGCGGCATTGCGGTGAACGCGCTGGGCCATGCGCACCCGGCGCTGGTTGAGGCGCTAACCGAGCAGGCCGGCAAGCTGTGGCACGTCTCCAATATCATGACCAATGAGCCTGCGTTGCGTCTGGCTGACAAACTGGTGCAGGCCACCTTCGCCGAGCGGGTGTTTTTTGCCAACTCCGGGGCCGAGGCCAACGAGGCCGCCTTCAAGCTGGCGCGTCGCTGGGGGCATAACACCGGCGGTGCGGCCAAGCACCAGATCATCGCCTGCACCAACAGCTTCCACGGTCGCTCGTTGTTTACCGTGAGTGTCGGTGGTCAGCCCAAATACTCCGAAGGCTTCGGCCCTGCCATGGGCGGCATCAGCCATGTGCCCTATCAGGACCTGGCCGCGCTGGAAGCGGCCATGTCCGATGCCACCTGTGCGGTGGTGCTGGAGCCGGTGCAGGGTGAAGGTGGCGTTATACCGGCCAGCAGCGACTACCTGCAGGCGGTGCGCGCAATCTGTGACAAGCATCAGGCGCTCTTGGTGTTTGATGAGGTACAAAGCGGCATGGGTCGTACTGGCAAGCTGTTTGCCTACATGCACAGCGGTGTGGTGCCCGACATTCTGACCAGTGCCAAGAGCCTGGGCGGCGGTTTCCCTATTTCGGCGATGCTGACCACGACGGCGATTGCCGAGCATTTTGCCGTTGGTACCCATGGCAGCACCTACGGCGGTAACCCGCTGGCCTGCGCGGTTGCCGAGCGGGTGCTGGATATTGTCAACACGCCGGCGGTGCTGGATGGTGTAGCGCAGCGGCACCAGCGCCTGCGCGCCGAACTGGAAGCCATGGGCGCTGAGTTCGGTGTGTTTTCCGGTGTGCGTGGCAGCGGTCTGCTGCTGGGGGCGGTGATGAGCGACGCCTGGCGCGGCAAGGCCAAAGACGTGCAGATGCTGGCGCAGGAAGAGGGCGTTCTGGTGCTGCAGGCCGGGCCGGACGTGGTGCGTTTGGCGCCGAGCCTGATTATTGATGAAGCCGATATAGCCGAAGGCCTGGCACGGCTACGCGTTGCGCTGCAGCGCCTAGTCGCCTAGGTCCTGGGAGAAAACTGGATGCTGATGCTGCGTTTGGGCAGGACGGCGGACCTGCCACAGATCGAACGCCTGGCGGCGGCGAGCCCGGTTGGGGTAACCGCGTTGCCGGCCAGTCGCGAGCGGCTGGCCGACATCCTGGCGGCATCGGAAGCCTCCATGGCAGAGGAAGTGACCTTCAGTGGGGAAGAGCGTTATTTTTTCGTGCTGGAAGACACCGCTACAGGCACTCTTGTTGGCTGCAGCGGGATTATCGCTGCCTCCGGTTTTCGCTCTCCTTTTTATACCTTTCGCAACGAAATGTTTGTGCATGCCTCGCGTGAGCTGGGCCTGCACAACCGTATCCACGTGCTGTCGCTCTGTCACGATCTGACCGGGCACAGTCTGCTGGTCGGTTATCATCTGAGCGAGGGCCATCGCACGCCTGAGCTGCTGCAGCTCAATGCCCGCGGTCGTCTGCTGTTTATGGCCAGTCACCCCCAGCGCTTTGCCGAGTCCACCTCGGTGGAGGTGGTGGGTATCAGTGATGACCAGGGTAATGCGCCATTCTGGGACGCAGTGGGTCGTCACTTCTTTGCCGTCAGCTACGCCGAGGCTGAGCGCATCGGTAGCGAGCGCGGGCGCGGCTTCCTGGCAGAGCTGATGCCGGGCTATCCGATCTATGTGCCCATGTTGTCTGACGAGGCTCAGGAAGTGGTCGGGCAGGTCAATCCGAGTGTGCAGGATGTGTTCGACATCCTCATGGATGAAGGATTTGAGACCGACAACTACGTCGATATCTTTGACGGCGGGCCGGTGGTCAACGCGCGTACTGCGATGCTGGCGAGCGTGCGTCACAGCCAGTTGGCTCAGGTTGTGGTTGGCCAGGCGCAGGCCGGCAACGCGCTGTGGCTGGTGGCCAACACCAAGGTCTGCGACTTTCGGGCCTGCGCCTTGCGGTTTGACTGGCAGCCCGGCGAGCCACTGCAGCTGGATGCGGCAACTGCCCAGGCGCTGCGTGTCGCCGAGGGCGACAGCCTGCGCCTGATTAGGGGAGACTGACATGCTGGTACGGGCTGCCAATCTGGGGGATCTGGAGGCGTTGCTGGCGCTGGCGCACAGTGCTGGCGCCGGGCTGACCACACTGCCGGCCAGCGAGGAGCGGCTACGTGAGCGCTTGCAGCTGATCGAGCAAAGTTTTGCCGGCCAGGTACCTCAGGCCGATGCTGATTATTTGCTGGTGCTGGAGGGCGTGGATGGTCGACTGATCGGCTCCAGCGGCATGCTGGGCGCAGCCGGCATGCGCGAGCCCTGGTACAGCTACCGCATGGGGCTGACCGTGGCCGCGAGCGGTGAGCTGGGCGTCTATCGTCAGCATCCGACGCTGTTTCTGGTCAATGATCTGACTGGCGCTACGGCCTTGTGCTCCTACTTTCTTGCCCCCGAGTTTCGTAGCGGGGATACGCCGCGTCTGTTGTCCAAGGCGCGGTTCATGTTCATGGCCGATGCGCCACAGGATTTTTCTGAGCGCGTGGTGGTGGAAATGCGCGGTCGTTCCGATGAGAGTGGCCGTTCGCCGTTCTGGGACAGTCTGGGGCAGCACTTCTTCCGCATGGATTTTGCCCGTGCCGACTATCTGACCGGTTTGGGTAACAAGGCCTTTATTGCCGAAATGATGCCCAAGTTTCCGCTCTACGCCTGCTTTCTCAGTCAGGCAGCGCGTGACGCCATCGGGCAGGTGCATCCGGACTCTGAAGCGGGTCGCCTGGTGCTCGAAGAAGAAGGCATGCGCTATCAGGGCTATATCGACATCTTTGACGGTGGCGCCACGCTGGAGGCGCAGCGTGGACAAATTCGCGCTATCCGCGACAGCCGCACCCTGCTGCTGGCCATCGGTACGCCGGGCGATGAAGCCGAGCCTTATCTCATTTCCAATCGCGGGCGTGATAACTGCCGCATGATTGCCGCCCCGGCGCGCGTGGCTGC
This sequence comes from Pseudomonas abyssi, assembly GCF_003444685.1. NCBI lineage: Bacteria > Pseudomonadati > Pseudomonadota > Gammaproteobacteria > Pseudomonadales > Pseudomonadaceae > Pseudomonas > Pseudomonas abyssi. Next base: position 421,987 of record NZ_LMAZ01000002.1, on the reverse strand, counting down.
CGGCACCCTGGTGGTGGGCGCGGAGTCGGCAGAGCGCCTCAAGTTGCGCGCCGGCACGCTGGTGCGCGCGGTCGCGCTGAACGCCTGAGGGTAGAGCGAGCCTGCGTTGACGGTTATGTGCTGCAGCTCAGGCTAACAGGTCTTGTCGGCACAGGTAGACGCCCAGTGAACCTCATCGGTTGTTTCACGGTCGGAAACTATAGAAGGCATAGTGAATATCAACCGTGGAGCTAGGGTCTGTTAACGTTTCGTTCACCCGCCTGTTGCGTCTGTAAAGCCGCCAATCAAGGAGCGAGGAGCGTAGTTTGGTCATTCCAAATAAGCGACGAGCGACGCTGCGTGGCGGCTTTACAGGCGCAACCCAGAGGGCCGGGGCCATTTTTCGGCCAGGCTGCGTTGTCAGTCGCTTGTGTGGAGCAACCACAGTGCACTCCCTCCGCCTTGCCTGGCCGAAAAATGGCCGCCGGCAGGCGGGTGAACGAAACGTTAACAGACCCTAATGCATCCAGCGCTCTGATGCTTATATAATGCGGCTCTTTGCCAGTCTGGATGCTCCATCTGGGGCAGCCTCCCTAAGCGGCGCAGACCGCGATATGCTCCCGACGTTCAGCTGGCCGACCCGTCTCTGGTAAGGGAATTATGAAAAGCGCAGACATCCGTGAATCCTTCCTCCGTTTCTTTGAAGAAAAGGGGCACACCCGCGTTGCCTCCAGCTCGCTGATTCCGGCCAACGACCCGACACTGCTGTTCACCAACGCCGGCATGAACCAGTTCAAGGACTGCTTCCTGGGCCTGGAGAAGCGCGCCTATACCCGCGCCACCAGCAGCCAGAAGTGCGTGCGTGCCGGCGGCAAGCACAATGACCTGGAGAACGTTGGATACACCGCGCGTCATCACACCTTTTTCGAGATGCTGGGTAACTTCAGTTTCGGCGACTATTTCAAGCGCGATGCCATTCACTACGCGTGGGAGTTCTTGACCTCGGACAAGTGGCTGAACCTGCCGCAGGAGAAACTCTGGGTCACCGTCTACGCCAGTGATGACGAGGCCTACGACATCTGGACTAAGGAAGTGGGTGTGCCCGCTGAGCGCATGGTGCGTATTGGCGACAACAAGGGCGCGCCCTACGCGTCGGACAACTTCTGGGCCATGGGCGATACCGGCCCGTGCGGTCCCTGTACCGAGATTTTCTTTGATCACGGCGCCGATATCTGGGGTGGCCCGCCGGGCTCGCCCGAAGAGGACGGTGATCGCTATATCGAAATTTGGAACAACGTCTTCATGCAGTTCAATCGCACGGCTGACGGCGAGATGCACCCGCTGCCGGCGCCGAGTGTGGATACCGGCATGGGGCTGGAGCGCATCAGCGCGGTCATGCAGCACGTGCATGCCAACTACGAGATCGACCTGTTCCAGAACCTGCTGGCCGCTGCCGCTGAAGCCATTGGCTGTGTTCAGGACAACGCTGCCTCACTGAAGGTTGTTGCCGACCATATCCGTTCCTGCAGCTTCCTGATTGCTGACGGTGTGCTGCCGTCCAATGAAGGCCGGGGCTACGTGCTGCGCCGCATCATTCGCCGCGCCTGCCGCCACGGCAACAAGCTGGGCGCCAAGGGTGTGTTTTTCCACAAGATCGTCGCGGCGCTGGCGGCCGAGATGGGTGATGCGTTCCCCGAGCTGAAAACCCAGCAGGCGCATATCGAGCGCGTGCTGAAGACCGAGGAAGAGCAGTTTGCCAAGACGTTGGATCAGGGCCTGCGCATTCTGGAGCAGGACCTGGCCGAGCTGAAGGGCAGCGAGATTCCCGGCGATGTTGTTTTCAAACTCTATGACACCTACGGCTTCCCGGTGGATCTGACCGGTGACATCGCCCGTGAGCGTGAGCTGACCATCGATGAAGCCGGCTTTGAAGCAGCGATGGAAGCGCAGCGCGAGCGCGCCCGGTCTGCCAGCCAGTTTGGCCTGGATTACAACGCGCTGGTCAAGGTTGATATCGAGACCCGTTTCCAAGGCTACGATGGCACTGAAGGGCAGGGCAGTGTTGTTGCGCTGTTCCGTGATGGCGAGCAGGTCGAGGCGCTGAACGAGGGCGAGAAGGGCGTCGCTGTGCTGGATCAGACGCCGTTCTATGCCGAGTCCGGTGGTCAGGTAGGCGATACCGGTTTTCTGCGTGCTGATGGCGTGCAGGCTGAAGTGTCCGACACCACCAAGGCAGGCAATGCGCACCTGCACCACGTTGTTGTTCAGCAGGGCAGCCTGCGGGTTGGCGAGCAGGTAGCGGCTCAGGTCGACGCCAGCGTACGTCAGGCCACCGCGCTGAACCACTCGGCCACCCACTTGCTGCACGCCGCCCTGCGCCAGGTGCTGGGGGATCACGTGCAGCAGAAAGGTTCACTGGTCGACAGTCAACGTCTACGCTTTGACTTCAGTCACTACGAGGCCATCAAGCCTGAACAGCTGCGCCTGCTGGAAGACATGGTCAACGAGCAGGTGCGTCAAAACTCGGCTGTCGGCGTTGAACTGACCGACATCGAGACCGCCAAGAGCAAGGGCGCCATGGCGCTGTTTGGTGAGAAGTACGGCGATGAAGTACGCGTACTGACCATGGGTAACGGCTTCTCCGTTGAGCTGTGCGGCGGTACCCATGTATCGCGTACCGGTGACATCGGCCTGTTCAAAATTACCGCCGAGAGCGGTATCGCTTCCGGTGTGCGTCGTATCGAAGCGGTCACCGGCGCCGGTGCGCTCGCCTGGGTGGCCGAGACTGAAGAGCGCCTGCGTGACGCAGCGCAGGTAGTCAAAGGCAGCCGCGATACGGTGCTGGATAAGCTGACCGCGCTGGTCGAGCGCAGCCGTCAGCTGGAGAAGGAAGTGGAGCAGCTCAAGGCCAAGGCCGCGAGTGCTGCCGGGTCTGACCTGGCAGCGGCTGCACAGCAGCTGGGTGGTCGCACGGTGCTGGTACAGCGGGTTGACGGCCAGGACGGCAAGGGCCTGATGGCGCTGGTCGATCAGTTGAAGAACAAATTGGGTTCAGCCGCTATCCTGCTGGGTGGCGAACACGACGGCAAGGTCGTGCTGGTGGCCGGGGTCACCAAGGATCTGGCCGGGCCGCTCAAGGCGGGCGACTGGATTCGCACCACCGCCCAGGCTGTTGGCGGCAAAGGTGGCGGACGTCCGGATATGGCGCAAGGCGGAGGCACTGACGTCGCGGCGCTGGATCAGGCGTTGAGCGCAGCGACCGAGTGGGTTGCGCAGCAGTAGGGGCGGCGCTCGCAAGAGCGCTTTTAGACGGGTCGGAAGGCCGACCGCTGGGTGAGGATTGACGTAGCAAAATGGCGCTTATTGTCCAGAAGTTTGGTGGTACCTCGGTTGGCAGCGTGGAGCGAATCCAGCAAGTCGCCGAGAAAATCAAGGGCTTCAGGGAGCGGGGCGATGACCTGGTCGTGGTGGTTTCTGCCATGAGCGGGGAAACCAACCGCCTGATTGATCTGGCCAAGCAGATTCAGGCCGACCCCGATCCGCGCGAGATGGATGTGATTGTCTCCACTGGCGAGCAGGTCACCATCGGCCTGCTGGCCATGGCGCTCAAGGCGATTGGTGTTGAGGCCGTCTCCATGACAGGGCCGCAGGTGCGAATTCTGACCGACAGCGCCCACGGCAAGGCTCGTATCCAGCAGATTGACGACGAGCGTATGCGTCGCGAGCTGGCTGCCGGTCGTGTGGTGATCGTGGCGGGCTTCCAGGGCGCTGACGAGAACGGCGCCATTACCACCCTTGGTCGTGGCGGTTCTGACACCACGGGCGTGGCGCTGGCAGCCGCGCTGAAGGCCGACGAATGTCAGATCTATACTGACGTTGATGGTGTCTATACCACGGATCCGCGCGTGGTCGAGCGCGCTCGTCGACTTGATCGCATCACCTTTGAAGAGATGCTGGAGATGGCCAGTCTGGGCTCCAAGGTGCTGCAGATTCGCTCGGTGGAGTTTGCTGGTAAATACGCAGTGCCGCTGCGTGTGCTGCACAGCTTTAAAGAAGGCCCGGGAACCCTTATTACCCTTGAGGACAACGTATCAATGGAACAACCCGTCATCTCCGGTATCGCGTTCAATCGTGATGAAGCCAAACTGACCATCCGCGGCGTGCCGGATACCCCCGGTGTGGCCTTCAAGATTCTGGGGCCGGTCAGTGCTGCGAACATCGAAGTCGACATGATCGTGCAGAACGTATCGATGGATAACACGACCGACTTCACTTTTACTGTGCATCGCAACGAATTTCGCAAGGCGGAGTCTATTCTCAAGCAGGTAGCCAGCGATATCGGCGCACGCGAAGTGGCGGCTGATGACAAAATCGCCAAGGTGTCTATCGTAGGTGTAGGCATGCGCTCGCATGCGGGCGTGGCCAGCAGCATGTTCGAGGCGCTGGCGGATGAAAGTATCAATATTCAGATGATCTCCACCTCTGAAATCAAGGTGTCGGTGGTCATCGACGAGAAGTATCTGGAGCTGGCAGTGCGTGCGCTGCATACCGCCTTCGGGCTGGATGCTCCGGCTGCCGAGGACGCTTAACGGCGTTGTCGGTCCCGGCTGACCAGCCTTGGCTGGTCAGTTACAAGGGCGCGGTTTCTGGCTGCCGTGTCCGCCTGCGTTGATCTAGGTCGCGTCAGGCTACTAGCCGGTTTTTTGCAGAGCTGTGTCCTGATCATTAGCAAGGAGAAATGGAATGCTGATACTCACTCGACGGGTTGGTGAAACCCTGATGGTAGGTGATGAAGTTACCGTGACTGTCCTGGGTGTCAAAGGCAACCAGGTGCGCATTGGCGTGAATGCGCCGAAAGAAGTCGCTGTTCACCGCGAAGAAATTTACCAGCGCATCCAGAAAGAGAAAGACGAAGAACCAAATAACTAATTTTATTGAGTTTTTCGTTGCAATAATAAAATCACGCGGGTAATATTCCCCGCGTGTTCGGAGAGGTGGCCGAGAGGCCGAAGGCGCTCCCCTGCTAAGGGAGTATACCTCAAAAGGGTATCGCGGGTTCGAATCCCGCCCTCTCCGCCATTTTTAGAGTTGTAGGTTTTGTCAGGTGTTAGTTCTTGAATTTAAAAGAAAAACATTTGACGGCGCGGTAAAAGAGCCTATAATTCGCCCCCACACGCACTCGTAGCTCAGCTGGATAGAGTACTCGGCTACGAACCGAGCGGTCGGAGGTTCGAATCCTCCCGAGTGCGCCATATAAAAAACCCACTGATTTCAGTGGGTTTTTTTTCGTCTTTAGTTTGATGTTACTGATGACAAGGCGAAAAAAATGCGTATAATGCGCCTCCACACGCACTCGTAGCTCAGCTGGATAGAGTACTCGGCTACGAACCGAGCGGTCGGAGGTTCGAATCCTCCCGAGTGCGCCATATAAAGAACCCACTGAATTCAGTGGGTTTTTTTTCGTCTTCATAAAAGTGCAGCTGAGTTGCCGGGCAAAGCCTGATAGGCTGAGTACCAGCTCGCTGTGGCCCGCCTGTCCTGGGCGGCGTCGATTGGTAAATGCCCGCATCCGGGCGGTCGGGAAGCCTTGCCATGTCGGAAATCAACAGAAAATCACCGGAAAGCCTGCAGGATCGCCTTGATCAGGTGCAGGAGCTGTTGGGGCGCCACCGTCTGGTCGAGAACCTGGTGCACAAACAGGACGGCCAGCACCAGGAGTTGGTCGAGCATCTGGTGCATCAGCAGAACCTGGTGGAGCTGCAGCGCAAGCTCGATGAGTTGCACCCGGCGGACGTAGCCTACGTGCTGGAGTCGTTGCCGCTGGAGGAACGTCTGGCGGTCTGGCAACTGGTCAAGACCGAGCGTGACGGCGAGATTCTGCTGGAAGTGTCGGATGCGGTGCGGGAAACGCTGATCGCCGACATGGATAGCCACGAGATCATCGCGGCGGCCAACAGCCTGGATGCGGACGAACTGGCCGATCTGGCGCCCGACCTGCCGCGCGATATCGTGCGCGAGCTGATGGATAGCCTGGATGCGCAACAACGCGACCGTCTGAAGTCGGCCTTGTCTTACGACGAGGATCAGGTCGGAGCGCTGATGGACTTCGATATGCTGACGATTCGTGACGATGTCAGCCTGGAAGTGGTCAGCCGCTATCTGCGCCGCTTTGACGCCTTGCCTGATCACACGGACAAGCTCTTTGTGGTGGACACCGAGGGTCTGCTCAAGGGTGTCCTGTCCATCAAGAAACTGCTGGTCAGCTCGCCGGATGCGCTGGTCGCCGACGTCATGGCGGATGACCCGGTGGTGTTTGATCCGGCCGATGATGCGGGTGAGGCTGCGCAGGCCTTTGAACGTTACGACCTAGTGTCGGCGCCGGTGGTCGACAACCTGGGGCGCCTGTGCGGTCGTCTGACCATTGATGAGATGGTTGACTATATCCGTGAGGAGAGCGAAGCCGAGGTGCTTAATGCCGCCGGTCTGCGTGAGGAAGAGGATATCTTTGCCTCGGTCTGGAAATCCGTGCGCAACCGCTGGGCCTGGCTGGCGGTGAATCTGTGTACCGCGCTGATTGCCTCCCGGGTCATCGGCCTGTTTGAAACGGCCATTGAGCAACTGGTCGCGTTGGCCGCTCTGATGCCTATCGTTGCGGGTATCGGCGGCAACTCCGGCAACCAGACCATCACCATGATTGTGCGCGGTATCGCAACCGGACAGGTGCAGGTTGCCCACGGCAAGCGGCTGTTGCGCAAGGAAGTCGGGGTGGCGCTGATCAATGGCTTGTTCTGGGGGTGTGTACTGGCCGGTATCGCCTACCTGCTATATGGCAGTGTTGCACTGGCCACCGTGCTGTTGGCTGCGATGACGCTGAATATGCTGCTGGCGGCCTGTATGGGGGTATTCATACCTTTGATCAGGCTACGTCTTGGTGGTGACCCGGCTCTGGGCTCAAGCGTACTGATCACCGCGATTACCGACAGTGGCGGGTTCTTTATCTTCCTCGGACTGGCGACATTGTTCTTGCTCTGAGTACTCTCTGCGACCTGTCATCAGGTGTCGCCTTGATTGCCTAAAATGTCACATCAGGATACATTAGGCCGTTTTTTCGCGTGGGAGGCCCGTCCGCAATCGGGCTTTGGTCGTACACCCACTGAAGTTCAACTATTAAAAGAGCAGCATGGACCCAACCATGCCCAGAGCTGCAGGGAGAGAAAATGGAATCAACCAATCTGGTTCTTGAGGGCGTCGAGCTGATGCTTCTCGGGATGGGGGCAGTGTTCTCCTTCCTTATTCTGCTGGTCTGCTGTACCAGCCTGATGTCCGTCATCCTGTCACGTTATTTCCCCGAGGCCGCTCCGGCGCCCAAGCCCGTGCGCAAGAAGCCCAGTGCCGCGCCTGCCAGTGTGGACCCCGATGTCGTTGTCGCCATTGGCGCTGCTATCAAGCAGCACCGCGCGCGTCAGCGCTCCTGATTCCGTTTCGCGGTTTTCACCATTAAAAATCAAATAAAGGCCATGACACTATGACCGATAACAAACAGCCTCTGGGCATTACCGATGTCATCCTGCGTGACGCACACCAATCCATCCTGGCCACGCGCATGCGTCTGGACGATATGTTGCCGATCGCCGGCAAGCTGGATCAGGTTGGCTTCTGGTCCGTTGAGTCCTGGGGCGGCGCAACCTTTGATGCCTGTATCCGTTACCTGGGGGAAGATCCGTGGGAGCGCATTCGCGCCCTGAAAAAGGCCATGCCCAACACCCGTCAGCAAATGCTGCTGCGCGGTCAGAACCTGTTGGGTTACCGCCATTACGCCGACGACGTGGTTGAGAAGTTCGTTGAGCGCGCTGCCGTCAACGGTGTGGATGTATTCCGCGTATTTGACGCGATGAACGATCCGCGCAACCTGGAAACCGCGCTGAAAGCCGTCAAGGCGCAGGGCAAGCATGCCCAGGGCACTATTTCCTACACCACCAGCCCGGTGCACACCCTGCAGATGTGGGTCGATCTGGCCAAGCAGATTGAAGACATGGGTGCCGACTCCATCGCCATCAAGGATATGGCGGGCATTCTGAACCCCTACGTTGCGTTCGATCTGGTCAGCCAGCTGAAGTCCACGCTGAGCATTCCGGTTCACATGCAGTGCCATGCGACCGCTGGTCTGTCCACTGCCGCCATCCTCAAGGCCGCTGAAGCCGGTATCGACAATGTCGATTCCGCCATCTCTTCCATGTCGATGACCTACGGTCACTCGCCGACCGAGTCGGTCGTTGCCATCTTCCAGAACTCCCCGCGCGACACCGGCCTGAATCTGGAGCTGCTGGAAGAAGTGGCTGCCTACTTCCGTGAAGTGCGGAAGAAATACGCCAAGTTTGAAGGCAACCTGCGTGGCGTTGATTCCCGCATTCTGGTCGCTCAGGTACCGGGCGGTATGCTGACCAATATGGAAAACCAGCTCAAGGAGCAGGGCGCCAGCGACAAGTTTGACGAAGTGCTGGCGGAAATCCCGCGCGTTCGCGAAGATTTGGGCTTTATCCCGCTGGTGACCCCTACCTCGCAAATTGTTGGCACCCAGGCGGTTATCAACGTGCTGACTGGCGAGCGCTACAAGTCGATCACCAAGGAAACCGCAGGCGTTCTGAAGGGCGAGTACGGTGCAGCGCCGGCGGCCTTTAATGCCGAGCTGCAGGCGCGCGTTCTGGATGGTGCCGAAGCCATTACCTGCCGTCCGGCTGACCTGCTGGAAGCGGAAATGGACAAGCTGACTGCCGAGCTCAAGGGCCTGGCCAGCGAAAAGGGCATCAAGCTGGCCGAGAACGAGATCGACGACGTTCTGACTTACGCGCTGTTCCCGCAGATTGGCCTCAAGTTCCTGGAAAACCGTGGCAACCCGGACGCCTTCGAGCCGGTGCCTACCGGTAACGAACTGCCCGCAGCCGGCAAGTCGACGGACCCGCAAGCCTACACCGTTGCCGTCAACGGCAAGGAGTACGTTGTTCAGGTGACCGAGGGTGGTGATATCTCCGGCATCAAGCCGATTGGCGAGAGCGCTGCACCTGCGCCGGCCGCTACGCCAGCGGGCGAAGGTGAGCCGCAAGTGGCGCCGCTGTCGGGCAACATCTTCAAGGTGCTGGTCAGCGTCGGCGACGCTGTGGAAGAGGGTGATGTTGTCATGATCCTCGAAGCCATGAAGATGGAAACCGAAGTCCGCACCCAGCGCGCCGGTACCGTTGCCTCCGTTGACGTCAAGGTTGGCGACGCGGTTGCCGTCGGCGACACTCTGCTGACCATCGGCTAAGGGAGAGACTAATGGATAAGCTTCTCCAGCTATGGCATACCACGGGTATTTACCACATGGCCCCTGGCCAGGCGGTGATGATCCTGGTGTGTTTTGGTCTCATCTACCTGGCTATTCGCAAGGGCTTTGAGCCGCTGCTGCTGATCCCGATCGGTTTTGGCGGCATCCTGGCCAACCTGCCGGTTGCCAACATGGCGCAAGGCTCGGGCATTCTGCACCTGATCTATGAAGTGGGTCTGCCGACCAGTGTCTTCCCGCTGCTGATCTTCATGGGCGTGGGCGCCATGACCGACTTCGGTCCGATGCTGGCCAACCCCCGTACCCTGCTGCTGGGCGCCGCTGCGCAGTTCGGTATCTTCGGTACGCTGCTCGGCGCTCTGGCACTGACCGCGGCCGGTATCCCGGGCTTTGAGTTCACTATGAAGGAGGCAGCATCCATCGCCATTATCGGTGGTGCGGATGGTCCAACCTCCATCTTCGTGACCTCCAAGCTGGCGCCGGATCTGCTGGGTCCGATTGCCGTAGCTGCTTATTCCTACATGGCACTGGTGCCGCTGCTGCAGCCGCCGATCATGCGGGCACTGACCAACCAGAAAGAGCGTGGCATTGTCATGACTCAGCTGCGCGTGGTCAGCAAGTCGGAAAAGATCATCTTCCCGCTGTTGCTGCTGATGCTGGTTGCTCTGCTGCTGCCTGATGCCGCTCCGCTGGTGGGTATGCTGTGTTTCGGCAACCTGATGCGTGAGTGTGGTGTGGTTGAGCGTCTGGCGGATACCACGCGCAATGCGCTGATCAACATTGTGACTATTGGTCTGGGGCTGGCGGTTGGCTCCAAGCTGTCTGCTGATTCATTCCTGCAGCTTAAGACTCTGGGTATCCTGGTGCTGGGCATGCTGGCGTTCTGCGCTGGTACTGCTGCAGGTGTACTGATGGCCAAGTTGCTCAACCTGGTCAGCAAAAACCCGATCAACCCGCTGATCGGTTCTGCCGGCGTATCGGCGGTGCCCATGGCGGCGCGGGTATCCAACCGTGTCGGTCTGGAGACCAATCCGCACAACTTCCTGTTGATGCATGCGATGGGTCCCAACCTGGCCGGTGTGATTGGCTCGGCGGTAGCGGCAGGTATCCTGCTGAACTTCGTCGGCTGATATTGCAGGCAACAAAAAACCCGCTCAATTGAGCGGGTTTTTTTATGCCCTGGTGGTGGCGCCGATGACTTGGCAGGGTGTATCCGGGGGAGGGCGGTGTTTCACTGCTGCTCGTTGGCCAGCAGCGCAAGCAATGCGTTCTGTTGGCGGCGGCTCATTTCGCGAAAGCGCAGCAACAGCTCGCGCTCCGGACTGCTCAGGCCCTCTGCGTCCTGCTCGTCGAGCATCTTGCGCGAAGGGTGGCCGGTGTCGGGCAGTGTGGGCAGATCAAGCAGGCTGTGTTCGAGCCGGGCAATGATCTCCGAGTTCATGCTGCGGTGATGCTGTTTGGCTACGTCGGCAATGCGATCACGCATGCCTTGTGGCAGACGAACAACAAACTTGTCGGCTGTGCGGCTGGTGTAGTGCTGGGTCGCTGTTTTCATGGGGCAATAATAATCGCTTCGCTGAAAAAATCGATACTGGCCTAGTGCCTCAAACGGCTGGGTAAGCCGCCGGCCGGCGGAACCATGTCTTGAGGTTAGACAGGTTTTGCCTTCAAGGTGCCATTAGTAGACCCGGTTTTTTCTCCAAGCGCCAGAGTGCGACAAAAAAATGTCCCCAAAATGTGACGGGTTTACGACGAATGGCACTTTGCCAGTGCTGAGCGTACTTCCCCGCTTGGTGGAAATCGCCCCCTGCTTTGGTTAAGATGCGCAGCGTCCGAGCGCCATCAGGGCGGCTCAACACAGGGACACGCGCTTGTAGCTCAGCTGGATAGAGCAACCGCCTCCTAAGCGGTAGGTCCCCGGTTCGAATCCGGGCTCGCGCGCCAGTAAAAAAAGGCTTGCACGGTTTTAATCGGCAAGCCTTTTGTGTTTTTGGCGCTTGATGGCAGTGTTGGCTGAACTGTCTGCCTCCCCTCAGAACACCGATAACTTCCCCACACTGGTAATGCCGTCTGACCAGACCATTTCATAGGCGGCGGTCTGGACGCAGCTGTGTACGATTTTTGGTGTGAACAGGCCCCAACAGAGGGCGTGCTGGGCCTGGTTGCGTACTGACCAGTACTTCACGCCGTTGGTGCCGTCCTTGCGTGCCCTGGCGCCGAACGCCTGGCTCGCGCTGTAGTCGGCTGGTGCGTAAAGGGGGTCGCTCATGGGGCGGTCGGTCAGATCAAGCAGGTCGGTGTCCGCGAAGGTGCAGCGCAGGCCGCGAAATAGCATGCGTTCGTAGGCCAGCGCCGGCACCTGGCTCCAGTACAGCTGCTGGTGGTGCTTGACCTCAAGTACGGCCGTTTCGATGGTGTCGGCAACATAGAGTACGCCGTAGCTGCCGTTGCTGAAGCGCGAGCCCGCGGGGTTAACGTGGGTGAAGGGGGCGGTGGCCATGTTGCAGCCGTTGATGCCAAAGGGGATGTCGGCGGTGTTGATCAGTTGCAGGTTACCCAGTTCATTTTGCAGGCGGGGATTGGTCAGCTCCTGCAGCAGGAATAACGCATGGAAGTCGTCGGCGTCGGCCACATCATCGAACAGCGAGGTCGGCGGGTATTTGCTGTTGATCAGGCGGTAGCCGGTGATGGTTGGCGCTGCGCCTGCCGTGCTTACCATTGGGCCCCGCGCAGGCTGTCGATGCGGCGAAAGGTTTCGTACAGAGCAATCATGTCGCCGTTTTGCACTACTTCCAGTGGGCTTCTGCCATTGAAAAATTCATTGTGATTTTTCATTTGCATGAAGCCGTAGACGTTGGCCGGGTTATCAAACAGCATGCGCAGGGCGCTGTGGATGTTGAGTACCAGCGACACGCGCTTGAGCTGGTCTTCATCCAGCGATACGGTCTTGTCTGTGCGGGCGCGGCTGATGGTGCTGCGTGATACCCGCAGAATATTGCCGGCCTGCTCGGTGCTGGTTTTCCATTTGCCCAGGATGTTCAGCGCGGTGCGCAGACCAACCAGGGCCATGTCTTTCTTTGCGGCGGCGGGTGCTGTGGTCATGGCGATGCCCGTTGAGGTGCTGGTGTTGCTCCATATTGCGCCTGCTGAGACGTAATATCAAATTTTGTGTCTTGAGAGGTTGGTTGGCGCACGGTTCACTGCGGAACGCGCGCTACTATTGTCTGTCCACAAATGCAGTGCTGCCGAATCCGTGTCTACAGGCGCTGTTTCATGTAGATTCGGCTACTCTTGGTAGGCGCTGATCTTGCCTGTATCGTGCTCGGCCGGAGTGCCGGGTTGGCAGGCCGGTGTTTAATCGCTTTCATGTACTGCAATCGCTACGGAGTTTGGATGTCTCGCGCGCTTACGGCCTTTTCCTCATTGTATTTCGCTACCTTGCTGATGCTGCTGGGCAGTGGTCTGTTGGGTACCTATCTGGGGCTGAGACTGGCGGCCGAAGGCGTCAGTGAGCTGTGGATCGGTCTGTTGATGACCGGTTATTACGCAGGCCTGGTGGCGGGGGCATCGATCGGGCACCGGCTGATCGCCCGGGTGGGGCATATCCGGGCTTTTGTCGCCAGCGCAGGGGTGGTCACCGCGTCGGTAATGGGGCATGCGCTGACGGAGTCGGTGCAGGTATGGCTGGCGTTGCGAGTGCTGGTGGGCATGGCGATGATGTGTCAGTACATGGTGCTGGAAAGCTGGTTGAACGAGCAGGCCGAGTCGCATCAGCGCGGTATGGTCTTCGCCAGCTATATGGTGGTGACCTTTTTGGGCTTGGTATTGGGGCAGGTGGTGTTTGCGCTTCAGCCGGATCTGGCGATCGATCACCTGCTGTATGTGGCGATGTGTTTTTCCCTGTGTCTGGTGCCGGTGGCAACCACCCGTCAGATTCACCCGGCGCCGCTGCATCCAGCGCCGCTCAAGGTAAAACTCTTTGTACAGCGTATTCCTCAGGCGCTGACAACCATTGCGGTGGCGGGGCTGATGCTGGGCGCCTTTTACGGCATGGCACCGGTGTTTGCAGGTGCGGTCGGGCTGAATAACTCCGAGATTGGTATGTACATGGCGGTCACCATTTGCGCGGGTCTGGCGGCCCAGTGGCCGGCCGGCTGGTTGTCTGATCGGGTTGATCGTAGCCAGCTGATCCAGCTCAATGCGATGGTGTTGACGGCGGTCTCGGTGCTGATGGCCATCGGCTTCATACCGGGCGGGGCGCTGATTTTCCTGACTGCGCTATTCGGGTTGATGGTCTTTACCCTGTATCCGATGGCGGTGGCGCTGGCTAACGACCACGTTGAGCCCGATGACCGGGTGCCGCTGTCGGCGATGCTGCTGGTCACCTTTGGCTTGGGTGCCAGTATCGGCCCGCTGCTGAGCTCGGCAATGATGAAGCTGTGGGGGCCAAGCATGCTGTACATCTTTATGGCCGCCTGCAGTGCCATTCTGGTATTCCGTGTGCGAGCTGATGCGGTTACCGGCGAGAATCTGGTCGAGGCAGCGCCGCTGCAGTTCATGCCGGCAGCCGGTAACCTGGCTAGCTCACCACTGGCGGCAGCTATCGACCCTCGCGTTGATGAGCAGGCGGTAACCGATCAGATGACGGATGAGGACGCGGCGGCGCCTGCTGCGCCTGAGGAAGTGGCAGAGGACGATCACCTGCCAGGGTGATGATCCTCTGTTGACGCGGGGTGGGTCTGAGCGTTTAGAGACCCTAGAACAGGTCTTCCTTCTCCAGACGACGGGCCTCGCGCTGCAGGTAGTTGACGAAGCGATCAATGCTGCGCTGCGCCAGCGCGCTGGGTTGCTTGAACATCAGGCCGACGTGGGTCTCGTTGGCTTCCTCTCGAAAATGCACATGGCGCACTTCGGCGGCTACTTCCACTCGCCCGGCATCGGGCAGGTTGAGGATGGCGGGTGTATACAGCTCGCCAGCTGTCAGGGAGCGGCTCAGATCCCCCTCCAGGCGCACCTTGCAGCCGGTAGCTGACAGGTCCATCAGGTAGGCGGTAAAACGCCGCTGGCGCTCTGGATGTGCCAGCTCGATGGCGATATCGGCTGTGCGCCGGACGCTCGCCCGAAAGGCACCGCGTTTCTGATGGTAGTGCATCTCGTCTGGTACGCCGGTGGCGTACGCCGGGGCATCTTCCAGTTGCACCTGGGTGGCGCCGGGGCAATGCCAGCGCATGTGAATACCCTCATGCCAGGCGTCGATGCGGAAGGATTCGCCCTGGCTGGCGTATCTGTCGCCCTCTCGGGGGATCATTTCATCGATCCACAGCTCGGCCTGATCGGTATCAAGCTTGACGATAAAGCTCTGAAACTTCTGGCTGCGGTCGGTAAAGGTGATGGTCAGCGGGTCGCGGCTTTGCATTAGCGTCTTGAGCAACGCCATGATTTCGACCTGGGCTCGGATTTCGCGGGGCGGCTGTGGGCCAGCTTCTTGTGAGAATAGGTTGGACACGTCTGCTACTCAGTTTTTGCAATATTTTGATAACTATACACAGCGTGCTGGCACCTTGGCATGTGTGATCAGGCTTTGGTGAGGTCGCGCGTCTGGCCGCTGCGGCTGGCGTTGCCCAGCTGGTCATATACGCCAGCACTGGGTTCGCCTTGGTTGCGCAGCAGGTCCAGCAGTGAACGGGTTGCGTGCTGACTGTGGCGGACCAGGCGGGCGTTGCGGTCGTTGGCCTGCTGGCACGCGGTCAGCGCCTGGAGGAACGCCTGATAGGCCGCGGAGAGGGCGGCGTCGTGCTGAGCGGTGATGTGGTCAGCCAGGTCGCCCAGCTGCAGCTGGTGCTGCTGGCAGTAGGATTTAATCTGCTGGTCATGACGGACCAATTGCTCGGCGTAGGGGCGTTTGGCGTCAAGAATCTGTTCCAGGTTGCCGATATCCTGACCGGTCAGGGCGTCACGCTCCTGGTCAAGCAGCGCCAGATAGGCCTGGCAGTCTTGTTCGGCTTGCTGAAAGTGCGGGTGCAAGGGGTGCATGACCTGCCTCCTGGCTGCGCGTTAATTAGATGCTGCAGCCAAGAATACAGGCACGGAGGGCGCGGTGACTACTGGCTGTCAGCCTTCCAGGTTCAGCAGCTTGTCGGCAATGCGGCTGCTGTCCGGTTTGTAGCTGCCATCGGCAATGGATTGGCGCAGTTGGCTGACGCGCTCGCTGTCGACCTCAGGCAGGTCGCGGAGCTTCTCTTCGATCGCCTGCAGTTGCTGCGCCTGGGCGCTCAGGTTGACCGAGGAAGGAGCGTCGTTCTTTTCTGCCTGTTGCGCTGCAGTATCGGTAGTGCGATCGGTTACGGCGCCGGCTTCGCGCTTGGCGGTGGCACTGCTGGCTTGGCTGTTACGGCCGACACCATTGGCTCCGTTGGGCGAGTTGAAGTCGATGACCATGATAAATTCCTCAAGCTGTTAAATCTTCTCTAACCGCTGTAACGGCAGCGCAAAGGAAAACTTTAGGGAAAATTTGTGTGACGACGATCACAGCCCTGAAGGGCCCGAGTATACCCGTTTTGTCGGTGCATCACATGCCGGCCTCAACTTGGCCGGGCCCCGTGACGCGCGCGCGGATGACCCGGTTCGAACGGCTATTGCGCACGCGAATCTGCTCTCCCTGGGTACCGTCCTCCAACGCTTCTCCCGGCATTTTTACCGACACGCTGCTGTTGCCGGCGCTGATCACTACCTTGTCGCCACGCCGCACAATGCGGTTGTTCTCAAGCTGGGTATAGCTCAACACGCTGTCGGCCGAGACATTGCGCTTGAGTTGCATGCCAATGGCCTGGGCCGGGTCAAGCAGGTAATTGCTGCCCAGCAGGCCGGTGTCACGTTCGGCCAGGTGTACATCGTCGGCGCCAACCACGGAGCCGCGTGACAGTGGGCGGGTACTGACTACCACCGGTTGAAACAGGCTGACCTGGGCCGGCACAAACAGCCGCCAGGGGGAGGGCGCAGTGCAGCTCACGCGCACGGTGACGCGACCGACCGGTGTGGCGGGGCTTTCAAGGCTTGCACTGAGCGCGTCGTCATTACACAGCGGCAGACGCAAACGGTGATCCAAGCGACTAAGCTGTATCTCATGACGCGCTTGCAGGCCGCTACTGGCGACATGTTCTTGTACTTGCTGTTCAAGAAAGTCGCGGGTGGCGCCGATAAGCTGATCGATGAGCGGGTTTGCGTGGAGGCTGGCGGAAAAAAAGATCGCCAATGCCGCGCACCCAGTGATAAAACGCATACAATTACCTACATTCCTGATGTGTGGTGCGTGTCGGATTGCTGTCGCTTGCAGGCAGGTCCTGCAGGAAACATGCCGCATCACCGTGTTGACGATGAGGAGCAGCCCATGGCTGGTGTGATGGATTCAGTCAATCAGCGGACGCAGCTGGTTGGGCAGAACCGACTCGAACTGCTGCTGTTTCGCCTGGCGGGCAATCAGCTGTATGGCATCAACGTTTTCAAGGTCAAGGAAGTATTGCAGTGCCCGCGTCTGACGGCCATGCCCAAACTGCACCCGGTGGTGCGGGGGGTCGCTCACATCCGCGGAGGCACCTTGCCGATCCTTGACCTCAATCGTGCGACCGGTGGCCCGGGGCTGGATAATCTGGATACCGCCTTTGTGATCATCACCGAGTATAACTACAAGGTGCAGGGTTTTCTGGTGCGTTCGGTCGAGCGCATCGTCAACATGAACTGGTCTGAAATCCATCCGCCGCCAAAGGGCACCGGCCGCGAGCACTATCTGACCGCCGTCACCCGGGTCGACAATCAGATGGTTGAGATCATCGATGTGGAGAAGGTGCTGGCCGAGGTGGTGCCGACCAACGAAAATGTCTCTGCCGGTGTGGTGGACGCTGATACCCAGGCTGAGGCTGTGGCCCGGCGGGTGCTGATCGTTGACGACTCCTCCATTGCGCGCAAGCAGGTGACGCGCTGTCTGCAGGAGGTGGGTGTCGAAATTGTGGCGCTCAACGATGGTCGGCAGGCGCTGGACTGGCTCAAGGCCCGGGCCGATGAAGGGGAGGATGTGAGTCAGAGCTTGCTGATGATGATCTCCGACATCGAAATGCCCGAGATGGACGGTTACACGCTGACCGCCGAGGTGCGTAACGATCCGCGCCTCAATCGTCTGCACATCATGCTGCACACCTCGCTGTCCGGGGTGTTCAACCAGGCGATGGTGAAAAAGGTGGGGGCGGACGATTTTCTTGCCAAATTCAAACCGGATGACCTGGCCCAGCGTGTCATCGCTCGTCTGCACCTGCTGCGTGAAGGCGGTGCTGGTGAAGGCTGACAGCTTGAACTCAACAACTACAAGGCAGACTTCGTGACTTTGGCGAATCAGGATTTTCAGCTGTTTCGGGACTTTCTGGAAAAGGCCTGTGGCATTGTGCTGGGCGACAACAAGCAGTATCTGGTCTCCAGCCGCTTGAACCGCCTGCTGGAACAGGAAGGCATTGCCAACCTCGGCGAACTGGTCAAGCGTATTCAGGCGCAGCCGCGGGGCGGGTTGCGTGAATCGGTGATCGATGCAATGACCACCAACGAAACCCTGTGGTTTCGCGATGTGTATCCTTTTGAAGTGCTCAAGACGCGGCTCATTCCCGAGTTCATCAAGCAATCGCCAGGGCAGCGCCTGCGCATTTGGTCGGCGGCCTGTTCCTCCGGGCAGGAGCCGTACTCGCTCAGCATGGCCATTGACGAGTTTGAACGGGCTAATCTGGGGCAGCTGCGCGGCGGCGCGCAGATTGTCGCAACCGACCTGTCTGGCGGCATATTGAATGCAGCCAAGAGTGCCGAGTACGATAGCCTGTCGGTAGCCCGGGGGCTGTCGCCCGAACGACTGAATCGCTATTTTGACCAAAACGGCCCTGGCCGCTGGACCGTCAAGACGCCGATTCGCAACCGGGTTGAGTTTCGCGCGATGAATCTGCTGGATAGCTACTCCATGCTCGGCAAGTTCGACTTTGTGTTTTGCCGCAATGTGCTGATCTACTTTTCGGCAGACGTGAAGAAGGACATCCTGCGCCGCATTCACGCCACACTCAAACCAGGCGGCTACTTGATGCTCGGCGCCTCCGAGGCTCTGAACGGCCTGCCCGAGCTGTACCAGATGGTGCAGTGCAGCCCGGGGATCGTCTATAAGGCGCGTTGATTCGCGCCTTGTGGTTATCCGCTTCCCCTTCCTTGTTTTCCCTCCTTGCCGCTTGCCGCTCCTGTTGCCGGCCTGCCGGTGCTATTGCCGTTTGCCGGTAAGCCTTTGCCGCTTTTCTGGCGCGCTGTTTTCTATCTCTTTGAAAAATAGATGATTTTATATTTGGCACGGCGATTGCTTTGTCATGCCCAGTGACAGCTTTTGGTCAGTTGGCCGAAACGAGGATGGGTGCGATGAGTATCAACTTTGACAATGCGTTGGGCATACACGAGCAGGCGCTGCGTTTTCGCGGTCAGCGGGCAGAAGTGCTGGCCAACAACATTGCCAACGCCGAAACCCCGAATTACAAGGCGCGAGACCTCGACTTTGCCGCCGCGCTGGCAGCGCAGCAGGGCGAAGGTGAAAGCGGCTCGCTGCCGATGGCGCGTACCGATGCCCAGCACATTGCCATCGATGGCTTGATCGACCAGGTCGCAGGGCTGCGTTATCGCAACGCGCTGCAGCCGGCGGTGGATGGCAATACGGTGGACTCGGAGGTCGAGAAGGCCGCCTACACCCAGAACGCCATCGACTTCCAGGCCAGCTTCACCTTCCTCAACAGCAAGTTCAAAGGGCTGATGACAGCCATCAAGGGAGAGTAAGCATGTCCCTCGACAAGGTATTTGATATCGCCGGGTCAGGCATGAGCGCGCAGTCGCTGCGCCTGAACACAGTGGCCAGCAACATCGCCAACGCCGAGACCGTCTCCAGTAGCGTTGATGAGACCTACCGCGCGCGCAACCCGGTGTTCGCCACCATTTTCAACAGTCAGCAGGCCACCGGTGGCTCGCTGTTCAGCCCGGATCAGCAGGCAGGCGACGGCGTGTCGGTGCTCGGCATTGTCGAGTCCGATGCCACGCTGGAGCCGCGTTATGAACCGGACCATCCGATGGCCAATGAAGACGGCTATGTGTATTACCCGAATGTGAATGTAGTCGAGGAGATGGCCAACATGATGTCGGCGTCGCGGTCCTATCAGACCAACGTGGAAGTCATGAATACCGCCAAAACCATGCTGCAGCGCGTTCTGACGCTGGGTCAGTGAGCGGAGAAAAATAGACCATGAGCATTAGCAATGTTGCAACCGGTGCCAGCGCGCTGGACCAGTATCAGATCGACTCCGACCGGTTCGCGACCGGGGATGAGTTGGGCAAGGATCAGTTTCTGGAGCTGCTGGTGGCGCAGATGAATAATCAGGATCCGCTTTCGCCGCAGGAAAACGGCGAGTTTATCGCTCAGCTGGCCCAGTTCAGCACGGTGGAGGGCATTGGCAATCTGAACACCTCGATGGAGTCGCTGCTCAGCGGCTACCAGTCATCGCAGGCGTTGCAGGCATCGTCCCTGGTTGGTCGCACGGTGATTGTGCCGGCCGATCAGGCGGTGGTGGATACCGAGGCGGGGCTGGAAGGTCAGCTGGCGCTGCAGAAGAACAGCACCAATGTGTTCGTCAACATTTATGACGATGCGGGCAGCCTGGTGAAAACCATCAACCTGGGTAGCCAGGAAGCGGGCATGCATGACTTTACCTGGGATGGTACCGACGCCAGCGGCAACCTGGCCGAGCCCGGTATCTACACCGTCGAGGCCATGGCGTCGATTGATGGCAAGAACACCCAGATGGCCACCCTGTTGCCAGCCAATGTCGACAGTGTCTCGCTGGGTGCTGGTGGTAGTGGTGAAATGCTGTTGAACGTGGCGGGCCTTGGCAGCATCAGCCTGTCCAACGTCTACGCAATCAAATAAGTGTCGTCCGACATACTGTAGGTGAGGAGATAAAACCATGGCTTTCAATATCGGCTTGAGTGGTATCCGGGCGGCAGCATCCGATCTGAATATCACTGGTAACAACATTGCCAACGCCGGCACCGTCGGCTTCAAAAGCTCGCGCGCCGAGTTTGCTGATGTGTACGCCGCGTCGGTGCTCGGTTCCGGCAGCAATGCCACCGGCAGCGGTGTGGCGCTGGCGAACGCGGCGCAACTGTTCAATCAGGGCAACATCAGCTTTACCGAGAACAGCCTGGACCTGGCTATCAACGGTAACGGCTTCTTTGTGACCAGTAACAACGGCGCGATCAGCTACACCCGTGCCGGCTATTTTGGTACTGATAGCGACGGCAACATCGTCAACAATGCCGGTGAGCGTCTGCAGGGGTTTGCGGTTAACGCGGTGACCGGTCAGATCAATCAGGGGGTGCAGACCGACCTGCGCGTCGACACCCGCTCGGCTGATCCGAATGCCACCACCGGTGTCGTGTCGACGCTGAACCTGAACTCCACTCAAACTCGTCCGACCGTCTGGACCCAGCAGTATGACGCGGCGTATGCGGCGTCCATCGCCACGGCGGCGGATCCGGCCAACCCGACGGCGGCCGAGATTGCCACTGCCGAGGCAGCGGGTCAGGCAGCGGCGGCAACCACCTTTGATCCGACCAACTCGGCCACCTACAACAGCTCTACTTCGGTCACCATTTACGACAGCCTGGGTAATTCCCATGTCATGACCAAGTACTTCGTCAAGAACGACGCCAATAGCTGGGACATGTATGTGCTGATCGATGGTCGGGATGTGCAAAGTGGTGTCGAGGCATCTGATCCTGCCTTTGACCCAACCACCACCACGCGCTATGACGTCGACTTCAACAGCGTTGGTGAGCTGACTACCAACCAGCCCTTTACCCTGACCGGCTGGGTGCCGCTGGATAGCGAAGGTCAGCCCACGGGGGCTGATTCCCCGGTCAACAACCTGACCATCAACCTGACTGGTTCGTCGCAATATGCCTCCAGTTTTGCGGTGACTGCGGTCAGCCAGGACGGTTTCACCACCGGTGAGCTGGCTGGCCTGGAAATTGACGATGCTGGCCTGCTGGTGGCCCGCTACACCAATGGCCAGACTCGCGTCCAGGGTCAGGTGGTATTGGCAACCTTTGCCAACCAGCAGGGGCTGACGCCGCTGGGTAATACCGCTTGGGCTCAGTCCTCGGCGTCGGGGGAGCCGGTGATCGGCGCGCCGACCACAGGTACCCTGGGCGGCATTCAGTCCGGTGCGCTGGAAGAGTCCAACGTGGATATTTCCGAACAGCTGATCAACCTGATCGTGGCGCAGCGTAACTACCAGGCCAACGCCAAGACCATTCAGACCGAAGATGCGGTGACCCAGGCGATCATCAACCTGCGCTAAGCGCGCAGGCGATAACGCCAACAGGGCGGCAATGCCGGCAAAAGGATTTGCCGGCATTGCCGCTTTTGTTTTTTATAACCTGCTGAAAATAAACAACAAAATACTATTTTCAAGGGTTGGCATGATCTCTGCTTGATACTCCCTAAGCAAGCAAAAGCGGCAAATCCTTGTCGCGCAAACGAAGCGGAGCAGGGCATGGACAAATCCTTGTACATCTCCATGACGGGGGCCAGTCAGAACGCGTTGGCGCAGCGCTCGCACGCCAACAACCTGGCCAACCTGACCACCACCGGTTTTCGCCGTGACTTTGAGCAGGCGCGCTCCATGCCGGTCTTTGGTGACGGCTACGCCACCCGCGCCTACGCAATGACAGAGCGCCCCGGCACGGACCTGTCCTCCGGCACCATGATCGAGACCGGACGTGAACTCGACGTGGCCGTGCAGGGCGAAGGCTGGATCGCAGTGCAGGCACCGGATGGCTCTGAAGCCTACACCCGGGCGGGTAGCCTGAATATTGACGCTTTCGGCATCTTGCGTACCAGCGGCGGTTTGCCCGTGCTGGGCAACGGCGGGCCGATTGCGATTCCGCCGGCCGAGAAGATTGAGATCGGCTCGGACGGCACCATCAGTATCCGTGCGCTGGGCGAAGGCCCGGCGGTGATGGCCGAGGTTGATCGCATCAAGTTGGTCAACCCGCCAGCAGCGGCACTGGAGAAGGGCGAGGATG
Organism: Pseudomonas abyssi; assembly: GCF_003444685.1. NCBI lineage: Bacteria > Pseudomonadati > Pseudomonadota > Gammaproteobacteria > Pseudomonadales > Pseudomonadaceae > Pseudomonas > Pseudomonas abyssi. Next base: position 399,549 of record NZ_LMAZ01000002.1, on the reverse strand, counting down.
GCCTGATGCACACCCAGGCGGGCGAGGAGCTGGCCGATGGCGCGGTGCAGGTGGCAACCGGTTTTCTGGAGGGCAGCAACGTCAATGCGGTGGAAGAGATGACCGCCATGCTGTCGCTGGCCCGCCAGTTCGAACTGCATATCAAGATGATGCGAACCGCCGACGAGAACGCGCAGGTTACCGACCGCATTCTGCAGATGAGTTAATGCTACTGCGCGTCAATTACTCGGCGCGCGAGGAGAAAGGTGATGCTTTCAGCTCTTTGGGTCAGCAAGACAGGTCTGTCCGCCCAGGACACCATGTTGACGACCATTTCCAACAACCTGGCCAACGTCTCGACGACCGGCTTCAAGCGTGATCGTGCCGAGTTTGAAGATCTGCTGTATCAGATCAAGCGTCAGCCCGGTGGTCAGAGCACTCAGGATACGCAGCTGCCTTCAGGCCTTCAGCTGGGTACCGGGGTACGCGTGGTCGGCACCCAGAAGATCTTTACCGAGGGCACGCTGCAGACTACCGAGCAGCCGCTCGACATGGCGGTCAACGGGCGCGGCTTCTTTCAGATTCTGATGCCCGACGGCGGTATCGGTTACACCCGTGACGGCAGCTTCCATCTGGATGCCGATGGTCAGATCGTGACCTCCAACGGCTTTCCGCTGGAGCCCGGCATTGTGCTGCCCGACGACGTGCAGACCTTCACCGTGGGGGAAGACGGCACGGTCAGCATCACTACCTTCGGCAATCCGGCCGCGCAGCAGATCGGCAACATACAGACTGCCGACTTCATCAACCCGGCGGGCCTGCAGTCGATTGGCAACAACCTGTTCCTCGAGACCGCATCCAGCGGTGCGCCGCAGGCCGGCAACCCCGGTCAGAACGGCCTGGGTACGGTGTTGCAGAACACCCTGGAGAATTCCAACGTCAGCGTCGTGGAGGAGCTGGTCAACATGATCACCACCCAGCGCGCCTACGAGATGAACTCCAAGGTCATTTCCACCGCAGATCAGATGCTGCAGTACATCAGTCAGAACCTCTGACGGGAGCTTGGAATCATGATCCGTTTGGCTAAGGTGTTGATGCTGCTGGTGCCGCTCAGCCTGATTGGCTGCATGCAGGCGCCGCCGATGCGTGACGACCCGGCGTATGCGCCGGTGTTGCCGCGCACGCCGTTGCCACAGGAACTGAACAACGGCGCGATCTATCAGCCCGGCTTTGAAATGAGCCTCTACAACGACCGCAAGGCACACCGGGTCGGTGACATCATTACCATCACCCTGACCGAACGCACAGCAGCGCAGAAGAAGGCGGAAAACGAGATCGACAAGGACAGCTCGACCACCATCGCCAACCCCACCATTCTCGGCAATGCCGTCGGTTTCAAGGGGCTGGACCTGGGCGTCAGCATGTCGGGTCAGCGTGCCTTTGAAGGCAGCTCCGATGCCAATCAGAGCAACAGCCTGTCGGGTTCCATCACGGTCACTGTGGCCGAGGTGCTGCCCAACGGCATTCTGGCGATTCGCGGCGAGAAGTGGATCACCCTTAACCAGGGTGACGAGCTGATTCGCATCAGTGGTCTGGTGCGCACTGACGATATCGGGCCGGACAACACTGTGCTGTCGACCCGTGTGGCCGATGCACGCATCACCTATTCCGGCAAGGGCGCTTTTGCCGATGCCAACCAGCCCGGCTGGCTGAGTCAGTTCTTCCTCAGCCCCATGTGGCCGTTCTGACAGGAGTACTGCCATGCGCAGCCTGATTATCTGCCTCTGTCTTTGCCTTGCCAGTCCGCTGGCGCTGGCTGATCGTCTGAAGGACATCGCCAGCATTGCCGGCGTGCGCAGCAACCAGTTGATCGGTTACGGCCTGGTGGTGGGGCTGGACGGCTCGGGCGACCAGACCAGCCAGACCCCGTTTACCGTGCAGACCTTCGAGAACATGCTGACCCAGTTTGGCATCACCGTGCCGGAAGGGACCCGCATTCAGATGAAAAACGTCGCCGCGGTGGCTATCCACGCTGACCTGCCGCCGTTTTCCCGGCCTGGCCAGACCATCGATGTCACCGTGTCGTCAATCGGTAACTCCAAGAGTCTGCGCGGCGGCTCGCTGCTGATGACCCCGCTCAAGGGGATCGACGGGCAGGTCTACGCCATCGCCCAGGGCAACCTGGTAGTGGGTGGCTTTGGTGCCGAAGGCGCGGATGGCTCGCGCATTACGGTGAACATTCCGAGCGCCGGGCGTATTCCCAACGGCGCGACAGTGGAGCGTGCGGTATCCAGCCCGTTCGCCTCTGGTGATCACCTGATTTTCAATCTCAACCGCCCTGACTTCACTACTGCCAAACGGGTGGTCGATCGGATCAACGAAACCTTCGGTCCAGGCGTTGCCCAGGCGCTGGATGGCGGCTCGGTGCGTGTGCGTGCGCCGATCGATCCCAACCAACGTGTCGACTATCTGGCGATGGTGGAGAACCTGACGGTGGAGCAGGGCAACGCTGCTGCCAAGGTGATCATCAATTCGCGCACCGGCACCATCGTCATCGGTCAGGATGTGCGCGTGCAGCCGGCAGCCGTGACCCACGGCGGCCTGACCGTGACCATCAGTGAAAACCCGCAGGTCAGCCAGCCTGGCGGAGTGTTGTCTGGTGGGCAGACGGTCATTTCACCGAGTTCACAGATCAATATCGAGGAAGGCGACAGCCGCATGTTCGTATTCAATCCGGGTGTTTCGCTGGATGAAATCGTCCGTGCGGTCAACCAGGTCGGCGCTGCGCCGGGCGACCTGATGGCCATTCTTGAAGCCCTTAAGCAGGCCGGCGCCCTGAATGCCGATCTGGTCATCATCTGACCGGGGAGCACGCCATGAGCATCAGCACCAGCTACACCGACATCAACAGCGTCAGCCAGCTCAAGGCTGGCAGCGACGCCAACAGCCCGGAGAACGTGCGCAAGGTTGCGCAGCAGTTCGAGTCGCTGTTCGTCAACATGATGATCAAGAGCATGCGTGATGCCAACGCCGTGTTTGCCGAAGGTAACCCGCTGAATACCCCGCAGACCAAGTTCTATCAGGAAATGTACGACAACCAGATGGCCGTGCATCTGTCAGAGGGTCCGGGTCTGGGGTTGAGCGACGCACTTATGCGCCAGCTTTCGCCCAAGGCCGAGGCCGGCGGCACCGCCGCTGACGCGGGCGCCGCTGCGCCAGCGGTGGACCAGTCCGCGCTGTTGGCGCGCCGGCGCCTGCAGATTGCTTCCGATTACAGTGCCTGGGCCGAGCGACTGGATCGCGCCGAAGCCAGCACCAGCAGCAACCAGAGCAATGACTGGCAGCCGCTGCGCGGTATTGAGGCCATGCGTCGCAGAGCATCGACCGCAGCCGCCGTAACCGGCGAGGTGGCGCAGCGCACCCGCTTTGCCAATAGCCAGGAGTTTGTCGAGACCATGCTGCCGATGGCCGAGAAGGCCGCCGCACGCCTGGGGGTCGACCCGCATTATCTGGTCGCTCAGGCCGCGCTGGAAACCGGCTGGGGCAAGTCGGTCATTCGTCAGTCTGACGGCAGCTCCAGCCACAACCTGTTTGGTATCAAGGCCCATGGCGGCTGGCAGGGCGAGAGTGCCAACGTGGCTACTACTGAATTTCGCAACGGCGTCAGCACCCGCGAGCGGGCGGACTTTCGCAGTTACAGCTCCTGGGAGCAGAGCTTTGAGGATTATGTGAGCTTTCTGGAAACCAACGGGCGCTACAGCAAGGCGCTGAGCAGCACCGACAACCCGGATACCTTCTTCCGTGAGCTGCAGAGCGCTGGTTACGCGACCGACCCGCAGTACGCACGCAAGGTGTCGCAGATCGCCCGTCAGCTGATTGGCAGCAGCGATAGCCGTGTTGCCAGCGCTGATACCACTTCAGATAACGGCGGCAGGGCCTGAGCATGGCAAATCTATTCGGTATCGGCCTCAGCGGCCTGAAGACAGCCCAGACCCAGCTGTCGGTCACCGGTCAGAACATCACCAACGTCAACACCGCCGGCTATACGCGGCAAACGGCGCTGCAGGTTGCTCAGACTCCCAGCTTCAGTGGTGCCGGCTACCTGGGTAACGGCAGCAAGGTGGTCGATGTCGAGCGCATCTATAACCAGTTTTTGACCAACCAGGTCAGGACGGCGACCTCAACCAATGCAGAGGTGCAGGCGTTCCAGTCTCAGCTGGAACAGCTCAACACCCTGGTTTCCAGCAGCGCAACCGGCATCACCCCCGGTCTGCAAAGCTACTTTGACGCGCTGCAGACGGCTATCGAAGACCCGGCCAACCTGCCGGCGCGGCAGCTGTTTTTGTCCGAGGCCGAAGGACTCGCTTCGCGCTTCAATACCGTACAGACCAGCCTGACCACGCAGAATCAGTTTATCGGTCAGCAGATGAGCACGCTGGCCGATCAGGCCAGCCGTCTTGCCACCTCCATCGCCAGCTACAACGACAGCATCGCAGTAGCGGCCGCCAACGGTGCCCAGCCCAATGACCTGCTCGACGCCCGGGACGAAGCCGTGCGCGAGTTGAGCGAGCTGATCGGTGTGACCGTGGTACAGCAGGACGACAATGTCCTGAACATCTTTATCGGCTCGGGGCAGCCGCTGGTGGTCGGTAACGAAGCCTCCACGCTGGCAGTGCGGCCCGGTGCTGGCGATCCGTCGCGGGTAGACGTGGTGCTCAAGGCCGGCAACGCATCGCAGGACGTCACCGGACTGATCAGCGGCGGTGAGCTGGGTGGCCTGATCAAATACCGCGATGATGTGCTGGATCCGGCGCTCAACGCCATTGGCCGCCTGGCGCTGTCGATCGCCAGCGAATTCAACCAGCAGCAGGGACAGGGGCTAGACCTTAACGGCAATGCTGGCGCTTCGCTGTTCAACGACATCAACAGCGCTGAGCTGGTAGACGGGCGCAGTCGGGCGCGCGTCAACAATAGCGATCCGAACGCCAAGCTCGACGTGCTGATCAGTGATACCTCGCAGCTGAGCACCTCGGATTATGAAGTGGTGTTTACCACTGCTACCGAATTTACCGTGCGCCGCACCTCGGATGACAGCGTCAGCGGGCCTTATGATCTGAGTAGCGTGCCGCCGCCGGAACTGGATGGCTTCACCATCGAATTGGGTGGCGGCGGTATCGCTGCCGGTGACCGTTTTCTGCTGACCCCGACCCGTCACGCTGCTGCCGAGATGGGCGTGGTGATGCAGGAGCCGCAGGAGTTGGCTTTTGCCGCACCGGGCTCGGTTGACGCCAGCCTGGATAATCGCGGCACCGGTACCCTGAGTCAGCCGAGCTTGAGTGCCGGCCCTTCACCCATTGATCCGGCAGCCCTGGAGGGGCTGCTGCCCATCGAGCTGAGCTACGACGAGGCCAGTGGTGAGCTGCAGGTGACCGGCGGTACGGCGACCTTGAACCCCTCGCCACTGGTGATTACGCCGGGCCAGACCAACAGCGTTGAGGTCACCGTCGGCGGTTACACCTTCAGCATGGCCATGACCGGCACACCGAAGGACGGCGACAGCTTCAACCTGGAGTTCAATACCGGGGTCGCGGACAACCGCAACGCCCTGGTGATGTCGGACTTGCAGACCGCTCAGGTGCTGGGGCAGGCCAACGGCGCTGAAGGCTTTTCCTTTGTCGACGGCTATGGCGACCTGGTCCAGCGAGTGGCGACCTACACGGCCCAGGCGCGTACCAACTCGGCATCCAGTGCCTCGGTACTGACCCAGGCGACCAACAACCGTGACTCGGTGTCGGCGGTCAACCTTGACGAAGAAGCGGCCAACCTCATCCGCTTTGAGCAGTACTACAACGCCTCGGCCCAGGTGATTCAGGTGGCCCGGACCATTTTTGATACGCTGATCAACAGCGTCAGATAACGGGTAACGACCCATGCGTATCTCAACCATCCAGCAGTTCAACAGCGGTGTGCGCGGCATTCAGGACAACTACAGCAATGCCACCCGCACCCAGGAGCAGATCAGCTCGGGCAAGCGCATCCTGACCCCGGCGGATGACCCGGTGGCGACTGTGCGCCTGTTGCAGCTGAATCAGGAGTCCAACCGTCTGGAGCAGTTCAGCACCAACATGACGGCGGCCAACAACAGCCTGACTCAGGAGGAGGCCATCCTCAATTCGGTCAACAATGTCTTGCAGCGCGTTCGCGAAATCGCTATCGAGGCGGGGGACGGCTCCAAGAGCGACGCTGACCGTCAGGCCCTGGCGACCGAGCTGGAGCAGCGTGAAGAGGAGTTGTACAACCTGTTCAACAGCCGCAATGCCCGTGGCGAGTATTTGTTTGGCGGTTATCAGAGCAGCGAGCAGCCTTTCGTCAAAAACCCCGATGGCAGCTACAGCTACCAGGGCGACGAGGGGCAACGCTCGATTCAGATTGCCGGTTCCAAGTACGTGGCTATCAATGACAACGGCAAGGACCTGTTTGTCAATGTGGCCAACGTCAACCGCGTCAATACCGAAGCCGATGCCGGCAATACCGGTAGCGGACGCATTTCGTTGGGCGTGGTCGAGAACAAAAGCGCCTACGACACCACCTTTTACCCCCAGGGCAGTGTCAGCATCGTGATTGGCGCGACTGCTGACAGCTATGAAGTTGTCGATAGTGGCGGAAACCCGTTGACGCCCCCGGTGACCGGTCAGCTGGAAGAAAATGACGAGGGCGGATACACCGTTCGCTACGCGGGCGTGGCGGTGACGCTGGATGGTGACTTTGCCGCCGGTGACAGCTTCAGTATCAGCACCGGTGACAGCACGCCGGGCAGCACCAACCGGGAAACCCGCAGCGTGCTGGAAACCGTCGCACTGCTGGGCAGCACCCTGGAGGACGGCACCAGCAGCACCGAGGACAAACTGGTTCGGCGAGATGTGGTTGCCGTCAGCCTGGAAAATCTCGACAACGCCATGAACAAGGTGCTGGGCGTGCAGACCACCATCGGTGCGCGCATGAACGTCATCGAGTCGACCCTGACCGAAAACGAGGAAGTCTCGCTGATCAATACCTCCGTCACCTCCGAGCTGGAGGATCTGGACTACGCCGAGGCGCTCAGCCGGCTGAGTCTGCAGTCGGTGGTGCTGGAGGCGTCGCAGCAGAGCTTTGTCCGGGTCAGCGGCCTGAGTTTGTTCAATCTGCTGTAACGGGCTGCGGCGCCTGGCTCTCGGCGCGCAGCATCTCGATAAAGGCTGACGCAGCGGGCGATAGCGGGCGCTGACGACGGGTCACCAGGCCAAAGCTGGTGCCGGGCAGCAGCTCTGGCCAGTCCAGCAGCGTCAGGGTTCCGGCGCTTAGCTCATCGTGCAGGATGTCCAGACCGGCAATGCTCAGGGCGTCGCTGTGGCGTACCACGCGCTTGAGCACGTCCAGATTGTCACACTCCAGGCTGATCAGCGGCTCCGGGCGCGGCAGGGTGTAGCGCAGACCTTGCAGAATCAACTCCGGGACGCGAAAGCTCGCCAGCGGATAGGCGGCCAGCAGTTCGGGCGTCAGACCCGTGCGCCCGGCCAGCGGGTGGCCTGCCCGGCAGAACAGCCGGCTGGGGGCCTGTTGCAGCGGCGTTACCTCCAGCAGCGGGTCGCCTTCCAGTTCGCGAATATCCGCAACGAACAGCTCCAGCTGCTCCGCCAGCAGTTGATTGCGCAGCGCCACCCAGTGCTGCACTTCCATATGGACCCGCACGCCCGGGTAGCGGCGGTTGAATTGGCCCAGCACACGCGGCAGCAGGCCTGCTGCCGGAAAGGGACCGGCGCCCATGAGCAGCTCACCGGCCTCCAGGTCGTTGAATTGGCGCAGGGCATTGCGCAACGCCGTGCTACCAGCGAGCAGTCGCTGGGCATGCTCTAGCACCAGTTGACCTTGCGGCGTCAGCTCGACCCCCTTGCCGCCGCGGTTGATCAGGTCGCAGCCGAGGCGCTGCTCCAGTGTCTGGATGCTGCGGCTCAGCGCTGGTTGGCTCAGGCCGATCGCTTCGCCGGCGCGGGCAAAGCCCTGATGCTCGACCAGGGCAACAAAGTGGCGTAAGGATTTCAGTTCCATGGGGCGTCTCAGCAAGGGCTGGCCAGCGAGTTGATGATCGGACAGTCCGGGCGGTGGTCACCCTGACAGCAATCGGCTAATTGCGCCAGACTGGCGTGCATGGCCTGCAGGTCGGCGATACGCGCCTCCAGCTCCTTCAGATGCTCGCCGGCCAGCGCTTTAACCTCGGCGCTGGAGCGCGAGCGGTCCTGCCACAGCTGAAGTAGTCGGGCGATTTGCTCCATGCTGAAGCCGAGGCGCCGCGCCCGCTGGATAAAGCCCAGGGTGTGCAGGTCGCTATCGCCGTACTGACGATAGCCGCCATCACTGCGCGGCGGCGCTGGCAGCAGACCGATTTTTTCATAGTGCCGAATCATCCGCGGACTGAGGCCACTGGCCGTGGCGGCCTGGCTGATATTCATACTTCTATTCATGCCTCCTCCGGTTGCCAGCGCTTGAGCAGCAGCGCATTGCTGACCACGCAGACACTGCTGGCTGCCATCATGGCACCGGCGATCATCGGGTTGAGCAGGCCAAAGGCGGCCAGCGGGATGCCCAGGCAGTTGTACACGAAAGCCCAGAACAGGTTCTGACGAATCTTGTCGCCGGTGCGGCGTGACAGCGCCAGCGCCATGGGTACCAGGGCCGGGTCACCGCGCATCAGGGTGATGCCGGCGCTGTGCATGGCGACATCGGTGCCGGTCGACATGGCCATGCCGACATCGGCGCTGCTCAGCGCAGGTGCGTCGTTGATGCCGTCGCCGATCATTGCCACAACCTTGCCCTGTTGCTGCAGGCGCTGCACTTCACTGACCTTGTCGGCTGGCAGCACGCTGCCGCGGACCTGGTCGAGTCCCAGCAGGCGGCCGATGTGCTCGGCGGCGCTCTGGCTGTCACCGCTGATCAGCAGGGACTCGATGTGCTGCGCCTGCAGACGGTCTATGGTAGCGCGGGCATTGTCTTTCAGGCTGTCGGCAAAGCTCAGCAGCCCCAGTACCTGATCGCCCCGGGCAAGCCAGGACAGGCTTGCTCCGTCAGCCTGCAGCTCGGCGGCCTGTTGCTGCCAGGGCGTTAGATCCAGGTGTTGCTCTTCGAGCAGGCGGGCGCTGCCCAGCCAGGCGCTCTGGCCGTCAACCAAACCCTGGGCGCCGCGACCGGCGAGCACCTGCAGGTTGTCGGCGGGCGCTGCCTCGATACCCTGTTCGGCGGCGTAGTCGCACAGAGCGCGGGCCAGCGGATGCTCGGCCTGTTGTTGCAGGGCCAGGGCCACGCGCAGTACGTCTTCGGCGCTATGCCCGTTCAGAGGCTCGACGCGGGTCAGCGCGGGTTTGCCACGGGTCAGGGTGCCGGTTTTGTCAAAGATCACGGCGTTGACCAGGCGGGCGCGCTCAAGCGCTTCGGCGTCGCGAATCAGAATGCCGTGGCGTGCGGCTACCCCGGTGCCGACCATGATGGCGGTCGGCGTGGCGAGCCCCAGGGCGCAGGGACAGGCAATGACCAGCACGGCAATGGCGTTGAGCAGCGCCGCCTGCGGGCCGATGAAGAAACTGCCGAGCACCCAGGTCATCAGCGCGATGGCAATCACCACCGGGACGAATACCGCCGCGACGCGATCGACCAGGCGCTGGATGGGCGCCTTGGAGCTTTGCGCGTTTTCGACCATGCGCACTATCTGCGCCAGCAGGGTGTCCTGACCGACGCCGGTGGTGTTGAGCAGCAATACGCCGTCCTGGTTCAGGCTGCCGGCACGCACGGCCTGGCCGGGGCCGCGACTGACCGGCAGGCTCTCGCCGGTGAGCATGGATTCGTCGATATGGCTGTCGCCCTCGACAATCTCGGCGTCCACCGGAATGCGTTCGCCGGCGCGCACGACCAGTTGGTCGCCCGGCAGCACCTGACTGAGGGGGACATCGCGTTCGCCCTCGGCATCGCGTAGCCGGGCCGTATCAGGGCGCAGGGCGGTGAGGGCACGTATCGCCTCCAGGGTTTGCCCTTTTGCGCGGTTTTCCAGGTATTTGCCCAGCAGGATGAAGGTGACGATGACCGCAGAGGCCTCGTAGTACAGGTGCAGCTCGGTGCCAGGCGACTGGGTAAGCAGGTTCCAGGTGCTCAGCGTCCAACCGGCGCTGGTGCCCAACACCACCAACAGGTCCATATTGGCTGTGCGGTTACGCAGGGCATGCCACGCGCCACGGTAGAAGGTGGCGCCGAAGACAAACTGCACGATGCTCGCCAGAATCAGCTGCAGCCAGCCTGGCAGCATCCAGTGGCCGGCGCCCAGCAGGGCAGGGAGCATGCTGAGCAGCATGGGCGCGCTGAGCAGGGCGGCGATGATCACACGTCGCCGTTGTTTGGCCAGGTCCGGCCCCGCCTCGGCGGCGGGGGCGTCGGTATCCACCCACTGTCCGGGATAACCCGCCTGACGCAGCGCGCGCAGCAGGGCGTCCTGATCCGTACCTTGCAGCATCCGCACACGGGCTTGCTGGCTGGCCAGATTGACCTGGGCATCGAGCACACCCGGCACCGTGCCCAGGGCAGCCTCGGCACGGCCCACGCAGCTGGCGCAGGTCAGGTTGCCAATCTGTATCTGGCGGGTCTGCTGTTCGGCGGGGTAGCCCGCCTGCTGTAGTGCCTGCTCAACGGCCAATAGCTGGCTGTTGGTCTGTACATCCATGCGGGCGGTTTGCGCCGCCAGGTTGACTGCCACCCGTTGGATGCCGTCGACGCCAGCAAGGGCTCGCTCAACCCGGCTGACGCATCCGGCACAGCTCATACCGCCAAGCTGCAATGTAATCTCCGACATGACCTGCTCCTGCGCTGTTAACTCCATTGCAGCATGAACCCTGACATCATGTGAAGGTCAAGCGTGAGGCGCGGGCCGGTGCGATGGGGCCGTGCTGCCCTAGAATCCCAGGACCGGGCCGCCACCGTTGCCGAGCTTGAGGCCCACCTTGAGGATCCAGTCATTGTCCATGGCGGCCACGACCCAGGTGTGACCTTCCCACTCGATCTGGTCGCCGACCACGGGGTGGCCGCCGAACTGTCGGCTGAAGAAAGCCGCCAGGGTCTGGTCGCGCATGTCTTCGGGTACGGCAAAGCCGTAAAACTTGCCAACCTCACCGAGCGTTGCGTCACCTTCGAGAATAAAGTCACCAAAGAAGCTGCGGCTTTCCAGTCGGCGTGGTGGCTGCGCCTTGCTGAACAGCTTGGACAGGGCGGGCAGATCGCGCGGCCGGCCGACGACGCAGAGCACATCGTCGAGTGCCAGCTGCGTGCTGCCGGTGGGGTGCAGCAGGCGGTTACCACGAAACACGGCCGCGATACGCGTGTCGTCCGGCATCTTCAGATCCCGCAGGGCGACACCGACGCACCAGTTGGCGTTGTCCAGTTGGTAGATCAACAGCTCAAAGTCGCCCTCGATGGCGGTGTCCAGGCTGGTGCGTTGCAATGGTTCGGGCTGGGGGGGAATCTCTACCTTGCACAGCCGCGCTGCCAACGGCAGGGATGAGCCCTGCAACAGCAACGATACCAGCACCACGACGAAGGCCAGGTTGAACAGCAGCTGTGCCTGTTCCAGGCCGGCCAGCAGCGGAAAGATCGCCAGAATGATGGGCACGGCGCCGCGTAAACCGACCCAAGCGATAAACATCCGCTCCCGCCAGGAGAATACAAAGGGTGCCAGGCAGATCAGCACGGCGATGGGGCGCGCAACCAGAATCAGGAAGAGCGCGATCACGATTGCTGGCACGGCGATGATGACCATCTCACTGGGGGTGACCAGCAGGCCGAGCATCAGGAACATGCCGATCTGGCTAAGCCAGGCCATTCCATCCTGCACCTGCAGAATGTTCTGCAGGTTGCGCACGCGTTTATTGCCCAGAATCAGGCCGGTCAGATAGATCGCCAGAAAACCGCTGCCGCCGATCTTGTTGGTGGCGGCAAAGACCATGATGGCGCCGCTGGTGATCAGCAGCGGGTACAGGCCGGCGGGCAGGGTGACCCGGTTGACCAGCCAGACCAGACCGAAGCCACCCGCCAGGCCGCACAGGGCGCCGATGCCAAACTGCTCGATCAGCAGCAGGGCAAAGGACCAGCTGAAGCTGGTCTGCCCGTTGGCGAGCATTTCAACCAGCGTGATGGTCAGGAAAATCGCCATCGGGTCGTTGGACCCGGATTCGATCTCCAGCGTCGCGCCAACGCGCTGTTTGAGGTTCAGCCCCTTGCCCTGCAGCAGTGAGAATACCGCCGCCGCATCGGTCGAACCGACGATGGCTCCCAGTAGCAGCCCCTGCAGCCAATGCAGTTCGAGCATCCACGCGGTCAGCGCGCCGGTCAGTGCGGCACTGATCAGAACGCCCAGGCTGGCCAGCGACATGGCCGGCCAGAGGCCGACCCGGAAGTTTTCCACGCGGGTACGCATACCGCCATCGAGCAGGATGATGGCGAGCGCCAGGCTGCCTATGAGGAAGGCGCTGTTGGCATCCTCAAACTGAATACGCCCGATGCCGTCGACACCCGCGAGCATGCCGATGACCAAAAAGATCAACAGCAGTGGAATGCCCAGGCGCGAGGACAGCGAGCTGGCCAGGACGCTGAAGCAGAGCAGCACTGCACCTATCAGGAATAGGGTGTTGATGTAGTCCATGGGGCAACTCGATGGCGGGTGGTACGAACGGCTCCACTATATCGCCTCTGTCCCGGTGCAGTAAAAAAATTACTGTATAGTCAATGCATTGTGCGTAGTGAGGACAGTATGGACGCAGCATTCTGGCAAGAGCGGTGGCAGCGCGGGGAAATAGGCTTTCACAAGGCGGCAACCAACCCGCTGTTACAGCAGTGGTGGCCGCGCCTGGCCCTTGGCGGGGCAGAGTCGGTCCTGGTGCCCTTGTGCGGCAAGTCGCTTGATCTGATCTGGCTGCGCGCTCAGGGGCACCAGGTGCTTGGCGTCGAGCTGGCGCGCAGTGCACTCGAGGCCTTTGGCGAGGAACATGAGCTGGCGTTGCAGTGGACCCAGCAGGGCAGCTTTGAGGTGGCTAGCGGCAGTGGTTTCAGTCTGTTGTGTGGTGATTACTTTGGCCTGCAGCCCGAGCACGTGGCCGAGGTGGCGGCAGTGTACGACCGCGCTGCGTTGATCGCGTTGCCGCCGGCCATGCGCGAGCGCTACGTGGCCCATCTGCGGCAGCTGTTGCCGGGCGGCTGGAAGATGCTGCTGGTAACTTTGGACTATCCTCAGGAGCAGCGCCCGGGTCCGCCCTTCAGCGTGCCAGACGAAGAGGTACGACGACTCTACGCAGGTTGCTCGATCGAGCTGCTGGACGAGCAGGATGTACTGGCCGATCACGCGGTTTTTGCCAGCCAGGGTATTCAGGCGCTGGTTGAACGGGTTTATCTCATTTCTGCCTGAGGCGTCAGATGCTGGCTGCTCTTGCCCTGCTGTATAAACTGCTGCCGCTCTACGTCACGGTGGGTCTTGGCTGGTTGGCCGGACGCTATCTGGAGGCCAGTGGGCGGCATATCGCCGGCATCATGATGTATATCGTCACGCCGTCGGTGGTCTTTGCCGGTGTGATGCGCGCGCCCCTGTCCGCTGAAGTCATCGCCTTGCCCTTTCTCACTTTCGGCGTCTGCAGCCTGCTGGGCTGGCTGCACCTGCTGATCGCGAGACGGTGGTTTCCGCAGTCCGGCGCCAACATGATTCCGCTCGCCGTTGGCACCGGCAACACCGGTTATTTCGGCATACCGGTGGCCTTGTTGCTGTTTGGTGAGCAGGGGTTGTCGATCTACATCGTCTGCATGCTGGGCACCACGTTATTTGAAACCTCGGTTGGGTTCTATCTGGCTGCCCGCGGGCGCTTCGGTATTCGTGATTGCCTGCTGAAAGTCGCGCGCTTGCCGTCGCTATACGCTTTTTTTCTGGCTGTGTTGCTCAACAGCAGCGGTCTGTCGATCCCTGAGGCATTCGTACCGCTGTTTGACAATCTGCGCGGTGCTTACAGCGTCTTTGGCATGATGATCATCGGCATGAGTATTCTCAGCTTTCAGGGGCTGGCCGGTGACTTGCGCTTTACCGGGCTGGCGTTGCTGGGCAAGTTTGTCAGCTGGCCGCTGATGGCCTTGGCACTGTGCTGGTTCGATAGCCACGTGACCCAGCTGTACGGACAGGATGTCTACCAAGCGATTCTGCTGATCTCCATTACTCCCATTGCCGCCAATACCGTGGTGATCGCGACGCTGCTGGACACCCATCCACGGCAGGTCGCTGGCACAGCGCTGCTCAGCACGCTGGTGGCGCTGGTGTATATCCCGCTGATGATTTCCTGGATCTTTGTTTGAGCGGCGTTGGCGCTTTTTTGCGACTAGACTCCAAATAGAGAAAAAATTGACGCAAAACAGCTAATGCCCGGGGAGCCTTGGCCGATAATTTGATTATGGGATTGAGGAGCGCTGGCCAAGCTACTGAAACAAGGGTGGGTCAGTGTCGTGTAAGGGAAACATGATGTCGTTACGGTTTCCCGGGGCGAAGGGTTACGCCCGGCTGCTGTCGATAAGGCGGAGTCCTATCGAGCCTGTTTCAGGGAATAACCGGCCCGCTGCGGCCTTTTCTGCCTGCGTCTGCTACAAGAGTGATAACCGTTATGCCTAGCCTGATCCGAGATATGAGCTTCCGCTGGAAACTAACCCTTCCCATTCTGATTCTGGCCGCACTGTTTGCTGCTCTGGGGTTGTCTGCATTTTGGGCTGTCTCCAAGGTGGAGTCGCGCCTGGTGCGCGTCTCGACCGACCTGTTGCCACGCAGCTCGGTAGTGCTTGAAGCCGACCGTGACATGTATCAGGCCCTGGCTGCCGAGCGGGCCATTATCGAAGGCGTGTCCTCGAGCGGGCTGGATGCCGAACTCACCGATAACATGCAGCAGGCCAGCGACCGCATAGCACGTTACGCTGCTGCTACCAAAACGCCGGAAGGGCGTGCTCTGGCGGATGAATTCGCCAAGGCATTTGCTGTCTGGAAAGCCACCTCGCTCGAGAACGTTCGCCTAGCTCGATCTGGTAATGCAGACAGGGCCCGTGATATCAGCTACGGCCAGGGCTACGAACAGTTCACTCGTGCACGGGAAATGATCAATAGCATGACCGAGCGGGTCAACGAGCAGGCTGAAGCGGAGGCGCTTGAAGCTGCAGAGGATGTCGCAGCAAGCCACACTCGAGTTTCGGTGGTGCTGGTCATCGGTGCTGTTGTTTGCTTGCTGATGATTGCATTTTTCCCCGGCCTGATTACTAATCCGCTGCGGGAGCTACTGCAGCGGATTCGTGATATCGCCGATGGCGAGGGTGATCTGACCCAGCGTGTGGCGGTGCATTCCAACGATGAGCTAGGCGAGCTCAGTCGCGCGTTCAACGCCTTTCTCGAGCAGCTGCAGACGCTGATTCGCCAGGTTGCCGAATCCACGCTCCAGGTTGCCTCGGCAGCCGAGGAAATGAGCGCCATTGCCAGCGGCCAGGAAAAACTGGTCAATGAGCAGTACATGGCGGTTGATCAGGTCAGCACCGCAGCGACCGAGATGAGCGCAGCGATCCATGAGGTGGCAGATAACGCCCATAGCACTGCCGACGCCGCCCGCGAAGCCGATCGTCAAGGCCACGCTGCTTCTGATGTGGTGTCCGCGACCATGAATGACCTGCGACGCCTCGCTGCAGACGTGGAAGAGGCCGCTGGCGTGATCAACAACCTGGAGCAGGACACAGACAAGATCGGCGGTGTGCTCAGTGTCATTGAAGGCATCGCCGAGCAGACCAACCTGCTGGCACTGAATGCGGCCATTGAGGCGGCGCGTGCCGGCGAGCAGGGGCGCGGCTTTGCAGTAGTGGCCGATGAGGTGCGCGCACTGGCTGCTCGTACCCAGGATTCGACCCGAGACATTCAGCAGATGATTCAGAAACTGCAATCCGGTACCGGTCAGGCGGTTGCGGTCATGCAGCGTGGGGCGGAGCTGGCGGGGCAGAGTGTCGAGAAGGCGGGAGCAACCGAAACCTCGCTCAACGAGACGTCAGCCTCGGTGATGCGCATCAACGACATGGCGGCGCAAATCGCTGCTGCCTGTGAAGAGCAAAGCCAGACCACCGAAGACATCGCCCGTAACATCAGCGGTATTCGCGACCTGTCGAACCAGGCGGCTCAATCCTCTCAGGAAAGCCGCGATGCGAGCAACGCGCTGGCTCGCCTCGCCTCAACCCTGCAGGCGCAGGTCGGTCGCTTCAAAACCTGATATTCGGGTTGTAACTTGAGCATAAGCCGTTACAATAGCGCGGCCTGAGAGCAGTCAGCACTCAGGTCGCTATGGTGGCCCCGTCGGTCCCCTCGCAATGATCAGCCGTGAACCCGGTCAGGCCCGGAAGGGAGCAGCCGCAGCGGTCATATCGTGTGCCGGGGTGTGGCTGCGGGGCCGCCTCCAATCTCCCACCCCCGCTTTGTTCTCCTTCTCGCTCTGTCTGCCGTTTTGGCAGTTTTCTTTCGCGTGCCTGTGTTTCGCGTGGCAATCTTCAGGTCTGTCTGCAGGTGAGTGTGCGTCGGCGGGATGCCCCGGTGGCCAGAACCTGGGGTTGGCGTGCTCGCTGCGGTGCCGTCTATTCAGCCCGGCACCGCAGTGGAACCTTAAACCTTGAAGCGGCTGATCAGCTGCTGCAGATCGCTGGCCAGACGCGCTAGCTCCTCGCTGGTGGCCGCGCTCTGCTGCGATGCTGTGCGGGTCTGTTTGCCGATGTCACTGACGTTGGTGATATTGCGGTTGATTTCCTCGGCAACCGAAGACTGCTCTTCTGCCGCGGAGGCGATTTGTGCATTCACGTCGTTGATGCGGGTAACCGCGTCGGTGATCGCCAGCAGACGATCGCTGGCCAGGCCGACCGCCTCTACGCCTTGCTGCGCTTTGTCGCGGCTGATCTGCATGACGCTCACCGCCTCTCCAGTGCCTTCCTGCAGGCGGCTGATCATGGACTGGATTTCAGTGGTGGACTGCTGAGTGCGTGAGGCCAGTGCGCGCACCTCATCGGCCACTACCGCAAAACCGCGCCCCTGCTCGCCGGCTCGCGCCGCCTCAATGGCCGCATTCAGTGCCAGCAGGTTGGTCTGCTCGGCAACGCCCTGAATAACCGTCAGGACGCTACTGATGTTGTCACTGTCCTGTTCCAGCCGCTGAATGACCTGGGCGGCGCGCTCGACTTCCTCGGCCAGGGACTGGATCGCGTCGATGGTACGGGTGGCTAGCAGCCGGCCCTGCTGTGCTTCCTGGTCTGCCTGGCGCGACGACTCGGCGGCGTCGGCGGCGTTGCGGGCAACGTCCTGCACTGTGGTGGTCATTTCGTGCATGGCGGTCGCCACCTGTTCCACTTCGTGCTGCTGCTGACGCACGCCGTCGCCTGTCTGCACGCTGATGGCCGACGTTTCCTCGGCCGCCGCCGCGAGTTGGTTGCTGGAGCCTGCGACCTGATTGATGGTTTGCTGAAAACGCCCGGCCATGCGGTCGAATGCCTGGCTGATGCGGCCCAGCTCATCGTTGCTCTGGTCACCCGTGCGAGCGGTCAGATCACCTTCGGCCAGACGTGTGCTGGCTTGCTCCAGCCTCGTAACGGCCGCGCTGATGCCGTGAATGATGCTCCATGAGAGCAGCGTCAATACCGCCAGTGCCACCAGCGTGGTTGCGATGTTGATCATCAGGGTCCGGGAGTAGCTCTGCTCCGCCTTTTGATACTCCTGCTCGGCAATAGTGACTTGAAGGGCGAGCATGCGCTCCAGCGTTCCGTCCAGCGCGCTGGCTGCAGGCTGGAGCGATGTCAGCAAGGCGCGGTTTGCGTTGGCGTAATCCTGGCGCTGCAGAGCGGTTAGTGTCGGGTTGACGCCCTGATTCAGCAGCGTGCTCAACTGCTGGCTGGCCTGGCCCGCAAGTTGCTTTTCTTCCGGGGTCAGGTACGTCGCCAGGTACGCTTTCCAGTCGCTGTCGATACGCTTGAGTGAGCCGTTGACTTCCTCGAGGTGTCGATTGACCGGGTGGTCGTGGCTGTTGCTCATCGGCTGGTTGGGGTCGTGCTGAAACGATAACAGCAGTTCGGCTCGGACATTCTGTAATTCCTGCTGGATGCGTCCGAGCTGGCCGGTCGGGATGAGGCGGTCATGGTAGACCGTATCCAGTGATTGTGCGGCCTGATTGATCGCACTGACCGAGATGATGCTCAGGATGATCAGCAGTAGCAGAGCTGATGCGGTCAGGAGGGTAAGCCGTAGTTTGATCGTGAGGTTTGTTAGGGCTGGCATCGTGCTGGTACGTCCTCTGGCATGCTGGAAACTGTCTCGCAACGGCGAACAGGTTTAGCGGGCATGCCTTCGCCCCAGTCCCGCGGACTGTCGCCAGCTGTCGCTTGCAGGGGCGAGAAATGGCGTCTTTCACTCGCATTGTAGCCCTTGCTTGGGTACATTACCCGCTTGCATTCGACCCACCGCAGACGGAACCGAACACAGCCAATGAGTTATCAGGTACTTGCCCGCAAATGGCGTCCGCGCCTGTTCCGTGAAATGGTCGGACAGACCCATGTGCTGCAGGCGCTGATCAATGCGCTGGACAACAACCGCCTGCACCACGCCTATCTGTTCACCGGCACCCGCGGTGTGGGCAAGACCACCATCGCGCGGATTCTGGCCAAATGCCTGAACTGTGAGACCGGGATCAGCTCCGAGCCCTGTGGCACCTGCTCATCCTGTCTGGAAATTGACCAGGGTCGCTTCGTTGACCTGATCGAGGTCGACGCGGCCAGTCGCACCAAGGTTGAAGACACCCGCGAGCTGCTGGAGAACGTGCAGTACGCGCCGACCCGTGGGCGCTTCAAGGTCTACCTGATCGACGAAGTGCACATGCTCTCCAGCCACAGTTTCAACGCGCTGCTGAAAACCCTTGAAGAGCCGCCGGAGCACGTCAAGTTTTTGCTGGCTACGACCGATCCGCAGAAATTGCCGGTCACCATTCTTTCGCGTTGCCTGCAGTTTTCCCTGAAGAATATGCCGCCGGAAAAGGTGGTTGAGCACCTGCAGCATGTTCTGACCGATGAGCAGATCGGTTTTGATCAGGAGTCGCTGTGGCTTTTGGGGCGTGCTGCCGATGGCTCGATGCGCGATGCCCTGAGCCTGACCGACCAGGCTATTGCCTTTGGCAACGGCCAGTTGCAGGTGGCCGAAGTACGCAACATGCTCGGCACCATCGACCACGGCCAGGTGTTTTCTGTGCTGGAAGCGCTGATCGCTGGTGACGCGCGAGCCCTGATGGCGGCAGTAGCCGAGCTGGCAGAGCAGGGCGCGGACTTTTCCGGGGTGCTGGCCGAGCTGATTTCGACGTTGCAGCGCGTGGCGATGGCCCAGGTGGTACCTGAGGCAACCGATAACAGTCTGGGTGATCAGCAGCGTGTGCTGGCGTTGGCCGGGCAGGTCAGTGCCGAGGACGTGCAGCTGTTCTATCAACTGGCCTTGCACGGGCGCCGTGATTTGCCGCTGGCCCCAGAGCCACGTGGCGGCCTGGAAATGGCGTTGCTGCGGATGCTGGCCTTCCGGCCTGGCACATTGGCTGATGTTCGGCCAGCGGGGCAGGTGGTGCCGCCCGGCGACGCGCCGGAAAAGTCGACGGGGTCCAGTCCGGCCAAGACTGAACCCGAGACGACCCCGGCAGCCGCAGCGCCCGTTGTTGCGCCTGCTGCAGCTGTCGAGTCTCATACTGCTGCACCTGCACCTGCACCTGCACCTGCACCTGCACCTGCACCTGCGGTCGAGCCGTCAGGAGCAGCGCCTGAGCCCGAACCCGAAGCAGCTAAGTCCGTCGTACCTGAGCCTGAGCCTGAGCCGGAAGCGGCGCAGGCGAAGCCCGATCCGGTCAGCCACCCGATCAGCTCGACCACGCCGATCAAGCCGCCGCAGGATGAGCCGCCCGCCGACTGGATGGATGGCCCGCCGCCGGATGACAGCGGGATGGGTGAGCGCGATGAAGATGAACTGGACGTCGCCCAATATATCGACGACTGGCAGCTACCGGATGCCGAAGAGCAGGCCGCTGCCGAGGAAGCACAAGACGCCATCAGTGACTTGCCACCGGCCAGTGGCCTAGCGGCCGAATGGCTGGCGCTGTTCGAACGCCTGGGGCTGACCGGTCTGACCCAAAGCATCGCGGCGCACTGTCAGCTGGTGGCCTGCGAGCAGGGGACCTGGACCCTGCATCTGGACCCGGGGCACAGTGCCCTGTACAACGAGAATCATCGCAAGCGGCTGGAGCAGGCCATTGGCACTGTGCAGGAGCAACCGGTGCAACTGCTGGTCGAGGTGGCAGCGCCTACTCAGGAAACGCCTGCTGTGGCTGCGGCCAGACGCAAGGCGGCCCGGCAGCGCGCTGCCGAGCAAAGTATCGTCGCCGATCCCCTGGTGCAACGCTTGCAAAGTGACTTCGCCGCCCATATTTGTGAAGGAAGCATCCGTCCATTGGATGCCCCCGTCAACTGAACTACGAGGATAGCGTCATGATGAAAGGTGGCATGGCAGGCCTGATGAAGCAGGCCCAGCAAATGCAGGAAAAGATGGCCAAGATGCAGGAAGAACTGGCCAACATGGAAATCACCGGTCAGTCTGGCGCTGGTCTGGTGTCCGTGCTGATGACCGGCCGTCACGATGTGCGCCGTGTCAGCATCGATGACAGCCTGATGCAGGAAGATAAAGAAGTGCTCGAGGATCTGATCGCCGCCGCCATCAACGATGCGGTGCGCAAGCTGGAGCAGACCAATCAGGAAAAGATGGCCGGCTTCACCGGGGGCATGAATCTCCCCGACGGCTTCAAGATGCCGTTCTGATCCATGGCCTTCAGTCCGCTTATCCGGCAGATGGTCGACGCCCTTCGCGGCCTGCCTGGGGTTGGTCCCAAGACGGCGCAGCGCATGGCGTTGCACCTGCTGGAGCGTGATCGTCCGGCAGCAGCCCATCTGGCGCAGGCGCTGCAGGCTGCCATTGACGGGGTGGGCTATTGCAAACGTTGCCGCACCCTGAGCGAGACCGAGATCTGTTCGCTGTGCAGTGATCCGCGTCGCGACGACAGCCTGCTCTGTGTGCTGCAGAGCCCCGCTGATGTCTGGGCGGTAGAGCAGGCTGGCGGCTATCACGGCCGCTATTTTGTGCTCAAGGGGCACCTGTCTCCGCTGGATGGCATGGGCCCAGAAGAGATCGGCGTACCGGCACTGCTCGACTGTCTGGAGGGGCGAGCCGTGACCGAAGTCATTCTGGCGACCAATCCGACCGTAGAGGGCGAGGCAACCGCGCATTACATTGCCGGCTTGCTGCGCCCCCGTGGTATCAAGGTATCTCGCATTGCGCATGGCGTGCCGCTGGGCGGCGAGCTGGAATACATCGACGGCGGCACCCTGGCCCACGCGCTGGCGGGCCGTACCCAGATTCTCTGAGGTGCGCGGTCAGTCGGTGAGCTGACCTAACTGGTAGTCGCGCACGGCCTGTCTTATCTCCGCTTCGGTATTCATGACGAACGGACCGTATTGGACAACGGGCTCGCCGATCGGCCGGGCCGCCATCAACAGTAGCCGGGTACCAGCGGCCTGGGCTGTCAGGCTTACCCCCACGCCATCGCTTAACAGACCAAGCTGGCCGCGCGTTAGCGTGGCTGAGCTTTCCTCTGCGTCGATAGCGACCGCCCCTTCGTACACATACAACAGGGCGGTATGGCCGGCGGGCGTGGGCAGTTGTACCTGCTCATCTGCGCCCAGGTGCAGGTCGACATACAGCGGCTGGGTGCTGCCGCCGTGAATGGGGCCTTGTACAGTCTGCTCCTCCAGCACCAGGCTACCGGCGATCAGTTTGAGCTGGCCGCCACCTGGCAGGGAGCGCGTGGGCATCGCCTCGGGTGGCAGATCCTGGTAGTGGGCCGGCTGCATTTTTTCGGCGGCAGGCAGATTCAGCCAGAGCTGGAAACCACGCATGGTGCCGTGGTCCTGCTGGGGCATTTCCGAGTGGATGATCCCGCGTCCGGCGGTCATCCATTGCACGCCGCCGGGGCCGAGCAGGCCACGGTTGCCCAGGTGGTCTTCGTGCAGCATGCGACCTTCCAGCATGTAGGTCACTGTCTCAAAGCCACGGTGCGGGTGCGACGGAAAGCCACCAATGTAGTCGGCTGCCTCGTCGGAGCCAAACTCATCAAGCATCAGAAAGGGGTCAAGCTGGCGGGCGTCTGGGCCGCCGAATACGCGGGTCAGGCGCACACCGTCACCGTCGGCGGCGGGTTGGCCGACACGGCTATCCAGCAGGGTACGATAGGTGGTCATGGCGCATCTCCTCAATCAGGTTATGCGCCATTCTATAAGCAGATAATTTGATTGAATAACGCAAAATATGCGTTATTCGTATCGAATTTATTGATTTTCTTGCGCGGCTTTTGCGGCGGCGTCTTCAGCGTTCAGCTCGTCGATGATGCGCTGATAGCCCTGGCAGGAGTCGTAACGGCCGTTGGCCGGGTCTTGCTCTTGCAGCGCCTTGAGGCGGGCGTTCAGTTCTTCGGCCTTGCCGGGCTGGTCCTTGGTTCGGTCATAGATCAACTGAGCAAGGTGCTCGCCCTTGGCGATGGCTTCCTCTGGGGTACAGGCCAGTGCCGAGATGCTGCTCAGGCCAAGCAGGCCACCCAGGGCCCAGGTTGCAAACGTTTTCATTATTACCTCACTCGACCGCACGGAAAGAGACTTATGTTAGCCGCTGCGGCGTCAGCCTCCAAGCACTGGCGGTATCGAGGGGTGGCTTCTGCGCTGATATGTCACAGCTGCGCATCGCGCAGCATGTCGGCGGGAATGCTGTGGCGGTGCGCCAGGCTGACGTCTCCGGTGTCCGGGTGAAATACGATCAGTACCTCGCCTTTTTCCAGCATGCGGCGTACCTGGGCAACCCGGCGCTCAAGGCTGTCGTCAAAGCCGTTGTCGGTGCCGTCGCGGGTTACAAAGTCCTCGAGCAGGGCGTCGAGGGTGGCGGGTTCAAGCATCTGGTAGGGGATCAACATACGTCTGATTCTCAGCTGACGTCGGGGCGTCAATGGTACACTTGGCGCCTTTGTCAGCCTATCGTTGTGCCATGATTACCGACCCGTTTTTCTATCTCTGTGCCATTCCTGCCGTGTTGCTGTACGGCATCGCCAAGGGCGGGTTTGGCGGCAACATCGCCATTGTCTCGGTGCCGCTGATGGCATTGGTGGTGGCGCCGCAGCAGGCCGCTGCGATCCTGTTGCCGATTCTTTGCCTGATGGACCTGGTCGCCTTGCGCACTTTCCGTGGTCGCTGGGACCGCACCAACCTGCGCATCATTCTGCCAGCGGCGATAGTCGGTGTGCTGATCGGCGCGCTGACCTTTCGCTTGATGAATGAGCAGCACATCCGGCTGTTGATCGGGGTGATTGCGGTCAGCTTTGTGATCAATGCCTGGTGGCGCCGCGATCAGCAGCAAGCGCGGCCGGCGAATGCCTGGCGCGGGCGCTTTTGGGGCATGCTATCTGGTTTTACCAGCTTTGGCATTCACGCGGGCGGCCCGCCGATCAATGTGTACATGCTGCCCCAACGGCTGGAAAAAACCCTGCTGATGGGCACCCTGGCGGTATTCTTCACGTTGGTGAACTGGGTAAAGGTGCCGGCCTATCTCTACCTCGGGCAGTTCTCCAGTGAAAACCTGCTGACCTCGCTGGTGTTGATGCCCTTGGCGCCGATCGGTGTGCGCTGTGGCTACTGGTTGCTGCAGCGCAGCAACGAGAAGCTCATCTATCAGCTGTGCTATGTGTTTCTGCTACTGACCGGTGGTAAGTTGCTGGTGGAGGGGGTCATAGGGCTGCTGGCTTGATCAGGCGGCGCAGGCAGGCAAACAACTGTTCGTTCTCGACGGGTTTGGCCAGGTAGTCATCCATGCCGGCGGTCATGCCTTCCAACCGGTGGCTGTCGAGAACATGGGCTGTGAGCGCAACAACAGGAATGCGCGCCAGGTGCTCGCGCTGCTCATGCGCGCGAATGCGTCTGGTGGCCTCAAACCCGTCGAGAACCGGCATCTCACAGTCCATCAGAATCAGGCTGTAGCTGGCCGGGGCATCGCGGTAGCGTTGCACGGCCTCTGCGCCGTTCTCGGCAATTTCTACGCTGTAACCCGCCTTTTCCAGCAGGCTGCGCACGACCAGCTGATTCACCGGGTTGTCTTCGGCAACCAGTAGATGGCCTCTGACAACCGGTGGCTGGCCGCTGCTACTCGGCGGCTCGTCGCTGGCGGGCTGGGGGGCAAGCAGTTGGCGCAACAGCTCACGGAGTTGAGCGGGCAGCAGCGGCGTTGTCTGCTCCAGCAGCACGCCTTTGCCGGGTAACAGGGGGCGGTGGTCGTCTGCTGCGCGTAGCAGCAAAATCGGCGTCTGCCCGTCGGTTATCAGGGGTTGCAGCTGATCAACAGCAATACCCTGGCAGTCGATCATCATCAATTCGCAGTCACTGGCTGCGCCGTCCGGTTGGCAGATGACCCGATAGCCAACGCGCTCAAGCTGCAGGCGATAGCTCAGCTGCGCATCGCTCTGACGCGCAATCAGCGCGGCAACCGGTGGCGTGTCAGGGCGGGGCGCCTGGAGTTCGGTTGCTCTCAGCGGCACCTGCACCCGGATGCTGGTGCCTTCGTCCTGGGTGCTCTGCAAGGTGATGTCGCCTTGCATCAGGCGCACCAGTTCCTGGCTGATTGCCAGGCCCAGGCCGGTACCACCGTAACGCCGTGTAGTGCTGCTGTCGGCCTGGGTAAAGGAGTTGAACAGTTGACTCTGGGCCTGCTCCGCAATACCGATACCGGTGTCGCGTATGGTGCATTCCAGCAGCCAGAGATCACGCTCGCCACCGGCAGGGCGGCCGTCCAGGTGCAGGCTGACGTGACCTTGCTCGGTAAACTTGAAGGCGTTGCTCAGCAGATTCATCAGGATCTGCTTCAGGCGCGTTGGGTCACCCTGCAACTGGCGGGGCAGGTGAGGGGCCACACTGCAGTACAGTGCCAGGCGTTTCTCCAACGCTTGGGCGGTGAACAGTCCGGTCACATCGGAGGCGAGCTCTTCCGGGTCGAAGGGGAGCTGTTCCAGCTCCACCTTGCCTGATTCAAGGCGAGCAAAGTCGAGAATGTCGTTGATGACGGTCAGCAGGGTCTGGCCTGACTTGCTGATGGTATCCAGATAAAAGCGCTGACGATTGTCCAAGCGGGTATCACCGAGCAGTTGCAGCATGCCCAGCACACCGTTCATCGGGGTGCGAATCTCATGGCTCATGCGGGCCAGAAAGCGCCCTTGGGCCCGGGTTTCGAGGCGCGCCTGACGCGCTGACTCATCGGCGTGAAAGCGCGCCTCTTTCAGCGCATTGATGCGGTCAGCCAGACCCAGAGACAGCAGGATCATTTCGGCGCAAGTGCCAATCTTGACCCAATGCGAACCGTACGGAATGCCTGGCAGCTCGTAACCCAGTGAGCCGGCTGTTGACAGCACCAGGGAGATCAGCAGCAGGCTCCAGGCCAGGGTGTAGTAGGAGCCGTAGCGAAAGCCTCGGCGCCAGACATACAACCCGCTGAATAACAGCACGATGGAGCTGATCAGTACCGTCAGGCTGGCCATGTTGTTGTACAGGTCAACGCTGATCAGCGGCAGGCTGATCATGGCCAGCAGCACCAGCAGGATCTTGCTGCGAAGCAGCAGGTCCAGTTGCGGGAACTGCTCGCGGGTATGCAGGAAGTAGCGGCTGAACTGGGTAGACACCGCACAGTGCAGAAACATCAGGGTGTAAATAGTCAGCGTTTGCACGGACACGCTGGCATTGATCCACTTCCAGGCCAGGCCATCGAAGGCCGCCATGAACAACACCATGTTCAGCAGGTACAGCAGGTACCAGAAATAGGTTTTCTCGCGCAGGGAGCTGAGCAGAAACAGGTTGTAGGCCAGCAGCCCCAGCAGTACGCCATAGAACAGGCCGTGCAACAGCATGCTGGTTTCCAGCTGCGCGCTGCTGGCCGGCCAGCTGGCGTAGTGCAGCGGTATGAAAACGGTACTGCTGCTGTCGACGCGCAACATGAAACGATGGACACCGGGCGTCAGCTCCAGGGCAAACCAGTGCTTGCTGACGCCTACCGGACGTTCGTCGAACGGCTGGTAGTCGCCTCCGGTCTGCTCCCGCAGGGTACCGTCCGGGGTTTGCTGGTACAGGTGCAACTGATCAAGCAGGGCGTAATCCACTTGCAGAACGCCTTGTACCGGCACATTACCGGTGTTTTGCAGGGCAAACTGCAGCCACCATACCGAATGGTTTTTGCCTTCGTTGACAAAACGAGTGTGCACCTGGCGCCAGGGCAGATGCTGCTGGCCTTGTAGCAATCGGTCGGCTGTCAGGTTGCCTGCGGGGTCTTCCAGCAGCAGTAGATGGCTGGTGAGGTTGATGCGTGGGCTGTCCCGGGTAATCTCGAGCGGCGCCAATGCCTGCATGGCGGTCGGCTGGGGCGGCGCTGCGATGAGGCTGCCGGATAATGCCCAGAGCAGCAGGAGTAGACAGCATTGACGCATGAATGTGGTATCCGTACGGCAGCCGCTCTATTGTGCTTTTTGCTTTGCGGCAGTGCTGTCCCTGATGCTAGCACATGGCCGGTTCAGTCAGCAGCCCGGCGCTGGCGTTTCGGACGGTCGGTGGCGTTGCGGCGTATCAGCTGGCGCAGCAGAAACCGTGAGGGATGCACTGCTTCTGCCAGCTCACGCGGCAAAGGCAGCGGCTCGTTATTCATCCACGCCGCCAGCAGTTCCCCGCTCAGCGGGCCGCTTATCAGGCCGCGTGAGCCATGCGCAACATTGACGTAGAGGCCCTGGTGCCAGGGTGCAGGGCTGTCTGGTCGCAGACTGGCATCGTTGCCAAGCGCGGCATAGCGCTCGGTGAAGGCGTTGGCATCAACCACCGGGCCAATCAGCGGCAGATAGTCGGGCGCGGTACAGCGCAGGCCAACCCGGGCGCCACTGGGCGTGGTGTGCTGCAGCGACTGATGCAGCGCCGGCGACAGGGCCTGCAGCAGATGCAGGTTATGCGCGTTCTCCTCCTCGCTGGGCTGCAGGTCCAGCCGGTCAAAGCGAAAGCTTGCGCCAAGGTGATGACTGCCCTGGCGGCTGGGGGAAATATAGCCGTCGGCGCACAGCACGGTCCGCAGCTCTGCGCTTTGCGTATTGGTCGGCAAATGGGTGAGCTGGCCGCGAATGGCCTTGAGCGGCAGGTGCGCCGTTTGCTCAAACGCGGCGGTGTCATGGGCGCAGCAGAGAATGACCCGAGGTGCCTCGGCCAGCACACTGCCCTGTGCATCCAGGATCTGCCAGTGCGTTGCGCAGTGCTGCAATTCAATCGCATGGCGATAGGGGTGCACACTGATCAATGGATGCTGCAGCAGCGCCTCACACAGGCGCGGAGGGCTGACCCAGCCGCCGCCAGGAAAGAACAGCCCGGGTTGTTCAATGGGCACACCAGCCAGTGCGCTGGCCTGCTCGGCCGTCATGGCGTGCAGAAAACTCGCTGGATAGCCCTGGCTGGCCAGCCCCTGCTGGCGTTTTTGTTCGCGCTCGTCGCCGCCGAGCTGGAGTACGCCACATTGCTGCCAGGTGTCCTGGTTTTGCGGCAGCGTTCGTGTCAGCAGGCGCAAGCTGTACTGATAGCTGCTCTGAATAAAGCGCGACAGCGGCGGATGATGCGGGGACAGCTTGCAGTACAGAATGCCCTGCGGATTCCCCGAGGCGCCTTGGGCGACGTCTGCTTCGCGCTCCAGCAGCGTTACCTGCCAGCCGCGTCGTGCCAGCGCATGGGCGCTGCAGGCGCCAGCCAGTCCGCCGCCGATGACCACCGCCTGGCGCTCGCTGGTCCCGCCGGGGCGTGCAAACCAGGGCGCCTGCCAGCCTGCCTCCGGCGTCTGTTCCAGCTGGCCGCAGAGCATTTCCCGCTTGCGCCCAAAACCTTTGACCTTGCGCATGGTAAAACCGGCTGTCTGCAGGCCTCGACGCACGTCGCCTACGCTGGTGAAGGTGGCGACGGTCGCTCCCGGGCGCGATAACGCGGCCATGCGCTGGTAGAGCGCGGGCTGCCACATGTCGGGGTTGCGGGCGGGGGCAAAGCCATCGAGAAACCAGGCGTCAACGCCGGCGTCCAGTTGCGGCAGCGTGTCAAACAGGTCGCCGATCAGCAGGGTCAGGGTGACGCGTCCGTGTGCCAGAGAAAAGTGCTGCCAACCGGCGGTCAGGTCGCGATACTGCTCAAGCAGTTCGCTGGCGTAGGCGGCCAGCTCTGGCCAGATAGCCAGCGCACGCTGCATGTCTGTCGGGCTGAGCGGGTATTTTTCTGTGCTGACAAAGTGCAGGCAGGCGTCTTGAGGCGCGCAGGTATCCCAGAGTTGCCAGGCGGCCAGAAAGTTGAGACCGGTGCCAAAGCCGGTTTCAGCAATGCAAAAGTGCGCACCCGCGTCGAGCGCGGCCCAGCGATCGGCCAATTGATTGTGCCGCAGAAACACATGGCGGGTTTCGTCCAGACCGCTTTCGCGCGAGAAGTAGACATCGGCAAAACGGGTGGAGAACGGCTGGTCGCCATCCATCCAGGTCAGGTCGGCAGATTCGACAGGGGTGTGGCTCACAATGGCTCCGGGCTGCTGGGCGTGGGCGCCATTGTATCCGGGCATCAGCTCAGATTGGGCAAAATCAGCAGCAACCAGGTTGCAAGCACGACCAGGGCCACGGTGGACCACTTGGCCTTATAAAACGGTTTCATGGCATACGCCTTCTTGTTTTTATTGGGCGGGCGCCTTGTGGGCGCCTTGATGTGCGTGCTCCTGGTTGGAGTTGGCACCAAGGGGGAGGTTGTGGCCTCCACCCAGTGTTATTTATAGCACGGCGTGGTGAGCCGTCGATGTCAGGTATGTGACGGTGTTAGATAAATTGGCTACAAGAGAGGCGCGGATCAATTCCACGCGCCCTCTGCGAGGGCCCGAGCGTGCAGCGCGACACAGTGAGCTGCATGCCGGCACGCGGAATCAAGATCGGCGCTTCTCAAGAGCCGAACGAGGACCGGTGTTGGTTACTGGTACAGGCGCTCGGTCCTTGCTGCCATGATCAGGTCGTTCAGATGGACGCCACCGGCATCGTGGCTCCACCAGCTGACGGTGACCTTGCCCCACTCCAGCAGCAGGGCCGGATGATGATTTTGCTGCTCGGCCAGTGCGCCAACCTGGTTGACGAAGGTCAGGGCCTTGGCAAAGTCAGGGAAGCTGTAGGCCCGCTTGATGCGGGGCACCTCAGCCTGGGTGACCAGCGACCAGTCGGGCAGGGCGGCCAGCTGTCGGTGGATCTCTGCCTCGTTGAGTACTGGCTGGCCCTGGACCAGTGTACGGTCTGCGAGGTCGGTCATAGTGGCTCTCCTTTTGGCAAATGAGCTGCCAGCATAGCAGTCAGGGTTCTGAATGACAGGTTACTGGGGGCTGTCTCGGGTATCATGGCCGCTGACAGTGATAGGGAGAGGGCGTGCGGGTGATGCGGGTGCGGTGGTTGCGCAGAGGGCTGCGCTTTCTAGGCTGGCGGCCGGACAGCACCAGTCACCGGGAAAAGCTGGTGTCTGCGCTCGGGACGACGCTCGCGTTGATTCTGCTGTACGGGGTCACGCATCTGGTCATGGCCGAGGCCGCGCTCTGGGTCACCGGCTCCATGGGCGCCAGCGCGGTGCTGGTGTTTGCCATGCCGCACGGCACGTTGTCGCAGCCCTGGTCGGTGATTGGCGGGCATGTCCTGTCTGCGGCCTTTGGCGTGGCCTGCGTGCAGTGGCTGCCGCCCGGCTTCTGGCTGGCCGCGCTGGCGGTGGGCGGCAGCGTCGTCGTCATGATGTATGCCCGCTGCCTGCACCCGCCGGGCAGCGCCACAGCGATGATTGTCGTGCTGGGTGGGCCGCAGATCACCGAGGCCGGCTTTGCCTTCGTGGTGTATCCGATCTTGCTCGATGTGCTGGTGATCGTGCTGTTCGCCGTGGCCTTCAATGCCCTGTTTGAGGGGCGGCGCTATCCTCTGCCGCTGGTTCGTCACCAGGTCTCACGCGCGCCGGGCATCGCTCCTGAAGACTTTGAACATGCGCTCAAGCAGATGAACGCCTACATGGATATCGAGTTTGATGATCTGCTGCGGTTGGTCGAACTGGCCAACAACAACGCCCAGAGCAAGGGCGTGGCTGCCGCAGACCTGGTCGCCGGTGCCTACTACAGCAACGGGCTTCCCGGAAGTAACTGGTCCGTGCGCGAAGTACAGCAGGTGGTCAATCGGCCCGGCCGAGCGGGGCGGGTGCGTTATCGTATCGTTAAGGGCGCCGGTGAGGGTGGCAACGGTATCTGCCGGGTCAGCGAGTTTGTGCGCTGGGCGCGCTACCGGGTCGAACCCGATGAGCAACGGCGGCTCTGGCATAGGGTCACCGGTGAGGAAGAGACCGGCTGACCGGTACAGTTGCCGGAGCAAACTGTCTCTGTCGGCAACTGCTGCGCCTTTCTACAATGGTGTCTTCTTCCCCCTTCCTCGAGTTATCTCCATGCACGTGTCTTCCGGGCGCTGGCTTTATGGTTTTCTGTTGGCGCTGACCACCACCCTGTTGTGGGGCGTACTGCCGATCATGCTCAAGCAGGTGCTGCAGGTCATGGATCCTTACACCGTGACCTGGTACCGCTTGCTCAGTGCCGGACTGGTCCTGTTCTGCTGGCTGGCCGCCAAGCGACGCCTGCCCTCGATCATGGCCCTGTCCGGGCGTAATCGCGGGTTGCTGGTGGTTGCCATTCTGGGGTTGGCCTTCAACTACGTGCTGTACCTGATGGCGCTGAACCGGCTGTCCGCAGGCACCATGCAACTGATCATCCAGACCGCGCCAGTGATGTTGATGCTGGGCAGCATGCTGGTATTTCGCGAGCGCTTTGGTTTGGGACAGGTGCTGGGCCTGCTGGTGTTGCTGCCGGGTTTTGTGCTGTTCTTCAATCAGCGTCTGGCTGAGCTGCTGTCACAGATGAGCAGCTACACACTGGGTATTCTGATTGCGCTGGCCTCGGCGTTCAGCTGGGCGCTTTACGGACTGGCACAGAAACAGCTGCTGACGGTCTGGTCGTCGGTCACCGTGATGATGGTGATCTACCTGTCCTGTGCGCTGCTGATCTGGCCGTTGGCGAGTCCAGCGCAGGTGTTGTCCTTGAGCAGTCTGCAGGCCTGGTTGCTGGTGGGCTGTTGCCTGAATACCCTGGTGGCCTACGGCGCCTTTGCCGAGGCGCTGGCGCATTGGGAGGCCTCGCGGGTCAGTGCGACGGTGACGACCACGCCGTTGTTTACCTTTTCTATGGTCGCGCTCGGAGCGATGCTCTGGCCGGGGCTGATCGAGCCGGAAGTGCTCAATAACCTGGCCTATGTCGGCGCGTTGCTGGTGGTGTTGGGCTCGGCGCTGATCGCACTGGCGCCCAGCCTGATTCAGAATTTGCGCCAACGTCGCCTGCGGCGCCTGAGCGTGACGCCACCACCGGCGGGTTCCTGAGTTAGACTAGCGGGCCGTGAAACCGCCACAGGAGACAGCCATGTCCACCACCCAGGAAGCCCTGCACCAGGCGCTGCAGGCGCTGCAGCCCAGTCATCTTGAGCTGACCAACGAAAGCTACATGCACAGTGTGCCGCCGGGTTCGGAATCGCACTTCAAGGCGGTGATCGTCAGCGAGGACTTTGCCGGGCTGAACGCCGTAAAACGGCACCAGGCGGTCTACCGCGCCCTCGGTGAGCTGATGCAGCGCATTCACGCCCTGGCTCTGCATACCTACACGGCAGAAGAATGGCAGCAACGTCAGCAGGCGCCGGACTCGCCCAATTGTCTGGGTGGCGGCAAGCACGGTTGATTGACGCTCCGGTGGTTTGGTGCGGCTGGCAGTAAATGGCTTTTAGCAGCCTGTTTTTATCAGGTCAGCTTTTCGCCTTTACGGCGAGCTAAGGTGCTACTGGCGTCACCCCTCAGC
Source organism: Pseudomonas abyssi (assembly GCF_003444685.1). Classification (NCBI taxonomy): domain Bacteria; kingdom Pseudomonadati; phylum Pseudomonadota; class Gammaproteobacteria; order Pseudomonadales; family Pseudomonadaceae; genus Pseudomonas; species Pseudomonas abyssi. Next base: position 367,427 of record NZ_LMAZ01000002.1, on the reverse strand, counting down.
AGGACGCGGAGCGTGGGAATGATCAGCGATGGTCAAGCGTGCACGGAATCCAGTCCC